>NZ_JQMV01000003.1:0-685097 GCF_000744885.1 Thermus amyloliquefaciens | reverse complement strand
CTCGGCCCGGCTGGCGAAGCTGGGCCCCAGGAACCAGGCGTACACCCCCTCAAAAAGGTGCAGGTCCTGCCTCCGGGCCACCCTGCGGGCCAGCTCGATGAGGGCGGGGTCGTAGGCCTCAAACATCACGGGGAAACGGGGGCCCAGGCGCTCGTCGTTTTTCCCCCGCAAGGGGTTGACCCCGGCCACGTTGAGGTAGTCCAGGTGGAGCATGATCCCCCCCGCCTGGAACCGGGGGTTAAGCCCTCCCGCCGCCGAGGTGAGGAGGAAGGTCCTGGCCCCCAGGAAATACCCCACCCGCACGGGGAAGACCACCTCCTCGGGGGAGTAGCCCTCGTAGTAGTGGACCCGGCCCTGGTAGACCAAAACCCGCTTGCCCTCGAGCTCCCCCAGGACCAGCCTCCCCGCATGCCCGGGGGCGGTGGAAGGGGGGAAGTGGGGGATCTCCCCGTAAGGGATCTCCGCCTCCTTGGCCACCTCCTCGGCCAAGGGGCCAAGCCCCGAGCCCAGGACGATCCCCACCTCGGGCACGAACCCGGTCTTGGAGCGGATGTAGGCCACCGCCTCCTGGATCTTCTCGTAAACCTCCATGGCGAACATTCTACTCTCACGCCCCCTTCACCCGGCTCTGGTAAGCTTTGCGCCATGAAACGGCTTTTTGCCCTGGGGTTCCTGGGCCTCTTGGCCCTGGCCGCCCCCATCCGCCAGGTGGTGGTGGAAGGGGGCGACCCTGTGCTGCAGGCCTTGGCCCGGGCCGCCTTGCCCTTTGGCGCAGGGGATGAGCCGGGGAACCTGGAGGAGGCCCGGAAGGCCATCCTGGCCACCGGCTACTTCCAGCAGGTGGAGGTGCGCCTGGAAGGGGATCTCCTCAAGGTCCTCCTCACCCCCTACCCCCCCATCGGCCAGGTGCGGGTGGAGGGGAAGGCCTTCCCCCAGGAGGCCCTTTTGCGCTTCCTGGAGAACTTCGCCATCGGCCCAGAGGCCACCTACAACCCCATCCGGGCGGGGGAGGCGGCCAAGGCCTTGGCCGAGGCCTACCGGCAAAACGGCTTCCCCTTCGTCCCCAAGGTGGAGGTGGAGGCCAAGGAGCAGGCGGGCAAGATGCTCCTCACCTTCCGGGTGGAGGAGAGCCCGGAGGTGAAGGAGGTGCGCCTTGTGGGGGTTAGCCTGCTTTCCGAGGCCGAGCTCCTCAAGGACCTGGAGCCCCTGAATGGCCCCTTTGACTTCGCCAAGTACCAGGAGGCCCTAAGGGGCCTCGCCGCCCGCTACGAGAGGGCCGGCTACCGCTATAGCGGCCCCGACCCCCAGGGTAGCCGCCTGGATGGGGGCATCCTCACCGTGGCGGTGCGGGAGCTTAAGGTGGTGCGCCTGGAGGGAGAGGGCCTGGACCTCACGGGCTTCCCCCTGAAGCCCGGGGACCACCTGCGCTACGACCTCCTTCTGGAGGGGGTGCAGGCCCTTTCCCGGAAACTTTCCCGGGTGGTCAACTTCAACCTCACCCCCGAGGGGGAAGGGGTGGTGGTCCAGCTCCAGCTGGGCCCGGAAGGGGGGGTGATCGAGCGGGTGGAGCTCCGCGGGGCCACCGCCTTCCCGGCGGAAACCCTCCTGGGCCTTCTCCGGCTCAAGCCCGGGGAGGTCTACACCCCCCTCCTGGCCCAGGAGGACGCCCGGCGCCTCGCGGGCTACTACGGGGAGAAGGGCCTGGAGGTGGCTGACGTGCGCTTTGGCTTCCAGGAGGGGGTCTTCCGCCTGGAGGTGGTGGAGCTCAAGATCGGGGGCTACCGCCTGGAGTGGCAGGGGGAGCACCGCACCCAGGAGGAGGTGATCCTGCGGGAGCTCCCCAAGCCGGGAAGCCTCTTCAGCGTCCAGGCCCTGCGCCAGGGCATCGCCCGCCTCATGGCCACGGGGCTTCTCGCAGAGCCGCCCCAGGTGGGCCTGGCCCCCGGGGAGAGGGAGGACCAGGTGGTGGTGGTCCTCAGGCTCAAGGAGGCCCGCACCGGGCTTTTCCAGCCCGCCCTCGGCTGGAGCTCCCTGGAGGGCTGGTCGGGCAGCGTCTCCTTCAAGGAGACCAACCTCTTCGGCCTGGCCCACCAGGTGGGGGTGGACCTGGCCTTCGTGCAAAACGACGCCAGGGACAACCTCTCCCTCTCGGTGAGCTACGCCATCCCCTGGCTCTACGTGGACTACCTGGACCTGAAGGAAGTGCGCACCAGCCTCTCCCTTAGCCTCTTCTCCACCCCCCTTGGCAACAACAAGCTTTTGGACGGGAGCACCGACACCGGCTGGGAGTACACGGAAAGGCGCACCGGGGGGAGCTTCACCCTCTCCCGCCCCTTCTCCCAGGACCTGGAGAACCTGCGGCTATCCCTGGGGCTTTCCGCCAGGCGGTCCGCGTATGCCCTCGAGGTCCATGACCCCAACGCCCCTTGCGACCCCGCCGCCGGTCCCAGCGACCCCAAGTATTGCGACGGCACCGGGTACAAGAACCCCACCCTGGCCCAAGGCCTCCTCCCCACCCCCGGCTGGACCCTGAGGCTGGACACCGGCCTCACCTACACCCAGGTGGACAACCCCCGCTTCCGCACCCAGGGGTACGAGGCGGGCCTGAGCACCGGCTTGGGCCTCTCCCTCCCCGACACGGGAGGCCGGAGCTTCTTCGTGCCGGTGGTGGCCACGGGCAAGACCTACGCCCCCTTGGACGGGGAAAAACGCCAGGCCCTGGCCTTCCGCCTCTCCGCGGGCACCCTGCTGGGCTTCCCACCAGAGAGCGAGCGCTTCTTCCTCTCCGGGGGCGGGGCCGAGGCCTTCCTCCTAAGGGGTTACGAGGACCGCAAGTACGGGGGGCTTTCCTTCGCCACGGGGAGCTTGGAGTACCGCTACAACTTCAACCTCTCCCCCCAGGGGGGGACCAACCTCTACGGCATCCTCTTCGCTGACCTGGGGATCGCTGACAACACCGGCGGGGTGAAGTGGGGGGCCGGCCTCGGCTTCCAGCTGGACCTGGACCTCTTCGGGGCCCTCCTCCCCTCCTTGCGGCTGGACTACGCCTTCAGCCCGGAAAGCCCCACGGGAAGGCTCCACTTCCGCATCGGGCCCATGTTCTAAGCGCCCCGAGGGGGGCCCTTGGTTGCGCCAAGGCAAGGCCCCAGCGCAAACTGTTCTTGACGCCGCCCGGCGTTTCTGCCATGAAAGCCTACCTGGGCCTCTACACCGCCCGGCTGGAGCTCCCAGCCCGGAGCCTTAAGGAGAAGCGGGCCCTCATCAAGCCGGCCCTGGAAAGGGTGAAGGCCCGCTTCCCCGTGAGCGCCGCCCGCCTCCACGGCCTGGACGCCTGGGGCTTTGAGGTGGTGGGCCTAAGCCTTTTGGGCAACGACCCCGCCTGGGTGGAGGAAACCCTTAGGCAGGCGGCCCGCTTCCTGGCCGCCCAAGGGGCCTTCCAGGTGGCCTTGGAGGAGTTCCGCCTCGAGGCCTTTGAGCTGGACGGCCTGGTCTAGGGACACGCCCCCAGCAAGCCCTCGGGGTAAGATGGAAGAGGTGAACCCTTCCCTGCCCACTCCCGATCGGCAACGCCTCCAGGAGCTTTGCCAGCGCTACGGCGTGCGCAGGCTCCTTCTCTTCGGCTCCTTCGCCCGGGGAGAGGCTTCGGAGGCAAGCGACCTGGACCTCTTGGTGGAGTTCTTCCCCGGAAGGACCCCGGGCCTAGGCTTCGTGCGCCTCCAGGAGGAGCTCTCCCGCCTGTTCGGGAGGCGGGTGGACCTCCACACCCCAAAGAGCCTCAGCCGCTACTTCCGCGAGGAGGCCCTAAAGGAGGCCCGTCCCCTTTATGAGGCGGCCTAGGATTACGGACAGGGTCCGGCTCCTGCACATGCGGGACGCGGCGCGAAGGGCCCTAGAGCTGGGGCAAGGAAAGAACCTGGCCTCCCTCCCCCCAGAGGACACCACCGCCTTGGCCGTGGTGCGCCTCCTGGAAATCCTAGGGGAGGCCGCCAGGGGCCTCTCCCAAGAGCTCAAAGAACGCTACCCCGACGTTCCCTGGCGGGAAATCGCCGACACCCGGAACCGCTTCGTCCACGAATACTTTGACGTGGACATGGAGGTGGTGGGAGCCATCGTGGAACAGGACCTCCCCCACCTCCTCTTCCGCTTGGAAAAGATCCTAGAGGAGATGGACACTTAGACCATCTCCACCCCAAAGGCCGTGGACCCGCCGGTCCCGTGGCAGATGGCGGCGAGGCCCCTCTCCTCCCCCTTATGCCTCAGGGCGTTCAGCAGGGTGACCAGGATCCTGGCCCCGCTGGCCCCGATGGGGTGGCCCAGGGCCACCGCCCCCCCGAAGACGTTGAGCCTCTCGTAGGGCACCCCCAGAAGGCGGTGGAAGAGGACGTTGTTGAGGGCGAAGGCCTCGTTGTTCTCAAAGAGGCCGAAGTCGCCAATCCCCATCCCCAGCCGGTCCAGCAGGCGCTTCACCGCCGGGATGGGGGCCTCGGGGAAGCGCCAGGGCTCCCCCGCGGCCCAGGCCCCCCCCAGGACCCGGGCGATGGGCTTCAGGCCATGGGCCCGCACCGCCTCCTCCGAGGCCAAAAGAAGCGCCGCCGCCCCGTCGGAGATCTGGCTGGCGTTGCCCGCGGTGAGGATGCCGTCCTTCCTGAAGGCGGGCTTCAGGGCCGCCAGGGACTCCAAGGTGGTCTCGGGGCGGATGCCCTCGTCCCGGTCCACCACCACCGGCCCCTTCTTCCCGGGAAGCTCCATGGGGGCCATCTCCTGGGCAAAGAGGCCCTTCTCCGTGGCCTCCGCCGCCCTCCGGTGGGAAAGGTAGGCGGCCTCGTCCACCTCCTCCCGGCCCACCCCATAGTCCTGGGCGAGCCTTTCCGCCTGCTCCCCCATGGCCTCGCCCGTGAAGGGATCGGAAAGGCCATCCCTAAGGAGGATGTCCTGCAGCCCCTCCGGGGCCCCCATGAGGAACTTGTACCCCCACCTGGCCCGGTGGGAGAGGTAGAAGCCCGCCTGGCTCATGGACTCCATCCCCCCGGCCAGCACCAGCTGGGCCTCCCCCGTGCGCAGGAACTGGACGGCGTTCATCACCGCCATCATCCCCGAGGCGCAGACCATATCCACCTGGTACCCATCCACCTCCTTGGGGATGCCCGCCCTTAGGGCCGCCTGGCGGGGAAGGAGCTGCCCGTGCCCCGCCCGGAGCACGTTCCCAAACACGTATAGGTCCAGGTCCTTCCCCTCCACCCCGGCCCGCTCCAGGGCGGCCCGCATGGCATGGGCCCCAAGCTCCACCGGGCTCACGTCCTTCAGCACCCCCCCGAAGCGGCCGATGGGGGTGCGCACCGCGGAAACGATGTAGACCTCGCGCATGGGCCCATCATACCCCCTAAGCCAGGGGGCCTGGAAAAAAGCGCTAAGCTGGTGGCGGGCCCATGCGTAGGAAAGGCCTTAGCCTGTTGGAGCTTCTGGTGGTCCTGGGGGTTTTGGGGGTGCTCCTGGGGCTTGGCCTTCCCCTCCTCTCCCCGAATCGCCTGGCCCTGGACGCCGCCGCCCGCTCCCTGGCGGCCCAGGTGACCCGGGCCCGGCTGGAGGCCATCCGGCACAACGCCTTCGCCGGGCTCCAGGTCTTCACGGAGGGGGCAGGCGGGTACGCCGTCTTTCTGGACAGAAACGGCAACCGGGCTTACGATCCCGGCGAGGAGGTGCAGCGGGTGCGCTTTGGGGAGGGCGACTGGGCCCGGGTGCGGCTGGACCCGGGCCAAAGCGCCTTGGGCAACATGCCGCTTCTCTTCGACCCCAGGGGCCTTCCCGCCAAGCCCATCACCGGCACCATCGCCCTTAGCTCGGGCCCTGCCACCCGCAAGGTGGTGGTGAGCCAGCAGGGCCGGGCCCGCCTGGAGTAACCCCCCCCCATTTGGGGGATGCCCCCGGCCCCATCGGGGGCTAGCCTAAAGGCGTGAGGTGGCGCCAAGGCCTTTCCCTGATTGAGCTCATCCTGCTCCTGGCGGTCTTGGGGGTGGCGCTCACCTTGAGCGCCGGCCTCCTTAACCCAAGCCGCCAGGCGGTGAACCAGGCGGCCCAGTCCTTGGCGGCCCAGGTGACCCGGGCCCGCCTCGAGGCCATCCGCCGCAACGAGTTCGTCGGCCTCCGCTTCAGCGCCCAGGGCGCAGGCCAATACGAGGTCTTCGTGGACACGAACCGGGACGGCGCCCCCGACGCGGTGCTGCAAACCGTGGCCTTTGGCCAGGGGGACTGGGGCCGGGTGAGGCTAACCCAAGTCCAGGGGGCCAACCCCTTCCTCTTTGACACCCGGGGCATCCCCAAGGAGTTTGCGGAAACCGCGGTGACCCTGAGCGACCGGCAGGGCACCTACAGCAAAACCGTGCGCATTTCCCCGCAAGGGAGGGCGGAGGTCCGATGAAAAGACAAGGGCTCACCCTCATAGAAGTCCTGATCGCGCTGGCCGTCATTGGCATAGCCTTTGGCGCCTTGCTCATGAGCCAGGTTTCCAACCTCAGGGCCTCCGCCCAAAGCCGCTACGCCACCGACGCCAAGGCGGCGGCGGTGCGGGTTTTGGAAGCCCAATCCGCCGAGGTGTTGAAAAGCGAGGTCCTCACCCCTCCCAACCCCTACATCGACGACCCCCAAAGCGGGCGGAGCTTCTACTTCGTGGATTACTTCTACTCCTGCCCCACCCGGGTAGCCCCTCCCCAGGCCCTTAGGGAAGGAAACCCCAGCTTCCTGCGCCCGGTGAACTGCCAAGGGGAGGAGACCCAAGGGAACGTGGCCGTAAGGTGGCGCATCCTTGGCGAAAGCGGCGTCCTGGGCGAAGGGGTGGTCACCCTGGTGGTCACCGCGGCCCACGAGCGTGGCCCCCGGGTCACCATCGGCCGCCGGGTGACCTGCTACGACGTCTACCCTTCCCCCACCCAGGACAAGCCCGCCCCCTGCCCGCCGCCAAGAGGTGGTAGACCATGAAGCGCACCGGTTTCACCCTGGTGGAGGCCTTGGTGGCCCTAGCCCTTCTGGTGACGGTCCTTGGCGTTGCCGTCCGGTACTTCACCAGCAACGCCGCCCTTGCCCGGGAAACCCAGGCCCGAAGCGAGCTGCAAGACCGGGTGCGGATGGTGATGCAGGTGGTCTCGGGGGACCTGCAGATGGCCGGCGCCCGGTACTGGAACAGCGGGACCGCCAACCGGGCCTTCGTCCTCCCGGCAGGCCAGGTGCTCCGGGGCACGGACGGGGGGGCCAAGGACAGCGTGAGCCTTTACTACGTCACCAGCCTGCGGGCACCAACCCAGGCCTGCCGCCGGGTGGACTACCGCTTCCAGGGGGATACCCTGGAGCGCAGCGACGTGAACGCCACCCCCACCTCCGGCGACGAGTGCACCCAGCCTGAGGCCTCCTTCCAGCCCCTGGCCGAGGGCATCCTGGCCCTGGACATCCGCTACCTGTGCAGCCACGGGGAGACCAGGGATACCCCGGACTGCGGCCCGGACGCCTACCCCCGCTCCGCCCTGGTGGAGGTGGTGGGGTACTCCCTAACCCCCATGAGGGCGGCCGGGCCCGCAACCCTCACCACCCTCTCGGGAGAGACCCTCACCTGCCCCGCAAACCGGGGGTGCTACGCCCTTCGGCAAGAGGTCCTGATGCCCAACCTCAAGCCCCTGCCCCAGTAAGGAGGAAGCATGCGCGCGAAAGGTATTGCCCTGGTGGCCACCCTGGCCCTGATGGTCCTCATCAGCCTTTTGGTCTTTGGGACCTTCTTCCGCACCCAGATAGAACTTTGGGTCACCCGCAACGACACCACCTCCGTCCAGGCCTTCTACGCCGCCGAGGCGGGCCTGCAGAAGTACAAGGCCGCCTTGTTCCAGTACTACATCTGGAGGGAGGAAGAGATCCGAAGGGGAGGCGGGGCGGGTTGCTACTCCTCCCTGGTGGAGGGCATTGACCTAGGAAGGAGCGGAACCCTAATCCGCTTCACCAACAACCAGCTGGTCCTGGCGGACGGGGAAAGCGTGCTGGACGCCGACGGTAGGCCCATTGGGAGCTACACCGTCACCCTGATTAAAGACGCCCAGGATGGGCAACTCTTCACCTTGGTCTCCCAAGGAAGGAGCAGTGGCGCCCGGGCCACGGTGCAGGCCACCTTCCGCCTCAGCAACACCGACTACCTGGAGCAGGCCATCTTTGCCGGCACCGGCCAATCCAACAAGTGGCTGAACGGCAGTGCCACCATCCGGGGGGGGATTTACATCGTGGGCGACCGCAACAAACCTGACGATTACGTGATAAGTGGCACTGGCGACTTCTCCCTGTACAACGACTACAACCTATACGACACGCAAGAATACGGCAACATCGCCTCTTGGGTGGAGGAGAGCTACCGTAAGGTGGATGACCTCTGCGCCAGCCTGCGGGTGCAGTACGGGAAGGTCTCCGTGGGAGGGAGCGTCACGATCGGGAAGCCCGGAAACAAGGTAAAAGGGGTCTTCGTGGGCCGGGGCAGCCAGGACATCACCGGCCAAAACGTGGACGTTTGCCAGAACAACAAGGGGGTCTGCACCGAGACCATGGGGCCCTTTGACCTCTCCGACCCCCCGCCCTTCCCCACCCTGGACGCCAAGCTGGACTCGGAGGCCTGCGGCGCCTACCCCACCTGGCGGCAGTGCCTGCAGGCCAAAGCCGCCTTGCGCATCCAGCGCATAGGGAACACGGTGACCCTCCTCCAGCCCCTAGAGGCCACCCTCAACCCCTCCTGCCTGGCCGCCATGACTTCCGGAACCCTGACCCTCAGCACCAATGGGCTAGACTGCACCTTCACCCGCCTTGACGGGACCAGGGGCGGCTTTAGGTACACCTACGCCGGTGGGCAAGGGGTGTTGGAGCTTTACGGGGATGTGGTCCTGGAAGGCCTGAATGTGGTCTTCGACAAGCCAACGGAGTACAAGGCCTCCTCAGGGGGGAAAAGGTCCGCCACCTTGGCGGTGCTGGCCAAAAACGGGCAAGGGGGCAACCTAAACCTGAACGGCAACCTGTTGCCCAACACCTCCCACGGCCTCTTCCCCTCCCACACCCTGGGCCTGGTGGCGGAGGGGAATATCTACCAGCGGGGGCAATACGTCATGGCCCCGGTGTACGCAGGGAGAACCTTCCGGGTGGTGAAGGACAACGTCCTCTTCGGCTCGGTGATCAGCAACGAGTTCTGCACCACCAGCGCCGGGAACCAAACGAGCTGCAACGCCGGGCAAAAGGCGGAGGTGGTCTACATCCGCATCCCCCAGGAAAACCGTCCGGTGCTTTTGCCGAGCCTCAAGGGGGGAAAGCCCGTCTTCCAGGTGCTCTCCTACGAGCGGCGTTGAAGGCCCAGGGCCCGGCTCCCCTTTTCACACCCCTTTCACACCCCCCTGCCATCCTAAGGATGACCCCCCCAAAAGGGGGGGTTGACGGGGGCCAAGGGAGGCCCTAAGAATGGAAACCAAGGGGAGGTGAGAGCGGGGTTAAAAAGGCGGTAAGAAGGCGGTAAGGCAAAGGGAGGCAAAACGGCAATAGGCACTCATGGCCGCGCAATCCATAAAGGCGCGGAAACCCTTAAGGAGAAGGAAGTATGCGGAACGCAAAAGGCTTTACCCTGATTGAGCTTCTGATCGTCATCGCCATCATCGGCATCCTGGCGGCGGTGCTGGTGCCCAACCTGCTCCAGGCCCGGCGGAGCGCCCAAATACGAGCGGAGCAGGCTTATGCCCAAAACGTTTACAAGGTAGCTAACGCCTACATTGCGGAAAACCCTAACGTCACCAGCATCCCAACTGATTGTAACCAAGCAGCGGGTTACTCGGCCGGCAGCTACTCTACAGGGTCTAAGCCTGCTACGATTACCGCGTGCTCTGTAAGCTTCGACGCCTCTACTCAGAACGTGACGGTAACCTGGTCAGGAGCTGCTGGTAATAACCAAACCATCGGAAGCGGAGGAGGTAGCTCCGGCGGAGAAGGTAGCTCCGGCGGAGAAGGTAGCTCCGGCGGAGAAGGTAGCTCCGGCGGAGGACAATAGTCCTCTCAGTAAGCACCGGCGTTCGGGGACAGGGGATAACCCCTGTCCCTTGTTTTAGAGCAGGAGGCTTAAGTGCCCGCGCATAGACTTTCCCCATCCCTCCCCAAAGGCTCCCCCAACTCCCGCAACGCCCCCCATAACTCCGCCACACCCCCCTAGCCCCGCCGCGGCAAGGGCCACCCCTCCACCCGTCGCCACGCCGTCTCCACCGGGGTCAGATGAGGGCTTCCCCACAGGCACGCTTGGGGCACCAGGGAGTAGGTCTTCCGTTCCCGCAGCGGGGCGTCCTCCTCAGGGGTCAGGTGGAGGCGTAGCAGCTCCACCTAGGCAAGCCCCACGCCCTCGTAAAGGGCCCCCAAGGGCAGGCGCACCACCAGGGAGGGCCGCTCGGGGTGAGGGTCTTCGCCAGAGACCACCTGCTCTGCTAAGCAAGACGCCGCTCCTCCACCGCCCCTTCCGCCTCCACCCACAAGGGGCCGAAGGCCTCCTCCTGCTCGAGGCGCACCAGGCCCAGCCGGTGGGCCTCCAAAAGCGCCGCGAAGCCCACCGCCTGCTCCCCCCAGCCCCGTAAGGGTAGGCGGTGGAAGGCCACCCGCCCCCTAAGGAGGCCCTTCAGCCGCTCCCAGGCCTCCCGCAGGCCAAAGGCCTCCTGGGGCAAGGCCAGCACCGCCTTGCGGAAGGACTGGGCCACCTCCTTCAGGGCCTTGGGGGGAAGGCGCAAGGCAGGCCGGGGCACCGGGGGCGGGGCCACGGGAAGGAGCCGGCTCCGCCGCCTAAGGCGCTCCTCCAGGAAGGCCACGGTCTCGGAGAGGTCCACCAGCACCCGCACGATGGGGGCCTCCTCCCCCTCCTCCTTGGGGGTAAGGGCCTTCTCCGGGGAAAGCTTCAGCACCAAAAGCTCGGCCAAAAGGGGAAGAAGCTCCGCCCGGGCCCTGAGGTCCTCGGGCACCTGGCCAAGGGCCTGCTCCACGATGAGGAGAAGGGGAAGCCCCCGGGGGGAAAGCCTTCCCCGCCTCAGGGCCTCCCGGAGCTCCTCCGGGGTCCCGGAAAACCCGGGAAACTCCAGCCGGATCACCGAAGCACCGGGCGCTTGCTGGGGAGAAGGAGCCCCACCTTCTCCCGCACCTCCTCCATGGTGGCCGCCGCCACCGCCCGGGCCCGCCTGGCCCCTTCCAGGAGGGCGTCCATCACGTAGTCGGGGTCCTTCTTGAGCTCCTCCGCCCGCTGGCGGATGGGCCTTAGGACCTTCATCATCTCCTCAAAGAGGATCCGCTTCACCACCAAGGTCCCCACCCCCGCCTTCCGGTACTCCTCCTTCAAGACCTCCACCAGCTCCTTGGGGGCGAAGTAGGAGAGGTAGGTGAAGACCACGGTGCGCCCCGGGTCCCCGGGGTCGGAGAGGCGGATGCGCTGGGGGTCGTCGGGCAGGTGGCGGATCTTCTCCCAGATGCTCCCCTCGTCCTCCAGGAGGCCGATGGTGTTCCCCAGGGATTTGCTCATCTTGGCCTTGCCGTCTATGCCCGGCACCCGGGGGGCCTCGGGGTTCAGGAGGGCCTTGGGCTCGGGGAAGGTCTCCCCAAAGAGGGCGTTGAAGCGCCTGGCGATCTCCCGGGTGAGCTCAATGTGCTGCACCTGGTCCTCCCCCACGGGCACGGTGTCCGCCTTGTAGATGAGGATGTCCGCCGCCTGCAACACGGGGTACATGAGGAGGCCCGACCAGACCGCCTCCTGCTTCGCGGCCTTGTCCTTGAACTGGGTCATGCGGGTGAGGTCCCCCAAGGGGGTGAGGGTGGTGAAGACCCAGGCGAGCTCCGTGTGCTCGGGCACGTGGGACTGGACGAAGAGGGTGACCTTCTCGGGGTTGAGCCCCGCGGCCATGTTCACCAAGGCGGCCTCAAAGGTACGCCGGGCCAAGGTCTGGGGGTCGTAGGCCAGGGGGTTGGTGAGGGCGTGGTAGTCCACGATGCAGAAGAAGGCCTCCCGCCCCAGCCTCTCCCCCAGCTCCACCCACTGCTTGATGGCCCCCAGGTAGTTGCCGATGTGGATCTCCCCCGAGGGCTGGATGCCGGAGAGAACCCGCGTCATGGGCCTCAGTGTAGCAAAAGCCTAAGGCCCCCTTCCGGGGGCCCTTTGGTGCCGGGGGCGGGACTTGAACCCGCACGTCCGCGAGGACACACGACCCTGAATCGTGCGCGTCTACCAATTCCGCCACCCCGGCAGACGCAAGGGTCATTGTACGGAAGGCCCTTCTTCTCGTCAAGCCCTAGCGCCAAGCCCTTGACCCTGAGGCAGGGGAGGCTTAGGCTATAGGGCAATGCGGCGGGGCTTCCTGCTAGACCTAGGCCGGGCGGGCCCGGCTTAGGGAAGCCCTGTTGCTTTCCCCCGGGCCCAGAACCCGGGGGATTTTTGTAAAGGGAGGGAGCATGGGAAAAACGCTTTACGAGAAGGTATGGGAGGCCCACGAGGTGAGGAAGCTGCGAAGCGGCCAAAGCCAGCTTTTCATTGACCTGCACCTCCTGCACGAGGTCACGAGCCCCCAGGCCTTCGGGATGCTCAGGGACCTGGGGCTTAAGGTGCGCTACCCCCACCGCACCTTCGCCACCGTGGACCACATCGTCCCCACCCACGACCGCACCGAGCCCTTCCAGGACCCCTTGGCCCAAAGCATGCTGGAGGCCCTCCGGCAAAACACCAAGGAGCACGGGATCACCTTCTTTGACCTGGGAAGCGGGAACCAGGGCATCGTGCACGTGATCGGGCCCCAGCTGGGCCTGACCCAGCCGGGGATGACCATCGCCTGCGGGGACTCCCACACCTCCACCCACGGGGCCTTCGGAGCGGTGGCCTTCGGCATCGGCACCAGCCAGGTGCGGGACGTGCTGGCCACCCAAACCCTGGCGGCCCAGAAGCTCAAGGTGCGGCGCATCAACGTGGAAGGGAAGCTCTCCCCTGGGGTTTACGCCAAGGACGTGATCCTGCACATCATCCGCCACCTGGGGGTGAAGGGGGGCCTGGGCTACGCCTACGAGTATGGGGGAAGCGCGGTGGAGGCCATGGACATGGAAAGCCGCATGACCCTTTGCAACATGTCCATTGAGGGCGGGGCCCGCATCGGCTACGTGAACCCCGACGAGACCACCTTCGCCTACCTCGAGGGCCGCCCCTTTAGCCCCAAGGGGGCGGAGTGGGAGGAGGCCAAAAGGCGCTGGCGGAGCTTCGCCTCCGACCCCGATGCCCCTTACGACGACGTGGTCACCTTCCGCGCCGAGGAGATCCCCCCCACGGTCACCTGGGGCATCAACCCCGGGCAGGCGGTGCCCATTGACGGCAGGGTCCCCCTCCTGGAGGAGCTTCCCGAGGAGGAACGCCCCCTGGCCGAGGAGGCCTTGGCCTACATGGGCCTGAGGCCCGGGCAGCCCATCAAGGGGGTGCCCATCCAGGTGGCCTTCATCGGCAGCTGCACCAACGCCCGGCTTTCGGACCTGCGCGAGGTGGCCCGCTTCCTCAAGGGGCACAAGGTGAAGAAGGGGGTGAGGGCCCTGGTGGTGCCGGGCTCGGAGTGGGTGGCCAAGAAGGCCGAGGAGGAGGGCATCGCCGAGGTCTTCCGCGAGGCGGGGTTTGAGTGGCGGAACCCGGGGTGCTCCATGTGCCTGGCCATGAACCCGGACCGCCTCCAGGGGGACGAGCTGGCCGCCAGCTCCTCCAACCGCAACTACAAGGGGCGCATGGGAAGCCCCAGGGGGCGCACGGTCCTCATGAGCCCCCTCATGGTGGCGGCGGCGGCGGTGGCGGGCGAGATCGCGGACGCCCGCGAGGTGTTTGGCATCGGGAGGTAAAGCATGCTGGAGAAGTTCACCGTCATCCGTGGCCGGGCGGTGCCCCTCAGGGGCGAGGACATTGACACGGACCGCATCATCCCCGCCCGCTTCATGAAGGTCCTCACCTTTGAGGGCCTGGGCCAGTACCTCTTCTACGACGAGCGCTTTGACGAAAAGGGCAACCCCAAGCCCCACCCCCTGAACGACCCCCGGTACCAGGGGGCTAGCCTCCTCCTGGTGGAGGCGGGGTTTGGCTCCGGCTCTAGCCGCGAGCACGCCCCCCAGGCCATCAAGCGCGCCGGGTTCAAGGCCATCATCGGGGAGAGCTTCGCGGAGATCTTCTTCGGCAACGCCACCGCCATCGGCCTGCCCTGCGTGACCTTGGCCCCGGAAGACCTAAGGGCCCTCTTCCAGGCGGTGGAGGCCGACCCTTCCCTGGAGGTGGAGGTGGACCTCCTGGCGAAGGAGGTGCGCTTTGGCGGACGGGTGGCCCCCCTTGCCCTGCCGGAGGCGGCGCGGGAGGCGCTGACGCAGGGGCTTTGGGACCCCATTGGGGAGCTTTTGGAAGCGGGAAGCCTTCTGGACGAGTTTGACCGCAAGCTCCCCTACCCCAGGAGGTCGGAATGAGGGTGGCGGTGCTTCCGGGGGACGGGATCGGCCCCGAGGTGACGGAGGCGGCCCTAAAGGTCCTAAAGGCCCTGGACGAGGCCCATGGCCTGGGCCTGAGTTACCAGGTTTACCCCTTTGGCGGGGCCGCCATTGACGCCCATGGGGAACCCTTTCCTGAGGCGACCCGGAAGGGGGTGGAGGCGGCGGAGGCCGTCCTCCTGGGGAGCGTGGGGGGGCCCAGGTGGGACCACCTTCCCCGTAGGATCCGCCCGGAAACGGGGCTCCTGGCCCTGAGGAAGAGCCAGGACCTCTTCGCCAACCTGCGCCCGGCCAAGGTCTTCCCCGGGCTGGAGAGGCTTTCCCCCCTAAAGGAGGAGGTGGCCCGGGGGGTGGACGTGCTCATCGTCCGGGAGCTCACCGGGGGCATCTACTTCGGGGAGCCCAGGGGCATGTCCGAGGCCGAGGCCTGGAACACGGAGCGCTACAGCAAGCCGGAGGTGGAGCGGGTGGCCAAGGTGGCCTTTGAGGCCGCAAGAAAGCGCAGGAGGCACCTCACCAGCGTGGACAAGGCCAACGTCCTCGAGGTGGGGGAGTTCTGGCGGAAGACGGTGGAGGAGGTGGGCCAGGGCTATCCCGATGTGGCCTTGGAGCACCAGTACGTGGACGCCATGGCCATGCACCTGGTGAGGAACCCCGCCCGCTTTGACGTGGTGGTGACGGGGAACATCTTCGGGGACATCCTCTCCGACCTGGCCTCGGTGCTTCCCGGCTCCCTGGGGCTTCTCCCCTCCGCCTCCTTGGGGCGGGGCACCCCGGTCTTTGAGCCGGTGCACGGCTCCGCCCCGGACATCGCCGGCAAGGGCATCGCCAACCCCACCGCCGCCATCCTCTCCGCCGCCATGATGCTGGAGCACGCCTTTGGCCTGGTGGAGCTGGCAAGGAGGGTGGAGGAGGCCGTGGCCCAGGCCCTCCTGGAAACCCCCCCGCCGGACCTGGGGGGAAGCGCGGGGACGGAGGCCTTCACCCAGGAGGTGCTCCGCCGGCTAAAATAGGGAAAATGCTCCGCCACCGCTTTACCGCCGAGGAGTTCCACCGCATGGCCGAAGCCGGCATCCTCCCCGAGGATGCCCGGGTGGAGCTTGTGCGAGGAGAGATTCTAGAGATGAGCCCCATCGGAAAACGCCACGCCTACGTCCTCAACACCTTGGTGGACCTCCTCTCCCCCCTTCGGGGGCGGGCGGTCCTTTCCGTGCAAAACCCCCTGGTCCTGCCCCCGGACACGGAGGTCTACCCGGACCTGGCCCTCCTCCGCCCCCCCAGGACCGCCTACCGGGACCGGCTCCCCGAGGCCCAAGACGCCCTCTTGGTGGTGGAGGTGGGGGAAACCTCCCTGGACTACGACCTGAACGTCAAGGTGCCCCTTTACGCCCAGGCCGGGGTGCCCGAGGTCTGGGTGGTGGACCTGGTGCGGGACCGGGTGCACGTCTTCCGCAAACCCGCTGGGGGAGGCTACGGCGAACGGCAAACCCTCGAGGAGGACGAACTGGAGGTGCTGGGGCTCAAAATCCCGGTGAAGGAGGTCCTGCCGTGACCCGCCACCGGATCTCCCTGGACGAGTTCCACCGCATGGTGGAGGCCGGGGTCTTCCCCGAGGACCTGAGGCTGGAACTGGTGGAAGGAGAACTCCTGGAGATGAGCCCTATCGGCAAGCGTCACGCGGCCAAGGTGGCCAGGCTCACCGCCCTCCTCGCCCCCTTGGTTCCGGAAAAGGCCATCCTCTTTGTGCAAAGCCCCCTGGTGGTGGGAAAGTCGGAGCTCTACCCCGATCTCGCCCTGCTGCCGCCCCGGCCCGACTTCTACGAGGAAGGGCTACCGGAGGGGAAGGACGCCCTTTTGGTGGTGGAGGTGGCGGAAACCTCTTTGGCCTACGACCTGGGGGTGAAGGTGCCCCTTTACGCCAAGGGCGGGGTGCCCGAGGTCTGGGTGGCGGACCTTCCGGGAAGGCGCCTTTGGGTCCACCGGGAGCCCGCGGGGGAGGGGTACCGGGAGGTGCGGACCCTAGGCCCTGAGGACACCGTAACCTTTATGGGGATCGCCATCCCCTTGGGGGAGCTCTTATGAGAAAGACCCTGATCCTCACCGGGGCCAGCCGCGGCATCGGCCGGGCCTTGGCCCTGGAGCTGGCTAAGGCGGGCTACGACCTGGTGCTGAACGCCCGCTCGGAAGGGGCGCTACGGGAGGTGGGCGAGGCGGTGCGCGCCCTGGGGGTTAGGGCGGAATGGGTGGCGGGAAGCGCCGGGCAGGCCCAGGTGGCTGAGGGGCTGGTGCAAAAGGCGGAGGCCTTGGGGGGGTTTTACGGTTACATCCACAACGCCGGGGTGTTGCACCCGGGGCCCTTGGTCTACGAGCTGGCCGAGCCCCTCTTCCTGGAGGTCCTCGAGGCCAACCTCCTGGCCGGCTACCAGCTGGCCCGCTACGCCTACCCCCTTCTCCGGAAAAAGGGGGAAGGGGTGGCGGTGTACGTGGGCTCCGGAGCGGCGGAAAGCAACCTCCCCGGGATCGGGGCCTATGCGGTGGCCAAGGCGGCGGAGGAGCACCTGGCCCGGCAGCTGGCCGCGGAGGTGCCCGAGGTGGCCTGCTTCATCTACCGCCCCGGGGTGGTGGAAACCGAGATGCAGCGCCAGGCCCGGGAGGCCCAAGGAAGCGCCGCCCCGGTGCTCCATCGGGTTTTTCGCGGCTACAAGGAGGAAGGCCGCCTCCTAAACCCCAAGGAGGCGGCCCAGGCCCTGGTGCGCCTTCTGCCCAGGGCCCGGCAGTTTCATGGCAGGATCGCCACCTGGAGGGACGCATGAGATCGGACCGTATCAAAAAAGGCTTGCAGCAGGCCCCCGCCCGGGCCATGCTCCGGGCGGTGGGGGTAGGGGACGAGGACTTCCAGAGGCCCTTCGTGGGGGTGGTGAACACCTTCACCGACGGGATGCCCTGCAACTTCCACCTCCGCCAGCTGGCCCTGGACGTGAAGGCGGGGCTCAAGGAGGCCGGGGTCTTCCCCTTTGAGTTCGGGGCCCCCGCCATCTCCGACGGCATCAGCATGGGTACTCCTGGGATGCGGGCGAGCCTGGTGAGCCGCGAGGTGATCGCCGACAGCGTGGAGCTCATCGCCCAGGGCTACCTCTACGACGGGATGGTGGCCCTCTCCGCCTGCGACAAGACCATCCCCGGCGGGGCCATGGGGGTGATCCGGAGCGGGGTACCGGGCATGGTCCTCTACGGGGGCACCATCGCCCCCGGGGAGTGGCAGGGGCGGAAGCTCACCATCGTTTCCGTGTTTGAGGCGGTGGGGCAGAGGGCGGCGGGGAAGATCACCGAGGAGGAGCTTTTGGAGATCGAGCGCCGGGCCATCCCCGGCCCCGGGGCCTGCGGCGGCCAGTACACCGCCAACACCATGGCCATGGCCCTCGAGGCCCTGGGCCTCTCCCCCGTGGGTTACAACGCCATCCCCGCCGTGCACCCCGAGAAGCCGAGGGCCACCCGGGAGGCGGGCCGCATTCTGGCCGAGGCCATCGCCCGGGACTGGAAGCCCAGGGACTTCCTCACCCGCAGGAGCTTCCTCAACGCCATCGCCGCCGTGGCCGCCACCGGGGGAAGCACCAACGCCGTGCTCCACCTCCTGGCCCTGGCCAAAGAAGCGGGGGTGGAGCTCAGCCTGGACGACTTTGACCAGGTCTCCCGCAAGACCCCGGTCATCGCCGACCTCAGGCCCTGGGGCACCTACACCGCCTTTGAGCTCTACGAGGCCGGGGGGACCGCCTTGGTCTTCAAGAGGCTCCTGGAGGCGGGCCTCCTCCACGGGGACGAGCGCACCCTCACCGGCAGGACCCTGGCCGAGGAGGTGGAAAGGGCCTACCGGGAAAGGGAGGGCCAGCAGGTGGTCTTCCCGGTGGAACAGGCCCTGAAGCCCCACGGGGGCCTGGTGGTGCTCAAGGGGAACCTCGCCCCCAGGGGGGCCGTGCTCAAGCTCGCCGGCACCGAGCGCACCTTCTTTGAGGGCCCCGCCCGGGTTTTTGACTCGGAGGAGGCGGCCATGGAAAAGGTCCTCGGGGGAGGGATCCGCCCGGGGGATGTGCTGGTCATCCGCTACGTGGGGCCCAAGGGGGCACCCGGCATGCCCGAGATGCTCTCCGTCACCAGCGCCCTGGTGGGGGAAGGCCTGGGCCCGGAGGTGGCCCTCCTCACCGACGGCCGCTTCTCCGGGGGCACCCGGGGGCTCATGATCGGCCACATCGCCCCCGAGGCCTTCGTGGGCGGGCCCATCGCCCTCCTGGAGGAGGGGGACCGGGTGCGGATCGACGTGGAAAACCGGCTTTTGGAGGTGCTCCTCCCCGAGGAGGAGCTGCGGAAGCGGCAGGAACGCTGGCAACCCCGTCCCCCGGCGTTCCGCCACGGCCTCTTCGCCCGCTACGCCGCTTTGGTGGCGCAGGCGGACCAGGGGGCGGTGCTCCAAGACCCCGAAGCGTGACGAGTCGGTACCCCGTGGTGGCTTGGGCCACCACGGGGTACTTAAGGCCCCTCCGGCCGCTTCACCGCATCCGGGGTGAGGTTCAAGCCTCGCCCCTTGCGCACCTCCTCCGGGGTGAAGGGATCCCCCTTCACCTGGAGCAGGGCCTTTAGGTGGTTCAGAAGGGCGGCAAGCTCCTCGTCCTTGAGCTGGGCGAAGCCGGGCATGAGCCCCGCCTCCCCCTCCCCCTTTTTGCCGTAGAGGACCACCAGGACCAGGTAGCGCCGCCCCTCGGGGGTGGCGAAGAGGGGCACCGCCCCCTGCAGGCCCGGGTAGGGCCGCACCCCCTGGGCCCGGGGGCCGTGGCACTGGGCGCAGTAGCGGGACCAGAGGCCCTCCACCCCCTGGGCCGCCGTCCCGAGCCCCCCTAGGACCAGGCCCAGGAGGAAGAAAAGGACCTTGGCCTTCATGGGCCCAGTATAGCCCCGCCTCCCGCAACCCGCGTTTAGCGGGCCTTTACCTCGGTCCAGACCCGGTCATAGAGGGCGATGTCCGGGCCCAGGTCCTTGAGGTACTCCAGCTTCTGCCGCACCTCCTCCGGGGGGAAGACCGTGGGGTCCTGGCGCATGGCCTCGGGGAGAAGGGGAAGGGCCTTGGCCACGGGGGTGGCGTAATGGGTGTACTCCGCCAAGGCGGCGGCGTTTTCCGGTTCCAGCAAGAAGTTGATAAAGCGGTAGGCCAGATCCTGGCTGGGCCCCCGCTTGAGGACCACCAGGGCGTCGGTCCAAAGGGTGCTGCCCTCCTTGGGGATCGCATAGCGGAGCCTTTCGTCCTCCTGCCTGGCCTGGAGCACATCCCCGGAGTAGGCCAGGGCCACCGCCGCATCCCCGCCCAGGATCCGGTTTAGGGCCTCCACCCCCCCGGCGAAGCCCACGGAGCGGCGCTTGGCCTCGAGGAGAAGCCCCTTGGCCTTCTCCAAGGCCTCGGGGTCCGTGGTGTTCACCGAGTAGCCCAGGTACTTCAAGGCCGCCCCGATGGTCTCCCGCATCTCGTCCAGGAGGAGGAAGGGCCCCACGCTCCGGGCGGGGTCAAAGAGAACCGCGTAGGAGTCCACGCTCCCCTTCACCAGGTCCTCCCTGTAGGCCAGGCCCGTGGTGCCCCAGAGGTAGGGGACGGAGTACCGGAGGCCGGGGTCATAGGGAGGGTCCAGGAAGAAGGGGTCCAGGTTGGCCAGGTTCCCGAGCCTCTCCTTCTCCAAGGGGGCGATGAGCCCCTCCCGGGCCATCTGCAGCACGTAGTAGTCGGGAGCCACCACCAAGGAGAACTCCCGGTCCGCCCCCGCCTTCAGCTTGGCCAGCATGGCCTCGGGGGATTCAAAGGTGTCCAGGACCACCTTGGCCCCGGTCTCCGCCGAAAACTTCCGGATGAGGTCCTCCGGGATGTAATCGGCCCAGTTCAGGAAGTACAGGGTCTCCCCCGCCCCGGGGGCCTGCTTCGGCCTGAGGAAAAAGACCCCCAAACCCAAAAGAAGGATCGCCAGCAAAAGGATAGCGAAACGCCTCATACCCTCCTCCTGCCCAAAGCATACCCCAAGGCCAGGAAAAAGGCGCTAAGGCCGATGATCAGGGTGGAAAGGGCATGCACCTTGGGGCTCACCCCCAGCTTTACGCTGGAATAGATGTAAAGGGGCAAGGTGGTGGCCCCGGGGCCGGCGGTGAAGAAGGTGACCACGAAGTCGTCCAGGGAAAGGGTGAGGGCCAGGAAGGCCCCCGCCGCCACCCCCGGCCAGGCCAGGGGCAGGGTCACGTGGAAGAAGGTCTGCCAGCCCCGGGCCCCCAGGTCGCGGGCGGCCTCCTCCAAGGCCGGGTCCAGAAGGAGGAGCCTGGAGCGCACCACCAGGGTCACGAAGGCCACCTGGAAGGTGATGTGCCCCAGGATCACCGTGAGGAGGGAGAGCCGGGGGAACCCCAAAACCTCCCGGGCCACGGCGAAGAGGAGAAGGAGGGATACCCCCATCACCACGTCGGGCACCACCACGGGGATGTAGAGGAGGTAGGAGAGGAAGCCCTTGCCGGGAAAGCGGTAGCGCACCAGCCCCACCGCCAGAAGGGTGCCCAAAAGGGTGGCCACCAGGGTGGAGACGAAGGCCACCACCAGGGTATTCAGGAAGTATTCCAGGACCCGGGGGTCCTGGAAAAGGGCCCGGTACCAATCCAGGGTAAACCCGGTGAAGCGCACCCCCCGGCGGCTTTCGTTGAAGGAAAGGGCCACGATCACCAAGATGGGCAGGTAGAGGAAGAGGTAGACCAGGAAGGCGTGGAGGGTAAGGAGCCTTCTCATACCAGGTCCTTTAGCCCCCTTTCCCCCTGCAAGCGGGCGTAAAGGTAAAGGGAAAGAAGCACAAACCCCATCAGGAACACGCTGAGCGCAGCCCCAAAAGGCCAGTCCCGGGTGATGCCAAACTGCTGCTGGATTAGGTTCCCAATCAAGACCACCCGCCCTGCCCCCAGGAGGTCCGCCACTACGAAGGTGCCCATGGCGGGGATGAAGACCAGCACGCTCCCCGCAAAAAGCCCGGGGTAGGTCTGGGGCAAGACCGCATGCAAAAAGGCCTTAACGGGCCTTGCCCCCAGGTCGTAGGCCGCCTCCAGTAGCTGCCAGTCCAGCCGCTCCACGCTGGCGTACACCGGCAGGACAAAAAAGGGCAAGAAGGTGTACACCGTGGCCAAGAGCACCGCCAGGAAGGAGGGATAAAGGGCCAAAGGACCGAGGCCAAGGGCCCCCAGGAGGGCGTTCACCGGGCCCTCCCGTTGCAGGAGGAGAAGCCAGGCGTAGACCCGGATGAGGAAGTTGGTGAGGAAGGGAAGGAGAAGGAGGAAGAGGAGGAGATCCCGCCTCGGGTGGCGGGCGATGTAAAAGGCCAGGGGGTAGCCCAGCAAGGCGGAGAAGAAGGTGGCCAGAACCCCCACGAGAATGCTTTGGGCGAAGGCCTCGAGGTAGACGGGGCGAAGGAGCTTGGCGTAGTTGTGGAAGCCCCAGGGCCCGGTGAGCTCCCCATAAGGCCCCCGGCTGAGGAAGGAGGCCAGGAGGACCAAAAGGGTGGGGAGGAGCACGAAGAGCACCAACCATAGCCCCCCGGGGCCCACCGTCACCAGGACCCGGAAGGCGCGTTGCCAGGGGGTAGCCGCCTCATTCATGGAGCACCACCAGGTTTTCCGGGGGAAGGTAGCAGAGCACCTCCTCCCCATAGGCAAACTCCTCGGCACCAGGCTCCTGCAGGTCCTGGTTCAGCGTGTAGGCCAGAAGCCGCACCTCCCCAGCCCGCAGGTAGTACTGGTTCTCCGCCCCCGTGTAGACGATCTCCTCCACCTTGGCCCGCACCAGGTTGTCCCGCGCGGGGGCCCCGTTCCCCAAAGGGTAGAGGCGGATCTTCTCGGGCCGGATCACCAGTAAAGCCTCCCGGGCTAGGGGCTCCCGAAGCCGCAAGGGGCCCAAAGGGGTCTCCGCCCCCATGGGATGGGGCCTGGCGGGGAGGAGGTTGGAACGGCCCAGGAAATCCGCCACGAAGCGGTTTTTAGGCCGCTCATAGACCTCGTCGGGCAGGCCCACCTGCTCAATCCTTCCCGAGCGCATCACCGCGATCCGGTCGGACATGACCAGGGCCTCCTCCTGGTCGTGGGTGACGAAGATGAAGGTGGTGCCAAGCCTCCGCTGAAGCTGCATGAGCTCCACCCTAAGCTCCTGGCGCAGCTTCAGGTCCAGGGCGGAAAGGGGCTCGTCCAACAGGAGCACCTGGGGCTCCAGCACCAAGGCCCGGGCCAGGGCCACCCGTTGCCTCTGCCCGCCGGAAAGCTCCCGGGGGTAGCGTTTCTCCAGGCCCAGGAGGTCCACCAACTCCAGGGCCCAGGCCACCTTGCGGCGAACCTCCCCCCCGGGGAGGCCCTTCATGCGCAGGCCAAAGGCCACGTTCCCCTCCACGGTCATGTGGGGGAAGAGGGCGTAGTTCTGGAAGACGGTGTTCACCGGACGGTCGTAGGGGGGCACCCCGGCCATGTCCTTGCCCGCGATCTCAATCCTTCCCGCATCCGGGGTGTCAAACCCGGCGAGAAGCCTAAGAAGGGTGGTCTTGCCGCATCCCGAAGGGCCCAGGAGGCTGAAGAACTCCCCCCGGTGCACCTCGAGGTCCACCCCATCCAGGGCCATCACGCCGCCAAAGCTCTTCCTAACCCCGGACAGGCGCACCAACACATCCCCGGCCACGGGGCCCAGTTTAGCAGGCGCGCCCTCTAGGGCAAGGCACCCCTCAGGGAGCCGCCACCTCCAGAAGGAAAGAGCCGTAGCTAACGAGGTTTTTCTGGAGCCCCAAGGCGGCGCAAGCCACGAAGGGGTACTCAGGGCGCAGCCCGGTCCCGGTGCACCAAAAGGACCAGCCCCAGGGAAAGGAGGGTGGCCATGAGGCTGGAACCCCCGTAGGAGAAAAGGGGGAGGGTTAAGCCCGTCACCGGCATTACCCCCAACGCCACCCCCAGGTTCACCACCACCTGGAAGCCCAGCATCCCCCCCACCCCGGCCAGGAAGAGGCGGTCGGCAAGCCGGGGGCACTCCAAGGCCATGGCCAAGAGCCGCACCAGGAGGAGGGCGTAAAGCCCCAGGAGGGCCAGCGAACCCACAAACCCCCACTCCTCCGCAAAAACGGCGAAGACGAAGTCCGTGTGGCGGAAGGGGACAAAGCCCAGCTGGGTTTGGGTACCCTGGCCATACCCTTTGCCGAAAAGCCCTCCGGAGCCGATGGCGATGGTGGACTGGATCACCTGAAAGCCCTGGCCCAGGGGGTCCCGGTAGGGGTCCAAGACGATGAGGACCCGCTCCCGCTGGTAGGGCTTGAGGTTGGGCCAGACCACGGTGGGCACCAGGAGCACCAGGGCGAGAACGCCCACCCAAAGGTGCCTCCAGGGCAGGCCCCGCACAAAGAGGACGGCAAAGACGCCAAAGAGCACCACCAGGCTCCCCCCCAGGTCCGGCTGGAGGAGGAGGAGCAGGACCACGGGTGCCGTCAGGAGGCCGGGCAGGAGATAATCCGAAACCCGGCGCACCTCCCGGGCCTCCAGAAGCCGGGCCAAGGCCAGGATGAGGCCCAGCTTGGCCAGCTCCAGGGGCTGGAACTGCAAGGGTCCCAGGACGAACCAGGCCTTGGCCCCGTTGATCTCCCGACCAAAGGCCAGCACGGCCACCAAAAGGAGAAGGGAAAGGGCGTAAAGGGGGTAGGCCAGGGCGAAGACCTGGCGGCGGGAAAAGAACTGCACCCCCACCGCCAGGAGGAGGCCCAGGCCGAAGGCCAAAAGCTGGCGGCTCAAAAGGCCAGGCTCAGGGGCGGCGCTTCGCAGGTTGAAAAGCCCCAAAACGGCGATGGTTACCGCCAGGAGAATCAGGCCCCAGTCGTAGGCCAAGAGGTTTGGGCGGCGGAGGACCATGGGTTTTTACCGTAGGGGAATATCGGCGATCAGGACCATCTTCTCCCCCCGCTCCTCCAGGGCCACGGAAAGCCCCTCCTCCTGGGCGGGGAAGTAGCGGCGGAGCACCTCCAGAAGGTCCCGCTTCAGGTTCTCCACCAGGCCCGGGGAAAGCTTGGCCCGGTCGTAGGCCAGCACCAGCTTGAGCCTTTCCTTGGCCTTCTCCTTGCTCTTCCTCCGCCACCACATCAGCGACCTCCGAAGAGCCTACGGATCACCGACAAAAGCCCCTGGGCCTCCTCCAGGTTGCGGAAGGGTACCTCCTCCCCGCGGATCCTGCGGGCGGTCTCCATGTAAGCGATGGCGGCTGGGCTCGTCCCTTTAAGCACCAAGGGCTCCCCCTGGTTGGTGGAGATGAGCACCTGCTCGTCCTCGGGGATGATGCCGATGGGCTTAAGCCCCAGGATCTCCACCACGTCCTCCACGGAGAGCATGTCCCCCCGGGCCACCATCTTGGGCCTCAAGCGGTTGATGATGAGGAAGTTTTCCCGGATCTCCCGGGCCTCGAGCAGGCCGATGATGCGGTCAGCGTCGCGGACGCTACTCACCTCCGGGTTCACCACCACCAAGGCCCCTTCCGCCGGGGTGGCGGCGGTCTGGAAACCCTTCTCAATGCCGGCGGGGGAATCTATGAGCACCCGGTCAAAGCCCTCCTCCGTCAAAAGGTGGTGTACCAGCTCCCGGAACCTGGCGGGGTCCAGGGCCTCCTTGTCCTTGGTCTGGGAGGCGGGGAGGAGGAAGAGGTTCTCCACGCGCTTGTCCCGGATCAGGGCCTGGCGCACCTTGGCCCGCCCCTCCAGCACGTCGATGAGGTCAAAGACCACCCGGCCCTCGAGGCCCATGACCACATCCAGGTTGCGGAGGCCCACGTCCACGTCCACCACCGCCACCTTCTCCCCCAGCTTGGCCAAGGCCGCCCCCAGGTTGGCGGTGGTGGTGGTCTTCCCCACGCCCCCCTTGCCCGACGTCACCACGATGGCTCTAGCTTTCACCGCTTCCCCTCCTGTACCACATCCAATATCGCATCCAACTCGCCCAAAAATTCCAAAACCCGCTTGCCCCGCGGGGTCAAGAGGTATTCTACCCGGGGGGGCACCTCAGGGTAGGCCTGCCGCTGGACGAACCCCAGAAGGTGGAGCTCCCGAAGCCGCTCCGCCAAGGTCCGAGGGGAAAGGCCCAGGAAGGACTCCAGGTCGGAAAAGCGGGAGGTTCCGCGGCTTAGGGCGAAGAGCACCTCCGGCGCCCCGCGCCGTGCCAACACCTTGAGCATCTTGCGGGTGTTCTTGGAGAGGGCCATGGCCCAATCCTAGCAAACACCGGCAATAGCTATCCACGGGTAAAGCCTTGCCCCCCCATCGCCACGCCCCAAAGGGGTAGGCTAAAGGGATGAAGGGGGAGATCAAGCCTGACTGGAAGGACTTCCTGGCCCTGGTGCTGGCCATGTACAGCCTGCTGCTGCCGCCCCTCCTCTTGCTTTTCGGGGTCCTCTTCCTCTTCCTTTTCCTCGTGCGGATTTTCCTGTAAAACTAGGGCATGGAAGGCCTCTTTGAATCCCTGCCCGAAGGTTACCGGGAAAAGCTGGGCCGCCCTGGGGAGTATCCCTTTACCCGGGGCATCTACCCCCGGATGTACCTGGACAGGCTCTGGACCATGCGCCAGTATGCGGGCTTCTCCACCGCGGAGGAGTCCAACGCCCGCTACCGATACCTCCTGGCCCAGGGCCAGACGGGCCTAAGCGTGGCCTTTGACCTGCCCACCCAGCTGGGCCTGGATCCCGACCACCCCATGAGCGTGGGGGAGGTGGGCCGGGTGGGGGTGTCCATCGCCACCCTGGAGGACATGCAAAAGCTTTTCGAGGGCATCCCCTTGGACCGGGTTTCCACCAGCATGACCATCAACGCCCCCGCCATGATGCTCCTGGCCCTCTACCTCCTGGTGGCGGAGGCCCAGGGGGTTTCCTGGGACAAGGTCTCCGGCACCGTGCAAAACGACATCCTCAAGGAGTACTTCGCCCGGGGCACCTACATCTACCCTCCAGGGCCCTCCATGCGCCTGGTGACCGACATCTTTGAGTTCTGCGCCCGCCACGTGCCCAGGTGGAACACCATCTCCATCTCCGGCTACCACATCCGCGAGGCGGGCTCCACCGCCGCCCAGGAGATCGCCTTCACCCTGGCGGACGGCAAGGCCTACGTGCGGGCCGCCCTGGAGCGGGGCCTAGAGGTGGACGAGTTCGCCCCCAGGCTCTCCTTCTTCTTCGCCGCCCACGGGGATATCTTTGAGGAGGCCGCCAAGTTCCGCGCCGCCAGAAGGCTTTGGGCCCGCATCATGCGGGAGGAGTTCGGGGCCAAGGACCCCAAGAGCTGGATGCTCCGCTTCCACACGCAAACGGGAGGCTCCACCCTCACCGCCCAGGAACCCTTGAACAACGTGGTGCGCACCGCCTACCAGGCCCTGGCGGCGGTGCTGGGGGGCACCCAGAGCCTCCACACCAATGCCTACGACGAGGCCCTGGGCCTCCCCACGGAGAAAAGCGCCCTTCTCGCCCTCCGCACCCAGCAGATCCTGGCCTACGAGAGCGGGGTGACCCGGGCGGTGGACCCCCTGGGGGGAAGCTTCTACGTGGAGCACCTCACGGAGGAGCTGGAACGGGAGGCGGAAAGGCTCATCCGGGAGATCGACGCCCTGGGGGGGGCGGTGGCCGCGGTGGAGGCGGGGTATTTCCAGCGGGCCCTCGAGGAATCCGCTTGGCAGTTCCAGAAGGAGGTGGAGGAGGGGAAGCGCATCATCGTGGGGGTGAACCGCTTCGCCGACCCCCAAAGCCCCCTCAACGAGCCCACCCCGGTGCAGCGCATCGACCCCGAGCTCCACGAAAGGCGCAAGCGGGAACTGGCGGAGTTCAAGGCCAAGCGGGACGGGGAAAGCGTGCGGGTGGGCCTGGAAAGGTTGCGCCAGGCCGCCAGGGGGGAGGAGAACCTCTTCCCCTACGTCCTCGAGGCCTTCCGCCGCCGGGCCACCTTGGGGGAGGTCTGTGGGGTCTTGAGGGAGGAGTGGGGGGAGTACCAACCTGGGAGGTGAGAAGGCCCCGCCAGGGCGGGAAAAGGCACCTTCTTGGCTACCCCGTGTGGCCCAAGCCACGGCGGAGGCCCCGGGACCATCACGGCGGATCACCCAAGCCCGCAACCCGCGCTCCTAGGTATCCGCGGAAAGGGCTAAGGAGGAGGTGGGGATGGAAGGCGAAGCGGAACTCTGGGATTTTCTGGAAAGGCACCTAAGGAGCATCTATGAGGGGGATCCTGAGGGCTACCGGGCCACCACCCACGAGGAGCTCTCCCTTTACGAGTGGTTCGTGACCCCGCACCGGCTGGACGGCCTCCCCTTCCACCTCTACATGACGGAGCGCCGCTTTGCCACGGGGGGCAGGCCCTACCGGATTGACCTCTTGGAAAAGCGCCTCCAGCGTTACGGGGACGTGGCCATCTTCACCTACACCCTCCTCCTCACCGTGGAGGAGGAGGGGGGGCTTAAGCACCGGACGGTGAACGAAAGCCGGGTGGCGGTGCGCTTCCCTGAGGGGTGGAAGGTGGTTCACGTGCACAAGAGCCCGGCCCAGTAGCCAGGCCCCCCGCAAAACCCAAGGGGGGCCGGGGATCCCCGGCCCCCCTTGCCCCCGAAGGGTCAGGCCCCTTCCTTGAGGCGCTCCACCACCGACCGGTCCTCGAGGGTGGAGGTATCCCCCTTGATCTCCTTCTCCCC
Source organism: Thermus amyloliquefaciens (assembly GCF_000744885.1). Classification (NCBI taxonomy): domain Bacteria; kingdom Thermotogati; phylum Deinococcota; class Deinococci; order Thermales; family Thermaceae; genus Thermus; species Thermus amyloliquefaciens. The sequence goes on along the minus strand of NZ_JQMV01000003.1, from coordinate 656,861 downwards.
GGCGGCGATCTGCCGCAGGAGGCGGCGCATGATCTTGCCGGAGCGGGTCTTGGGCAGGGCATCCGTGAAGCGCACCTCGTCGGGCCGGGCGATGGGACCGATCACCTTGGCCACGTGGGCCTTGATCTCATCCCGCAGGGACTCAGAAGGCGCATGGCCCTCCTTGAGGGTCACGAAGGCCACGATGGCCTCCCCCTTCAAGGGATCGGGGCGGCCCACCACCGCCGCCTCGGCCACCGCGGGATGGGACACCAAGGCGGACTCAATCTCCATGGTGCCCAGCCGGTGCCCGGCCACGTTCAAGACGTCGTCCACCCGGCCCAGGATGAGGTAGTACCCGTCCTTATCCCGCCTGGCCCCATCCCCGGTGAAGTAGTTGCCGGGATGCTGGCTGAAGTACTGTTGCAGGAAGCGGTCAGGGTCCCCCCAGACGGTGCGGAGCATGCTGGGCCAGGGACGGGTGATGCAAAGGTGACCACCCTCATCCGGATTCTCCACGGGCTTGTGCTCCGCGTCCAGGATCTCCGGCTTCACCCCAAAGAAGGGTTTGCCCGCATGCCCCGGCTTCATGGGGTGGGCCCCGGGCAGGGTGGTGATCATGATGCCCCCGGTCTCCGTCTGCCACCAGGTGTCCACGATGGGGCACCGCCCCTTGCCGATCACCTGGTAGTACCAAAGCCAGGCCTCGGGGTTGATGGGCTCCCCCACGGTGCCAAGGAGGCGCAAGGAGTCCAGCCGGTGCTTCAGGGGCCAGCCCTCCCCCCACTTCATAAAGGCCCGGATGGCGGTGGGAGCGGTATAGAGGATGTTCACCCCGTACTTGTCCACGATCTGCCAGAAGCGGTCAGGCTCGGGCCAGTTGGGGGCCCCCTCGTACATCACCGTGGTGGCCCCGTTCAAAAGGGGCCCGTAGACCACGTAGGAGTGGCCGGTGATCCAGCCCACGTCCGCGGTGCACCAGTACACATCCTCGTCCTTCAGGTCAAAGACCAGCTTGGTGGTGAGGTAGACGTAGGTCATGTAGCCGCCCAGGGTGTGCAGGACCCCCTTGGGCTTCCCCGTGGAGCCAGAGGTGTAAAGGATGAAAAGGGGCTCCTCCGCCTCCATGGGCTCCGCCTCGCAGCGGTCGGAGGCCGCCTCCATGAGCTCGTGCCACCAGTGGTCCCGGCCCGGGGTCCAGGGCACCTCCTCCCCGGTGCGGCGCACCACCACCACGTGCTCCACGCTGGAGACCTCCCGCAGGGCCTCGTCCGCGTTTTGCTTCAGGGGCACCACCTGCCCGCGGCGGTAGCCCCCGTCCGCGGTGATGAGCACCTTGGCCTCCGCGTCCCGGATGCGCTCGGCCAGGGCCCCGCTGGAGAAACCGCCGAAGACCACGGAGTGGATGGCCCCGATGCGGGTGCAGGCCAGCATGGCGATGGCCGCCTCGGGGATCATGGGCAGGTAGATGGTGACCCGGTCTCCCTTCTTGACCCCCAGGCGCTTCAGAACGTTGGCAAACTTCTGCACCTCCCGCCAGAGGTCGTGGTAGGTGAGGACCCTCTCCTCCCCCGGTTCCCCCTCCCAGATGAGGGCCGCCTTGTTGCGGCGCCAGGTGGCCACGTGGCGGTCCAGGGCGTTGTAGGCGAGGTTGGTCCTGCCCCCCACGAACCACTTGGGGTGGGGCAGGTCCCCCTCCAAGACCTTCTGCCAGGGATGGAACCAGTGGAGCTCGGAGGCCACCCGTCCCCAGAAGCCCTCCGGGTCCTTTAGGCTTTCCTCGTACAGGCGCTGGTACTCCTCCTCGCTCTTGATGTGGGCCTGCTGGCGGAAGGCTTCGCTGGGATAGAAGACCCGCTCCTCCTTGAGAACGCCTTCAATCCGGTCCATATCCCCTCCTTTGGCTTTTCAGGATAGGCCCCTCCCGGGATGGGGTCAAGAAAAGGGGGGTTTTTCACCATGTACCAAACCCCTCTTTTCTTGACATGAGGGCCCTAGCAAAAGAACATGGACGCAAATGGCCAGGAAGAGAAGCCTCTCCACGGTCCAAGCGGCCTTGCGCATCCTGGCCTACCTGGCCGAGCACCCGGAAGGGGTGGAGGTGAAGGAGGTGGCCCGCGTCCTGGGCAAGAGCCTCTCCACCGCCTACGCCCTGCTGAACAGCCTGGCGGAGGAGGGCTTCGCCGTGAAGACGGAAAGGGGGTACCGCCTGGGCCAGGCCAAGCCCCTCCGGCTGGAGACCACGCCCCTGGAGGAGGCCTTGGAGGAACTTTACCTCCGCACCCGGGAGCGGTGCTACCTGGCCCTTCTGACCCCGGAAGGGATCCGGCTGAAAACCCGGGGGCGGCAGGGCCAGCCCCACCCCCTGGGCGATGCCCTGCCGAAGGAGGTCCACGCCCTGGCCCTGGGCAAGGTGCTCCTGGCCTACGGGGCCCTCCCCCTGCCTCCCCTGGTCCCCAAAACCCCCTACACCCTCACGGACCCCCAGGCCCTCGAGGCGGAGCTCACCCGCATCCGGGAGTCCGGCCTGGCGGTGGAAATGGAGGAGTACGCCCCGGGGCTTTCCGCCCTGGCGGCCCCGCTTTTTGACCCGGAGGGCAAGCTTCTGGGGGCCTTAGGGGTGGTGGTTCCCGCCCGGCGCTTCCCCTTTGCCTTCAGCCGCCTGGCCCGCTCCCTTTCCGAGGTGGCCCAGGTTTCCCCGTACCTCAAGCCGCCAGAGCCCCCCTCCCTGCCCCCGCCCCCGGAGGCCAACCTGAGGGTGGAGGTGCTCACGCCCCCTCCCCCCTTGCGGGAAAGGGCCAACCTCAGGGATTACCCCGAGGCCCACCGGGCGAGCCTCGAGGACCCCGAGGCCTTTTTTGGCGGCTTCGCCAGGGAGTTCCATTGGGAAACCCCCTGGCAAAGGGCTTTTGATCCGGAAAGCCGCACCTGGTTTGCGGGAGGGCGCACCAACGCCGCCCTCAACGCCCTGGACCGCCACCTGCCCGAAAGGGCCCAGCAGGTGGCCCTCCTCACCCTGGACGGGGAGGGGGAGGTTGCCAAATGGACCTACCGGGAACTGCGCGACCTCTCCGCCCGCCTGGCCGGGGTGCTCCTGGGCCTGGGGGTAAGGCCTGGGGACCGGGTGGCCCTCTACCTGCCCACCGGGGTGGAGGCGGCCCTAAGCCTCCTGGCCTTGGCCCGGATAGGGGCGGTCCACGTGGCCCTACCCGTGGGCCTAGGTCCGGAAGCCCTTAGGGAAAGGCTTTGGCAAAGCCAAGCCCGCCTGTTGATCGCCGCCGACGGTTACTTCCGCCGGGGCCAGCTCATCCCCTTGAGGCCGGTGGTGGAGGCAGCCCTTGCGGGCCTTGACCTGCCCGTGCTCTGGCACACCCGGGGCACCACGGAGTTCCTGGAAAGGGCCTCGGAGGGGAAGCCCGCGGAGGCCGTCCCCGTTCCCGCCCAGCACCCCCTCTTCATCCTCCACACCTCGGGCTCCACGGGAAGGCCCAAGGGGGTGGTCCACGGCCACGGGGGGTACATGGTGGGGGTGAGCTGGGCCCTCCGGTACCTCTTTGACCTGAAGCCGGGGGAGGTCTTCCACACCACCGCCGACCTCTTCTGGGTGGTGGGGCACTCCTTCGGCCTCTATGCCCCCCTCTTCCTGGGGGGTACCAGCCTCCTGGTGGAGGACCGGCCGGACCACCCCAGCCCCGCGGCCTTTTACGAAAGGCTGGGGCGCCTTGGGGTGGACGTGCTCCTCACCTCCCCCACGGTGCTCCGCACCCTCCGCCGCCACGGGGAAGCCCGGCCCACCTCCTTGCGCCTGGTGGGAAGCGTGGGCGAGGCCTTAGCCCCGGAGGTGTGGCGCTGGACCCGGGAGAACCTGGCCTGGCCCCTGGACAACTGGTGGCAGACGGAGCTGGGGACTCCCGCCCTGGCCACGCCCCTCACCCTTCCCGCCAAGCCCGGCTTTGTGGGCGTCCCCATGCCCGGGGTGGAGGCCCGGGTGGTGGACGCCGAGAGCCGGGTCCTGCCCCCAGGGGCCAAGGGCCACCTGGTCCTCCTCAGGGCGGGGCCCGCCCACATGGTGGACCTCCTCGGGGGGGAAAGCCCCTGGCGGGGAGGGCTGTACTGGACGGGGGACCTCGCCACCTGGGACGAGGAGGGCTATTTCCGCATCCTGGGACGCACGGACGAGGTCATTAAGGTAGGGGAGGCCCGGCTGGGCACCGCCGAGGTGGAGGCGGCCGCCCTCACCCACCCCCAGGTGGCGGAGGCCGCCGCCATTGGCATCCCTGGGGAGGAGGGGGAGGAGATCGTGGTCTTTGCCGTCCCCAGGAAGGAGGTGCCCGAGGAGCTCAAGGCCCTACTGGCGGAGAAGATCAAGGCCCACCTCCTGCGGCACCTGGGACCGGTGCCCCCACCCCGGATCGTCTTCGTGGAGCGCCTACCCCGCACCCGAAGCGGCAAGATCCTAAGGCGGCTATTGAAGGCGGAACTCCTGGGCCTAGACCCCGGGGATGTTTCCGCCTTGGAGGAGGAGTATGGCGGTGGAAAAGCTTCTTAAGGCAGAGGAACGGCTTTGGGCCCCAGAGGAGGTGCGCCGCAAGGCAAATCTCCAGAACTTTTCCGAGGTCTACCGGCAAAGCCTCGAGGACCCCGAGGGGTTCTGGGGGGCGTGGGCCAAGAGGTTCTATTGGGAGAAGCCCTTTGAAAGGGTGCTGGAGTGGAACCTTCCCGAGCACCGCTGGTTCTTGGGGGGCACCACCAACGCCGTCTACAACGCCCTGGAACGGAACGTGGAAAGGGGCCTCAGGAACAAGGTGGCCCTCCTCTACCTCTCCGAGGACGGGCGGGAGGAGAAGCTCACCTATGGGGAACTCCTGGACCGGGTGCGCCGCCTGGCCACGGGGCTTAAGCGCCTGGGGGTGGCGAAGGGGGACCGGGTGGTCATCTACATGCCCCTGACCCTCGAGGGGGTGCTGGCCATGCTGGCCACCGCCTACCTGGGAGCCATCCACAGCGTGGTCTACGCGGGGCTTGGGGTTTCCGCCTTGCGCGAGCGCATCCTGGACGCGGGGGCCAAACTCCTCATCGCCGGGGACGTGAGCTACCGGAGGGGCAAGGGGGTGGACCTCCGCTCCATCGTGGAGGAGGCCATCAAGGACCTCCCCCTCCAGGTGGTCTGGTTCCAAAGGGCCATCCGGACGGAGCTCCCCGAAGGCCACCACGACTTCCAGGAGCTCCTCTGGAGCCACCCCCCGGAGGCCCGGGCGGAGATGGTGGACGCGGAGCATCCCCTCTTCATCCTCTACACCTCGGGCTCCACGGGAAAGCCCAAGGGCGTGGTGCACGTGCACGGGGGGTACATGGTGGGCACCACCTACCACCTCCGCACCTTCTTTGACGTGAAGGACGACGACGTCTACTGGGCCACCAGCGACATCGGCTGGATCGTGGGCCACTCCTACATCGTCTACGCCCCCCTCCTGGAAGGGGTGACCAGCGTCCTCCGGGAGGGCGCCCCCGACTACCCCGACCCCGGGGCCTTCTGGCAAGCGGTGGAACGCCACCGGGTGAACGTGATGTTCACCGCCCCCACCGCGGTGCGCCTTTTCATGAAGTACGGCCCCGAGTGGCCCGGGAAGTACGACCTCTCCTCCTTGCGCCTCATCGCCGTGGCCGGGGAACCCCTAAACCCCGAGGCCCTGCGCTGGGCCTACCAGCACCTGGTGGAGGGGGGCAGGCGGGGCTTCGTGGCCGACAACTGGTGGCAGACGGAGCTGGGGGGCCCCACCCTGGGCACCCCCCTCGTGCTCCCGGCCAAGCCCGGTTTCGCCGGGGTGGCCCTGCCGGGGGTGGAGGCGGAGGTGGTGGACGAGGAGGGGAAGCCGGTAGCCCCGGGCCAAGGAGGGCTCCTGGTGCTCAAGCGCCCCTTCCCCCACATGATGCGCACCGTCTGGGGCAACCACGACCGCTACCTCCAGTACTGGCGGGAGGTGCCGGGGAACGTCTACGTGGCGGGCGATGTGGCCAGCAAGGACGAGGAGGGTTACTTCAGCGTCCTGGGCCGGGCGGACGACGTCTTGAACGTGGCGGGCCACCGCATCGGCACCGCCGATGTGGAAAGCGCCTTGGTGTCCCACCCTGCGGTGGCCGAGGCGGCGGTGATCGGGGTGCCCGACCCCCTCAAGGGGGAGGCCATCAAGGCCTTTGTGGTCCTCCGCCTGGGCCAGGCTCCCTCGGAGGAGCTCAAGGAAAACCTGGTGGCCCATGTCCGTCGGGAACTGGGGCCCATCGCCACCCCTTCGGAGGTGGTTTTCCTGGACAAGCTCCCCAAGACCCGCTCCGGCAAGATCCTCAGGCGGCTCTTGAAGGCCAAGGAGCTGGGCCGCGACCCCGGGGACCTTTCCACCCTCGAGGAGTAGCCTTCCCTCCGCGGGGGGGCGGGGAAGCCCCGCCCCCCTTTGCGTGGGGAAACCCCACCTTTTTCGCATGCCCGCAAAGCCAAGGTTTCTTGACACCCCCCTCATCCTTTCCTAAGATGGCCGCTAACCGCGAGGGAAGCTGACAAAAGGAGGCGCAAAAGCGCTTCCCAAGCGGGGGAGGGAGCTATGCACAAAACAGAGGAGTACTGGAAGGCCAACACCTCGCTCATACGAAACCTGCTCCTCATCTGGGCGCTGGTTTCGTACGTCTTCGGCATCCTCCTGGTGGAGCCCCTGAACGGCATCCGCCTGGGAGGGCTTCCCCTGGGTTTCTGGTTCGCGCAGCAGGGAAGCATCTACGTCTTCGTGATCCTCATCTTCTACTACGCCTGGAAGATGGATCAGCTGGACCGGCACTACGGGGTGCATGAGTAGGGGTGGAAGATGAGCGTTGAAACCTGGACCTATATCATTGTAGGCCTGACCTTTGCCGCCTACATTTACATCGGCTACGCCTCGAGGGTGCGGGAAACCGCAGGGTTCTACGTGGCGGGCCGCGGGGTACCCGCCATCGCCAACGGAGCCGCCACCGCCGCCGACTGGATGTCCGCGGCCAGCTTCATCTCCATGGCGGGCCTCATCTCCTCCATGGGCTACGACGGTGCGGTCTACCTCATGGGCTGGACCGGGGGGTACGTCCTCCTGGCCCTCCTCCTGGCCCCCTACCTGCGCAAGTACGGCAAGTACACGGTGCCGGACTTCATCGGGGACCGCTACTACTCCCACACCGCCCGGGCGGTGGCGGCCATCGCCACCATCTTCATCTCCCTCACCTACGTGGCTGGGCAGATGCGGGGCGTGGGCATCGTCTTCAGCCGCTTCCTGCAGGTGGACATCGCCACCGGGGTGATCATCGGGGTGGCCGTGGTGGCCTTTTTCGCCGTTCTGGGAGGCATGAAGGGCATCACCTGGACCCAGGTGGCCCAGTATTCGGTGCTGATCATCGCCTACCTGATCCCCGCCATCGCCATCGCCAACGTACTCACCGGGAACCCCATTCCCCAGCTGGCCTTCACCTTCAGCGACCTGGTGAGCCGCCTCAACCAGATCCAGGTGGACCTGGGCTTCACCGAGTACACCAAGCCCTTCCAGGGCAAGCCCATGATCGACATCCTGGCCATCACCCTGGCCCTGATGGTGGGCACCGCTGGGCTTCCCCACGTGATCATCCGCTTCTACACCGTGCCGGACGTGCGCTCCGCCCGTTACTCCGCCGGCTGGGCTCTCCTCTTCATCGCCCTCCTCTACACCACCGCCCCGGCAGTGGCGGCCTTCGCCCGCTACAACCTCATCTCCACCCTGAACGGCAAGACCCTGGAGGAGGTGCGCCAGATCGACTGGGTGGCCAAGTGGGAAAAGACCAAGCTCCTGGCCTTCGTGGACAAGGACGGGGACGGCAAGGTCACCTTCGCCCCTGGCCGGGCCTTCGCCTTAAAGGGCGGCAGGCCGGACTTCAACACCCCCGATGAGAAGAGCAAGAACGAGGTCCACTTGGACAACGACATCATCGTCCTTTCCACCCCGGAGGTGGCCCGGCTCTCCCCCTTCGTGATCGCCTTGGTGGCGGCGGGCGGTCTGGCTGCGGCCCTCTCCACGGCCGCGGGGCTTCTTTTGGCCATGTCCAGCGCCATCTCCCACGACATCTACTACCGCATCTTCCGCCCGAACGCCACCGAGGCCCAGCGCCTCCTGGCCGGGCGCATCGTGATCCTCCTGGCGGTGATCCTGGCCGGCTACTTCGGGGTGAACCCGCCTGGCTTCGTGGCCCAGGTGGTGGCCTTTGCCTTCGGTCTGGCGGCGGCAAGCCTCTTTCCCGCCATCCTCCTCGGGATCTTTGACAAGCGCATGAACCGCGAGGGGGCCATCGCCGGCATCCTGGTAGGCCTCATCTTCACCGCGGTGATGATCGGGATGATGCGGGCGCCCCAGATCTTCGGGGCCCCAGCCCCGGTGATCCCCAACCTCTTTGGCATCAGCGCCGAGGGCGTGGGCGTCATCGGCATGATCCTGAACTTCATCGTGGCTTACCTGGTCTCCCGGGCCACGCCTCCGCCACCAGAGCACATCCAGCACCTGGTGGAGGAGATCCGCATCCCGAAAGGAGCAGGCCAAGCGGCGGAACACTGAGCAAGAAGGGGGGCTTCCGCCCCCCTAAAATGTCCTTATGCCCCTCCTCTACCTGAGGTTTTACCTGGGAAGCCTGGTGGTCCTCTTCGGCTTCTACCTGAGCGGCCACTACCTTTTGGGCTTGCCCTTCCCCACCCCCAGCGTGCTTTTCCAGATCGCCCTGGGAACCGCCTTGGGGATGGGGTTGGGTATCCTTTACCACCGGCTTTGGCCCCTCCCGCCTCCGGGCATTGGTCGCGTGGTGCGGCTTTTCATCCTTCTACCCCCGGCCTTCATGCTGGGGATAGGCCTTTTAATCCTGCTCCAAGCCCAGGTGGCCCTGCCCTACCTCATACCCCTGGTGGCTTGGCTAACCCCCAACTATGGACCCCCGGAACACTCCACCCCTAAGCACCCTTCCTGAGAGGGAACGGGAGGCCCTCCTCCGCGAGGCCCTGGAGGAGGTCTATCCCCCAGGTTCCTTGCTTTTGGAACAGGGGGGGGCGCCTGCGCAAAACCTCTACCTCCTCCTGGAAGGTCAGGTGGCTCTTCTGGATGGGGAAGAGGAGGTGGGGACCCTGGAGGCGGGGGAGTTTTTCGGCTTCCCCTCCCTCCTCTCCGGGGAGCCCCCTTCCTTAAGCGTGGTGGCCAAAACCCCCATCAGGGTCCTGGCCTTCCCCAAGGAGGCCTTCCAGAGGCTTTTGGCCTACCCGGAGGCGGCCCGCTTTTTCGGCCAGGGCCTGGTGGAACGGGTGCGGCTTAGGGTGGCCCCGGAACCCTCCCTCTTCGCCCCGGTGAGAAACCTGGTGCACCGCCCACCCGCCTTCATCCCCCCCTCGGCCACGGTGGAGGAGGCGGCCCGAAGGATGCGCCAAGAGGGCATCTCCAGCCTGCTGGTGGAGGGGGAGCCCCTGGGGATCCTCACGGACCGGGACCTAAGGAACCGGCTCCTGGCGGAGGGCCGCCCCCCTTCCACCCCCGTGGGGGCGGTGATGACCACCCCCCTTTTCTCCCTTCCCGCGGACACCCCCATCTATGAGGCCCTGGCCGCCATGGTGGAGCGGGGGATCCACCACCTCCCCCTCACGGAAGGGGACCGGGTGGTGGGGGTGGTCACCCACACCGACCTCCTCCTGAGCCGGGCGCAAAGCCCCCTCCTCCTCCTAAGGCGGATCGAGAGGCTGGAGCTGGAGCGGTATAGCCTCGAGGTGGCCTCCTTGGTGGAGGCCCTCTTCCAACGGGGCCTGGGCGGGGTGGAGATCGGCCGGGTGGTGGCCTCCCTGAACGACGCCCTCATCCGCCGCCTGGTGCGGGAGGCGGAAACCACCCAAGGGCCCCCTCCCATGGCCTACGCCTTCCTGGTCTTCGGTTCGGAGGGCAGGCGGGAGCAGGCCCTTCTCACCGACCAGGACAACGCCTTGGTTCTGGAAGGTGACGGCCACGAAGCTTACTTCCAGGCCCTGGCGGAGCACGTGGTGGGAGGACTCCTCCGGGCGGGCATCCCCGAGTGCAAGGGAGGGTACATGGCCACCCGCTGGCGCAAGCCCCTTGGGGAATGGCAGGATACCTTCCGCCGCTGGATGGAGGCCCCCGAACCCCAGGCCCTCCTGGAAACCCAGATCTTCTTTGACCTGCGCAAGGCGGCGGGTAGCCTTTCCCTAAGGCCTTTGGAGGAGACCATCCTGGAGGGAAGCCGGAAAGGGGTCTTCCTCTACCACCTGGCCCAGGCCAGCCTGGCCTTCCGTCCCCCCCTGGGCCTCTTCGGCCGGGTGCGCACCGAGGAGGGTTTTGTGGACCTGAAGCGGCACGCCATCGCCCCCATCGTGGCCCTGGCCCGGCTGTATGCCCTCATGGCGGGAAGCCTGGCCAAGGGCACGGTGGAGAGGCTCAAGGTGGCGGCGGAAGGGGGCACCCTAAGCCTCGAGGGGGCGGAACGCCTCGAGGAGGCCTTCCGCTTCTTCTTCTCCCTGCGCCTGAAGCACCAGCTAAAGGCCTTGGAGCAGGGAGGGGAGGTGAGCAACCGGGTGCTTTGGTCCAGCCTATCCCCCGGGGAACGGCGGAAGGCCCTGGAAGGCTTCCGGGCCATCGCCGAGATGCAGGAAAGCACCGCAAACCGCTTCCAGCTGCGATGAAGGAGAGAGCCCTTGCCCTCTTCCTCCTGGCCCTTTTCCTCTTCCTCTTCCCCGTGAGCCTGGTCTTCCCCCTGCCCCTTGGGCCCCAGGGGCTTCCTCCCCTTTACCTCTACCTTTACGGCTCCTGGGGCCTGGTGGTGCTCCTGGCCTACCTGCTGTTCCGCCGCCCATGAACCCCCTTGTCCTCTTTCTGAGCCTTTTCCTGTACCTGGGCCTCCTCTTCCTGGTGGCCCTCCTGGGGGAGGGGCGGGGGCGCGCCTTGGCCCAAAGCCCCTGGGCGTACACCCTTTCCCTGGCGGTCTACGCCACCGCCTGGACCTTCATGGGAAGCGTGGGCCGGGCGGCCACGGAGGGGGCCAGCTTCCTCCCCATCTACCTGGGGCCCACCCTGGTCCTCCTCCTGTGGCCGTTTCTCCAGGAGAGGCTGCTTTCCCTGGCCCGCGCCCACCGCCTCACCTCCTGGGCCGATTTCCTCTACCTGCGCTTCGGCCACGGCCTCCTCGGCCCCCTGGCCGCCGGCTTTTTGGTGGTGGGCCTCCTCCCCTACCTGGCCCTGCAACTCAAGGCCATCGCCCAGGCCTTCCTCTTCCTCAGGGGCGAGGAGGAGCCCCTCACGGACATCGCCCTGCCCACCGCCTTGCTCCTGGCCCTCTTCGCCATCCTCTTCGGCACCCGCCGCCTGGACCCTTCGGAGCGGCACCAGGGCCTGGTGTTGGCGGTGGCCTTTGAGTCCCTCGTGAAGCTCCTGGCCCTCCTCCTCGTGGGAGGGGTGGTGCTGTGGCAGCTGGGAAGCCCCTTCCCCCAGGTCCAGAACCGCCCTGAGCTCCTCTCCCTCCTCCTCCCCCCGGAGGGCCTTGCCGGTTACCTGGAGTGGGTAAGCCTCGTCCTCCTCTCCGGCCTGGCCTTCCTCTTCCTGCCCCGCCAGTTCCACGTGAGCGTGGTGGAGAACACCGACCCCCAGCACCTTCGCCTGGCGGCCTGGGCCTTCCCCCTGTACCTCCTCCTCATCAACCTGCCCGTCCTGCCCCTGGCCCTCTTTGGCCGCCTTCTCCTGCCCGAGGGAAACCCGGACCTCTACGTGCTGGCCCTGCCCATGGAGCTGGGGAGCGCCCCCTTGGCCCTGCTCGCCTTCCTGGGGGGGGTTTCCGCGGCCACGGCCATGGTGGTGGTGGAAAGCCTGGCCCTTTCCATCCTCATCTCCAACCATCTCCTCTCCCCCCTTCTCCTCCGCTTCCGGGCCCTGGGAAGCCTCCTCCTTTGGCGCAGGATCTCCATCCTGGCGGTGATGCTCCTGGCCTACCTCTACTTCCGCCTGGCGGGGGAGGCCTACGCCCTGGTGGCCATGGGCCTCATCTCCTTCGTGGCCGTGGCCCAGCTGGCCCCCGCAAGCCTCCTGGGGCTCTTCTGGAAGGGGGCCACCCCCCAGGGGGCCTTGGCGGGCCTCCTGGGGGGGATCCTGGCCTGGGCCTACACCCTGTTCCTCCCGGCCCTGGCCCGCTCGGGGTGGCTCCCCCCCTTCTTTCTGGAGGGCCCCCACCCCCTCCTGCGGCCGGAGGGGCTCCTCGGAGTCCAGGGCCTGGACCCCGTGACCCACGGCTTTCTGGCAAGCCTCACCCTAAACCTGGCCTTGACCCTCGGGGTTTCCCTCTTCACCCGGCGGATGGCCCTGCAGGAGGAGCGCACGGGGGAGGTGGAGGAGCTGGCGGCCCTCCTCCGGCGGGTGTTGGGGCTGGAGGCGGAGGAGGCCTTCCGCCGCCAGGCCCACACCCTCCCAGGCCGGGAAGCGGCGGGGCTTGCGGAAACCCTGCTGGCGGGCTCCGTGGGGCCCGCCACCGCCAAGCTCCTCCTCCTTTCCGTCACCCGGGCGGTTCCCCCGGAAGCCCTGCGGGAGGAGGTGGAGGAGGCGGCCCGGGAGTCGCGGGAACTCCGGGCTTACGCCCAGGCCCTCGAGGAGGCCAGGAAGGAGCTGGCCGAGGCCTACGAGCGCCTGAAGGCCCTGGACCAGGCCAAGGACGAGCTCTTGGCCGCGGTCTCCCACGAGCTCAAAACCCCCCTCACCGCCGTGCGGGCCCTGGCGGAGATCCTGGAGGCCAACCCCGACCTTTCCGAGGAGGAACGCCGGCGCTTTGTGGCCCTCCTGGCCAAGGAAACCGCCCGGCTCTCCCGCCTGGTGGAGGAGGTCCTGGCCTACACCCGGCTCCAGGCGGGGGTGCCCCTCCTCCGTGGCCCCACGGACCTCCGGGCCCTGGCCGCGGAAGCCCTGGCCCTGGTGGAACCCCTGGCCAGGGAAAGGGGGATTACAATGGAGTCTCACCTGGCGGAGGTCCAAACCCTCACGGACCGGGACCGGGTGCTCCAGGTGCTTTTGAACCTCCTCCACAATGCCCTGCGCCACGCCCGAAGCCGGGTGCGCCTGGAGCTTCTTGCTAACCGGGAAGCCCTCTTCCGCGTCTCCGACGACGGCCCTGGGGTGCCCCCCCAGGCCAGAACCCTGGTGTTTGAGCCCTTCCAGAGCTTCTCGGGGAGCACGGGTCTCGGGCTTTTCCTGGCCCGGAGGCTGGTGGAAAGCCTGGGGGGACGGATCTGGTTGGAGGAGGGGGAAGGGGCCACCTTCGCCTTCACCCTCCCCTTGGAGGTGGAGCATGAGGATTCTGGTGGTGGACGATGAGGAAAGCATTCTGGTGCCCTTGGAGTTTCTCCTGAAGAAGGCCGGGCACCAGGTGGTCCTGGCCCGCACGGGGGAGGAGGCCCTCGAGGCCTTGGCCCAAGGCGCCTTTGACCTCATGGTCTTGGACCTCATGCTTCCGGGCATGGATGGCTTCGCCGTGTTGGAACGGGCCAAGGCCCTCCCCCAGGGCCCCAAGGTCCTGGTGCTCACCGCCCGGGGGCGGGAGGCGGACCGGGCCAAGGCCCTGGCCCTGGGAGCCGAGGCCTTCATGGCCAAGCCCTTTGGCATCCAGGACCTCCTGGCCCAGGTGGAGGAACTGGCGGGGGGAAGATGAGGGAGATCTTGCGCTTTCTTGGGGCACTTCTCCTGGGCCTCCTCCTGGTGGGAGGGACCGTGGGGCTTGGCCTCTTCCTCCTGGTCCAAGGGGAGGAGGACCTGGGAAGGGAACTCCTCCGTCTGGCGAGGGAGAAGCTCCCCACCCTTCTCTTCGTGGGCTTCCTCTTCACCTTGGTGCTGGCCGCCCTCCTTTACCCGGTCTTCCTGGGCTATCTGGCCGCCACCCGGGCCCTGGGCCAGGAGGCGGAGATCGTCCTGGCCAACCCCGGCCACCGCCTGCGCCTCCGGGGGCCCTTTGAGCTCAGGGCCTTGGCGGAGCTCATCAACCGCCTGGCCCAGGAAAAGGAGGCCTTGGAAAAGGAGGTGGCCGCCCGCATCGCTGAGGCCAAATCCCTCCTGGAAGAGGAAAGGCGGAAGCTTTCCGCCCTCATCGGCCACCTTCCCCACGGGGTGGTGCTGGCCAACCCCAAGGGCCAGGTCCTCCTCTACAACCCCAAGGCCCGGGAGCTCCTGGGGGAGGGCCTGGGGGTGGGCAAAAGCCTCTTTGGCCTCCTGGACCGGGGGCTTATGGTCCACGCCCTGGGACTCCCGGAGGAGAGGTTTTTGACCCAGGGGCCCAGGGGACCGCTTAGGCTCCAGGTGGTGCCCTTGGAGGGAGAGGGGGGGTTTTTGGTCCTCCTGGAGGAGGCCCGGGAAAGGGAAGGGTGGGATGCCGCCCTCCTCCACCGCCTTAGGGACAAGCTGGCTGGGCTCCAGGCCCTGGCGGAGGCCCTGGGCCAGGAGGCCAGGGGAACGCCCCTCGAGCCCCTCCTCAAGACCGCCAGGGCCACCGCGGGGGAACTTGGCCAGCTGGTGGCCTCCTGGGAAGCCCCGGCCCAGGCGGCGGAGGTCCTGGCGGAGGACCTTTTCGCCCTCCTGGCCCAGGCCCTGGAGCGGGAAACGGGGGTCTCCCCGGGGTTTTTCCTGGAGGAGGAGGCCAGGGGCCTCCTGGTCCAGGCGGACACCTACGCCCTGGCTCGAGGCCTGGCGGCCGCCATAGGCGATGAGGAAGAGGCCTTCCTGGAAGGGCGGCGGGAGGGCCGCCTGCTCCACCTCACCCTCACCCTGCCCAAACCCCCCACCAGCCCAGCCCCCACCCCGACCTCCCCCCCCTCCTCAAGGAGGCGGCGGAGCGGTCCGGTGGCAGCGCCTGGCGCGAGGGCTTCCGCCTCCACCTCCTCCTCCCCGCCCGGGAGGCGCCCCGGCTCCCCTCCAAGGCCGGCCCTCCCCCCCGGGCCGAGGTCTTTGACCTCTCCCTCCTCCATGCCCCCGAGGAGCTGGAGGAAGCCCCCTTGGAGGGCCTCCTCTACACCGCCTTTGACCTGGAAACCACCGGCCTGGATCCGGAAAGGGACGCCATCATCGCCCTAGGGGCGGTCCACCTCCTGGGGCAAAAGGTGCTCCGCCACGAGGTCTTCGAGGCCTTGGTGGACCCTGGGCGCCCCATCCCCAAGGCCTCCACCGAGGTCCACGGCCTCACCTGGGAGATGCTGAAGGGAAAACCCAAGCTGCAGGAGGTGCTCCCTGGGTTTCGCCTGTTCCTGGAGGACACGGTGCTCCTGGCCCACAACGGGGCCTTTGACATGGCCTTCCTGGAGCGGGTGGGCCTCCACCAACCCCCCCTGGTGGATACCCTGCTCCTTTCCTACCTCCTCTTTCCCGACCTGGAGGACCACCGCCTGGAAACCCTGGCGGAGCGCTTCGGCGTGCCCGTGATCGGCCGGCACACCGCCTTGGGAGACGCCCTCATGACCGCAGAGGTCTTCGCAGGAATGGTCCCCCTCCTCAAGGCCAAGGGCTACCGGACCCTGGGGGAAGTGCTCCAGGCCTGCGCCCGCCTCCCCCTGGCCCGGCTCAAGTACTAGCCCGCCGCAGGGCCTTCTGCCCGATGTCCCGGCGGTAAAGAGCCCCGGGGAAACCCACCTGGGGAAGGTAAGCGTAGGCCCGGCTCAGGGCCTCCTCCAGGTGGCGCCCCAGGCCCACCACGTTCAGCACCCGCCCCCCTGCGCTCACGAAGGCCTCGCCCTCCCGCCGGGTGCCCGCGTGGAACACCAAAACCCCCTCGGGGGGCTCAGGGATGCGGAGGGGGATGCCCTTCTTGGGGCTTTCCGGGTAGCCGGGGGCCGCCAGGACCACGCAGGCGCTGGCCCCTTCCCGCCAGGAAAGCCGGGCCCCCGCAAGCCGCCCCTCCGCCACCCTTAGGGCCAGCTCCACCAGGTCGCTTTGCAAAAGGGGCAGAAGGGCCTGGGCCTCCGGATCGCCAAAGCGGGCGTTGAACTCCAGCACCTTAGGGCCTTCCCGGGTGAGCATGAGCCCGGCATAGACCACCCCCCGGTAGACCACCCCTTCCGCCCGTAGACCCTGGATGAGGGGCCTTAGGATCTCCTCCTCCACCCGCCGCAATGTGGCCCCGTCCATGGGGTAGGGAGCCACCGCC
The DNA here is from genome assembly GCF_000744885.1 of Thermus amyloliquefaciens. Taxonomy (NCBI): domain Bacteria; kingdom Thermotogati; phylum Deinococcota; class Deinococci; order Thermales; family Thermaceae; genus Thermus; species Thermus amyloliquefaciens. Next base: position 640,694 of record NZ_JQMV01000003.1, on the reverse strand, counting down.
CCCATCCCCCCGGTCATGGGACCCTGGTCCCCGTCCAGAAGGCGCTTGTGGTCCTGTGAGGGCAGGAGGGGCAAGATGGTCTCGCCATCGGTGAGGGCCAGCACCGTGGCCTCCTCCCCCTCCAGGTACTCCTCCACCACCACCTCCCCCCCCTCGGGACCGGAAAGCAGGTTCGTCACCGCCTGCTTAGCGGTGTGCAGGTCAAAGGCCACGGTGACCCCCTTGCCCGCCGCCAGGCCGGAATCCTTGATGACGATGGGCACCCCCACGCGCTCCACGTACTCCAGGGCGGAGAGGGCATCCTGAAACACGCGGTACCGGGCCGTGGGGATGCCGTAGCGCTCCATGAGCTTCTTGGCAAAGGCCTTGGAGCCCTCGATCATGGCGGCCTTCTGGGTGGGGCCGAAGATCCGAAGACCCCGCTTCTCAAAGGCATCGGCGATGCCCTCCACCAAGGGGGCCTCAGGACCCACCAGGGTGAGGTCTATCCCCTCGCCCAAAGCCCATTCCGCCAGGACCTCCACGTCCCCATTCCAGGGAACCAGCTCGGCCAAAGCGGCCATCCCGGCGTTGCCAGGGGCAGCGTAGAGGCGATCCACCAGGGGGCTTTGCGCCGCCTTCCAAAGGAGGGCGTGCTCCCTCCCGCCGGAACCCACCACCAGCACCTTCATAGGGGCAATTCTACCCGCCTTAACCCCTCCTCGGCCCTCAGGCGAACCTCCTCGGGGAGCTGGGCCAGCTCCTGGCGCAAGGCGGGATGGTCTTCCGCCAGCAGATGGGCGGTGAGGAAGGCACCCCGGGCCCAGTCCCCCCCCTGGCCCAAAAGGGCGGCGGGCACCCGATCCCTTAAACCCCAGGCGGAAAGCAGGGCCGCAACCCGGAGATAGAGGGGCTTCTCCCGCGGGGAAAGCCCCTGGAAGCGGGGCCAGGCCTCCCCAAGAAGGGCCTTCAGGCCCTCCCCTGGGGGGAAGGCGAGCCCGGAGAGGACCAGGCGCACCGCCTTGGGGTAGAGGCGGTGCTCCAGAAAAAGCACCCGCCTTTCCAGGGTTTCCGGGGTATCCCCGGGCAGGACGGGCACCCGCCCCTGCAGGACGATGGGGCCGGTGTCCATGCCCTGGTCCACGAAGTGCACCGTGGAGCCGGTCTCCTTTTCTCCCCCCTCGAGGACCCTTTCGTGCACCCGAAGCCCGGGGTAGTCGGGAAGGAGGGAAGGGTGGATGTTGAGAAGCCGCCCGTACCAGGCCTCCACAAAACCCGGGGAAAGGAGGCGCATGAAGCCGGCCAGGAGGACCAGGTCCACGCCCCTGGCCCGCAAGAGGGCCTGGGCCTCCGCCTCAAAGCTCCTCCGCCCCCGCCAGGGGATGGCCACCGCCTCTACTCCCCGCCTCTCCGCCCGCTTTAGGGCGTAGGCCTCCGGGTTGTCGGAGAGGACCAGCACCACCTCCCCCCAGGGGTTTCCGGGGGGGAAGGCCTCCAGGAGAGCCTCCAGGTTGGTGCCCCGGCCCGAGGCCATCACCGCCATCCGGGCAGGGCGGCCCAAGGGAAATGGGCTCAGCATAGGCCTATCCCAGGGCCTCAAGGTGTTTGGCCTTCGGCCAAAGCATCCGGGTGGTGCTTCTGCCAGTAGCGCACCAAGCCCTGCAGGTTCATGTAGGGGGGATCGGCCAGCTCGTAAAGGCGCATCCCCTCCGCCCCCACCCCGGCCCGCAAGAGGCCTTCCCGCCAGTAGGCCTCAAAGCGCTCCGTCATGGCCTCCAGGGGGAGGCCCTCCTTGAGCCGGTGCAGGACCCAACCCGCCCACTCCTCCAAAACCCCCCGCAGGGCCAGGAGGTGGGCCTCCACATCCCGGTAGGGGCCGAAGTGGGTGAGGTAGAGGGCCTCGGGCCGGAGGGCCAGGATGCGGTCCAAGGAGGCGTACCAGCTTTCCAGGTGGATGTCGGGGGGCGGGGTAGGGGGGAGAACCGGCCCCGGGGCTATCCGCACCCCGGCGATGTCCCCCGCGAAGAGGAGGCCGCCCACCAGGTAGGCGTGGTGGTGGGAGGCATGGCCCAGGGTTTCCAGGGCCTGGACCCTAAGCCCCCCGAGCTCCACCGTCTCCCCGTCCCCCAAGGCCCGCACCTGCGCCTGGGGAACCCCCTTCAGCTCCCCCCAGAGGGGCTTCAGCATCGCCCCATAGATGCGCTCCGCGGAGGCCAGGAGCCTCGAGGGGTCCACCAGGTGCGGGGCCCCCCGTGGGTGCACGTACACCGTGGCCCCAAGCTCGGCAAACCGCCAAGCGGCCCCGGCGTGGTCCAGGTGGATGTGGGTCACGAAGACGTGGCGGACCTCCCTGGGGTCCACCCCCTCCCGCCTCAGGGCCGCCTCGAGGCGGGGGTAGGTGCTCTCAGGGCCGGTTTCGATCAGCACCGGCCCCTCCTGGGAGTCCAGGAGGAAGCTGGCGATCACCCGTTCCGCTCCCTGGAAGTGGAGGTCCAGGACCTTCACCATGGGCGCTCCTCCTTGGGGCCGATGCGGGTGTGCAGGGTGCCGATGCCCTCCACGGCCACCTCCAACCGGTCCCCCGGCTGCAAGGCCCCCACCCCTTCCGGGGTACCGGTGAGGACCACGTCCATGGGCTCCAGGGTCATGAAGCTGGAAATGTAGGACAGGATCTCGGCCACGCCGAAGATCATGGCGGAGGTGTGCCCCTCCTGCCGCAGCTGGTCGTTGACGTAGGTGCGCACCCAGGTGTTCTGCGGATCCAGATCGGTTTCAATCCAGGGGCCTAAGGGCAGGAACTTGTCCGCGCTCTTGGCCCTCACCCATTGCAGGTCCTGCCTCTGGGCATCCCGGGCGGTGATGTCCACGGCGATGGTGTAGCCCAGCACGTGGTCCAGGGCCTTTTCCGGGGGCACGTTCCGCATGCGGTCCCCGATCACCACCGCCAACTCCCCCTCGTAGTGGAGCTCCTGGGTGAAAAAGGGGTAGGGCACCGCATCCCCCGTGTTCCAGGGGTCCCGGGGGTTGCCGGGGTGGGCCAGGGTGTTGGGGGCCTTCAGGAATAGGCCCGGTTCCTTGGGCAGATCCTGGCCGAAGTCGTGGCCCATCTCCCGGATGTGCTCCCGGTAGTTCCGCCCCACGCAGACGATCTTGCTGGGGGTGGCGGGCACCAGGAGGCGAACCGCCGCCAGGTCGTAGCGCCTCCCCGTGGGGTTGCCCCCAGGGCCATCGGTTTCCAGGACCAGCTCCCCTTCCAGTATGCCCCAACGCCCCTCGTTAAACCGGAGGATCTTCATGCCCTAAAGCTACCATCTTCCCCTGAGGATTTGCAGGCCCCTAAGCCCCACCAAAAGGGCCGCCAGGAAGGCCCCCAACCGGCCCTCGGGGGAAGCCAGGAGCAGGAGGGCCAGGTAGCCGAAGATGGCCCCAAAGGGAATGGGGTAGATGCCCTTGCGGCGCCTTCCCCAGTACACCAGGTGGTAGACCCCCGCCACCCCCAGGCCCAAAAGGGCCGCCACCAGGGTTTCCCGGGGAAGCCAGGCCAGGAAGTAGCCCAAGGAGGGCGCGATCCCACCCCCGCCCCGGAAGCGGAAGTAAAGGGGCCAGTTGTGCCCCGCCACCACGGCCCCCGCCCCCCAGGGCCGCCACTCCGGCGGGGTCAGCCAGGCGGCCAGAACCCCCTTGCCCAGATCAAAGAGCACCACCAAAAGGGCCGCCAAAGGGCCCTTCCTGCGGTAAACCCCGGAGCCCCCGGGAAGGTCCTTGTCCCGCACCTCGGGGAAGAGGAGAAGCCCCCCCACCAAGGAACCCAGGAGGTACGCCAGGATCACGTGGGCCATGCCCCCATTCTTGCAAAACCCTCCCCCTTGCCCTATCCTGGGAGTGGAAGCTTCCATGAAGCGCTTCCACCAGGAATGGGGAGCAAGGTCATGAAGAAGAAACCCACCATCCTCGAGGTGGCCGCCCGGGCCGGGGTCGGCGTGGGCACCGTGAGCCGGGTGCTCAACAACCACAAGGCGGTGCGGCCGGAAACCCGGGCCCGGGTGCTCCGGGCCATGGAGGAGCTGGGCTACACCCCCAACCCCCATGCCCGGCGCATCGCGGGAGGGAGAAGCTACACGGTCTCGGTGCTCCTTCCCTTTGTGGCCACGGAGTTTTACCGCAGGCTCGTGGAGGGCCTTGAGGGGGTGCTTTTGGAAAAGCGCTACGACCTGGCCCTCTTCCCCATCCTCTCCCAGGCCCGGCTTAGGCGCTACCTGGAAAGCTCCACCCTGGCCTTTCTCACCGATGGGCTCATCCTGGCCTCCTACGACCTCAGCGAGCACTTTGAGGGGGGGCGTCTTCCCACCGACCGTCCCGTGGTGCTGGTGGACGCCAAGAACCCCCGGTACGACTCCGTGTACCTGGACAACTTCCTGGGGGGGCACCTGGCCGGGGAGTACCTGGCCCGCTTCCCCGGGCCCATCTTCGCCGTGAAGGTGGAGGAGGAGCCCGACCGGGCCTTCCGCCACACGGTCTTCGCCGAGCGCCTGGCCGGCTTCCGGGAAGCCCTCAAGGCCGCGGGCCGCCCCTTCCCCGAGGAGCACCTGTACACCACCCGGCTCTCCCAGGAGGGGGGCAGGCTGGCCCTCCGGTACTTCCTGGAAAGGGCCTCCCCGCCCCTCAACGTCTTCGCCGGGGCCGACCAGGTGGCCCTGGGGGTCCTGGAGGAGGCGGAGAGGCTGGGGCTTACCGTGGGCAAGGAGGTGCGGGTCTTGGGGTTTGACGGCCATCCCTTCACCGAGGAGGTGGGGCTTTCCACCATCGCCCAGCCGGTGGAGGCCATGGGGGCTCGGGCGGCCCAGCTCCTCCTGGAAAGGATGCAAGGGTATGCGGGCCCTCCCCGGGCGGTGCGGTTTGAGCCCCTCCTGATCGAACGGGCCTCCACCCGCACCTCCCCCGCGGCCCCCTACCTGCCTTAGCATGAGCCCATGCGCCCGGAGACCTTGGTCTACCCCTTGCGCTGGCTCATGCTTTTGCCCGTGGCGGGGATGCTCCTCGGGGCCCTTTACTTCGCCTGGCACGCCCTCGAGGAAACCCTGGTGGCCGTGCAAAAACCCCTGGACGAAGCCCTCCCCCTCCTGGTGGGCGCCGTGGACCTGGCCCTTCTGAGCGCGGTCTTCCTCATCTTCAGCCTGGGCCTTTTTGAGCTTTTCATCCGCAAGCTGGAGCTTCCCTTGGAAAACGTCCTCACGGTGGAAAGCCTGGGGGATCTCAAGGGGAAGCTGGGCCAGGTGATCATCATGATCCTGGTGGTGAAGTTCTTTGAGAAGGCCTCCGCCTTCAAACCCCAGACCTCCCTGGACTTCCTCCTCTTCGCCGGGGGCGTGGCCCTCTTGGCCTCCGCCTTGTGGCTGGCCAAGGCCAAGGAATAGGACCTTGCTGGTCTACCTGGACCAAAACCACGCCAGCCGCATGGCCAAGCACCTCCTGGGCCAGCGGGGGCATGAGGTGTTTGGGGAGCTCTACCGGGCCCTCCGGGGCAAGGTCCTGGCCCCTCCCAGCCCCTTCCACGTGCTGGAGACCCTCTACCCCGTACGGGGCCCCCAGGAGAAGGCGGGCTACCTCCTGCCCGCCTTGCAGCGCCTTTTCGCCGAGTTCTCTCAGGGGTACTGGGTGCGCCCCTGGCAGGAGGTGGCCGTGCGCCAGGAGCGGGGGCTTTACCGGGAGGATTTCCTCTGGAGGGGGGGAAGCTGGGAAATCCCCGCGGACCTATCCCCCTTCCGGGGCCTGCCGGAAAGCCTCCGGGGCCTGCCCTATCGGGAGGCCCTCGAGGCGGCCCTTCAGGAGATCAAGGGACGCACCGGCCTCAAGGAGGTGCCCTTCGTGCGCTTCTTGGCCGAGCTCCTCGCCCACATGGCCTCGGACCTCAACCGCAAGCCCCGGCCCTCCGACCTCCTGGACGCGGTCATGGCCGCCACCGTCTACCCTTACGTGGACCTCCTCCTCACCGACCGCTACCTGCGGGGCCTCCTGCCGGGGAAGAGCGTGGGGGGAAGGCGAAAGGAAGTGGAGGCCCTAGTCCAGAGGTTCCGCCAAGGGGTAGACTCCTCCCCGTGAAGGGCATCCGGGACCCTAAGCTCTGGCCCATCGCGGAAAAGGTGGAGGTGGGCGAGCGGCTCACCTTTGCGGAAGGCAAGGTCCTCTACGAGACCCGGGACCTCCCAGGCCTCATGCGCCTGGCCAACCGGGTGCGGGAGCGGAAGCACGGGCACAAGACCTACTTCGTCCACTCCATCCGCGTTTCCCAGACCAACATCTGCTACGTGGGCTGCACCTTCTGCGCCTTCCAAAGGAGGTTTGGAGAGGAGGGGGCCTGGGACTGGGAGGTGGAGGAGGTGGTGGCCTGGGTAAGGGAGCGGTACCAGCCCGGCCTCACGGAGATCCACATGACCGCGGGCCACCACCCCAAAAGGCCCTTTACCTACTACCTGGACCTGGTGCGGGCCCTGAAGGCGAATTTCCCCGGGGTGCAGGTGAAGGCCTGGACCGCGGCGGAGATCCACCACTTCTCCAAGATCGCCCGCCTGCCCTACAAGGAGGTGCTCCAGGCCCTCAAGGAGGCGGGGCTTGACGCCATGCCGGGCGGGGGGGCGGAGATCTTTTCCGAGAGGGTGCGGCGGCAGATCGCCCGGGCCAAGGTCTCCGCGGAGGGCTGGCTGGAAATCCACCGCACCGCCCACCAGCTGGGGATCCCCACCAACGCCACCATGCTCTACGGGCATATAGAGACCCTCGAGGAGCGCCTGGACCACATGGACCGCCTCCGCCGGCTCCAGGACGAAACCGGAGGCTTCATGAGCTTCATCCCCCTGGCCTTCCAGCCGGACGGCAACCTGCTGGCCAGGAAGCTGGGGAAACGCGAGTTCACCACCGGCCTGGACGACCTCCGCAACCTGGCGGTGGCCCGGCTCTACCTGGACAACATCCCCCACATCAAGGGGTACTGGGCCACCCTCACCCCCGAGCTGGCCCAGGTCTCCCTGGACTGGGGGGTGACGGACATCGACGGCACCCTGATCGAGGAGCGCATCGTCCACATGGCGGGAAGCCCCACCCCCCAAGGGCTTTCCAAGGCGGCCCTGGCCCGCATCATCCTGGCCGCGGGGAGGATCCCGGTGGAGCGGGATGCCCTCTACCGGGAGATCCGCGTCTGGGACCGGGTGGAAGCCTGATGCCTTACGCCCTAGGCGTCCCCCTCTACGCCAACACCGCCCCCCTTTACCGCTTCCTAAAGCCCAACGGCTGGACCCTGTGCCACGGCGTCCCCGCGGAACTCAACCGCATGGTGCTCTCGGGGGAGGTGGGGCTTTCCCTGGTCTCCAGCTACTTCTACCTGGAGCACCAGGAGGAGCTCGGGCTGCTTCCCGACTTCTCCGTGGCCGTGCTGGGGCGGGTGTACTCGGTGAACCTCTTCCACAAGGGAAGGCTCCAAGACCTAAGGCGCATCGCCCTCACCACGGAAAGCGCCACCAGCGTGGAGCTCCTGAAGCTCCTCCTCCGGGAACGGGGGGTTTTCCCCCGGTACGAGGGGAGGGAAGGGGGGCTGGAGCTCCTTGGGGAATACGACGGGGTACTCCTCATCGGCGACAAGGCCATCAGGGCTTACGCCCAGCTCCTAGACCGCCTTCCCGAAACCCCCCACGCCCTCCCCACCCGCTTCGGAGAGGTGGCGGTGGTGGACCTCTCCATGCTCTGGTTTGAGCGCACCAGGCTCCCCTTCGTCTTCGCCGTCTGGGCCTACCGCAGGGAAGCCCCTCCCCCCTTGGAGCTGGTGCGGGCCCTAAGGCGGGCCCGGCGCCAGGGGCTGGCCCGGCTGGGGGAGGTGGCGGAGGCCGAGGCCAGGAGGCTTGGCATCCACCCCGCCCTGATGGAGCACTACCTCTGGAACTTCCGCTACCACCTGGAGGAGCCCGACCGCCTGGGCCTACAGGCCTTCGCCCAAGCCCTGGGCCTCGCCTTCTCCCCCAGCTACTATCCGGGATAGCGCTTGACATAGTATAGCGCTATGGATATCATACGCTTGGGCCTCGAGCCCAAGGAGGTTCAAAGATGCGTTGGAACCTAGACCCCACCCACACCAGCATCCAGTTCGCCGTGCGGCACATGATGATCGCCACGGTGAAGGGCACCCTGAACCTCAAGGAGGGCTTTGTGGAAACCGACGAGGCGGGCAAGCCCCTCCGGGTGGAGGCACGCCTGGACGCCAAGAGCATCCACACCGGCGTGCCGGACCGGGACAACCACCTCCGCTCCCCCGACTTCCTGGATGCGGAGAACTTCCCGGATATCCTCTTCAAGAGCACCGGGATCACCCCCTTGGGCGAGGGAAGGTACCGGGTGGAGGGGGAGTTGACCCTCCGCGGGGTCACCCGGCCCCTGGCCTTTGAGGTGGAAACCCATGGCCCCGCCAAGGACCCCTGGGGCAACGAGCGGGTGGCCGCCCACTTTGAGGGCCGGCTGAACCGCAAGGACTTCGGCCTCACCTGGAACATGCCCCTGGAGCTGGGCGGGGTGTTGGTGGGCGAGGAGGTGCGCTTCAGCGTGGACACCGAGGCGGTGAAGGCCCAGGAGGCGGCGGCCCAGTAATGGCCTTTCCCAGGCGGCTTTCCTCCCTAACCCTTAGGGTGCGGGACCTGGAGGCCGCCTTGGCCTTTTACCGGGACCTTCTGGGCCTGAAGGTGGAAGCGGACCCACCCCGCTACCGGCTATTCCCTGAGGGGGAGGGGTTTCATTTGGAGGTCCTCCACGACTCCCAGGCCCTCCCAAGGCCCTACCCCTCGGTGGGCCTCTACCACTTCGCCCTCCTCCTCCCCGACCGGAAGGCCCTGGCGCAGGTGGCCCGGAAGCTCCTAAGCGCCCCCATCCCCTTTGAGGGGGCGGCAGACCACGGGGTTTCCGAGGCCCTCTACTTCCGCGACCCGGAGGGGAATGGCCTCGAGATCTACCGGGACCGGCCCGAAGGGGAATGGCCCCAAGGGCCCTTGATGTTCACCGCCCCCTTAAACCTGGAAAGGCTTCTTTCCGAGGCTCCAGGCCCCGGCCCCCTTCCCCCCGAGGCCCTCCTCGGCCACCTGCACCTCCACGTGGAAAGCCTGGAGGAGGCCGAGGCCTTCTTCGCGGGGGAACTGGGCATGGGGGTCACCCTGCGCACCTACCCGGGGGCCCTCTTCTTCGCCTGGGATGGCTACCACCACCACATAGGGGCCAACATCTGGGCGGGAAGGCGGAAAGCGCCCCCAGGGGCCACCGGGCTTTTGGCCTATAGCCTCCTGGACCCCTGGGGGCGGGAGAGGACCCTTAAGGACCCCACGGGGGCCGAGGTCCGGCTTTCCCCCGCGCACCCTTGACAGGGGTTTCCCCCTTCACTAAGCTTAGGGGCAATATGCGGACCTCTGGGCACTACTTTGGCTTTTATTATCCCGCCGGGGGCGCCCTGCGGTCCGCATAGGGTTTTTCCGCAAGAGGGCGCCCCCAAAAAAGGGGGCGCCCAAGCTTTTTAGGGAGGAGAAGATGCTCATCGTGATGAAGCGGGGACACACGGAAGCGGAGCTGGAGGAGGTCATCCGGGAGATCGGGAAGGTGGGGTACCGGCCCCATGTTTCCCGAGGGGTGGAGACCACCCTGGTGGGGGCCATCGGCAAGGGCCCCACCCCCGAGCTGATGGAGCACTTCCGGGCGCTCCCGGGGGTGGCGGAGGTCATCCCCATCTCCAAGCCGTGGAAGCTGGCGAGCCTCGAGGTCCAGCCCTTCCCCACCGTCCTGGAGTTCCCCACGGGCAAGACGGGGGACGGGCACGTGCTGGTGGCGGCGGGCCCCTGCGGGGTGGAGTCCCGGGAACAGACCCTGAAGGCGGCCCGGTACGTCAAGGCCCACGGGGCGGGGATGCTCCGGGGTGGGGCCTTCAAGCCCAGGACCAGCCCCTACGCCTTCCAGGGCCTGGGGGTGGAGGGCCTGAAGATCCTGGCGGAGGCCCGGCGGGAAACGGGCCTTCCCGTGGTCACCGAGGTCCTCTCCCCCGAGCAGGTGGAGCTGGTGGCGGAGTACGCCGACGCCTTGCAGATCGGGGCCCGCAACGCCCAAAACTTCCCCCTCCTCCAGGCGGTGGGGGAGTCGGGCAAGCCCGTGCTCCTCAAGCGGGGCATGAGCATGACCCTGGAGGAGTTCCTCATGAGCGCCGAGTACATCCTCTCCCGGGGCAACATGCAGGTCATCCTGGTGGAGAGGGGGATCCGCACCTTTGAGAAGGCCACCCGCTTCACCCTGGACGTGGCCGCGGTGCCCGTGCTGAAGTCCTGGACCCACCTCCCCGTCTGGGTAGACCCCTCCCACCCCGCAGGCCGGCGGGAGTGGGTCATCCCCCTGGCCCTGGCGGGGCTGGCGGCGGGGGCGGACGGCCTCATCGTGGAGACCCACCCCGAGCCGGAAAAGGCCCTCTCCGACGCCGCCCAGCAGCTCCACGAGCACGAGTTCGCCGAGCTCATGGCCAAGGCCCGGCGCCTGGTGGAGGCCCTGGGCAAGACCCTTTCGGCCCCGGCCCAGGGGGCCTTCCCGCCGCATCGGGGATGAGGCCGCTTTTTGGCAAGGTGGGCATCTTTGGCGTGGGGCTTTTGGGGGGGAGCGTGGCCCTGGGGCTCAAGGAGCGCTTCCTGGCGGAGGAGATCCACGCCTACGACCAGGACCCTGAGGCCCTGGAGAAGGCCCTTTTCCTGGGGGTAGCGGACCGGGTGCATCCCACCCTGGGGCCTTGGGTGGGGGAGCTCCAGCTGGGCATCCTGGCCGCCCCCGTGGGGGCCCTGGCGGAGCTGGGGAAGGCCTTGGCCCCCTTGGCAAACCCCGAAAGCCTCTGGACCGATGTGGGGAGCGTGAAGGGCAGGGTGGTGGCGGCCCTCGAGGCCGCCCTCCCCCACTTCCTTGGGGGCCACCCCATGGCGGGAAGCGAGCGGGCCGGGGTGGAAAACGCCCACGCCGGCCTCTTGCAAAACGCCATCTGGGTCCTGACGCCCACGGAAAGGACCAGCCCTAAGGCCCAGGAGGGGATCAGAAGGCTGGTGGAGGCCTTGGGAGGCTATCCTTTGGAAATATCCCCGGAACTCCACGACCAGCTGGTGGCCCGCATCTCCCATCTCCCCTACCTGCTGGCGGTGGCCCTGAACCGCCTGGTGGCCCAAAGCCCCCACCGGGACCTCCTCATGTTCCTGGCGGCCGGGGGCTTCCGCGACCTCACCCGGGTGGCCTCGGGCTCCCCCAGGATGAGCCGGGACATGGTGGTGGAGAACAAGGAGGCCCTCAAGGCGGCCATAGAGGAGCTCCGGGCGGTGCTCTTGGAACTGGAAGGCCTCCTGGACGAGCCAAAGAGGCTTCTCCAGGCGGCCGAGGCCGCCAAGCGCACCCGGGATAGCCTCCCCATCGTGCGCCGGAGCCTCCTCCCCGAGATGCACGACCTGGTGGTGCAGGTGCCGGACCGCCCCGGGGAGATCGCCCGCATCGCCACCGCCTTGGGAGAGGCCGGGGTGAACATCAAGGACATCGAGGTCCTCACCATCCGGGAGGAAGCCGGGGCCATCCGGCTGGGCTTCGCCAGCCGGGAGGAACGGGAGGCGGCCCGGAAGGTCCTCGCCCAGGTGGGCTACCGCGTCTCCTAAAAACCCCGCTCCACCCGGTCCTTGCCCGCCGACTTGGCCAAGTATAGGGCGCCATCGGCCTTCTGGAAGAGGTCCTGTAGGTCCCCTTGGTACACCGCCACCCCGAAGCTCCCCGTCACGCCCAAACGGGCAAGGCCAGCCCTTAGCCTTTCCGCCACCTGCGCCGCCTCTTCCCCCTTGGTCTGGGGAAGAAGGACCGCAAACTCCTCCCCGCCCCAGCGCCCCACCAGGTCCCCCTGGCGCACGTGGGCCACCAGGTACTGGGCCACCTCCTTGAGAAGGCGATCCCCCTCCTGGTGGCCCTGGGTGTCGTTCACCCGCTTGAAATCGTCCAGGTCCAGCAGGATCAGGGCAAAGGTTTCCTCCCCCCGCTCCACCCGGGCCGCCTCCCGCTCCATGGCCATCTCCAGGGCCCGGCGGTTGGGCAGGCCCGTGAGGGGGTCGGTGAGGGCCTGTTCCCGCCAGAAACGGATCTGGCCGTGGAGCTCGCGGAAGCGGGCCAGGAGGAAGGTAAGCCCCACCAGGAGCACCTGGCTCACGGCAAAGTGGGGCCAGAAGTCCAGGTTCCGGCCCAAAAGTAAGGGGGCCAGGACCAAAACCCCACCCCAAAAGGCGCCGAGCAGGTACCCCAAAGACCAGGGCGGGTAGGCAAGCCCAGCCAAAAGGTACAAGGCGGGGCTGAAAAAACCCACCAGGGGCCAGCTATCCCCCACCCGCACCATCTCAAAGAGGAGGTAGGCCCCCACGGGATGGAGGAGCCAGCGGGGCGCCAGCTTAGGACCCCGGCTCAAGGCCCAGAGGGCAAGGAGGATGAAAAGGCCGTAGAGGAGAACCTCCAGGCCCTGGGGGGGAAACCGCCGCACCTGCAGCCCAAGGGCCAGGGCCATCCCCATCCAGCTGGCAAGGTAGAAAAAGCGGCCCCGGCCATCCATGCTTCCAGGATAGATCGGCTCCTTTTAAAACCCTGTGAAAAAGGACCAGCCAGGCATGAACCCTGGCGAACCAGCATGGGCACCCTTACCCCGGGAGAGGGCCTCCCCCTGGCCTGGACCCCCCTTGGGGCTTACCCCCAGGTGCCACGGCGGGGGCCTCAGAAAGGCCTTGGGCAACGCCCTTCTTCCCTGCCCATGGCTCATGGGCGAAGACCAATCTCGCGGCAACCCCTATGCGCCGGCCCTTAGGGGAGGACCTTTCGTGGGTTGAACAGGCCTTGGGGGTCCAGGGCCCCCTTCGCCGCGCGGAAGGCCTCGAGGGTGGCCCCATCCACCGCCTCCCTCATGAACTCCCGCTTCATGAGGCCAATCCCGTGCTCCCCGGAAAGCACCCCCCCGTGGCGCAGGGCCACCCGGGCGATCTCGTGGGCCAGCTCCCAAACCCGCTCCTCGCTTTCCCGCCTGGGGTCAAAGAGGATGTTGGGGTGCAGGTTGCCATCCCCGATGTGGCCGAACTGGGCCACGATGAGGCCGTAGGCCTCCGCCAAAGCGGCGATCTCCCGCACCACCTGGGGCAGGCGGCTCCGGGGCACGGCGATGTCCTCGTTCACCCGCTTGGGGCGGATGCGGCCCAAGGCGGGGCTCACCGCCCGGCGGGCTCGCCAGAGGGCCTCGGCTTCTTTCTCGTCCTGCGCCCTTCGCACCCTAGCCCCCAGGCCTTGGGCCGTCCTCTCCAGGAGGGAAAGCTCCTCCTGGACCACCTCGATGTCGTCCCCATCGGTTTCCGCCAGGAGAAGCGCATGCCCCCGGGGCAGGCCCATGCCCAGGTAGTCCTCCACCGCCCCCACGCAGACGGGGTCCAGGAACTCCAGCTTAGCGGGCACTGCCCCTTCCGCGATGGCCCGGGAGACCGCCTCCGCCAAGGACCCCACCTCGGGAAAGGCCGCCATGAGGGTGGCCCGGTGCCGGGGCAGGGGGAGGAGGCGCACCCTAGCCCCCGTGATGAGCCCCAAGGTGCCCTCGGAACCGATGAGGAGGCCGGGCAGATCGTAGGCCTGGCGGGAAAGGCGGTGGGCCTCCCCAAAGGCGTCCACGAACTCCAGCTCCAGGAGGTAGTCCCCCGTGACTCCGTACTTGAAGCAAAGGGGCCCCCCGGCGTTCTCCCCCAGGTTTCCCCCTAAGGTGCTGGTGCGCCAAGAAGCGGGGTCGGGAGGGTAGAAGAGCCCGTAGGGTCTGGCCTCCTCCGAGATCCGGGCCGTGGTCACCCCGGGCTCGGCCCAGGCGGTGCGGCCCTTGGGGTCCAGCTCCAGGCGAGTCATGCGGGTGAAGGCCACCACCATGGCCCCTTCCTCCGGCACCGCCCCCCCGGAGAGGCCGCTTCCCGCCCCCCGGGGAACCAGGGGTAGACCGTGCTTGCGGGCCAGGCGCACCAGGGCCTGCACCTCCTCCCGGCTTTCGGGCAGGACCACGGCCAGGGGCTCTGGCCCCACCAGGATGGCGTCGTAGCGGTAGACCCCCCTCTCCGGCCCCAGGAGGGCCCGGGAACCGAAGAGGGCCTTGAGCTCCCTTTGCACCGCCTCGAGGACCCCCATGCCCACAGGCTACCAGAGGGGATCGCAGGCGGGGGAGGCGTCGGGGCGGACGGGGTTTTGGGCAGCGACGAAGGGCCCCGCCACCCCCCCGGTGAAGCCCCTAAGCCAGAGCCTGCGCTCAGGCAAGGGCTCCACCCCGATCCCCTGGGGCAGGGCTCCCCCCTGGCCCTGGGGGGAGGTGAGGGAAACCGCCCGGACCTCCCCGGAGGGGGCAACCTGGAGCCAGCCCCGCAAGAGACCTCCCCGGATAGGACCCAAGAGGGTATACCCCTCTCCGGGCCGGGCCTCCTGGGGAGGCTTTCCCTCGGCAAGCCAGTAAAGCTCCAAGCGGTCCAGGCTCCCTTCTAGGAGGAAGCGGAAGTCCACCCAGGTGTCCCCGTGGGTGCAGTAGGTCCCCTGGGTCTCCAGCCCCGAGATGCGGTGGCCCGGATGGACCAGCTCCAGGGTGAGGGTGCAGGCGGAAAGGAGCCAAAGGAGGGGAAGAAGGGCGCGCATGCCCTCATCTTCCCCCGGGGCTTTGCCAAAAGGTTTTACCCCGGCTAAAGCCTCCTTTAAACTCTTGGCCATGGCCTACTGGCTCCTCAAGTCCGAGCCCGAGGAGTACAGCATCCTGGACCTCAAACGGGAAGGAAGGGCGGTTTGGGATGGGGTGCGCAACTACCAGGCCCGGAACTACCTGATGCGGATGCAGGTGGGGGACCTTTGCTTCTTCTACCACTCGCGCGCCAACCCCCCGGGCATCGCCGGGCTCTGCCGGGTGGTGCGCACCCTCCTCCCCGACCCCACCCAGTTTGACCCCAAGAGCCCCTACTTTGACCCCCAGGCCACCCCGGAAAAGCCCCGCTGGTACACGGTGGAGGTGGAGTTCCTCGAGGCCTGGCCTCTTTTGCCCTTAGAGGAGCTCAGGGCCTGCTTCCCCAAAGACCACCCCCTGGTGAAGAGGGGGAACCGGCTTTCCGTGATGCCGGTCCCCCCGGAGGTGGCCGAAAGGCTTATTGCACGGAAAGGGTGCCGATGATCTTGAAGAGGGGCAGGAACATCCCCGCCACGATCATCCCCACGATCACGCCCAGGAAGATGATCATGAGGGGCTCGATGGCCGCGGTGAGGCTGGCCACCGCCTCGTCCACCTCCCGCTCGTAGAAGTCGGCGATCTTGGAGAGGAGGGTGTCCAGGGCCCCGGTCTCCTCCCCGATGGCCACCATGGAGCTCACCATGGGGGGGAAGACCAAGGGGTGCTGGGCCAGGGTGAGGTTCAGGGGATCCCCTTGCTGCACCTTGAGTTTAGCCGTGTCCACGATCTCCTCCACCACGCTGTTGCCCGCGGTGCCCTTGGTGATGTCCAAGGACTCCACGATGTTCACCCCGCTGGAGAGGAGCAAGGCCAGGGTGCGGGAGAAGCGGGCCACGGCCGTCTTGCGGTTCAGGTTGCCGAAGACGGGAACCCGGAGCTTGACGCGGTCCACCACCCTCCGCCCCTGGGGGGTCCCGTAATACCAGCGGTAGGCGAAGAAGAGGACCACGGCCAAGAGGAGAAGGGGCAAGGTGGCGGCCCGGAGAAGGTTGGAAAGCGCGATGAGGAAGCGGGTGAGAAGGGGGAGCTCCGAGCCCAGATCCGTGAGGATCTGGGCGAACTGGGGCACGATCCCGGTGAGGAGGAAGTAGGCCACGCCCACGGCGAAGACGAAGACGATGGTGGGGTAGGTCATGGCGCTGCGGATCTTGCCCCTGAGCTCCAGGTCCTTTTCCAGGAAGGTGGCCAGGCGGTCCAGGATGACGTCCAGCCCGCCCGAGGTCTCCCCAGCCCGCACCAGGTTCACGTAGAGCCGGGAGAAGAGCTTGTGCTTGGCCAGGGCATCGGAAAAGGCCATGCCCCCTTCGATATCGGTGCGGACCTTCTTGATGATCTCCCGAAACTTCTTGTTCTCGGTCTGCCGTTCCAGGATGGAGAGGGACTGGAGGAGGGTAAGCCCCGCCCCCAGCATGGTGGCCAGCTGCCGGGAGAAGATGGCCAGGTCCTTGAGGCCAGGCCCCCGATCCAAGGCGGGAA
The DNA here is from genome assembly GCF_000744885.1 of Thermus amyloliquefaciens. Lineage (NCBI taxonomy): Bacteria > Thermotogati > Deinococcota > Deinococci > Thermales > Thermaceae > Thermus > Thermus amyloliquefaciens. The sequence goes on along the minus strand of NZ_JQMV01000003.1, from coordinate 624,457 downwards.
GCCGGACCTCCGCCTGGAGGCCTTTCCCCGGCTCCTTGATCTCGGCCACGAAAAGCCCCCGGTCCCTAAGGATCCTGGCGGCGGTGCGCAGGTCCTCGGCCTCTATGGTGGCCTCCACCAGGCGGCCCTGGCGGTCGCGGGCCTTATACTGGTAGACCGGCATGACAGAAGTATACCAGAAGGAGTTGGAGGAGGCGGCCAAGACCCTGAAGCAGGGGGGACTGGTGGCCTTTCCCACCGACACGGTCTGGGGGGTCCTGGCCCGGATGGAGGACGAGGCCGCCTGCCGACGCATTTACGCCCTGAAGGGACGGGGGGAGGAAAAACCCCTCCAGGTCCTGGTGGCCGACCTGGAAGCCGCCCTGAAGCTGGCCGACCTCGGTCCCCTGGAGGCCAGGTTCCTTCGCCTGGCCGAGGCCTTCTGGCCGGGGGGGCTTACGGTGGTGGTCCCCGGACGGCAGATCCCCCCCTGGATCAGCCGGGACGGGTCGGTGGGGCTACGCATGCCCAACCACAGGCCCCTCAGGGAGCTCCTCCGCCGAGTGGGGGGCTACGCCGCCGCCACCAGCCTCAACCGCAGCGGGGAACCCCCTGTGCGCACCGAGGCCGAGGCCCGGGGCTTCCCCGTGGACTATGTTTTCCCCGGGGAGGCGGAGGGGCTGGCCTCCAGCGTGGTGGATCTGCGCACGGGCAGGGTGTTGCGGGAAGGGGCCATCCCCAAGGAAGCCCTGCTGCCCTACCTCCAGGATGCCTAGCCTGAAGGCCGAGCTCCTTGCGGTGCTCTTCGCCGCGGGAAGGCCCGTGGGCCTGAAGGAGCTTCGGGCCCTGGGCCACCCGGAGGAAACCCTCCTGAGGGCGCTCCAGGCCCTGGAGGCGGAGCTGCAAGAGGGAGGCCTGGGGGTGGCCCTGGAGCGGGTGGCGGGGGGCTGGCGGCTCGTGGTGCACGAAAAGGCCCTCCCGGCGGTGGAGCGGGTGCTGAAGCCCTCCCCGCCCCGCCTCTCCAGGGCGGCCCTCGAGGTCCTAGCCCTCATCGCCTACCACCAGCCCGTGGCCCGGGCGGAGCTGGAGGCCATGCGGGGGAAGAGCGTGGAGGGCATCCTGGAAAGCCTTCTGGAAAGAGGCCTTATCCGGGTGGTGGGGGAGAAGGAGGCCCCGGGGCGGCCCAAGCTCTACGGCACCACGGAGCGCTTCCTGGAGGTCTTCGGCCTGGAGAGCCTAGAGGACCTCCCGCCCCTCGAGGACGGCCCACCCCTCCTCCTCCGGGGCTAAGGCCTCCCGGGCGGGAATGGGAAGGGGGCTATAAAGCTCGTTTTGCCGCACAAAGGCCAAAAGAAACCGGCCCAGGAGCCGCATCTGGGTCCGGTGGGCGCGGATAGCCTTCTCCTTTAGCCTCACCTCCTCCTCGCCCAGGGGGAAGCGGCGCCAGGGAAGGCCTTTTCCCCGAGGGGGCGGGTAGAGGGGGAGGCGGGGATGAAGCCCCTTGGGCAAGGGGTACTGGTACCCCCCGTGGATGAGGTAGTATTCCAGCCTGGCCTCCATCCCCAGGGAAGCCGCCGCCTGCATGCCAAAGTACGCCGTGGCCTGGTGGTCCCGGTGGAGGTCCAAGGGGCTTGGCAGGAGGATGCGGGTGGGCTTAAGGGAGGACAAAAGCTCCACCAAGGTGGCTTCCAGGGCCTTTCCCGTGTACGGAAGCCCCAGGCGGTGGCACCCGGGATACGCCACCGCCTTGAGGCCCGTGTAGGGGCTTTCGTAGGGCAGGTAGTAGTGGGTGGTGAAGAGGGCAAAAAGCCCTTGGTCGGGAAAGCCTAAAAAGTAGGCGCTATCCCGGGAAAGGCCCAGGGCCTCGAGGCCCCGCCAAGCCTCCACCATGCGCCTTAAGGCCAGCCGGCGCATGGCCTCCTGGGAGGGCAAGGGGCTTCCCGCCGCCAGGTCAAAGGCATCCCCCGAGGTGAGGTAGACCACGCTCACCCGCCCTCCCCGCAACAGGGTGCGGCGCATCAGCCCCGCCGCCGCCAGCACCTCGTCGTCCGGGTGGGGAGCCAAGACGAGGAGGTGGTCCCCGGCTGGGGCTCCGGGTAGGAGGGAAGCCTCCGCACCCGGAAGGAGGTGGTGAGGGCATGGTAGTAGGCGAAGATGAACCGCCCGTTGATGAAGGCCCAAACCCCCAAGGCCGCCAGAACCAACCCCACCCGCTCCGCCCAAAGAAGCCCCAGCCAAAGCCTCAGGGCCTCCGCCAACACCCAGTAGAGGGCCAAAAGGCCAAGAAGCCACTGCCAGGGAGCCAGGCGGCGCACAAGGGGCATTGTAAGGGCCAAGTGCCGCAAGCGGGTAAGGGGGATCCCCAAGGCGCTTCCGGGGCCCGCCGTGGCGCAAGCCATCACGGGGCACTTAAAGTGGACCTGTGGTCCTCCGTCCCGCCGGGGAGAAGGACCTCCCCGCCATCGCCCGGCTCTCCCACCAAACCCTCCTCCTGGGCCGGGAGGGTTCTTGGGTCTTCCCCAGCCAGGAGCTCTGGGGGGAGCTCTTCGTGGCCCCCTACCTGAGGCGGGGCTGTTGCGGCCGGGTGGCGGAGGAGGAGGGGGTCGTCCTGGGCTACGTGCTGGGCGCCTGTTCCCACCTGGCCCTGGCCCTTTACCTCCTCCCCCGCGTGCCCCTTCTCCTCCTCCGGCTCCTTCTGGGCTTCTACGGCCCGCCCCTTCCCCACCTCCGCTACCTCCTCCGGCTCCTCCTCTTCCCAGGCCCCAAGGCCCCCACGCGCCTTTACCCCGCCCACCTGCACATCGCCGTGGATCCCCAGGCCCAGGGAAAGGGTCTGGGAAAGGCCCTTTTGGGGGATTTTCTGGAGTGCCTAAGGAAAAAGGGGGTGAAAGGGGTGCAGCTCTCCACCACCCGGGCCAACGCCGCCGCCAGGGGGCTTTACCGGGCCCTGGGCTTTCGCCTCTACGCCAAACGGGCCAGCCCCTTCTGGGCCCCCTACCACGGCCACCCCGTGATCCACGAGGTCTGGGTCAGGGAACTTTAGAAGCCGCAAGAGGCCATAATGGAAAGGTGCTGCCCGAGGCCCTACGGGGGTGGGAAAGCTACCGGGACTGGTTGGAGGCCAACCCGGAGTTCCGAGGGCGGATCGTTTTCGCCCGCACCCTTCCCCAGACCCCCCCGAGGACGGTTCCCTACCAGGGGGTCTTTGCCGGGGTCCTCGAGGCCTTGGGGCTCAAGCCCTTCGCCCACCAGAAGGAAGCCCTCCTTCGGGTGGAGGAGGGGAAGAACCTGGTCATGGCCTACTCCACCGCCGCGGGGAAGAGCCTGGTCTTCCAGGCCCCGGTGCTCAAGGCGGCCCTGGAAGGGGGCACGAGCCTCCTCCTCTTCCCCACCAAGGCCCTGGCCCACGACCAGCTGCGGCGCCTTAGGGCCATGGCCGAGACCTTGGGGGTCAAGGGGATCTACCCCTACGACGGGGACACCCAAGGGGAGGTAAGGCGGAAGGCAAAACAGGAGGGGCTTGTCCTCCTCAGCAACCCCGACATGCTCCACTTCGGCCTTCTACCCCGGCACGGGGAGTTCGCCTCCTTCCTCTCCCGGCTCCGCTACCTGGTCCTGGACGAGCTCCACGCCTACCGGGGGGTCTTTGGCACCCATGTGGCCCTGGTCCTCTTCCGCCTCCTGCGCCTGGCCCGGCACTACGGGGCTAACCCCCAGGTGATCGCAGCCAGCGCCACCATAGGGAACGCCAAGGAGCATGCGGAGAACCTAACGGGCCTGCCCTTCGTGGAGCTCCGGGAGGAGGTGGCCCGCTCGGAACGGGAGCTCCTCGTCCTCCTTCCCAAGCCCCTAGACGCCAAGGGGGAAAGGAGGCGAAGCCCCCTCCTCGAGGCCGCCTATCTGGCCCGGGCCCTGGCGGAAGGGGGCCTGAGGGGGCTCATCTTCACCAACGCCCGGAAAAGCGCCGAGCTCATCGCCCGCTACGCCGCCCACCCCGGGGTGCGCCCCTACCGGGCGGGGTACACCGCCCGGGAAAGGCGCCGCCTGGAGGAGGGTTTGAAGTCCGGGGAGGTGCGGGTCCTGGTCTCCACCAGCGCCCTGGAGCTGGGGGTGGACATCGGGGAGCTGGACGCCGTGGCCCTGGTGGGGTACCCCGGGTCCATCGCCGCCTTCTGGCAGCGGGCGGGCAGGGCGGGAAGGGGAAGACGGAGGGCCCTGGTGGTCTACATCCCCCGCGAGGACCCCTTGGACGAGTACTTCCTCCACCGGCCCGAGCTCCTCCTAAGGACCCCTCCCGAGGCGGCGGTGGCCGACCCCCAGAACCCCGTGCTCTGCCCCCTCCACCTGCACGCCGCCGCCTGGGAAAAGCCCCTGGTGCGGGAGGAGGTGCTTTGCCCAGAGGCCTTGGCCGAACTTGAGGAAAAGGATGGGCGCTACCACACGCCAAGGCGTCGCCCCCACCGGGACATAAGCCTCCGGGGGCTTGGGGCCACCTTTACCCTGCGGGGACCGGAGGGGGAGGTCCTGGGCCATCTGGACGAGCGCCAGGCCTACTGGGAGGCCCACCCGGGGGCGGTCTATCTGCACGGGGGGGAGAGCTACCTGGTGCGGAACATCGACCCCGCAAAGCGGGAGATCTGGCTTCTTCCGGCCCTGGAGGACTACTACACCGAGCCCCGGGTGGAGACCGACCTGGAGGTCCTTTCGGGGGAAGCGGTGGGCCATGGGGTCTGGTTGGGCAAGGTGGTGCTGCGGGAAAGGGTGGTGGCCTACGCCAAAAAACGCTTTTTCACCGGGAGCGTTTTGGAGGAAATCCCCTTGGAGCTTCCCGAGATCTCCTTCCCCACGGAAGCCCTTTGGTTCCACCCCCCCATGGTGGTCCCTGCCCACCGGATCCCCGGGGGCATCCATGCCCTGGAACACGCCATGATCGGCCTCCTGCCCCTCTTTGTCCTGGCGGAGCGGCAGGACATCGGGGGCCTCTCCTACCCCTTCTACCCAAGGCCCCTACCCTCGGGAAGCGGCCCCACCGTCTTCATCTACGACGGCTACCCCGGGGGGGTCGGCTACGTCCGCCAGGCGGCCCGTCGCTTCCCCGAGTGGGTCCGCTCCGCCCTGGAGCTCCTCAAGGGATGCCCGTGCGAGGAGGGGTGTCCCCGTTGCGTCCTCTCCCCCAAGTGCGGGAACGGGAACCAGTACCTGGACAAGGGGGCGGCCCTGATCCTGGCGGCCAGCCTCACCCTCTCCCTGCCCCCAAGGACCCTGCATTAAACTCTTCCCATGGTCCCCAAGGACCCCCCCACAGGCCCCTGGCCTGGCCCCCTGGGCCAGGGGACAGGCCACCTTGTTCAGCCGATGGGCTGGATTGAGGAAAGCCCCGAGGCCTTCTTGGCCCGCTTCCGGGCCCACACCGTGGAGGCCCACCTCTTCCCCGAGCCCTGGGGGAGCCCCTTGCTGGAGGTGATGGTCCAGGGCCAGATCCTCTACGCCTTTGACCGGGGAACCCCCCCGGCGCCCACGGGGACGGCGCGGGTGCTCCTGCACGGGGTGGTGCGCCAGGCCAAACCCCTGGAGGGGGAGGCCTTCCTGAGGCGGGAAGGGGCCAGCTACCGCCTGGGAGGGCAAGCCCGTCCCCTGGGGGATGGGTTTTACCTCCTCCAGGCCCCCGTGTCCGTGGTGGTGTTCGCCGAGACCCCCTTGCCGGAGGAGGCGGAGGTCCTCCTCTGGCCTCCCCTGATGCTTTTCCGGGGGTGAGATGCGCTGCGAGTGCGGGCAGAAGAACCCCCCTGAGGCCCGTTTCTGCATGGCCTGTGGCCGGGCCTTAGGGGCCCTTCTGCCCGAGGAGCGGCGGTACGTGAGCGTCCTCTTCTACGACCTGGTGGATTCCAGCCAGCACTTTCAGGCGGGCCTGCAAGCCGCCTACCACCACCTGCAGGGGGCCTTAGAGGAGGCCGCCCGCGTGGCCCGGGCCAAGGGCGGCTTCGTCCACCGGTTCCTGGGGGATGGGATCCTGGTCCTCTTCGGGGCCCCAAGGGCTCGAGGCAAGGAGCCCTGGCGGGCCCTGGAGGCCGCCTTGGAGATGGTGCGCACCTCCCGCCTACCCGCCCGGGCGGGGGTGGCCAGCGGGGAGGTGCTTTGGGCCCCCTTGGGAAGCGGCCAGGCCGGCGAACCCACCGCGGTGGGCCCCCCGGTGGTCCTGGCCGAGCGGCTCAGCAAGATGGCCCTCCCCAAGGAGGTGCTCACCGAGCCCAAGACCCTGGCCCTGGCCCCAGGGGTGGAGGCGGAACCCCTGGGCCTTCGGGAGGCCAAGGGCCTGGGGGCGGTGGAGGTCTCCCGGGTGAAGGCGGTCCGGGTGAAGCTGGACCCGGAGGGCCAGGCCCTCCTGGCCTTTCTTCAGGAAACCTTCGGCCGCCTTCCCGCCCGCCTGAACCTGGTGGGCCCGCCGGGAAGCGGCAAGACCTTCCTTCTGGATAGGTTTTTGGAAGCCTGCCCTCACCCCGTGGTGGTCCTGGAGCGCATGGGGCCGGAAACCCCCTTGCGGACCACCTTGCGCCAGGCGGTGGAACAGGCCTTCGGCCAGGTGGAAAACCTGCTGGCCCTGGCGGACCTTTCCCCCGAACTTTCCCTGGCCCTCCGCTACAGCCTGGGCCTCGAGGCCCGCCCCCCTTGGGACCGCAAAACCCTGGAGATGGCCATTCGGGAAGCCTGGAAAGGGGTTTTGGAAAACCTGCCCCACCCCCTCCTCCTGGTGGCCAAAAACCTCCACGCCCCAGACCCCATCCTGCGGGCCCTCCTCCAGCATCCTTTCCCCCACCTCTCGGTCCTGGCAGAAAGCCGCAGGCCCCTCTTCCACCCCACCCTGGAGGTCCAGGGCCTCAAGGCCCCTCCCCTTTTGGCCTTGCAGCCCGCCTTAGACGCCCTCCCGCCAGCGGAACGCCAAGCCCTTTTGGTCCTGGGGGTGCTGGAGGAGGGCCTGCCCCCCAAAGAAGGGCGCCAAGGGGACCTGGCGGAGCTTTTGCGGGAGCTGGTCGGCACCTTCTCCGCCAAGCGGCTGGAGGAGGAGGGCCTCACCCAAGGGGGCTGGCCCCTGCCCCAGACGGTCCAGGCGGCCCGGGCCCTGGTGCCGGAGGCGCAGGCCAAGGCCTGGCACCAAAGGGCGGCCCGGTTCTACCGGGAAAGGGGCGACCTCCGGGCCATGGCCCTCCACCTGAGGCAAGCCGGGGAGGGGCGGGAGGCCGCTTGGGCCCTTCGGCTCCTCGCCCAGGAGGCCTGGCGCCAAGGCCACCCCGAACGGGCCATACCCCTGTACCAAGAGGCCCTCGAGGCCGCCCCCCCGCCCTGGCGGGAAGCCCTGGGGAAGGAATTCCAAGACGCCCAAGCCTCCCTGGGCCTGGCCCAGGAGGCCCCCGGGGGCCCCAGGTCCCAAGACCCCATCCTGCAGGCTTTCCGGGAGGCCCAGCATCCCTTAGACCTCCTTCCCCTCCTCCCCAGCCTGAAACCCTACCCCCTGGAGGAGGCCCAGGCCCGGCTTCGGGCGGCGGGGGCCTTGTGGCGGGCCTTCCAGCCCCGAAAGGCCCTGGAGGTCCTCGCCGAGCCCCATCCCCAGGTCCCCGCCCCCCTACGCCTCCACTGGCGAAGCCTAAAGGCGGGCCTCCTCATGGACCTGGGCCGCTACGCGGAAGCCGAGGCCCTGCTCCAGGAAAAACCCGCCGGGGACCTGGAGTCGGAAACCCGCTTTCACGCCACCCGGGTCCGCCTTTTCCTGGAAACCGGCCGCCTGCCCAAGGCCCTGGAGGCGGGGGAGGCCGCCTACCGCCAGGAGCCCCACCCCTGGCTGGCCGCCGCCCTCCTCTCCGCCTGGACCCTAAGGGGGCGTTTCCGGGAGGATCTTTTCCAGATGGCCCTGCAACACCCAGACGGCAAGGCCCTTGGGGTCTTGGCCCTGGCCCACCATCGCTGGCAAAAGGGCCACGACCCCACCCCCCTCCTCAAGGAAGCCCTGCGGGAAGCCCGGCGGCTTTCCAACCCCTACGTCTACCACCTGGCCCTCTCCTCCCTGGCCCTCTACCTGTGGCCCAAGGCCCCAAGAAGGGCCCAGGCCCTCTCCCAGTACCTCCTCTACCAAACCCACCGCACGGGGTTCGCCATGCACCTGGAGGTGGCCCGCCTCCTCCGGGCCCAGCTCCTCCTGGAACAGGGGGAGAAGGTGGAACATCTCCTGGGTTTTTCCCCTTCCGTTGCCCTCACCCGCGCGTGGCAAGCGGTTTTGGCAGGGGAGGAACCGGGGGACAACCTCCGGGGATACGGTATCCTGGGAAGGTGGGTCCTGGGGCTTTGGCGTAGCCGGGGGATGGGATGGAGACGGCTCAAGCGGTAGAGGCCATCAAGCGCCGCCTCTCCCTCAAGGAGGTGGTTTCCCGGTACGTGGTCCTGAAGCCCGCGGGCCGCGGCCGCTGGAAAGGCCTTTGCCCCTTCCACCAGGAGAAGACCCCATCCTTCTATGTGGACGAGGAAAAGGGCCTCTTCCACTGCTTCGGCTGCAAGGCGGGAGGGGACCTTTTGGCCTTTGTGGAGAAGATCGAGGGCCTGGACTTCCTGGGGGCCCTGGAGCGCCTGGCGGAGGAGGCGGGGGTGGAGATCCCCAAAGGGGGTGCCCCCGCCAAGCGCCGGGAGCTTTTGGATGTCCTCAAGCTGGCCCAGGAGTACTTCCTGGAGGGGCTTAAGGCCTCCCTCGAGGCCCAGGCCTACCTGAGGGAGCGGGGCCTCACGGAGGAAAGCGTGGCCCGCTTCGGCCTGGGCTACGCCCCCCCTAAAGGGGATGGCCTCCTCACCCACCTGAGCCGGCACGGCATCAGCCCGGAGGAGGGCCTGAAGGCGGGGGTCCTGGCGGAAAGGGACGGGCGCTTCTACGACCGCTTCCGCCACCGCATCACCTTCCCCATCAAGGACCACCTGGGGCGGATCGTGGCCTTCACGGGAAGGGCCTTGGGGGAGGAAACCCCCAAGTACCTGAACTCTCCGGAAACCCCCCTCTTCCGCAAGCGGGAGGTGCTCTTCGCCTACCCCGAGGCCAAGGCCGCCTTGCGCCAGGGGCGGGCCATCGTGGTGGAGGGGCTTTTTGACGCCATCGCCCTGCACCAGATGGGCTTTGCCGAGGCGGTGGCGGTCTTGGGCTCGGGGCTTTCCGAGGAGCAAGCCCGCCTCCTGGAGATGCAGGAGGTGCGGGAGGTCTACCTGGCCTTTGACGCCGACGAGGCCGGGCAAAGGGCCACCCTGCAAAGCCTGGACCTCTCCTTGGCCCGGAAGTTCCTCTTCTATGCGGTGCGCCTGCCCAGCAAGGACCCCGGGGAGCTCCTCCTCCTTCCTGAGGGGCCAGCCCTCTTCCAAAAGGCCCTGGAGGAGGCCCTCCCCGAGGTGGAGTTCCGCTTCCAGGAGGCCACCCGGGGCCTGGACCTGACCCGGCCCGAGCACAAGCGAAAGGTCCTGGAAGCCCTCACCCCCAGGATGCTTTCCCCCGAGCCCTTTGACCCGGTGGCCGACCGCCTCAAGGCCCTGGTGGTGGAGCGGTTAGGCCTTTCCCTGCGCCAGCTGGAGGACTACCTGGCCAGCCTCAAGCGGGGCCGGCGCCCACCCCCCCAACCCCCTAGGGCGGAGCCCAAAAACCGGGTCCTCCTTTTGGAGCTGGACGTGATGGCCCTGCTCCTCTCCCTGCCGGAGGAGCGCTTTGCCGAGTGGGTGCAGCACACGGCCCTTCACGTCTGGCCGCCGGAGGGCTCCTTGCTTTCGGAGTTCTTGGAGCTGGCCAGGCGCGAACCCCGACGGGATTACCTGCGGCAGGTGCTAAGCCGCAAGGAGGCGGGGGGCATCCTCCTGGAAAGGCTGATGCTCATCCCCCCCGTGGAGGAGCCCAGGTTCCCAGAACTTTTGGAAAAAACCCTGGCCCGCCTGCGGGAAGGCTATTACCTGGAGCGCCGGGCCAAGCTGAAGGAAGAGCTTCAGCGCAACCCCAGCATGGAGATCCTACGGGAGATCCAGGAACTGGACCAGGCCATTGAGGCGGAAAGGCGCATCTACCGTAACCTTTGAGGTAGAATCCTCTCGGGCATAGGCCCAAGGAGGTACAGGATGAAAAGCCCCGTTCGCGTGGCGGTCACCGGCGCCGCAGGCCAGATCGGCTACAGCCTTCTTTTCCGCATCGCCGCAGGGGAGATGCTGGGAAAGGACCACCCCGTGGTCCTGCAACTCCTGGAGATCCCCCAGGCCCTGAGAGCCCTGGAAGGGGTGATCATGGAGCTGGAGGACTGCGCCTTTCCCCTGCTGGCGGGAGTCGTGGCCACGGACGACCCCAAGGTGGCCTTTAAGGACGCCGATTACGCCCTTTTGGTGGGGGCAGCCCCCAGGAAGGCGGGCATGGAGCGCCGCGACCTCCTGGAGATGAACGGCAAGATCTTCACCGAGCAAGGCCGGGCCCTGGCCGAGGTGGCCAAGCGGGACGTGAAGGTCCTGGTGGTGGGCAACCCCGCCAACACCAACGCCCTCATCGCCTACAAGAACGCGGAGGGCCTCGATCCCAAAAACTTCACCGCCATGACCCGGCTGGACCACAACCGGGCCAAGGCCCAGCTGGCCAAGAAGACCGGGGTTCCCGTGGACCGCATCCGGCGGATTGCGGTCTGGGGCAACCACTCCTCCACCATGTTCCCCGACCTCTTCCATGCCGAGGTGGACGGGAAGCCCGCCTTGGAGCTGGTGGACATGGAGTGGTACGAGAAGGAGTTCATCCCCACCGTGGCCCAAAGGGGCGCGGCCATCATCCAAGCCCGGGGGGCCTCTAGCGCCGCCAGCGCGGCCAACGCCGCCATTGAGCATATCCGCGACTGGGCCCTGGGCACCCCTGAAGGGGACTGGGTTTCCATGGCCATCCCCTCCGATGGCTCCTACGGGATCCCCGAGGGGATCGTCTACTCCTTCCCCGTCACCGCCAAGGACGGAAGGTACGAGATCGTCCAGGGTTTGGAGATAGGCGAGTTTGCCCGCAAACGGATGGAGATCACCGCCAAGGAGCTTCTGGACGAGATGGAACAGGTGAAGGCCCTAGGGCTTATCTAAGTGCCGCTCTGAAGGCTGCCGCAATGGGCAAGTAAGAAGGGCGATGCCCAAGGTCTTTCTGGGGTCCCCGTCGTGGCGCAAGCCACGGCGGGGTCAGGTTTTTAGCCAGACCTCCGGGGCCCAGGGGTAGACCACCCAGGCCTCCGTGGCCTCGGCGTAAAACTCGGGCTGGTCCGGCACCTGGTTCCTCCCCGGTTTGAAGTGCAGGGTGGCCACCAGGGGGAAGCCACCCGCCTGGCGCACCCGGGCCTTGACGGCGAAGGCGGTGCGCCCGGAGTCCCAGACGTCATCCACCACCAAAACCCGCTTGCCAAAAAGCAGGGGGTCTGGAGGGAACTGCAGGAAGACGGGCTCAGGAAGGGTCTCCTCCCCCTCGTAGAACATCACCGCCGCGGTGAGGATGTCCCTCAGGCCCAGGGCCTGGGCCAGAAGGGCGGTGGGGATGAGCCCACCCCGGGCGATGCCCAAAAGGAGGTCCACCTCCTCCTCCCGGAGCCTTTCGGCAAGCCGCCGCACCAGGGCGAGGAGCGCTTCCCAGGAAACCTGCTTTCGTTCCATCAGGGCTTGTCCAGCTCAAAGGCCTGGTGCACCGCCCTTAGGGCGGCCTCCGCGTACTGGGCGGGGATGATGACGGAGATGCGCACCTCGCTGGTGGCGATCATCTCGATGTTGGCCCCGGTGGAGGCCACCGCCTGGAACATTTTGGCGGGGATCTCCGGGGCCGAGGCCAGGCCCACCCCCACGATGGAGACCTTGGCGATGTCGGGGCGGAGGATGGCCTCCCCCCCGATCTCGGCCAGGACGGGCTCGAGGGCCTCGAGGGCCTCCTGGGCGAAGTCCTTCTTCACGGTAAAGGCCATCTGCTGCCGGGAGGGATCGTGCCCGGGCACCCCCTGGATGATCATGTCCACGGCGATACCCCGCTCGGCCAGGGCCTGGAAGACCTTGGCGGCGATCCCCGGCTGGTCGGGAATGCCGATAAGCCCGATCTGGGCGTGGTCCAGATCCAAGGCCGCACCCGTCACCACCTTGCCCATCTCCATGTTGACCTCCTTCACCAGGGTACCGGGGTTATAGGAAAAGCTGGAGCGCACGTGGAGCACCACCCCGTAACGCTTGGCATAGTACACCGCCCGGGGATGGAGGACCCTGGCCCCCAGGGCGGCCATCTCCAACATCTGGTCGTAGCCGATCGCCTCCAGCTTCCGGGCCTCGGGGATCAGGTGGGGGTCGGTGGTGTAAACCCCTTCCGTGTCCGTGTAGATCTCGCACTCCTTGGCCCCCAGGGCCGCCGCGATGGCCACGGCGGTGGTGTCGGACCCTCCCCGGCCCAAGGTGGTGATCTCCCCCTCGGGGGTGGTGCCCATGAAGCCGGCGATCACCGCCACATACCCCTCCTCCAAGGCCTGTTGGATGCGGCTCGGGTTGACCTCGAGGATCCGGGCATCGCCAAAGCGCCCATCGGTGACGATGCCGATCTGGTGTTGGACAAAACCCCTGGCCGGGATGCCCATGGCCCAGAGTTGCATGGAAAGGAGGGCCACGGAAACCTGCTCCCCCGTGGTGGTGAGGAGGTCCAGCTCCCGGAAGGGGGGTCTCGGGTTCACCCGCTTGGCCAAGGCGATGAGCTCGTCGGTGGTGTGGCCCATGGCCGACACCACCACCGCAAGTTTATGCCCCTTCTCCCGGTAGTGGGCGATGCGCTGGGCCACCTTGTGGATGCGCTCCAGGTCGCCCACGGAGGTACCGCCATATTTTTGCACGACCAGGGACACGCTTACCTCCTTCCCGCCCCAGGGGCGGCTTGAAAAGGAATATTATCACATTTGCCCCTTCACCCCAAGCCCCTTATCCTTGGCCCTGTGGGCATGACCCTAGCGGAGTACCACCGCCTCACCCCCCTCCCCCGACCCGGGGGGGTGCTCTATGTGAAACCCGGAGCCCGGGGGTACCGGGACCCCGTCTACGAGCTTTTGCAAAGCGCCGTGGCCCCCTTTGGCGAAAGGGCCCTGGACCTCAACCCCGGGGTGGGTCTGGGAAGCCTTCCCTTGGAAGGCCGGATGGAGGTGGAGAGGCTGGAGCCCTCCAAAGCCGCCTTCCGTTGCCTTGTGGCCAGCGGTCTGAAGGCCCGCCTCGCTCCCCCCTGGGAAACGGAGGAAGACGCTTACCACCTGGTGGTCCTGGCCCTGCCCGCTGGCCGGGGCACCGCCTATGTGGAGGCCTCCTTGGTGGCCGCGGCCCGCGCCCTAGGGATGGGGGGAAGGGTCTACCTGGCCGGGGACAAGAACAAGGGGTTTGAGCGCTACCTCAAGGAGGCCCAGGCCCTTTTGGGGTACGGCAAGGTCCTCAAACGGGAGGGCCCGGTGCGGGTGGCCCTTCTGGAAAAGGAAAAAGAAGCCCCGCCCCTACCCGCCCTCTGGCACCGCTTTGAAGCCAGGCTTCTGGGGGAAGCCTTCACCTTCTTCCACCTCCCCGGGGTCTTCTCCGCTGGGAAGGTGGACAAGGCCTCGGCGCTTCTTCTGGAAGCCCTGGTGGGGGAGGTGGGCCGGGAAGGCCTCCGGGGCAAGCGCATCCTGGACCTGGGGGCAGGCTACGGGGCCCTCACCCTGCCCTTGGCCCGCCTGGGGGGCGAGGTGACCGCCCTGGAGGACGACCTGGTCTCGGTCCTCTCCTTGGAAAGGAGCCTGGCGGAAAACCACCTTGCCGCCCGGGTGCTCCACTCCGATGTGGACGAGGCCTTGACAGAAGGGGAGGCCTTTGACATCATAGTTACGAATCCCCCCTTTCACGTGGGGGGAGCGGTTATCCTGGATGTGGCCCAGGCCTTCGTGGAAGCGGCGGCCCGGCTAAAGCCGGGCGGCGGGTTTTTCCTGGTGGCAAACCCCTTTCTCAAGTATGAGCCCCTACTGGAGGAGCGCTTTGGCGCTTTCAGGACGCTTTTGGTAAGGGAGTACAAGGTGCTTTTCGCCCAAAAAGCCCAAGGGGGATAAAGACCAAAAAGGGAGGTCCGCCTTGAAGAAGACCAAGAAGAAGCAGGCTACCGCTGGGGAAGAGGAAAGGATGGCCGTCCAGACCCAAGAGCCCACCACCGCCCCGGAGAAACCCCCCAAGGCCTCCCCGGCTAAGGGGAGCCCTGGGGGGGCGGCCGCGAAAAACCGGGGGAAAACCCCTCCCCAGGAGGAAGGGGCACCGGAGGCGATGGCCCTTTCTTCCCAGGATCCCCTCCAGCTGGAGGGCCCAGAGGAACCCCAGCTGGAGGGGGAAGACCCCGACCTCGCCCCCGAGATCTTCCTGGAGGAATCCCTAGACCCCATGGCGGAGGAGGGCTTCCTGGAGGCCGACGACCTCCTCCTCCCCGAGGAGGGGCCTTCCCCAGACTACCTGGGCGAGGAGCTCTTTGAGGAAGAGGAAGAGCTGGCCCTCCCCAAGGTGGCCACCTCGGACCCCGTGCGGCAGTACCTGCACGAGATCGGCCAGGTCCCCCTCCTCACCCTGGAGGAGGAGATCGAGCTGGCCCGGAAGGTGGAGGAGGGGATGGAGGCCATCAAGAAGCTCTCCGAAGCCACGGGCCTGGACCAGGACCTGATCCGGGAGGTGGTGCGGGCCAAGATCCTGGGGACGGCCCGCATTGGTCAGATCCCCGGCCTCCGGGAAAAGCTGGATCCCCAAACGGTGGAGGAGGTGGATGCCAAGCTGAAAAGCCTTCCCCGGGAGCTTAAGCGCTACCTGCACATCGCCCGCGAAGGGGAGGCCGCCCGGCAGCACCTCATTGAGGCCAACCTCCGCCTGGTGGTATCCATCGCCAAGAAGTACACGGGCCGGGGGCTTTCCTTCCTGGACCTCATCCAAGAGGGCAACCAGGGACTCATCCGGGCGGTGGAGAAGTTTGAGTACAAGCGCCGCTTCAAGTTCTCCACCTACGCCACCTGGTGGATCCGCCAGGCCATCAACCGGGCCATCGCCGACCAGGCCCGCACCATCCGCATCCCGGTGCACATGGTGGAGACCATCAACAAGCTCTCCCGCACCGCCAGGCAACTGCAGCAGGAACTGGGCCGGGAGCCCACCTACGAGGAGATCGCCGAGGCCATGGGTCCCGGCTGGGACGCCAAGCGGGTGGAGGAAACCCTCAAGATCGCCCAGGAACCCGTCTCCTTGGAAACCCCCATCGGGGACGAAAAGGACAGCTTCTACGGGGACTTCATCCCCGACGAGAACCTCCCCTCCCCCGTGGACGCCGCCGCCCAAAGCCTTTTGGCCGAGGAGCTGGAAAAGGCCCTCTCCAAGCTTTCCGAGCGCGAGGCCATGGTGCTGAAGCTCCGCAAGGGGCTGATCGACGGGCGGGAGCACACCCTCGAGGAGGTGGGGGCCTACTTCGGCGTGACCCGGGAGCGCATCCGCCAGATTGAGAACAAGGCCCTGCGGAAGCTCAAGTACCACGAGTCCCGCACCCGCAAGCTTAGGGACTTCCTGGACTAGGGGCCGAGGCATGGGGGTTGCCTGAATAGAAAGGGGCGACGCCCAAAGCCTTCCCGAGGACCCCGGCCCTTAGCCTCCCCCCAGGGGAAAGCGGGCCACCTCCAGGAGGTGGCCCGCTTCCTCGTCCCGGACCAAGGCCGCCTCCTTCACCAGGAAGGAGCGCCGAGGAGGAGGGGGCAGGCTATGGGCCAGGCGCCTGGCCTCCTCTTCCCCAAGGCCTAAGGCCAGGGTGAGGTGGGGCAGGTAGCTTGGCCCCTCCAGCTCCTTCAGGGGCGGGGCCAAGGGCTCCAGGGCGTGGTAAAGCCGCCGGAAGGGCCCGCCCCCATAGGCCCGCAGGTAGACCACCCCCTGGGGGAAATACCCCCAACCCCCAAGGCGCAGGCGAAAGGGGGCATGGCCCCGGAGAATCCCCGCGAGGGCGATCTTCAAAGCCTCCTCCTCATAGGGCCAGTCAAAGGGCTGGCGCAGGTTGAGGTGCGGGGGGCCAAAGCCCCTTACCCCATGCTGGACCTGAAGTTCCTCCATAAAACGGCGCAGGTCCTCGGGTGGCCACACCAGCACCCCGTACACGCCGCCAGTATACCGGGGGTTCACGAAAATAGCTCCAACCTTCCCCGGTACACCCGGCCCACGGGCCTTCCCCCTTCCCAGAGGGTGAGGTCCGCCCGCATCCCTGCCTCCAGGCGGCCGTAATCCCGCCAGCCCGCCGCCAGGGAAGCCCCCTCAGTGTGCGCCCAAAGGACCTCTCCCGGGGAAAGGCTCTCCTCGAGAACCAGGGGATGGGAGGTGGCGGCGAGGAGGTTCCGGCCGTAATCCGGCTTGGCCACAGGGGCGTCGGAGCCGAAGGCCAGGGGCAACCCCGTGGCCCAGAGACTCCGAAAGCGGAAGGCTTCCCCTGGGGGAAACCCATAGGCCCGCACCAGGGCGGCGTCCTCCAAGAGGTGCAGGGGCTGTAGGGAAAGGGCCAAGGGGAGGCCAGGGAAAAGGGAAAGGGCCGGGTCGCGCACGTGCTGCACGTGCTCCAAGCGCAAGATGAGCCCCTTTTCCCGGGCCAGGGGGGCCAGGCGGCGGAAGACGGAAAGCGCCGCCTCCACCGCCCGGGTGCCGATGGCGTGCACCGCCAGGGTGAAGCCCGCCCTTAGGGCCTCCTCCCCCTCCTCCAGGATCTCCTCCTCCCGGTCCAGGGGCATCCCGAAGGAACCCTCCGGGTAGGGGTGGTGCATCCAGGCGGTGCGGCTCCCCAAGGCCCCGTCGGCGAAGAACTTCACCCCGGCCAGGTGGAGGTCCCCATACCAGCCGGGCGTGCGCCCCCGCCAGGCCCCCCGGGGCAAGGCCCACCAAAGGCGCACGGGGAGCTCCATGCCCAGGGCCCAGTCCAGGGCCTCGAGGGGCTCATACCCCATGGCGTGCACCGCGGTGTACCCCCGCCGGGCGAAGTCCAAAAGGCCGCGTTCCAGGTCCTGGGGCGAGGGCGGGGGCAGGTGGGGAAGGAGAAGCTCCTGGGCCCGCTCCAACAGGTAATAGGGCACCCCCTGGTGGTCCCTGAGGAAACCGCCCCCTTGGGGGGGCTGTGTGCCCGGACCGAGACCCGCCACCTCCGCCGCCTTGCGGTTGATCCAGGCGGAGTGGTGGTCCCGGCTCCGGAGGAAGACGGGGTGCCCCGGGGCCGCCCGGTCCAGAAGCCCCGGGGGCGGGGGCTTGGGGAAGAGAAACCCCGCCCCCTCCACCCAGGCGCCCGGGGGGAGGCTCCTTGCGGCCTCCGCCACCTTTTCCGCCACCCTCTCCGGCTCCTTGAGCCCAGCGAGGTCCAGGCCCCGCAGGGCCATCCCCCAGTAGAGGGGGTGGGCGTGGGCGTCCTGTAGACCCGGGGTGATGGCCTCAAAGCGCAGGCCCCTGGCCCCGGCCTCCAGCCGGGCGATCCGCTCCCCCTCCACCAGGAGGCTCCTCCGGCCATCGCTTAGCCACATGCTCCCAGCTTAGCGGGACATCTTACCCTTGACTCCAGCCCTGGCAAGGGTGTCCAACGGGAATAAGGAGGTTGCTTATGAAAAGAGCCGTACTGGCCCTCCTGGCCCTCGGCCTCATGGTGGCCCTCTCCAACAAGGAGGCCATCCAAAGGGAGTGGGAGCAGAGCGCCCACAACAACGGGGTCATGGGGGACAAAACCCTAAGCGTGGCCACCGTGGAGGCCCGGGCCGAGGGCGCCGCCCACTGCGCCCGCTGCCACAGCGAGCAGGGCTTTCTGGCCTGGCTGGAGCAGCTCAAGAAGGGCAACCCCGGCAACCTGGTGGGCCCTGACGGCAAGCCCGCCACCGTGGACTACCTGAAGAGCCTTGGCCTCACCAAGGACCAGGTCAAGCCCATCACGTGCCAGACCTGCCACGACGAGGACGGGGACCTGCGCCTGGTCCACGACACCCCCATGCTCCCCTCGGGCTTCAAGGCCACCGCCGTGGGGAACGCCGCCTTGTGCATCGCCTGCCACAACTCCCGCAACGGCCGAATCGCCTGGAACGCCGAGGATCCGGGCCGCTACACCTACCCCCACGCCTCGAGCCAAGGGGACGTGATCCTGGGCAAGAACGCCTTCTTCGTGGACGACACCAAGGACTGGCCCAACCCCCACGCCTTCTTCACCGGGAACGCCTGCTCCACCTGCCACATGAGCCTGGCGGGAACCGGGGAGTACTCCAGCCATACCTTCAAGACCCCGGAGAACCCCTGCGCCTCCTGCCACGGGGCCAAGTACACCAAGGAGATGGTCCAGGAGAACACCGAACACCTCCTCTCCCTCGTGCGCAGCAAGGTGAACGCCCGGGTGCTGGCAGTGCGGGACCGCATCAAGACGGTGCGGGCCTACAACCCGGAAAACGGCCAGTTCACCCCCAACACCCCGGTGAAGGCCCCCGTCTACCGGGTGGACATCCTCTCCATCGCCGGGCAGATCGCCTTCAAGATGACCCTCACCGACGGCACGGTGCTCTACAGCCAGCTGGGGGACATCAAGGACGAAAAGGGCCAGCCCGTCTTCGCCACCAAGGACCCCATCGTCCGGGCCAGCTGGAACTACCTGCTCTTGGTCAACGACGGCTCCAAGGGGGTACATAACCCCACCTACACCCGCTCCGTCCTCCTGGCCACCCTGAACGCCCTCCAGTGATTCCCTTGCGCGGGCCCCGGGGGACACCCCCGGGGCCCTTGGCTTTAACATGGGGACGTGAGCCGCACCTACCTGTACCGGGGCCGCATCCTGAGCCTGGCCCTGGAAGGCCGTTACGAGATCGTGGAGCACAAGCCGGCGGTGGCGGTCATCGCGGTCCAGGAGGGGAAGATGCTCTTCGTGCGCCAGCACCGTCCGGCGGTGGGCCTCGCCCCCCTGGAGATCCCCGCGGGGCTCATAGAGCCGGGAGAGGACCCCCTGGAAGCTGCCCGGCGGGAGCTGGCCGAGGAAACGGGCCTTTTGGGGGACCTCACGCCCCTTTTCAGCTACTACGTCTCCCCAGGCTTCACCGACGAAAAGACCCACGTCTTCCTGGCGCAGAACCTGAGGGCAACCCAAGCCACCCCCGATGAGGATGAGGCGATAGAGGTGGTCTGGCTGGAGCCGGAAAAGGCCTTGGCAATGCACCAAAGGGGCGAGGTGGAGTTTTCCGCCACCGGGCTTGTGGGGGTGCTTTACTACCATGCTTTTCTCCGAGGTCGCTGACGTTCCCAAGGGGGCCAAGGTGGTGGCGGTGGGCTCCTTTGACGGGGTGCACCTGGGCCACCAGCACCTCCTCCGCCAGGCCCTGGCCGAGGCCAAAGCCTTGCGCCTGCCCCTTCTGGTCTACACCTTTGACCCCCCCACCAAGGTCTTCACCCGCGGGGAGGGGTTCCTGATGGACCTCACGGAAAAGGTGGAGGCCCTTAGGGCCCTGGGGGTGGAGTTGATCCTGGCGGTGGCCTTCAACGAGACCTTCGCCCAGAGGGAGGCGGAGGCGTTTTTGGAGGACCTCAGGCGGCTTGGAGCCAGCCGCATCTATGTGGGGGAAGACTTCCGTTTTGGCAAGGGGCGGGGCGGGGGCCCCGAGGACCTGGCCCGGGTGGCCCCGGTGCGCACGGTGCCCCTCCTGACCCTGGGGGGAGAGCCGGTGAAAAGCAGCCGCATCCGCACCCTCTTGCAAGAGGGCCGGGTGGAGGAGGCGCGCCACCTCCTAGGCCGGCCCTACGGGGCCTACGGGGTGGTGGTGGAGGGGGAAAAGTTGGGGAGGAAGCTGGGCTTTCCCACCGCCAACCTGGCCGTCCACCCAAAGAAGGTCCTCCCCCCCGGGGTATTCGCCGTGGAGGCCCAGGGGACCTTCGGCCGCCACAAGGGTGTGGCCAACGTGGGCTCGAGGCCCACGGTAAACGGCACGGAAAGGAGGCTGGAGGTGCACCTTCTGGGCTTTGCCGGCGAGCTCTACGGGGAGGAGATGCAGATCGCCTTCCTGAAGCGCCTGCGGGAGGAAAGGCGCTTCCCGGACCTTCAGGCCCTCAGGACCCAGATCGCCCAGGACGTGGAGGCCGCCCGGGCCTATTTTGGGCTTTAGGGACACCTCTCCCCCGCTCGGGCGGCTAGGCTGGAAACATGGACTGCCTGCGCTTGGCGGAAGCCCTGGTAGGGGCCAGGGGGCGGCAGGAGGTCTTCCGCCGGGCCCTGGCCGCCCTGGAGGAGGCCGGGGTGATCCGCTGCGGGGAAGCCTACTGGGTGGGCGAGGACCTAAGCCTTTTGCAGATGCAGGCCTGCCGCACCTCCTGCCCCTTGGTGGCCCGCTCCCGCCACCTGGCGGAGGCGGTCCTGGTCCAGGGGGAGAAGGTGGAGGAGGGACCCCTCGTGGCCTTACCCATCCGGCAGGGGGAAAAGACCCTGGCGGTGGTGGTCCTGAGCCTGAACGAGGGGCAGAAGCCCCCCGAAGCCCTCCCCGCCCTCCTCCTCCTGGCCCTGAAGCGCCCGGGGCTGGAGCTTTCCGGGAGGCTCCTCTGGGCCCAGGAGGAGGAAAGGCGCCGGGTGGGCCGGGAGCTTCACGACGGGGTGGGGAGCCTCCTCACCGCCGCCCTCCTCACCCTGAAGGTGGCGGAGAAGCGCCGCGAGAAACTCCCCGAGGCCCGCATGCGGGTGGCGGAGGCCCTGGAGGAGGTGCGGAAGCTTTCCCGGGAGCTGCGCATGCCCCTTTTGGACGACCTGGGGCTGGAGGAGGCCCTAAAACGCTACCTGGAGGCCTACGCCAAAAACGGCCTCCAGGTGGAAGCCCACCTGGAGGTACCCCCCCTGACCAAGGAAAAGGAGGTGGCCCTCTTCCGGGTGGTGCAAGAGGCCCTCACCAACGTCCTGCGACACGCCAAGGCCAAGAGGGTGAAGGTGCGGCTGTGGCGGCAGGGGGACCGGCTCTTCGGGGTGGTGGAGGACGATGGGGTGGGCTTTGACCCGGAAAAGACCCCCCCCTCCGTGGGGCTTCTGGGTATGCAGGAGCGCATCCAAGGGCTAGGGGGAAGCCTCCAGGTCCACGCCGCCCCCGGCCAGGGAACGCGGGTGGAGTTCGGGGTGCCCGTATGAGGGTGGTGCTGGTGGAGGACCACCATCTGGTCCGGAAGGGGCTTAGGCTCCTCCTGGAGGAGGGGGGCCACGAGGTGGCGGCGGAGTTCGCCAGCGCCGAGGAGGCCCTTGACGCCCCCTGGGAGGCGGAAATGGTCCTCCTGGACCTGAACCTGCCCGGCATGGGGGGTCTTGAGGCTTTACCGAAGCTGGCTCAGCGGGCCAAAGTGCTGGTGGTCTCCATGCACGACGAACCCGCCTACGTGGCCCGGGCCTTCCAGCTCGGGGCCAAGGGATACCTTCCCAAGCACGCCCTGGACCAGGAGCTCCTCGAGGCCCTGGAGCGCTTGGCAAGGGGCCTGCGCTACCTCCACCCAAGCCTCACCGAGGCCCTCCTCGAGGGCCAGGCCACCCCCAGCCCCGAGGTCCTTTCCGAAAGGGAAAAGGCGGTGGTGGCCCTCTTGGCCCAAGGCTACTCCCTCTCCCAGGTGGCCGAGCGCCTGGGGGTATCGGTAAAGACCGCCTCCACCTACAAGGGGCGGGCCCTGAACAAGCTGGGCCTCATGGACACCCCCGACCTGGTGCGTTGGGCCCGGGAGCACGGGCTGGCCTAAAGCCCCTTCTTAGGGGCGAGCCCCGGGTTCCCAGGGCGGCACGCCCAGGCCAGGGCCCTTTTGGGACCCCCTTCCCCAGGACATTTGCCTTAGGAAGCCTTCCGACACCCCCGGGGTAAAGCCCTCTGTCTTGTGAAACAAGGTGCAAGCCCTACCCTGAGGCCAGGAGGTGAAGCATGGAACTCCTGGGCTGGGTCACCGCAAGCCTCTTCGCCCCCCCGGGCGAGGCCCTCTTCCGGGAGCTGGCCGCGGGCACCCTGGAGGAGGCCTTAGAGGAGCTCACCGGCCACCCGGTGGCCCTGCCCCGGGTGCTCCCAGAGGAGCTTCAGGCCGCCTACACCGCCCTCTTCGTGGCTAACCCCAAAGGGGTGCCCGCCCCGCCCTATGCGGGCTACGCCCTGGACGGGCAGCTCCTGGGGCCCTCCCTGTACCGCCTCCTGGAGCTCTACCGGGAGGGGGGCCTCGAGGTGCAGGACTCGTGGCGGGACCTGCCCGACCACCTGGCGGCCCTAGGGGAGGCCATCGCCCTTCTCAGCCCCGTGCGGCCCGAGCTGGCCCAGCGGGCGGCGACGGAGTTTCTGCTGCCCTGGTTGGAAGGCTTCACCCAGGCAGTCAAGGACCACGACCCCACCGGCTTCTACGCCCAGCTGGTGGACTTGCTAAAGGAGGCCCTGCATGCAAAGAAGGGAGTTTCTCAAGCTTAGCGCCCTGGGCCTGGGGGTAGGGGCCCTGGCCCTCAAGGGGAGCGGTCCGGCCCGGGCCCTCAAGGCCCCCTGGTACGCCCAGGAGGTGCGGAGCGTCTACCAGATCTGCGAGGGTTGCTTCTGGCGCTGCGGCATCGTGGCCCACGCGGTGGGCAACCGGGTCTACAAGGTGGAGGGGTACGAGGCCAACCCCAAAAGCCGGGGCCGCCTCTGTCCCCGGGGCCAGGGCATGCCCCAGACCACCTACGACCCCGACCGCCTGAAGCGCCCCCTCATCCGGGTGGAGGGCAGCGAACGGGGCGAGGGCAAGTACCGGGTGGCCACCTGGGAGGAGGCCTTGGACCACGTGGCCAAAAAGATGCTGGAGATCAAGGAGAAATACGGCCCCGAGGCCATCGCCTTCTTCGGCCATGGCACCGGGGACTCCTGGTTCGTGGACTTCCTCCCCGCCGCCTGGGGTAGCCCCAACGCCGCCAAGCCCTCCGTGGCCATCTGCACCGCTCCCCGGGAGGTGGCCTCCCAGTGGGTCTTCGGCCGTCCCATCGGCGGCCACGAACCCGTGGACTGGGAGAACGCCCGCTACATCGTCCTCATCGGCCACCACATCGGCGAGGACACCCACAACACCCAGCTCCAGGACTTCGCCCTGGCCCTGAAGCGGGGGGCCAAGCTGGTGGTGGTGGACCCCCGCCACTCCACCGCCGCGGCCAAGGCCCACCTGTGGCTTCCCATCAAGCCCGGCACCGACACCGCCCTGCTCCTGGCTTGGATCCACGTGCTCATCTACGAGGGCCTCTACGACCAGGAGTACGTGGCCAAATACACCACGGGCTTTGAGGAGCTCAAGGCTCACGTCAAGGACTTCACCCCCGAGTGGGCCGAAAAGCACACGGAAATCCCCGCGGAAACCATCCGCCAGGTGGCCCGGGAGATGGCGGCCCACAAGCCCAAGGCGGTCCTCCCCCCCACCCGGCACACCGTGTGGTACGGGGATGACACCTACCGCATGATGGCCCTTTACTACGTCAACATCCTCCTGGGGAACTACGGGCGGCCGGGCGGCTTCTACATCGCCCAAACCCCTTACCTGGAAAAATACCCCACCCCGCCCCTCCCCTTGGAACCCGCGGCCGGCGGGTGCTCCGGGCCTTCCGGTGGAGACCACGAGCCCGAAGGCTACAAACCCCGGGCCGACAAGGGCAAGTTCTTCGCCCGCACCACCGCCATCCAGGAACTCATTGAGCCCATGATCACCGGGGAGCCCTACCCCATCCGGGGGCTCATCGCCTACGGGGTGAACCTCTTCCACGCCATCCCCAACGTACCCCGCACCAAGGAGGCTCTCCGGAAGCTTGACCTCTACGTGGCCATCGACGTCCTGCCCCAGGAGCACGTGATGTGGGCGGACGTGATCCTGCCCGAGGCCACCTACCTGGAGCGCTACGACGACCTGGTGGCCGTGGCCCACAAGACCCCCTTCATCCAGCTCCGCGTCCCCGCCCACGAACCCCTCTTTGACACCAAGCCCGGCTGGTGGATCGCCCGGGAGCTGGGCCTGAGGCTGAGCCTGGAGGCCTTCTTCCCCTGGAAGGACATCGAGGAGTACCTGAACACCCGCCTGCAGAGCATCGGCTTTGATCTGGAAACCCTGAAGACCATGGGCACCCTGGTGCAGAAGGGCAAGCCTTGGCTGGAGGACTGGGAAAAGGAGGGCCGGCTTCCCTTTGGCACCCCTTCTGGGAAGATCGAGCTCTACTGCCAGGCCTTCAAAGCCGCAGGCCACCAGCCCTTGCCCGTCTTTACCCCACCGGAGGAACCCCCCCCTGGCTTCTACCGCCTCCTCTATGGCCGTAGCCCCGTGCACACCTTCGCCCGCACGCAAAACAACTGGGTCCTCATGGAGATGGACCCGGAAAACGAGGTCTGGATCCACCGGGAGGAGGCCCAAAAGCTGGGCCTGAAGAGCGGAGACTACGTGATGTTGGTGAACCAGGACGGGGTCAAGGAGGGCCCCGTGCGGGTGAAGGCCACGGAGAGGATACGCAAAGACTGCGTCTACATCGTCCACGGCTTCGGCCACAAAGCCCCTCTCATGAAGGTGGCCCACGGGCGGGGGGCCTCGGACACCTACCTCCAGACCCGCTACAAGCTGGACCCCATCTCCGGCGGCGCCGGCCTCCGGGTCAACTTCGTCAAGCTGGAGAAGACGGAAAAACCCCGCCTGCCCAGCCTGGTTTCCTTGGCCAAACGCCCCTTTGACGAAAGGAGGATGTGATGCCCCGCTACGCCATGGCCATAGACCTAAGCCTCTGCGTGGGCTGCGCCGCCTGCGCCGTGGCCTGCAAGATGGAAAACCAGGTGCCCCCCGGGGTCTTCAACCTTTGGATTCGGGAGCGGGAACTGGGCACCTACCCGGACCTGGTGGTGGAGTTCCGCCCCGAACAGTGCCTGCACTGCGAAAACCCCCCTTGTGTCCCCGTCTGCCCCACAGGGGCCAGCTACCAGACCAAGGACGGGTTAGTGCTCGTGGACCCAAAGAAGTGCATCGCCTGTGGGGCCTGCATCGCCGCCTGCCCCTACGATGCCCGCTACCTGCATCCTGCGGGCTACGTGAGCAAGTGCACCTTCTGCGCCCACCGGCTGGAGAAGGGGCGCCTCCCTGCTTGCGTGGAAACCTGCCCCACGTACTGCCGCACCTTTGGGGATCTGGACGACCCGGAAAGCCCCGTATCCCAAGCCCTCAAAGCAGCGGATCGGGTGGACGTGCTCCGGCCCGAGCAGGGCACAAGGCCCAAGCTCTTCTACCTCAACGCCCCATCCAAGAAGGGGCTCACCCGGGAAAGCGAGGTGCGCCATGACTGAGTTCTACGGCCTTCCCAACGCCGGGGAGTTTTGGCACTGGACCAATGCCCTTCACTTCGTCCTGGTGGGGCTGGCGGGGGGCACGGCCCTTCTCGCCGCCCTTCTCCACCTCAAGGAGCACGAGGAGGCCCGGCGTTACACCCTCCTCGCCCTTCTCTTCATCGCCCTAGACCTCTTCGTCCTCTGGGCCGAGTCTCCCGCCCGCTTCCGCTTCAGCCATGTCTGGCTCTTCCTCTCCTTCCGTCCGCAAAGCCCCATCTGGTGGGGCGCCTGGGGGCTTGCCCTGGGCTTCCTCACCGCCGGCCTCCTCCACCTGGGGAAGGGGCCAAAGCGGGTCCTGAGCTGGGCCCTCCTCGTCTTCAGCCTGGTGGCCCTCGCCTATCCAGGAATGGCCCTGACGGTAAACGGCAACCGCCCGCTTTGGAACGCCCTCATGGCTGGGCTCTTCCCCCTCACCGCCCTAGCCCTCACCCTGGGGGTGGCGGCGCTTCTAAAGAGCCCCTGGGCCTTTTATCCGTTGCGCCTGTTGGTTGGCGCCTCCCTCCTCCTCGCCCTCCTCTACCCCCTCACCCTCTCTCCGGAGGCTCGGGAGCACCTTTGGGAGGAAGGCGGCCTCCTCTACGGCCTCTTCCTCCTCTTGGGTCTGGGAACCTTCTGGCGGGAGCGGCTTTCCCCCTGGGCGGGGCTCCTGGCGGCTGCCGGCCTTCGGGCGCTTTTGGTCTTTGCTGGCCAGTGGCAAGGTCTTGGCCTTTAGGGGCCGAAGCCCCTAGGGAATGCAAAGGAGGTGTGTGATGAAAGGCATGAAGAAGCTCGCTTGGCTAGGTCTTTTGTTGGTCCTTCCGGTGCTGGCCCAGGCCACCACGACCACCTTCTCCGCCCTCACGGTGCGGGAGGTGGGGAACTTCCTCGCCACCCTGCCGGCAGACTACTACGGCATCCAGCCCGCCGCCGCCAAGCAGATGATGGACACCCTGGACGTCTTCATCCTGGACGTGCGGGAGCCCTCGGAGTTTAAGGATGGCCGCATCCCCGGGGCGGTGAACATCCCCATCCGCGACCTGCCCAAGCGCCTTGGCGAAATCCCCAAGGGTAAGCCCATCATCGTCTACTGCGGCATCGGGCACCGCGGGGCCATGGCCTTGGTCTTCCTCAGGGGCCAGGGCTACAACGTGAAGAGCATCCTGGGTGGGTATAAGGCCTGGACCGGGGCCAACCTGCCCGTGGAGAAGTGAGCCGAGGCTAAGCCAGGGGGAGGGGTTGGGTGCCCCTCCCCCTCGGTCCCTGCCTCGCCCTACCCCTGGTCAAAGTAGGTGAGCTTGGGGTACTTGTTGGCCCGCACCTCGTCCAGCCGCCGCACCGGGGTGGTGTAGGGAGCCCCCTCCAGCCACCCCTTGGGCTTTTGCAAAAGCTCCCCCATGGCCTCGGCGAAGGCCTCGAGGGTCTCCTTGCTCTCGGTCTCCGTGGGCTCCACCATGAGGGCCTCCTTCACGATCAGGGGGAAGTAAACCGTGGGGGGATGGAAGCCCAGCTCCAAAAGCCCTTTGGCCAAGTCCAGGGCGCGGAACCC
Organism: Thermus amyloliquefaciens; assembly: GCF_000744885.1. Classification (NCBI taxonomy): domain Bacteria; kingdom Thermotogati; phylum Deinococcota; class Deinococci; order Thermales; family Thermaceae; genus Thermus; species Thermus amyloliquefaciens. The sequence goes on along the minus strand of NZ_JQMV01000003.1, from coordinate 597,592 downwards.
CTGGGGGGGCTGGGCCACGAACTCGTGCATGGAGGGCCCGTCGTAGGGCACCCGGTAACCCTTCTCCTTCAGGAGCTCCTTCAGGTAGCGGGCGTTGAGCACGGAAAGGGCCGCGGCCTTCTTCAGGCCAGAAAGCCCCAGGGTGCGGATATAGGCCCAGGCCCGCACCAGGGCCAGGAAGTTGCCGTGGAAGCTCCGCACCCGGCCGATGCTCTTGGGGCGGTCCAAGCTGAGGTAGAAGCCCTCCTCGCCCCGCTCCACCGTGGGCACGGGCAGGTAGGGAGCCAGGTGGGCCTTCACCCCCACGGGCCCCGAGCCCGGCCCCCCGCCCCCGTGGGGCACGGTGAAGGTCTTGTGCAGGTTCAGGTGCACCACGTCAAAGCCCATGTCCCCCGGGCGGGCCCAGCCCATGATGGCGTTCAGGTTGGCCCCGTCGTAGTAAAGCTGGACCCCGGCCTCCTTGGCCAGGCGGGAGATCTCCAGGATGCGCCGCTCAAAAAGGCCCAGGGTGTTGGGGTTGGTGAGCATGATGGCGGCCACGTGGGACCCAAGCTCCCTTTTCAGGGCCTCGAGGTCCACCTCCCCATCGGGTCCTGAGGGCACCTCCTTAACCTGATAGCCCGCCATGCTGGCGGTGGCGGGGTTGGAGCCATGGGCGGAGTCGGGGACCAGGACCAGCCTGCGGGTCTTCCCCTCCCCCCGGTCCTCGTGGTAGGCGCGGATGATGAGGATCCCGGTGAGCTCCCCATGGGCCCCCGCGGCAGGCTGCAGGGTGATGGCGTCCATGCCCGTGAGGGCCTTCAGGTACTCCCCAAGCTGCCACATGAGCTCCAAGGCCCCTTGGACGGTCCTCGGGTCCTGGTAGGGGTGCAGGTCAGCGAAAAGCCGCACCGCCTCCTCGTGGAGCTTGGGGTTGTACTTCATGGTGCAGCTGCCCAAGGGGTAGAAGGTGGTGTCCACCCCCACCTGGCGGCGGGAAAGCCCCGTGTAATGGCGCACCAGGGTGAGCTCGTCCACCTCGGGAAGCCGGGGTGGGGCCTTGCGCAAGAACTTCTCCGGGATGTAGCGGGTGGCCTCGGGAGCCCCCTGCACCAGCTTTAGGCCCCGCCTCCCTTTGCGGCTCCTTTCAAAGATCAAGGGGTAGCTCATGCCAGCACCTCCCGCATGGCGGCCTGTAGGGCCAGAAGGTCCTCCTCCCGGTGGAGCTCCGTGGCGGCGAAAAGGGCCAGGTTCTCCCCGTACTCCCGGGGCACGGGGCTGGCGGCGTGGAAGCCCCGTGCCGCCAGGGCCTCTTGCACCTGCCGGGGATCCCGGGGAAGCCGGAGGACGAACTCGTTAAAGAAGGGCTCTGGGGTAAAGGGCTCCACCCCGGGGAGGGCCAAGAGAAGCTCCCACAGGCGGTGGGCCATGGCCACGCCCTGCAGGGCCACCTCCTTAAGCCCCACGGGTCCCAAGGCCGCCAGGTACATGGCCCCCATGAGGGCGGTGAGCTGGGCGTTGGTGGTGATGTTGCTCTTGGCCTTGGCCCGGCGGATGTACTGCTCCCGGGCCTGGAGGGTGAGGATGAAGCCCCGCTTCCCCTCCGCGTCCACCGTTTCCGAGACCAGCCGCCCCGGCAGTTGCCGCACGAAGGCCTTCCGGGTGGCGAGGTAGCCGAAATGGGGACCGCCAAAGCCCATGGGCAGGCCCAGGCTCTGCCCGTCCCCCACGGCGATGTCCGCCCCGTAGGCCCCTGGGGGCTCCAAAACCGCCAGGGAAAGGGGGTCGGCCACCGCCACGAAAAGCGCTCCCGCCCCGTGGGCGGCCTCGGCCAGGGGGGCCAGGTCCTCCAGGGCCCCCAGGTAGTTGGGGTTTTGCGCCACCACGGCCCCCGTGCCCTCGGGGACCGCCAGCAAGGGGGTGCGGCCCCCCTCCAGGGGCAGGGTGATAAGCTCCGCCCCCACCGCCTCCAGGTAGCTCCGGAGCACCTCCCGGTACTCCGGGTGCACCCCCTGGGAGACCAGGACCCGCATCCTGCCCGTCTCCCTGAGGGCCAGCAACACCCCTTCCGCCAAGGCGGTGGCCCCATCGTACATGGAGGCGTTGGCCACCTCGAGGCCCGCAAGCTCCGCCACCATGGTCTGGTACTCAAAGGTGGCCTGCAAAACCCCCTGGCTCACCTCGGGCTGGTAGGGGGTGTAGGCGGTCAGGAACTCCCCCCGGCTGGCCAAGGCCTGGACCACGGGAGGGGTGTGGTGGCTCCGTATCCCCCCTCCCAAAAAGGCCTTGAAGGCGGGCTTATTTTTCGCTGCAAGCCGCTTGAGCTCCTCCAGCACCGCCCACTCGGGCAGGGGCTCGGGCAGGGCAATCTCGGGGTTCAGCACCTCCTCCGGCAGGTGCCGGTAGAGGTCCTCGAGGCTTCCCGCCCCCACCCTCTCCAACATGGCCAGGATCTCCTCCTCGGTATGGGGCGTGTAGTCCATAGGTCCATCCTTAAACAAGACCCCCGGGCCATTTGACCCGGGGCTACAGAAGGGCTTCGCCGCCCGGTTAAGGCCGCCCGGGCGCCCCAAAGCCCAGAGCCCGCCATACCAACCGCCTTAGGCCTCGCTTTCCAGAACCTCCTGGTAGCCCGCGGCATCCAGAAGGTCGTCCAGGTGCCCCATGTCCAGGGGACGAAGGCGGAAGATCCAACCCTCCCCGTAGGGGTCCTGGTTGATGAGCTCGGGGGTCTTCTCCAAGGCGGCGTTCACCTCCACCACCTCTCCCGAAACCGGAGCGTAGATGTCGGAGGCGGTCTTCACGCTCTCCACCACGGCCACCGCCTCCCCCTTTTCCACCTTGCGCCCCATCTCGGGAAGCTCCACGTACACCACGTCCCCAAGGGCATCCTGGGCATAGTCGGTGATGCCCACCAAAACGGTGTCCCCTTCGGGCAGGGCCCACTCGTGGGTCTTGGTGTAAAAGCGGTCCTTGGGTATGTCCATAGCGCCTCCTAACCCCCGCTATTTTAGCGGCACAAAGGGCAAAGGGCTAAGGGAAGCCGCCGCCTTGCGCCCGCGAACCTCCACAAAGAAGGGCTCCATGGCCTCCTTCTCCACGTAGGCCAGGGCGATGCCCTTTTCCAGAAGGGGCGAGTAGCCCCCGCTGGTCACCCGGCCCACCGCCCGGTCGCCGGCGTATACCCTGTACCCCTCCCGGGGAATCCCCGCCTCCAACACCAGGCCAATGAGCTTATCGGCGCACGGGGAGGCCAGCATCGCCTCCTTGCCGTAAAAGGCCTTTTCCCCCTTCACCACCCAGGCCCAAGGGGTGCAAAGGGGGTTGGTGTCCTCGGTGAGCTCGTGCCCGTAGAGGGGAAAACCCGCCTCCAGCCGGAGGGTGTCCCGGGCCCCGAGGCCACAAGGGGTGGCCCCCGCCTCCCGCAGGGCCTCGAAGACCGCCTCGGCATCCTCCGGGGCCAGGAAGAGCTCAAAGCCATCCTCCCCCGTGTACCCGGTCCGGGCCAGCCGGGCGGGCCGGCCCGCCACCCGGGCGGGGAACACGTCGTTCTTTTTCCGTTGGGCAAGGTCGGCGTCCGTCAATCCCTGGAGGAGGGAGGCCGCCTTGGGCCCCTGGAGGGCGAGAAGGGCGGTTGCCTCGGAGATGTCGGTAAGCTCCACGGCAAAGCCCCGGGAGAGCTCCTTCAGGTGGGCAAAGTCCTTGGCGATGTTGGCGGCGTTCACCACCATCAGGTACTCCTCCTCCGCCAGCCGGTAGAGGTAGATGTCGTCCACCACCCCCCCTCGGGCGTTGGGCAGCATGGAGTACTGCCCCCGGCCCACCCTCAGCCTGGAGGCGTCGTTGGCCGTGGCCCACTGGAGGAAGGCCAGGGCCCCGGGGCCCCGGATGAGGAACTCCCCCATGTGGCTCACGTCAAATAGCCCTGCCCCCCGGCGCACCGCGAGGTGCTCCTCGCGGATGGAGGTGTACTGCAGGGGCAGGGCGTAGCCCGCAAACTCCACCATGCGCCCCCCGTGGCGCAGGTGGGCCCGATAAAGCGGGGTCTCCTTCATGGCAGCCCCATCCTACTAGAAGAACTCCCGCCTGAGGGCCTCGGCGGAGTTGTCCTCCAGGACCTCCTCCCGCTTGGTGGCCCAGGCGGGAAAGGGAAAGCGCACCAAGAGGGGCACGGGGATCTCCGGCTGGGAGAGGATCACCGACCCTTGGGGCAGGATCAGGGCCCGCTGGCGGAAGGAGGGGGGGAGGTGGCGGTACTCGGGCCGCTCGGCCTCGGCGGCATCCAGGCGGCCCACCACCCGGATGGCGGCGTTCCCCACCACCCTCCTTTCCACCTCGCTGGCGGTTTGCTGGGCCCCGATGAGGATCACCCCCAAGGAGCGGCCCCGCTCGGCGATGTCCAGGAGCACGTCCTTGATGGGGCTTTCCTCGTCCCGGGGAGCGTACTTGTTGAGCTCGTCCAGCACCACGAAGACCCGCCCCCGGTACTGGCCCCGCTCCTTCTTGGCGAAGAGGTCGGAGAGGAGGCTCCCCACCACGAACATCTGGCCCTGGGGAGAAAGCTTGGCCAGGTCCACCACATGGACCTGCTCTCCCCCCTCCAGGGGATCCGGCGGGTGGCCCTTCCGGTCCCCCCGGACGAGGTGGCCCACGTTCTCCACGCTGGCCCTTAGGCGCCGGATGAAGGCCTCCAGGGTCCCCCGCGCCTGGCGGGCGACCCAGGTCCGGTCCCCCTCCCCTTCCCCCGTTTCGGGGCCCAAAAGCTTGTACTCCAGGTAGCGCACCAGGTCGGAGAAGCTTTTCAACCGCACCCTGCCCAGGTCGTCAAAGGTGATCCCCTCGGCCAGCTCCCCCTCGGGCCAGTCCGCCACCAAGAGGTGAGGCCCCTTCTGCCCCTCGGCAAGCCGCCTCAGCTTCTCCGTCACGTGGGCCACCAGGAAGCCCAGGTTGGTGAGGGCCCCCTTGTCGGTGAAGAGGAAGGGCAGAAGCCCCTTCTGGGCGAACTGCACCAGGTCCCAGTGGTAGGCCCTCACCCCCTCCAGCCGGGTTTCCACATCGGGGAGGATGCCCTCCCCCTCCTTCCTGGGCGGGGCCCGAAAAGCCACGCTCCCAAAGGGGGTGGGGGGTAGGCCCAGCCTCTCGTAGTCCCTTCTCGCCTCCTCGGATAGGCGCAGGTTGGGCTTGTCCAGGAAGAGGAGGTCCTCCCCCTTCACGTTGAAAAGGAGCACCTTGGCCTGGTGGGCGTCCTCCAGCACGCCGCTTTCCAGGAGGCTCTTGAGGAGGAAGGTGGCATAGCTGGTCTTGGCCGCCACCCCGCTGATCCCCGAGATGTTCACATGCCCCCCCTTCACCCCGTTCAGGAACTCCAGGTTCAGGTAGGCCACCTCCCCGTTCTTCAAGAAACCTGCGGGGAGGGTGGTGCTCCCCCTTTGGTTGCGCATGGCGTCATAGTAGAGGGCAAGCTCCAGGTCCTCCCCTTGGGCCAGGTAGACGGGCGAACCCGGATCTGGGGGAAAGAACTCCTCGGGCAGAATGCGGGTCACGCTCACGTGGGCCACGTAGGCCAGGGAGACGGGGATCTTCCCCTCCACCGCCAGGAAGATGTCGGTGTCAAAGCTTTCCCCCTCGTGGACCTTGGCCACGTGGTCCACCATGCCGAAGTAGCGCACCTTGCCCACCTTGGGGTGGTAGCCCTCCACCACCACCAGGTCGTCCAGGCGCAGAAGCCCTTGGCCCTCCACCCCCACGAAGAACTCCAAGGGGGTGGCCTCCCGGCTACCCAACACCACGCCGACGCGCTCCATCAACCACCTCCCAGATGCCGGGCCAGGAGGCGTCCCACCACCTCCCGGCTACCCATCCTGCGGGCAAGCTCCCGCTCAAGCCCCCCCACGGGCAGGAGGTTCTGCGGGGCCCTGGGGTCCTTCACGGGGTGGGAGGCCAAGGCGGGAAAGAGGCTTAAGGAGAGGTCCGCCAGGGCGCTCGCGCCCTCCTGCAAGGGGGTTTCCACCCGTAAAAGCCCGCTTTCGGGCGGGCGCACCCCCTCCGGGGGTAGGGGCAGGCGCAGGTACCAGCTGGCCAGCGCCTGCCCTCCCCGGTGCACCCGGAACATGGGGGTGCGCTCCCCGGGCTTCAGGGCGAAGAGGAGGGCCTCCTTACCCTCGGGAAGGTAGCGGGCCCAGTGGGTCTTGATGTAGCCCAAAACCGGGTCCCGGCGCCTTAGGCGCACGGGGCCATCCACGATGAGGAGGCCCCCCGTCAGGCCCCCGGCCACCTCCTCCTCCAGGAGGGCCCGGGCCTTCCGCAACCCCTCCTGAAGGGCCGGAAGGGGGTCCCCCGGGCCCGGACCCCCCTCGAGGGGCAGGGGTTCGTACACCAGCCCCCCCAGGCGCAAGGCCTCCTCCAACCCCACCCCCACCCTGCGCACCCGGGTTTCCAGAAGGCCCATGTTCCCTTGCCGATAGACCAGGGCCCCCGCGGCCACGCACCCCAAAAGGGCGAGCCTCCTCCCGTCGGAAAGCACCGCCTCCGCCCGCTCCCGGCCGTCCACGAAGTAGAGGGGTTCGGGCCAGGGGACAGGAGGGGCCCTTCTCGCCTCCCAGGGCGCCTCCAGTGGCTCAAAGCGGGCGGGGTAGCCCTCCTCCCAAACCGCGCCGGAAAGGACCTCCCCTGCCGTGCCCTCGAGGCGGGAAAGCTCCAGGGCGTAAAGCCGCCAGGCCATGCCCCTAGATTACCGGGGCCGGGCGGTAGGGGAGGTACTTGGGCTCCCAGAAGCGGGAGCGCACGAACTCCATGAGCCCCTTGAAGGAGAGGCCCAAAACCCGCTCCTCCTCCGCCACCCCCTCCTCGAGGGCCCTTTGCATCACCCGGGCCGCCACGTAAGGGGAAACCTCCCTTAGCCGGGAGACGGGAGGGTAAAGGAGCTCGGGGAAATGGCTTTGCGTGTAGTCGTAAAGGGCATAGGCCGCCTCCAGCACCATCCCGTCCGTCACCTCCCGGGCCCGGGCCAAAACCGCCCCCAAGCCGAGGCCCGGGAAGATGAAGGCGTTGTTTCCCTGGCCCACGGGGATGGTGCGCCCCATGTAGCCCACCGGGGGGAAGGGGCTTCCGGCGGCCACCAAGGCCTTCCCCTCCGTCCAGTAGATGAGGTCATCGGGAAGGGCCTCGGAGGCGGAGGTGGGGTTGGAGAGGGGAAAGATCACGGGCCGCGGGGTGTTTTCCATCATGGCCCGGACCACGGGCTCGGTGAAGCTTCCCCCCTGGCCGGAAAGGCCCAGGAGGACGGTGGCCCGGGCGTTGCGGATGGTCTCCAAGAGGTTGGGGTAAGCCCCCGAGAACGTCCACCCCGCGATGCGTTCCCGCCGTTGCGCATAGGGTTCCTTGTAGGCCTCCATGCTCCGGCCCTCCACCAGGAGGCCCTTGGAATCCAGCACCAGAACCCGGGCCCGGGCCTCCTCCTCGGAAAGGCCCTCCCGCTTCATGCCCTCCCTTAGGGCCCAGGCCACGCCAATGCCCCCCGCCCCAGCCCCATAGATGACGATGGTCTGCTCCGAAAGCCTCTCCCCCTTCAGGCGGCAGGCGGAGAGCACCCCCGCCAACGCCACCGCCCCCGTGCCCTGGATGTCGTCGTTGAAGGAGGGGACCACCTTGCGGTACCGCTCCAAAACGGTAAAGGCCGTCTCCTTGGCGAAGTCCTCCCACTGGATGAGGGCCTTGGGGTAGCGCCTGCGCACCGCCTCCACGAAGCGGTCCAGGAAGCGGTAGTACGCCTCCCCCCGGAGGCGCCGGTGCCGCACCCCCAGGTAAAGGGGATCCTTGAGGAGGTCCTCCCGGTCCGTGCCCACGTCCAGCTCCACGGGCAGGGTCTTGTCCGGACCCACCCCCCCCGCGGCGGTGTACAGGGTGAGCTTCCCGATGGCGATGGCCATGCCCCCATACCCCTGGTCCCCGATCCCCAGGATGGCGGAGGAGTCCGTGGCCACGATGAGGCGCACCTCCTCCAGGGGGACGTTGGCCAGGGCCTCCTCCACGCGGTCAATGTTGCGGGTGCTGGCGGTGAAGCCCCGGGGGTAGCGGTAGATGTGGGAAAACTCCCGCACCGCCTCCCCCACCGTGGGGGTGTAGAGGATGGGGAGCATCTCCTCCAGGTGGTCCACCACCAGGGCGTAGAAGAGCACCTCGTTGCGGTCCTGGAGGTGGCGCAGGTAGATGTGCTTTTCCAAAGGGCTCTGGATCAGGCGGTAGCGGCGGTAGACCCTTTCCTTCTGCTCCTCCAGGGTGTTCACGTGAGGGGGGAGGAGGCCCTCGAGGCCCAAGGCTCTCCGCTCCTCCTCGGTGAAGGCCGTGCCCTTGTTGAGGAGGGGAAGCCTAAGGAGAAGGAAACCGGAAACATAGGGCTCCAGGTACCGCTCGCCCCGTTCGTCCCGCTTGACGTCGTAATAGCGGCTAACCGGCATAGCCCTATTCTTCCACCGCCAAGGCGGCAGGGCTAGGGTGGAAACGTCCCTTAGGGGAACGCACGGAGGGGTTCGCCCTCCAAGAGGGCCCCGGGGCACCCCAACCGGCAGGAGCCCGGCCCATTGGCCTCCATGGCCCGCCCCTTGGGGCCGGTGCGGGCCAGGCCCGGCCCAAACCCCCTTGGGCCATCATCCCCCCCACCTCACCTCCAGGGGAAGGCCAAAGGCCTCCTGGAAAAGCCCCCCTTGCTTCTCCGCCTCCAGGCGCTCCACCCAGGGATCCTCCTCCGCCTCCAGGGTTAAGCGCACCCTCTCCCCCAGCTCCACCCCCACCCCCTTCACCCGGCCCGAACGGGTGCGCTCCAGCATCTCCGCCAGCCTCAGGAGGCTCGCCAGGCGCAAAAGCCTTTTGCCGTCCCCCCGGGCCAAAAGGCCCCGGTAGCCCCCAAGGGAGGGCTTCCCCCGCCGGTGGTAGCGCACCAGGAGGGCCAGAAGAACCTGCTCCCGGTGGGACGTGCCCAAGAGGGGCTCGGAAAGGACCAGGTAGGCCCCGTGCTTGTGGTGCTCGTGGTAACCCAGGTGCATGCCGATGTCGTGCAGGTGGGCGGCTTCCAGGAGAAGCCGCTCCTCCTCCTGGGCATAGCCGTGCAGGGGCGCAAGCCCCCGGTACAGGGCCAGGGCCAAGGCCTTTACCCGGTCCCGGTGGTCCGCCCGAAAAGGGTAGCGGCGGAAGAGGTTCTCCACGGCAAAGGCCCGGGGATCGGGGAGGAGGTGGGGCGGGGGCCAGAGGTGCTGGAAAAGGGCGCCTTCCCGGATCCCCATCCCGCTCAGCCAGAGGCCCGGGGCCCGGGTGTGGCGCAGGAGGGTGCGAAGGAAGACCAGGGTGGCGGGGAGGGTCTTGGCCCGGTCCGGCTGGAGGCCGGGAAGCTCCGAACGGGCCTTCAAGTTGAGGCTCAGCACGTCCTCGTAAAGCTCCTCCACCCCCTCCCGGGGGAGGTGGTAGCCGTGCACGAAATCCAGGGGATACCCCCGCCTTTTCTGGTGCCACCGGGCGACCGCCCGGACATTCCCCCCCAGGCCCACCAGGGGCAGGCCGGGCTCCAGGGGGAGGGCCTCGAGGTGGGCGGCCACCGCCCGCTCCAGGGCCTTCACCTCCGCCTTGGCGGGGGGATCGGAGCGGAAAAAGGCCTCCGTGAGGCGCAAGGCCCCCAGGGGAAGGGCCCTGCCCCAAAGGAAGCGGCGCCCCTCCATCCGGGAAACCTGGGCGCTACCCCCACCCTGGTCCACCACCAGGGCCTCTGTCAGGGGCAGGGCGTTGGCCACCGCCAAGACCCCCAGCTGGGCCTCCTCCTCCCCGGTGAGGAGCTGGGGGGAAAGCCCCAGGGCCAGGGCCTCCTCGAGGATCTCCCGGCCGTTTTCGCTATCCCGGATGGCGCTGGTGGCCAGGATGCGCACCTGGTCCGGGGCCACCGCACGAAGGAAATCGGCAAAGGCCCTCAGGGCCTTCTTGCCCCGCTCCAGGGCCTGGGGGTGGATCCGCCCCCGGGCAAGCCCCTCCCCCAGGGCCACGGGCTCCCTCAACTCGTCCGCCAGGTGAAAGGAAAGGCCGGGCTCGTACTCGTACACCACCAAGCGGAAGGTGCCCGAGCCCAGGTCCATAACGGCCAGGGAGCGGGGCTTGACCGCCTTCTGATCTTCTTCAGGCGTAATCTTGAACAAATGCACCTCCTACCCGAGGCCAGCTGGCTACAGTTTAACCGCCGGGTCCTGCTGCAAACGGAGCGGCCCGATTTCCCCCTTCTGGAACGGATGCGGTTTCTTGCCATCTGGAACCGCAACCTGGACGAGTTCTTCGCCGCCCGCATCGCCAAGCCTTTCTGGGAAAAGCGGGGAAGCCAGGGCCACCGGGCCCTGCTGGAGGAGGCCCACGCCCAGACCAGGCTGGCCTACCAGCGCTACCAGGCCCTGCTTAGGGAGGCCCGTCCCCGCCTTCAGGTCCTGGAGCCTCAGGACCTGGACGAGGCGGACTGGCTCTACTTCCGGGTGTACCTGGCGGAGGTGGCGGCCCCCCGCACCGACCTCATCCCCTGGGAGGCCGCCTCCGACCTTTCCCACGGGGCCCTCTACTTCGCCTCGGAAGACTACCTGGTGCGCCTGCCCCAGGACCTTCCCCGCCTCCTGCCCATCCCCGGGCGGGAAGGGGCCTACGTGCGCCTGGGGGCCCTGATGCGGGCCCGAAGCGACCTCTTTCTGCCGAAGCCCTCCCCCCTCTACGAGTTCAGGGTGCTCCGCCTCCTGGAAAGCGAACGGGCCCGGGCGGACTGGGATGAGCTGGCCCAGTCCCTCGAGGGGCGCCAGGAGGGGGTGGCCACCTTGCTGGTGGCGGAGGAGGGCTTCCCCGAAGCCTGGCTGGAGGAACTCCGGAGAACCCTGGGGCTCATCCCGGAAGAGGTCTTCCTTCTGCCTCCGCCCCTGAACCTCACCCTGGTGGAAAGGCTGGTGGCCGAGGGCCCCAAGGAGTGGCTCTTCCCCCCTCTAAAGCCCGAAAGGCCGCGGAGCTTCCTGAAAAAGCCCCTGGCCCACCTGGAGGACCGGGACCTCCTCCTCTACCACCCCTTCGCCGACTACGCCGCCGTGGAGCGCTTTGCCCAGGAGGCCCTCTCCCCCGAGGTGACGGAGGTCTGGGCCACCCTCTACCGCATCGGGGAGAAAAACCCCTTGGCCGAGGCCCTCATCCAGGCGGCGCGGGCGGGCAAACGGGTGCACGTGCTCCTCGAGGGGCGGGCCCGCTTTGACGAGCTTCTGAACCTCCACTGGTACCTGCGCTTCCTCCGGGCGGGGGTGGAGGTGCTTCCCCTCCCCGAGCGCAAGGTGCACGCCAAGGCCCTCCTGCTCCTCACCCGCCAGGGAAGGGGGTACGCCCACCTGGGCACGGGCAACTACAACCCCACCAACGGGCGCCTTTACACCGACTTCTCCCTCTTCACGGGGCGCCCGGAGGTGGTGCGGGAGGTGCACGCCTTCTTCCAGGCCATGCGGGCCAGCCTCACCCAGGGGGGTTTTCTGAGCGGGGAAGCCACCCAGGCCCCAAGCCTGCCAACGCCCCTCCTCGAGCCTTCCCCCGCCCTTTCCCTTCTCCGCACCGGGGAGGCCATCCGCCACCTCCTGGTGGAGGAGATCGCCCAGGAGGCCCACCCCCAGGGGCGGGTCATCCTGAAGTTCAACCACCTCACGGACCCCGTGGTCCTGAAGGCCCTGGTCCAGGCCGCCGAGGCGGGGGCCCGGGTGGACCTCTTGGTGCGGAGCACCCTCACCCTCCTCCACCCCGGCTTCCGGGCCAAGAGCCTGGTGGGGAGGTTTTTGGAGCACGCCCGGGTGGCGGCTTTCCGCAGGGGCGGAGCCTGGAAGGTCTACCTCACCAGCGCCGACGCCATGCCTCGGAACTTCCAAAGCCGGTTTGAGCTCCTCTTCCCCGTCTTGGACAAGGAGGCCAAAAAGAAGGTGCTCCGGGTGCTGAAGCGCCAGATCCGGGACGACCGCAACAGCTTCCTCCTCACCCCAAAGGGCGAGGAGGTGCTTTGGGGAGGCCGCCACGATGCGCATCGTGGGTAGAGGGTTTGCCGGGAAGAGGCCCCCCCTTCCGGTGGAGGGGGGTAGGCCCCTGCTTCCGGCCCCCAAAAGCACCTCCCCCCTCGTTGCCGAGGGGGGAGGTTTCGCGTCCTGGGTGGTGGGCGGCGTAGGACTTGAACCTACGACCTCTCGCGTGTGAGGCGAGCCCAGAACCCCCGTCATCTTCCGTTTTTCCCCTTCCAGACGCGGTTTTCTCCAATAGCACTTCCTGGAATTTACTCCGATAGCCGGCCATTTCCGGGGTGATAGACCGGCTGATAAACCGGCTGGCCGTAGAGTCGTTCTAGGAAACATTGAGGAGGCCGAGGAGCCTCGAGGTGCGCCTTCATCAGGCAAGCTCAGATAGTCCCCACCTTTTTCTTGGCCCTATAGGCCGCCTGACGGCATGCGTTGGAGCAGTAGCGCTTGTCCCCCCGGCCCAAAATGCCCCCACCACACCAGACGCATAGACGCTCTTTCTTTCGCGCCTGAGCCAGTTGGAGGAGGGCGAGGTGGTAAACCCCGCCCGTAGCAACCCACTTAGGGGCCGCAAGAGGTAGCTCCGGCTCCTCGGGACGGTTAGAGAAGAAGGGCCAGAACTCACCCCGGCTGTCAAGAACCAGCCCGCTAAGGGCGGCCTCTCTAAGCCAAGCCCGGACTACTTGAGTCTTGGGCTTCTTGCGCCAGAGGGCTTCCAGGACATTCAGGGCCCATAGGGGAATATCAGGTGAGTTACCGGACTGGCTTCTCACTAGGTCATTGGACCCGGAAGCAAACTCTAGCCCGAACCTGGAGAAGACTTCCCGGCGGATTTCCTTGTACGAGTGCCCATCGCTGAGAAGGGGAAGGACGATGCGCCAAGCCCCTACGGCGTAGGCCGCGGCCAACCACGAAACCAAATCCTCCCCCGAAACCAGAGGAGGCCATGCGGCCCTTTCCACCTTGAAGGGGACGAGAAGGCCCGCGTTCTCTGCGGCCCAGAGAACGGCTTCCCGCGTAGGGCTTCCTTTGGCGTAGGGGTTTGAGTCTTTCAACGCCGTCCTGAATACCCGGGACAGGGCCTCAAGAGGCGAAACGGGTTTTCCTTGAGGCAAGTCCTGAGCCAGGAGGGACCTGCGCACGAGCCTGGGGAAGACGCTTCGGGCTGGCCGTTGAAGCACATGTTTCCTCCATGTGCCCCTCTCGGTTGAGAGAAAAGCGACCAAGGGGGAAACCCCCTCCCATTCGGGAAGCTCCTCGGGCCCATCGGCCCAGGCTACGGGCACCCTAACCGGGTGGGCGGTTAGCGTTACGGCTACCGTTACGGATACAGCCATTGCTATTCCCGTTTTACCACGAAAACATGGGGCCATGCACGAGAAGAGGTTGCTCACGCCGGAAGAACTGCGAGATTACCTGGGACGGGACAAAGTTGGGAGGGACCTAAGCTACGAACTTGCCCGGCGCTACGGGGTGCGCTTGGGACGGCGCTGGCTGGTGCCGCTTCGCGTGGCCGAGGCTCTGGCGGAAGGCCGCCTGGAGGAGCTTGAAACCCCCGGGATGGGGCCCCGGGGGCGGTAGGAGGGCACCGTGCGAACGGCTCAACCCCATTCTAGCGCCCTGGTGGCCGCCCAGGCCTACGCCGCGATGGGCTATCGGGTTTTGCCCCTCGCGCCTGGGGAGAAGCGCCCCCACGGGGGCCTGGTGCCCCGCGGCCTCAAGGAGGCCTCCCGGGACCCGGCCACCCTCGAGGCCTGGTGGCGGGTTTGCCCCAAGTGCGGGGTGGGCATCCTGGCCCCGGACCCCGTCCTGGTGCTGGACTTTGACGACCCCGAGGCCTGGGAGCGCCTGAAGGAGGAGCACCCCACCCTCCTGGAGGCCCCCCGGGCCAGGACCCCACGCGGGGGGGTGCACGTCTACCTGTGCCTTCCCCCGGAGGCGGTGGGGCGGCTTTCCGCCAGCGTGAGGGCCATCCCCGGGGTGGACCTTCGGGGACTCGGGAGGAGCTACCTGGTGGCCCCTCCCACGACCCTCCCCACGGGAGCCTACGTCTGGGAGGTGCCCTTGAGGAGGCCGGAGGAGCTTCCCCCGGTGCCTGCCCCCCTCCTGGCCCGGCTCCTCCCCCCGCCGCCTCCTCCTCCCAGGAGCGTGTGGACTCCCGAGGGGGGGACGAGCCCCAAGCGCCTGCAGGCCCTTCTCCAGGCCTACGCCGCCCAAGTGGCCCGCACCCCGGAGGGGCAGAGGCACAACACCCTCATCCGCTACGCCGTGGCCGCCGGGGGGCTCCTCCCCCACGGCCTGGACCCCCGGGAGGCGGAGGAGGCCCTGGTGGCCGCCGCCATGAGCGCCGGACTCCCCGAGGCCGAAGCCCGGGCCGCCGCGAGGTGGGGGCTGGAGGTGGGGGCTTCCCGCCCCCTGGCCTTGGAGCCCTCTCTTGCCCCCTCCGGGCCCCGCACCTACCGGGCCCGCGTCTACGCCCGGATGAGGAGGTGGGCATGACCTTCCAAGACCTCCTCAAGCGGGTGGGAGAAGCCAAGGCGGAAACCCTTCCCGCCCTTCTCCCCGAGCTCTTCAAGGCTGTCTACGAGGGGGGCTTCCTGGATGCCGAGGTGGAAGCCCTCTTCCTGGCCCTCAAGAAGAAGACCGGGGTGAGCGTGGCCGCCCTCCGGAAGGACTGGGCCCGCTACCGGGCCACGCGGGACGCTCAGGCCCGGGAGGAGGAAGCGCCTCCCATCACTCCCGAAGCCCGGGAAGCCGCCCGGGAACTCTCCGAGGACCCCGCCCTGCTCCACCGCGCCATCCGCACCATCGGGGAGCTTGGGGTGGTGGGGGAGGAGGAGAACCGGGGGCTTCTCTACCTGGCCTTCCTTTCCGCCAGGACGGAAGCCCCCATCAGCGTCCTGGTCAAGGGGCGTTCCTCCTCGGGGAAGTCCTTCCTGGTGAAGCAGACCCTGGCCCTCATCCCCCCTCGGGGCTACTACGAGCTTTCCAGCATGAGCGCCAAGGCCCTGGTGTACGCGGATGTGGACTTCCGGCACCGCCACCTGGTGCTCTACGAGGAGGACGGGCTGAACTCCGAGGAAGTCCTGTACTTGGTGCGCACCCTCCTCTCGGAAGGGCAAATCCGCTACCTGACCGTGGAGAAGACCCCCCAGGGGCGCATGGCCGCCCGGGAAATCGTCCGCCCCGGCCCCACCGGGCTCATCACCACGCTCACCAAGGGGCTCACCAAGGAGGACAACGAAACGCGCACCTTCTCCCTCTACTTGGACGACAGCAAGGCCCACACCCTCCGGGTGGTCCAGGCCCTGGCGGAACGGGAGGCCAGAGGGGACCTTCCCGAGGTGGACCCTACCCCCTGGCACGCCCTCTACGAGCTCCTTCCTCAGAAGGAGGTGGTGGTCCCTTACGCCCCGGCCATCGCCCGGCTCCTGGAGGCCCAGGACCTCCCCGAGGACCTGACCCGGCTTCGGAGGGACTTTGGCCGCTTCCTCACCCTGGTCAAGGTGGTGGCCCTCCTCCACCACGCCCGGAGGGAAGCGCGGGAGGGGCGCTTGGTGGCCGCCCTGGAGGACTACGCCCTGGCCTATCACCTGGCCGCGCGCCCCCTGGCCCGGAGCGTCCACACCGTGAGCCCGCAGGCCCTGGCCCTGGCCGTGGCCGTGCGGGAGGTGCACGAGGCCAAGGTGGAGGAGGCCGCCGGGAAGAACGTTCCCGAGGGGGCCGTGGCCGTCTACGTGAAGGAGTTGGCCCGGCACCTGCGGTGGGCCAAGCGCACCGTGCAGAAGTGGGTGGACCAGGCCGAAGCCGCCGGGCTGGTGGACGTGCAGAGGGACGGGAACCGCCTGGCCATCCGCCCCGTTGAGGGCGCGCCCCTGGAGGAGGCCGCTTTTCGGCTCCTCCCCGAGCCCGAGCGGCTGGCCCGGGAGCTGGGGGAAGGGGGGAGCTACGTGCACCCCCTCACCGGGGAAACGTGCGTGCTCTCTCTCCCCCAAACCGCGTGCGCGTTCTCCCCGAAAACCGAGGAAAACGCCCTCCAGGACGAGGAAAACCAACGCGCACGCCATGCGCACGACCGCGCACGCCCCCCCGAGGAACGCCGTCTAGGAGAGGAAAACCCCCGTGCGCGTTCGGAAGTGCCTTCCCCATCGCAAGAACCGGAAGAACGCGCACGCCGCGCCCTGGCGGAGGTGGCCCAAGGGCTTGGGGGGCGCGTCTTTCGCATCACCGCCCCCCGCCCCCAGCCCGAGGAGGACGAGGTGGAGGTGGAGCTGTGAGCCCCTGGCGCAAGCTCATCACCCTGGCCCCGGACCTCGCGGCCAAGGTGCGGGCCATGCGCCCGCCCAAGCTCCGGGTGGTGGCCGATGGCCGGGTGCTCTACTGGGCTCTGGCCATGCCGGAGGAGGAGGACCTAGAGGCCCACGCCGCCTGGCCCGGGCAGAACGCCCCGAGCTTGGAGGCTTGGCTGGTGGAGCGCCTGGCCTTCCTGGAGGAGGCCTGGCCCGGAGCCCAGGAGGTGGAGCTTCTGGGGGTCTGGGCCGGAAACCCGCCCCGGCTTGAGCCCATCGCCCGGGCCCGGGTGAAGCGGCGTGAGGAGGTAGGAGCGTGAGGCGCGTGCGCGTTTTCCCGGGAACGCCGTCCTGGACGAGGAAGAAAACGCGCACGCACCCTGTGCCGTCCAGGACGGGGCTTCTCCCCCATGCGTGCGCATCCGTGCGCATAGCGTGCGCGAGGGTTTTGCCCGTGCAGGACGCGATAAACCCCCCGTTAGGAGGGGAACGCGCACGCGCTTTCGGGGAGATAGCGCACGCGAAAAGCGCCCCCTGCCTGGGGGTAGAGGTGGAGGTGCCCCATGCGGGCCATTGACGAGGCCGAAGAGGTTTTTTCTTCTAGCCTCTTCGGCAAGGAGGTTAGACGATGGGGCAAATCAAGGACCTGGACCTGGCACTTCGGGCCGCCCTCGGGGCGGGGAGGCGCGGCCCTCTCCCCGGGCTGGGGAGAGGGCCGGGAAGGCCCTGGGAGGGGATTGCCGAACGAACCCCCCAAATCTGGGCCGCGTGGCTGGCGGAGTGGTGGCGGATGAAGACGGGCCGCCCCCTCCCCGAGAGGCCGCCCGTTTGCCTGGCCTTCGGGGAGCAAGTGGTGCGCCTAAAGGGGGTGAGGCACCCCTTCGGGGTGGAGTGGGTCTTCGTCTGCCCCGGGTGCGGGGGGAACCGCCGGGTGCTCTACCTGGTCCACCGGGGGCTCCTCTGCAGGAAGTGCGCCCACCTGGGCTACCTCTCACAGGCCCGGAGAGGGGGGAAGGACCGGGCCCTGGACCTTGGCCTGCCCATGTGGGGGAGGTACGCCCTCCGGGCCTTCCCCGAGGCCCTGGCCGAGGACCTGGGCAAAGACTTCCGCAAGGCGCTGGAAGCCCTCTTCTCCGGGCTCAAGCTCAAGGAGGTGGAAGATGAGGAAGGCGAAGGCGAAGCCGAAGTGGACTGAGCGGTACGAGGCCGCCCGCGCCCGGTGGCAAGAGGCCGAGGCCTGGCGCACGCGCCTGGCCGGGCTTGGGGGCAAGGCCGTGGCGGTCCTGGAGAAGGCCCTGGAGGAGGCGGAAGGCCTCAACCCGGAGCACAAGGCCCGGGTGGCCGCCCTGGCCCTCAAGCTGGCCCTGGCCGCCGCGCCGAAGGCGGAGCCCCATCCCCTCTCCTTCACCGCGGCGGAGTGGCCCTTGGACGAGGAGGGGTAGCCCTCTTTGGAAAACGGCCCGCCCTGGGAAGGCCCAGAACCCCCCTCACGCGTGGGGAGGAGAACCTTACCCCCGCCGGAAAGTTGCGCAAACTTTCGCCTGGGGAAAAGCCCTGGAGCAAACCCCCAGGCTACCCCGGCAAGCCGTCAACCCTTGACGGGAAGCCCGGGCCACACCCCCACATGCGCGAAATCAAGCTTTCGCGAATGAACACCCATCTCTACCCCCCTCCGGGCTTCTGTGGTATCTTACGGGCATGCAAGGAGAAGTCTTGACCGTGGCGGAGGTGGCCAAGCTCCTCCGGGTTAGCCGCAAGACGGTGGAAAAGCTCATCTACGCCAAGAAGCTCCACGCGGTGAAGGTGGGCCGGGTTTGGCGCATCCCGAGGGCCGCCGTGGAGGCGTTCTTGGGGGGGAAGGAGTACCGTGAACCTTAGAAAGCTCTGGTCCTGGCTTCGCTTCGCCAAGATGCTGGCCCGGGGCCGGGTGGGCAAGCGGTGGGCCCTACGCCGGGCCCGGTGGCTTTGGCGCAAGGGAAGGAAGCGTAGGAGGTGGTGATGCGAAGGCGCGGCAAAGGGGGCGGAAGCGTCTTCTACCACGAGGGCAAGGGGAAGTGGGTGGCCCAGCTCACCTGGGTAGACCCCGCCACGGGCCGGAAGGTCAAGCGGGAGAAGCATTGCGAAACCCGCAAGGAGGCCGAAAGGGCCCTGGCGGATATGGTGGCCGCCCAGGCCAAGGGGCTCCTCACCGACCCTTCCAGGCTCACCACGCGGGACTTCGCCCTGGAGTACCTGAAGCGCCTGGAGCGGGAGGGGCTTAGGCCGAACTCCATCCGCCTGGCCTTGGACGAGCTGGCCCACGCCCTCCCCTCCCTCAAGGACCCCAAGGCCCACGACCCCCTGGGCCGCATGCGGCTCCAGGAGGTGAAGCCGGTCCATGTGCGGGCCGCCGTGGACCGGGTGGTGGAAGCAGGCTACGCCCCCCGCACCGTGGGCCGGGTGCTCATGCGGCTCAAGGCCCTCTTCCGGGAGGCCCTACGGCTGGAACTGGTGGCCAGAAACCCCGCCGAAGCCGTGAAGGTGCGCCTGCCCAAGGGGGAGAAGGCGGCCAGGGCCCTGGAGCCCCACGAGGTGGCCCGGCTTCTGGAGGCCGCCGAAGCCTCCCGGTCCAAGGACATGGCCCTGCTCCTCCGGCTCATGCTGGAAACCGGGCTCCGCCGGGGCGAGGCCCTGGCCCTGCAATGGCGGGACATAGACCTGGAGGCCGGGGAGCTTACCGTGGGACGGGCTTGGGTAAAGGTGGCCGGAAGGGGAGCCTTCTCCGAGCCCAAGACCCCCACGGCCAAGCGCAAGGTGCCCTTGCCCCGTGGCCTCCTCCTTCGCCTGAAGGCCCGGAGGGAGGAGCTTCTGGCGAGGCTCACCCCGGAGGAGGTGGACGGGCTCTTCCTGGTGGGCGGGGTAAAGCCCGTGGATCCGGACGCGTTCAACCACTACCTGCGCCGCCTGGCGGAAAGGGCGGGCCTGGGCCGGGTGAGGGTGCACGACCTCAGGCACACCTGGGCCACCCTGGCCCTCTCCCGGGGCGTGCCCCTGGAGGTGGTGAGTGAGCGGCTGGGCCACGCCAGCCCCACCATCACCCTGAATGTGTACCGCCACCTTCTGGAGGAGGAGCGCCGGGGGTGGGTGCTGGACCTGGAAGAACTTCTCTACCCCGCCCCCCGCGCCCAAGCCTGAACGGATAGACCGGCTGATAAACCGGCTAAAGGGTTTCCCCCCACGCTACCGTGGGGGGAAGCTTTGCGTCCTGGAGCTGGTGGGCGGCGTAGGACTTGAACCTACGACCTCTCGCGTGTGAGGCGAGCGCTCTTCCGCTGAGCTAGCCGCCCCCAAGCCTTTTGCAGGGTAGCACGGGCCAAGGAGGCCTGTCAAGCAAAGGCCCTGACCTTTCTCTGACAAGGCCCAGGCTAGACTAAGGGCGTGGCCACGGTCCTTGTGGTGGAGGACGAGCCGGCGGTGCGGCTAGGGGTGCGGCTGGCCCTGGAGCGGGCCGGGCACCGGGTGCTGGAAGCCGCCACCTCCCAGGAAGCCTGGCCAAGGTTGCGGGAGGCGGAAGCCGTGATCCTGGACTGGATGCTCCCCGACGAACCCGGCACCCGGCTCCTGGAACGCATGCGCCAAGGAGCCTACCCCGACCTTCCCGTCCTCATGCTCACCGCCCGGGCCGAGGTGCGGGACCGGGTGGAGGGGCTTTCCCGAGGGGCCGACGACTACCTGGTCAAGCCCTTCGCCACCGAGGAGCTTTTGGCCCGCCTCGAGGCCCTCTTAAGGCGCTCGGGCAAGCGGCAGGTGCTCCGGCGAGGGCCCCTGCTTTTGGACCTGGACCGCAAGGAGGCCAGCCTGGAAGGCCGGCCGCTACCCCTCACCCGCCGGGAGTTTGAGCTCTTGGCCTTCCTGGCCCAGCGCCCGGGCCGGGTCTACTCCCGGGAGGAACTCCTGGAGGCGGTGTGGGGCCAGGACTACCTGGGTACCCCGAGAACCGTGGACCAGCACGTGCTCCAGCTCCGGGAAAAGCTGGGGGAGGACCCCAAGGCCCCGCGCTTTCTGGAAACCGTTCGGGGCATGGGGTACCGCTTCAAGGTGGTCCCCCAGGGGGAAGAACCCACCCCTGGGGCAAGGCCTTTTGAGGGGGAGGGGTGAAGGAGCTTCTGGCCGAGGCCTGGGAGGAGGCCTTGGAGGGCCTGGTCCTGCACCAGGATAGGCAGGTCCTCTACCTGAACCCCAAGGCGGCGATGCTTTTGGAGGTGAGCCGGGAAAAGGTGGTGGGCCGCCCCCTCCTCCTGGCCCTTCGCGACCACCGCCTCGAGGCCCTGGCCCTCCACGGAGGGGAGCGCACCCTGGAGGTGCGGGGCCGCACCCTAAGGGCCAAGGCCCTTCCCGGCAGGCTCTACCTCCTGGACGAAACGGAGCCCCAGCGGCGCCTGGAGGCCCTGGAGGAGGCCACCCAGGCCCTGGCCCACGAGCTCCGCACCCCCCTGGCGGGGATGGGACCCCTCCTCGAGGCCCTGACCCCCAGGACCCCCCAGGAAAAGGAGGTGCTGGACCTCCTCAAGGCGGAGGTCGCCCGGCTTTCCCGTCTGGTGCGGGATCTCTCCCTCACCCAGCCCGGCCCCAAGCGAACCTTTGTTCTGGAGGAGCTCTGGCCCCGGCTGGAAAAGCTCCTCGGGGAACGGCTAAGGGAGCGGCGGGTGGAGGTAAGGCTCCCCCACACCCTCCACACCGACCCCGAGGCCCTCTTCCAGATCCTCCTCAACCTTCTGGACAACGCCCTCAAGTACGGCCGTGACCCCATCCGCCTCCTTTCCCGGGAGGAGGAAGGCCGCCTATGGGTGGAGGTGCGCGACCAGGGGCCCGAACTCCCCGACTACCACGCCCTTTTCCTTCCCCGCCACCGGGGTTTCCAGGGAGGCGCCGGGCAGGGCCTGGGGCTCTACCTGGTGCGCCGCATCGCCCAGGGCCTGGGCGGAGAGGCCTATGCCCAAAGGGAGGGGGCGGAAAACGTTTTCGGCGTCAGCTTTCCCCTAAACTGAGGCAAGGAGGCGGCATGCGCGAGGTACTGGATAAGGCCTTGAACGAGCTGGTGGAGGAAACCCTAAGGATGCTCTCCTTGGTCCGGCAGATGACCCAGGAGGCCACCGAGGCCCTGGTGGAAGGGAATAAGGCCAAAGCGGAAGGCGTCATCGCCAAGGACCAGGAGGTGGACGCCCTGGAGGTGAAGATCGAAAACCAGGCCATAACCATCATCGCCCGGCACCAACCGGTGGCCTCGGACCTCCGCCTCATCTTCACGGTCATCAAGGCCCTAACCGATCTGGAGCGGGCTGGGGACTACGCCATGCACGTGGCCGAAGACGCCTTGTTGCTGGCCCAGGAACCCCCCCTGAAGCGCTACGTGATCCTCCAGGAGATGGCCAAGCGGCTCCTGGAGATGATGGATACCCTGGGCAAGGCGATGGCCGAAAGGGATCCTTCCCTGGCCCGCCAGGTCCTGGAGATGGACGACCAGGTGGACGGGCTCTACGAGGAGATCACCCGGGAGCTCATCACCTACATGATGGAGGACGCCCGCACCCTCACCAAGGCCCTGACCCTCATGCGGGTGGCCCGCAGCTACGAGCGCCTGGGGGACCACCTGGAAAACGTGGCGGAAAGGGTCATCTACTGGCTCACCGGGGAGGTGTACAAGTCTCCAGAGGACGTCTACTGAGGGCCAGGCCCGAACCGGAGGGGGCTCTTGGGAATGCGGCTTCCCGCCCCCATCCGGGCCCAGGCCCCGGCACGCCCGCACACGCTCCCGCCCACCCCTTCAAGCCCGCCACCGCACCTTGGGCTTCACGGATCTGGCCGGGCCAGGGTGCCATGGGCTCTGCCCTAAGGGACCTGGGCCCCGCCGAAGCCGGGCACCAGGATAGGTAAAAGGGCCCTCCCCGACCCCTGGCCAGGGGAGGCCCTAGTCGGCTTCCACCTCCTCCACCGCCTGGCGACGGCCCGCCTTCCACTCCAACCCCGCCCAGATGAAATCCAGCAGGTCCCCGTCCAGGACGTTCTGGGGGTCAAAGCGCATGAGGCCCGTGCGGTGGTCCTTCACGTACTGCTTGTCCAGGACGTAGCTCCGGATCTGGCTCCCCCACTCTATGGGCCGCACCTCGCCCCGGAGTTTCCTAAGCTCCTCCTGCTTCTTCCTCCACTCCAGCTCGAAAAGCCGGGAGCGGAGGACCTTCATGGCCAGCTCCTTGTTCTTGATCTGGCTGCGGGTGGTCTGGCAGGTCACGGTGATCCCCGTGGGCAGGTGGACGATGCGCACGGCGCTGTCCGTGGTGTTCACCCCCTGCCCCCCATGCCCCTGGGAGCGGAAGACGTCAATGCGCAGGTCCTCGGGCCGGATGACCACCTCCACCGAATCGTCCACCTCGGGCATCACCTCCACCCCAGCGAAGGAGGTGTGGCGGCGCCCGGAGGCGTCAAAGGGGGAGGGGCGCACCAGGCGGTGGACCCCAGCCTCGGCGGAGAGGAGGCCGTAGGCGTTCTCCCCCCGGACGAGGATCTGGGCGTAGTCAATCCCCGCCTCAGGCCCCGGGACGAGGTCCACCACCTCCACCGCAAAGCCCTGGCGCTCGGCGAAGCGGGTGTACATCCGGAGGAGCATCGCCGCCCAGTCGCAGGCCTCCGTGCCCCCAGCCCCGGGCTGGATGGTGAGGATGGCGTTCTTCTCCGCATGGGGGAAGGAGAGGAGGGTTTCGTGGTAAAGGTCCTCCAGCTTCTTGGCGGCCTCCTCCAGCTCGGGGCGGAGGGCCTCCCGCTCCTCCGCGGGAAACTCCTGCCAGAGCTCCAGAAGGCCCTGGAGATCGCTTTCCAGGGAACGGAAAGCGTCCACCGTGCGCCGTAGGCGGCTGGCCTCCCGGCTCACCCCCTTGGCCTCCTCGGGATTCTGCCAAAGGGCCGGGTCCTCCAGGCGCTTTTCTAACTCCTTTAGACGGGCTTCTTTACCGGGGATGTCAAAGATACCCCCGGAGGTTTTCCAGACGGGTGGCGAGAAGATCCAGGTCCATACCGTTTCCCAGTGTAAGGGATGCCATGGGTAAGGACAAGGGCCCTTTACATTACCGCGCGCACCTTTGATGACTGGCGCAGCTAAATAGCGGGCTTATGGATCGGCAACGGCAGGCGCAGGATCCCCGCAGGGGCCCTTAGTCCGCCGCCAGGGCCAAGGGCACCTCCGCCAGATTCACCCTGGCCCCCAGGGCGCGGAGCCGCTCCTCCAGGTGCTCGTAACCCCGCTCCAGAAAGTAGACCCCCTCGATCTCGGAAACCCCTTCCGCCGCCAGGGCGGCCACCACCAGTCCACCCCCGGCGCGGATATCCAGGGCCTTCACCTGGGCCCCATGCAACCGCTTCCCGTTCACCAAGAGGGTGCGGTCCCTAAGGTACAGCTCGGCCCCCATCCGGGCCAGCTCCCCCACGTGGGTGAAGCGGTCGGGGTAGACCCGGTCGGTGACGGCGCTCTGCCCGGGAACCGTGGCCAGGTAGGCGGTGACGATGGGCTGGAGATCCGTGGGGAAGCCGGGGTATTCCCGGGCCTCCACAAAAAAGGGCTGGGGATCGGGTACGGCCCGAAGCCGCACCCAGTCCTTCCCCACCTCCAGCCGGTGGCCGGATTGTTGAAGCCTATCCAAAAGGGCATCCAGATGGTCGGGGCGCACCTCCGTCAGGGTGATGGACCCCCGGGTGGCCGCCGCCGCCAGGAGGTAGGTGCCGGCCTCGATGCGGTCGGGGATGATGCGGTAGGTTCCCCCGCCCAGCCGCTTGGCCCCCCGGATGCGCAGGATGGGGCTACCCAGGCCCTGGACCTCTACCCCCAGCATCCGCAGGAAATGGCCCAGGTCCTCCACCTCGGGCTCCATGGCCGCCTGCACCAAGGTGGCCTCCCCCCCGAGGGCGACCGCCAGCATGGCCTGCTCCGTCCCCCCCACCGTGGGCAGGTCAAAGACCACCCGCCCCGAAAGGGGGCGGGACCGCCGGGCGTAGAAGGTGTTCTCCTCCTCCACCACCTCGGCCCCTAAGGCCCGCAAGGCCTTCACGTGCTGGTCCACGGGCCTGGCCCCAAAGGCACACCCTCCCGGCAGGGAGATCCGCCCCTCGCCCACCCGGGCGAGAAGGGCCCCCCAGACGATGAAGCTGGCCCGCATCTGCCCCACCAGCTCATAGGGGGCATGGGTGTTTTGGATCTCGGGGGTGTGCAGGTGCAGGGTGCGCCCCTCCCACTGGTAACGGGTGCCCAGGTGGGCCAAAAGCTCCAGCATCACCTCCACGTCCCTGAGCCTGGGCACCTCCAAGAGGGTGATGGGCTCGGGGGTGAGAAGGCTGGCTGCCAGGATGGGCAAAGCGGCGTTCTTGGCCGGATAAACGCGCAACTCGCCGGAAAGGGGCTGGCCTCCCTCGATCCGCAAGATCCTGCTGCCCCGCCGCGAGTCCTTGAGCATCATACTCACCTTACTCAAGGTGAGGATAAAAGGGCTGATCCACATTGTCAAGGGCATGCACCCTTTGCTACACTCTTGCAAGGGAAGGTATGCCCAAGAAGGAAAAGAAGCGGCTGCAGGTGGTCATCTCCGAGGAGCAAGACGCCCTCCTCACCCGGGCCGCCTACGCCCTCTCCAGCCCGGAGAGGCTGGTTTCCAAGTCGGAGGTGGTGCGCCTGGCCATCGCCAAGATCGTGCAGGAGCTGGAGGGCAACAAGGAAGGGCTGGCCGAACTCTTAAAGCAGCTGGAACCCGAGGAATAGAATGACGGGCATGGTCCTGGGCGGGCGGTACCGCCTCGAGGCCTCCTTAGGTTCCGGGGGGATGGCGGAGGTGTGGCGGGCGGTGGACGAGCGCCTGGGGCGCAAGGTGGCGGTGAAGCTCCTCCACCCCCGGGCCCTGCCCCCCGAGAGGGAGCGGTTTCTCCTGGAGGTGCGGGCCCTTTCCCGCCTCTTCCACCCCGGGATCGTCCAGGTGCTGGACCTGGGGGAGGAGGAGGGGAGGCCCTACTTCGTCATGGAGCTGGTGGAGGGGGGCACCTTTGACCGCCTGGGGCCCTTTGAGGAGGGCCCGGAGGGGGAGCGCATCCTGGAGGCGGCCATCCGGGTGATGGAGGCCCTGGCCCACCTCCACGCCCAGGGCATCCTCCACCGGGACCTCACCCCCAAAAACATCCTCCTCACCAAGGAGGGCTACCCCAAGGTGATGGACTTCGGCCTGGCCTACCTCCTGCAGGAAAGCCGCCACCTCACCCGCACCGGCTACACCCTGGGCACCCCCACCTACATGGCCCCCGAGCAGGCCAAGGGCCTGCCCCTTACCCCCAAGGCGGACCTCTACAGCCTGGGGGCGGTCCTCTACCGCACCCTCACCGGCCGGCCTCCCTTTGAAGGGGAAAACGACCAGGCCGTCCTCTTCCAGCACGTCTACGAGGCCCCCAAACCCCCCCAGGCCCTGAACCCCGCCATCCCCAAGGGGGTAGCGGAGGCGGTGCTTTCCCTTTTGGCCAAGCACCCGGAGGAAAGGCCCTCCCATCCGCGCCTCTTCCAAAGCCCCTTGCAGGAGCTCCAGGCCCTCCGCCTTGCCACGCCCCGGGCTGGGTCCAGCCGCTCGGGCCACTACCCCCTGGCCCCCGACCCCCGCAGGCTCTCCCTCAAAGGCAAGCTGGACCTGGGAGGGGAAGCCGCCTGGCCCGGGGAGATGGTCTACGCCCACGGCCGGGTCTACCTGGGAGCGGGGCGGGGCCTGGCGGAGGTGGACCTCCTTTCGGGAACCGTGCGCCGGGAACCCCTTCCCGAGGAGGTCACTGCCCCCCCCGTGGTCCGGGGTGGGGTGTACGTGGCCGCCTGGGACGGCCGGGTGCGCCGCTTCAGGGCCCAGGCCCTGGAGTGGAGCGCGGATACGGGGGCGGAGATCACCGCCGCCCCCCTGGTCCTGGGGGAGCGGGTCTTTGTGGCCAGCCGGGACGGAAGCCTCTACGCCTTTGAGCGAGGCCGCCTCCTCTACCGCTTCCAGGCGGGGGGGCACCTCTCCGCAAGCCCCACCTTCCACCGGGGCCTCCTTTTCTTGGCCTCGGAGGACGGGTTCCTCTACGCCCTGGACCCGGACACGGGGGCTTTGCGCTACAAGGTGAAGACCGGACCCGTGCACGCCCCCGTGGCCGCCCACCGCGGGGTGCTCTTCATCCCCACCTGGGAGGGGGAGGTTTACGCCTTTGAACCCTTGGGCCGGGAAACCCTTTGGAACACCGCCGTGGAGGGTGAGATCTGGGGTGGGCTGGCCCTGGACGAGGAACGGGTGTACGTGGCCGCCTGGGACGGGATCCTAAGGGCCCTGGACCAGGCCACGGGGGAGGAGGTGTGGAGCCTCGAGGTGGGAAAGGTAACCGCAGGCCTTTCCTATGCCGCCGGGCACGTCTATGTGGCCACGGAGGAGGGGCGCTTCTTGGCCGTGGACCAAAGGGGCCAGGTGGTCTTTGAGGCCACGGGCCTGGGGGCGGTCCAGGTGCCCCCCCTGCCCCTATCCCAGGAGGTCCTGGTGGCCAACCTGGCCGGGAAGCTTTTCCGCTTTGGCGTAGGATAGGGGTATGGAAGCCATCCGCACCGACAAAGCTCCCCAGGCCATCGGCCCTTACTCCCAGGCGGTGCGGGCCGGTGGCCTGGTCTTCGTCTCCGGCCAGATCCCCCTAAGGCCCGACGGCACCCTGGCGGAAGGGGATATCCGCGCCCAAACGGAGCAGGTGATGGAGAACCTGAAGGCCATCCTCGAGGCGGCGGGCTCTTCCCTCGCCCGGGTGGTGCAGACCACCTGCTTCCTGGCCGACCTGGAGGACTTCCCCCTCTTCAACGAGGTCTACGCGGGCTATTTCTCGCCCCCCTATCCCGCCCGGGCCACGGTGGCGGTGAAGGCCCTGCCCAAGGGGGTCCGGGTGGAGGTGGCCTGCGTGGCCCTGGCGGATTAAGGCACGGGGGCAAAAAAGCGTAAAATGTCCCCATGACCGTCCAGGAAGGCCACGTGGAAGAGCTTCTCCAGCGCTTCCACCAAGGGGATGTGCGGGCCTTGGCCCGGGCCCTCACCCTGGTGGAATCGGGACACCCCGTGGGGCAGGAGCTCCTCAAGCGCCTGCGGGGGCAGAGCCGGGCCAAGGTGGTGGGCATCACGGGAAGCCCGGGGGCCGGCAAGAGCACCCTCACGGACCGCCTGATCCTGGAGGCCAGGAAACGGGGGGAACGGGTGGGGGTCTTGGCCGTGGACCCCTCCAGCCCCTTTACGGGAGGGGCCATCCTGGGGGACCGCATCCGCATGATGCGCCACCACCAGGACCCTGGGGTCTACATCCGCTCCCTGGCCTCGAGGGGCGCCCTGGGGGGCCTGGCTGGGGCCACGGTGGCCGCCTTGGCCCTGCTGGAGGCCTTCGGCTTTGACCGCATCTTTGTGGAAACCGTGGGGGTGGGCCAGAGCGAGGTGGACATCGCCCGGGTGGCGGACACCACCCTGCTCGTCCTCACCCCGGCGGCGGGGGATGCGGTGCAGGCCTTTAAGGCCGGGGTGATGGAGATCGCCGACCTCTTCGCCGTGAACAAGTTTGACCTTCCCGGTGGGGAAAGGATCATCCAGGAGCTAAAAAGCGCCTTGGAGCTGGCGCCTCCCCGGCCGGGGGGCTGGCGTCCGGCCATCTACCCCACGGTGGCGGCCACCGGGGAAGGGGTGGAGGCGCTTTTCCAGGGCCTGGAGGCCCACCACCAGCACCTTGTGGCCCACGGGCTCCTCGAGGCCCACCGCCTGGAACGGGCCCGGTTTGAGGTGGAAAGCGTCATCCAGGAATGGGGGCGGAAAAGAACCCAAGGCGCAGGCGAGTTGGTGGCCAGGGTGGCCCGGGGGGAGCTTTCCCCAGAGGAGGCCGCCTTGGCCCTCCTGGACCCCAAAACCCCTCCCTAAGCGCCCACGCACGGGGTACTTAGGCCTCGCGTTCCGGGGAGGCATCCTGCCGGGAGGGACGCCACCGGGCCAGGGCCTTTAGGAGCATCTCCCGCTCGTTGGGATAGGAGAGGCGCTCCAAGGCTTCTGAGGCGGGCAGGAAAAAGGCCTCCTCCACCTCGGTGAGCTGGGGCCTGGGTTCGCCCCCGCGGTAGGCCATGAGAAAATAGTGCACCTCCTTGCTCACCGTAACCGGCTCTCCCCCATTCCGCACGGTGAAGTAGTAGCGCACCTTGCCCAAAGGGGAAAGCACCGCCGCCTCCACCCCGGTCTCCTCCCGCACCTCGCGCACCGCCGTTTCCGCGTAGCGCTCCCCGGGCTCCACCTGGCCCTTGGGCAGGGTCACCACCCGTCCCCCCTTCAGGGAGACCACCAACACCTCGGGCACCCTTCCCCGCAGGACCACGCCCCCGGCGGACACCACCCGTTTCCTAGCCACCCGCACCTGCCGCTTCCTCCGCACGCCTCCTCCCAGCAACAAAAAAGGGCGCCCGAAGGCGCCCCCAAAGGATCTCAAAAAGGGGAGAGCAGAGGCCCCAATGCTCCTTAGAAAGGAGGTGATCCAGCCGCACCTTCCGGTACAGCTACCTTGTTACGACTTCGCCCCAGTCACGAGCCCTACCCTCGGCGCCTGCCCAATGGCTCCCGGCGACTTCGGGTAGAACCCGCTCCCATGGCGTGACGGGCGGTGTGTACAAGGCCCGGGAACGTATTCACCGCGGCATGGCTGATCCGCGATTACTAGCGATTCCGGCTTCATGGGGTCGGGTTGCAGACCCCAATCCGAACTACGCCCACCTTTTTGCGATTCGCTCCCCGTCACCAGGTCGCATCGCTCTGTAGTGGGCATTGTAGCACGTGTGTCGCCCAGGCCGTAAGGGCCATGATGACCAGACGTCGTCCCCGCCTTCCTCCCGCTTTCGCGGGCAGTCCCCCTAGAGTGCCCGGCCTATCCCGCTGGCAACTAGGAGCAGGGGTTGCGCTCGTTGCGGGACTTAACCCAACATCTCACGACACGAGCTGACGACGGCCATGCAGCACCTGTGCTAGGGCTCCCTCGCGGGCACCCCAGGCTTTCACCTAGGTCCCCTAGCATGTCAAGGCCTGGTAAGGTTCTTCGCGTTGCTTCGAATTAAACCACATGCTCCACCGCTTGTGCGGGCCCCCGTCAATTCCTTTGAGTTTCAGCCTTGCGGCCGTACTCCCCAGGCGGCGCGCTTATCGCGTTGGCTTCGGCCCCCAGCTTGCACCAGAGACCTAGCGCGCATCGTTTAGGGCGTGGACTACCCGGGTATCTAATCCGGTTTGCTCCCCACGCTTTCGCGCCTCAGCGTCAGAAGTGGACCAGGTGGCTGCCTTCGCCATCGGCGTTCCTCCCGGTATCTGCGCATTTCACCGCTACTCCGGGAATTCCACCACCCTCTCCCACCCTCTAGCCTGAGCGTATCCCACGCTCCTCCACGGTTGAGCCGTGGCCTTTCACATGGGACGCCCCAGGCCGCCTACACGCCCTTTACGCCCAGTAAATCCGGGTAACGCTCGCGCCCTCCGTATTACCGCGGCTGCTGGCACGGAGTTGGCCGGCGCTATTACCTGGGTACCGTCATCCCCCTCCACAGGGCTTTCGTCCCCAGTTCAGGAGTTTACACCCCGAAGGGCTTCCTCCTCCAAGCGGCGTCGCTCCGTCAGACTTCCGTCCATTGCGGAAGATTCCTAACTGCTGCCTCCCGTAGGAGTGGGGCCCGTGTCTCAGTGCCCCTGTGGCCGGCCATCCTCTCAGACCGGCTACCCGTCGTCGCCTTGGTGGGCCTTTACCCCACCAACTAGCTGATAGGACGCGGGCCCATCCGGAAGCGGGTCGCCCCTTTGGTCATGCCCCAAAGAACATGACCACATGGCGGATTAGCCTGAGTTTCCCCAGGTTGTCCGCCTCTTCCGGGTAGGTCACCCACGCGTTACTCACCCGTCCGCCGCTAAAGCAGGTATAAACCCGCCCCGCTCGACTTGCATGTCTTAGGCACGCCGCCAGCGTTCACCCTGAGCCAGGATCAAACTCTCCAACAAAAACGCCCGAAGGCGTTGGTTGCTTGGTGTTGGCCTCTGCTCTCCCCTTTTCAAGATCCCCCTGCTTGGGCCTTCGCCCGCGCAGCAAAAGCTATGCTATCAAGCCCCCTCCTTCTTGTCAACACCCCCTAGGCGGCGGATCTCCTCAATGAAGCGCTCCACGGAATCAAACTCCCGGTATACGGAGGCGAAACGGATGTAGGCCACGTGGTCCAGATCCTTTAGGAAGGCCATGGCCTTAAGCCCGATCTCCTCCGAGGTGATCTCCGGACCCGTCACCTGGTCCTCAAAGGTGTAGGCAAAGCGCCTCAGGGCCTCCTGATCCACCGGCCGCTTTTCGCAGGCCAAAAGGAGGCCCCGAAGGAGCTTGTCCGGGTTGAAGGGTTCCTTGCGGCCATCCCGCTTCACCACCATCAGGGGCTCCAGCTGGGTGCGCTCGTAGGTGGTGAAGCGGCGGCCGCAAGCCGGGCACTCCCGGCGGCGGCGGATGGCCGCCCCCTCGTCGGAGGGCCGGGAGTCCACCACCCGGGTGTCGGGATGGCCACAGTATGGGCACTTCACGGCACTTCCCTGAGGAGCTCGTAGACCTCGGGGGATGGGGGAGGCTCGGGAAGCTCCACCTCCAGCACCACCCCGCGCACCCCTTCGGAAACCATGGAGCCCAAGCCCAAGGCCGCCCGGACCAAGGCTTGGTCGTAGGCCTCGGAAACGGGATCCCGCGAGGGCACCACCCCGTTGACCCGAACCCCGGGGAAGGTGCGGGTGACCCCCTCGATGAGCCCTTCCACCGCCCGGCGCACGGAAAGGGTATGGGGCTCGATGCGCACCGCTGGCGGCAGCACCAGGGTGACAAACCCGCCCCCGGCCAGGTGGCGCAAGCCCTGCTGGAGCACGTACAGGCTGGACTTCACATCCTGGCTCATGAGGTCGTACCACTCCCCCTCCAATAGCTCCACAAAGGGGGTCTTGCTCTCGGCGGTGGTCACGTGGACGATCCCGTCCAGTAGCCCAAAAAGCTCCTCCACCTTTTCAAAAGTGCTGGTCACATCCAAAACCACGCTCATATCGCCCCGAATGGGGATGGCCGTGGCCCCCAAGGCCTCCACCTCCGAGGCCACACCGGTGGCCATCTCCACATCGGGGTCCACGGCGATGACCGTGGCCCCGTTGCGCCCGTAGCCGTGGGCGATGGCCCGGCCGAAGCCCCTGCCGGCCCCCGTCACCATGACAATCCGCCCCTCGAGGCCTAGGATATCCCGTGACATCAGGCCCATTGTACGGGAAAATGGAGGCATGGCCCGCATCCGCGTGGCAGAAGGGGACATCACCGAGTTCCGGGGGGACGCCCTGGTGAACGCCGCCAACAACCACCTGAAGCTGGGGGCGGGGGTGGCGGGGGCCATCCTGCGGAAAGGGGGCCCCTCCATCCAGGAGGAGTGCGACCGCATCGGCCCCATCCGGGTGGGCGAGGCCGCGGTCACGGGGGCGGGGAACCTGGGGGTGCGCTACGTGATCCACGCCGCCGTCCTGGGGGACGAACCTGCCAGCCTGGAAACCGTGCGGAAGGCCACCCGAAGCGCCCTGGCCAAGGCGGCGGAACTGGGGCTTAGGACCGTGGCCTTTCCCCTCCTCGGCACCGGGGTGGGGGGGCTTCCCGTGGAGGCGGTGGCCCGGGTGATGCTGGAGGAGATCAAGAAGGCCCCGGATACCCTCGAGGTCACCCTCTACGGCTACCGCAAGGAGGACGCCGAGGCCATCCGCAAGGCCCTCTAAAGGTCTTTGCGGAAAGCCCGATCCGCTCCACCTCCTGGTACCCCAGGCGGGTGGACCTCCTGGCCCAGGAGGTTGCCGAGCTCGGCGTCCGAGGCCATCTCCTGGCACCCCCTTGCCCGGGCCCAGGCTTCCGCGGCCTCCACCAGGGCGCGGCCTATTCCCTGCCATCGCCACTCAGGGGCCACATACCAGCCCTCCAGGTAGCCCACAGGACGGGTGGCGCACCCCTCGGCGTAAGGACGCAAGGAAACCTCCACAAAGCCCACCAGCCTCCCTTCCACCTCGGCCACAAAGGCGGCCTGGCGGGGGTCCTGAAGGAGGCCCGCCACCTCCTCCGGGTCGTCCCCGGGACCAAAGGGCAGCGCGGAGCACCAGGTAAGCGGGAAGGTCCTGCGGCCGGAGGGAGCGGACCAGGGGCCTCATGGGGTCTGCCCCTCCCCCTGGTCCTGGCCGTTTTCCTTCCCCGCAGGGGGAAGGGACGAGGGCTTGGCAAAGTACCCCTGCCCCAGGGCCTGAAGGTCGGCGCCGTCCACCTTGCCGTCCCCGTTCAGGTCCCCTTTAAGCTCCTTCCCCTCCTTGCCCCAGTTCTGGGCCAGCTGGAGGAGGTCGGCAAAGGGTTTACCCCGCTTCAAGGCCTCCCCCAGGGGTTTGCCCTCCTTGTCGTAGAGGACCACCCGGGGGGAGAGCCTGGGGGTGAGGGGTTTTTGCGGGGTGAGGAGGAGGCGGAGGACCTCCTGGTCCCTCACCGGCTTAGCAAAGGCCACATCCAAGCGCAAAAGCCCTGCTTCCGGGTCGTAGTCCAGGAGGTAGGCCGGGCTAGGCACCTTCAGGCTGGCAAGATCCGGGCTCAGATCCCTTAAGGGAAGCTCCAGCTGAAAGCCCAAAGCCTCCCGCACCTCCACCCGGGCCAAGAGCAGGAAGGGCCCCTCCACCTGGGCGGGGGGGGCCACCAGGGTGAGCCTAGGGGGAGGGGGGTCGGAGACGGTGAGGGTAAGCCGCTGGACCCGGCTATTCTTGGCCCCGTCCTCCACGGTGAGGGTGAGGGGGAACTGGCCCTTCTCCTTGGGTACCCCGCTGATCCGCCCCCCCTGGAAGGCAAGGCCCTGGGGGAGCTTGCCCTCGAGGCTAAAGCTGTAGGGGCGCACGCCGCCCTCGGCGCTGAAGGCTACGCTGTAGTTCTCCCCCAGGTAGGCGGGGGGAAGGTTGGCGCTGGTGAGGCGCAAGGGCTCCATCCCCGCCCCCGTGGGGTCTTGGGTGCCGCAGGCCGCCAGCAAGAGGACCAGGAGGCCGAGCTTTCGCATAAGGCCAGTCTAGCGGGTATAGTTGAAGGCATGATTAAGCCGGACTGGTGGATCCGGGAGATGGCCAAAAAGGGCATGATTGAGCCCTTTGAGGAGAGGCTGGTGCGGGAGGGGGTTATAAGCTACGGGCTTTCCAGCTTCGGCTACGACCTCCGGGCCGCCCCGGAGTGGAAGATCTTCACCAACGTCTTCTCCACGGTGGTGGACCCCAAGGGCTTTGACCCGAGGAGCTTCGTGGAGTACGAGGGAGAGGAGGTCATCATCCCCCCCAACTCCTTTGCCCTCACCCGGAGCGTGGAGTACATCCGCATGCCGGAAAACGTCATCGCCATCGCCCTGGGCAAGAGCACCTACGCCCGGTGCGGCATCGTGGCCAACGTGACGCCCTTGGAGCCCGGCTGGGAGGGGCACGTGACCTTGGAGATCTCCAACACCACCCCCCTGCCCGCCAAGGTCTACGCCAACGAGGGCATCGTGCAGATCGTGTTCCTGGAAGGCCCCAGGCCCGAAACCACCTACAAGGACCGCCAGGGCAAGTACCAGGGGCAAAGGGGCATCACCCTGCCCCGGGTGTAGGCTATGGGGGTGCGCGCGCTTCTTCTTGGCCTTTTGGTCCTCCTCGGCGCCTGCAGAGGTGAGAGCATGAAGCCCCTCCCCTACCTCTCCGAGAAGCCGGTGCGCTCCTTCAAGGCCCCGGAGGTGGTCCTGGAGCCCGGCAAGGACTATTACGCCCGCCTCCAGACCACCAAGGGGGAGATCCTTTTGGACCTCCTGGAGAAGGAAGCTCCCAACACCGTGAACTCCTTCGTCTTTCTGGCCCTTCACCGCTACTTTGAGGGGGTGGTCTGGCACCGGGTGATCCCCGGCTTCGTGGCCCAGACCGGGGACCCCACGGGCACCGGCACCGGGGGCCCGGGCTACACCTTCGGCCTGGAGATCGCCCCGGGTTTGGCCTTTGACCGGGAAGGGATGGTGGGCATGGCCCGCACCCAGGACCCCAACTCCAACGGCAGCCAGTTCTTCATCACCCTGGCCCCCACCCCGCACCTCACGGGGCAGTACACCCTCTTCGCCAAGGTGGTGGAGGGGATGGAGGTGGTCCGGCGCCTAAGCCCCACGGAGGGCCCGGGGGCCGGGGCGGAGCGGGACAAGATCCTCCGCGTGGAGATCCTGGTCAAGGAATGATCCCCGAAGGCACCCGGTTCCTCCTCCCCCCCGAGGCCCGGCTCAAGGCCGAGCTCATAGGTAGGCTACGGGAGCTTTTCCTGCGCCACGGGTATGAGCCCGTGGAGCTTCCGGCTTTGGAGAGCTACGACCCCTCCCATCCCCTGGCGCAAAGGGCCTTCAAGCTGGTGGACAAGACGGGGGAGGTGCTGGCCCTAAGGAGCGAGTTCACCACCCTCTTGGCCAAGCTGCTTAGGCCCCACCTGGGGGAAGGGGTCCATCGCTTCCAGTACGCGGGCCCCCTCTGGCTCCGGGAGGCGGACGCGGAGCTCGGCCGCCTCCGGGAGTACACCCAGGTGGGCCTGGAGCTCATCGGGGCCACGGGGCCTTTGGCGGACGCGGAGGTCTTGCACCTGGCCTTCGCGGCCCTCGAGGCCCTGGGCCTGGAGGGGGTGGTGGAGGTGGGCCTGCCCAGCCTGGTGGGGGAGGTGCTCAAGGCCTCGGGCCTGCCGGAAGGGGCGCAGCAGGAGGCGCAGCGGGCCATCCACCGCAAAAACCTGCCCGAGCTGGAGGCCCTCCTTGGGCGTTACCCCCTGCCCCCAGAGGCCCGGAAGACCCTCCTGGCCCTCCCCGACCTCTACGGGGAAAGGGAGGTGCTGGAGGAGGCCAAGGGGCTTCCCCTGCCCGAGCGGGCCAAGAGGGCCCTGGCCGACCTGGAAAAAACCCTGGAGGTTTTGGACAGGCCCGTCCTCCTAGACCTGGGCATGGCCCGGCGCTACGAGTACTACTCCGGCATCTTCTTCCGCGCCTACACCCCGGGCTTCGGCCTGCCCCTTTTGGGCGGGGGGCGGTACGACGGGGCGCTTCTGCCCCAGGCGGCGGGCTTTGCCTTAGGGGTGGAAAGGGCCCTGGAGGCCCTTAGGCCCCCCCAGAAGGAGGAGGCCCCCGAGGTCCTGGCCCTGGACCTTAAGGCCCTGCGGCGCTTCGCCGGGGAGAGGCGGGTGGAGCTCTTCCACGGGGAAGACCCCGAGGGCTATGCCCAAAGGCGGGGCATCCCCTTCCTGGCCCAGGGGGAGAGGCTTTGGAGGGTGGAATGAGGCGCTACCTTCTCACCATCGCCCTGCCCAAGGGGCGGATGTTCCAGGAGGCCTACCAGGTCCTAAGGGGGGCGGGGCTGGACCTGCCCCCCGTGGAGAACGAGCGGGCCCTCCTCCACGGGAAGGAAGGGGGCATTGCCCTCCTGGAGCTCCGCAACAAGGACGTGCCCGTCTACGTGGACCTGGGCATCGCGGAGGTGGGGGTGGTGGGCAAGGACATCCTCCTGGACTCGGGCCGCGACCTCTTTGAACCCGTGGACCTGGGCTTCGGGGCCTGCCGGCTTTCCCTCATAAGGCGCCCTGGGGACACCTCCCCCATCCGCCGCATCGCCACCAAGTACCCCCTTTTCACCAGCCGGCTTTTGAAGGAGCGGGGCTGGGTGGCGGACGTGGTGGAGCTATCCGGCAACATCGAGCTGGCCGCGGTCACGGGCCTGGCGGATGCGGTGGTGGACGTGGTGCAGACCGGGGCCACCCTAAGGGCGGCGGGCCTGGTGGAGGTGGAGGTCCTGGCCCACTCCACCGCCCGGCTCATCGTGAACCGCCAGGCCCTGAAACTGAAACGCTCGCTTTTGAAGCCCCTGATCGCTAAGCTGAGAAACCGTGACGGAAGCCCGTAGACGCCGCATCGAGGAGGTCCTGAGCCGGCGCCAACCCGACCTCACCGTCCTCCTGGAGAACGTGCACAAGCCCCACAACCTCTCCGCCATCCTCAGGAGCTGCGACGCGGTGGGGGTCCTCGAGGCCCACGCGGTGAACCCCACGGGAGGCGTGCCCACCTTCAACGAGACCAGCGGGGGAAGCCACAAATGGGTCTACCTGCGGGTGCACCCGGATGTCCGGGGGGCCATCGCCCACCTGAAGGAGCGGGGCTTCCAAGTCTACGCCACCGCCTTAAGGGAAGACGCCCTGGACTTCCGGGAGGTGGACTACACCAGGCCCACCGCCATCCTCCTAGGGGCGGAGAAGTGGGGGGTTTCCGAGGAGGCCCTGGCCCTAGCCCATGGGACCATAAAGATCCCCATGCTGGGCATGGTGCAAAGCCTGAACGTTTCCGTGGCGGCGGCGGTGATCCTCTTTGAGGCCCAAAGGCAGAGGCTAAAGGCGGGGCTTTACGACAGGCCCCGCCTGGACCCCGAGCTCTACCGGAAGGTGCTGGAGGACTGGCTCAGGAAGTGACGTAGGTCAGCCAGCCCTCGTACTCGGGCCTTAGGCCCTTGGCGGCCTCCAGGTAGACCTCCCGGATCCTTAGGGTGATGGGCCCGGCGGTGCCCTGGCCGATGGGCCGCCAGTCTATGAAGGAAACCGGGGTCACCTCGGCCGCGGTGCCGGTCATGAAGACCTCGTCCGCCATGTAAAGCTGGTCCCGGGTGGCCCGCACCACCTGGACCTCGTAGCCCAGGTCCTTGGCGATCCGGATCACCGAATCCCGGGTGATGCCCTCGAGGTTCACCGAGTGCTCCAGGGCGTAGATCACCCCATCCCGCACGAAGAAGAGGTTTTCCCCACTGCCCTCGGCCACATACCCCTCCTCGTCCAGGAGAAGGGCCTCATCCGCCCCCGCCGCCACCGCCTCCATCTTGGCCAAGGCGCTGTTCACATAGTTCCCCCCCACCTTGGCCTTCCCCGGCATCACGTTGGCGGGGAAGCGGGCCCAGGAGCTGGTGATGAGCTTGGCCCCCTTGCGCACCGCCTCCTCCCCCAGATACGCCCCCCATTCCCAGGCGGCCACCATCACCTCCGCGGGGTTGTTGGGCAGGGGGTTCACCCCCAAGGCCTTGGCCCCCATCCAGGCCAGGGGGCGGATATAGCAACTCTTGTAGCCGTTTTTCCGCACCACCTCGAGGATGGCTTCCTCCACCTCCTCGGGGGTGAAGGGGATCTCCATGCGCAGCACCTTGGCCGAGTTGAAGAAGCGCCTGACGTGCTCCTTTAGGCGGAAGACGGCGGGGCCCTTAGGGGTTTCGTAAGCCCGTATCCCCTCAAAGACGCTGGTTCCATAGTGAAGGGCGTGGCTTAGGACACTGGTCTTGGCCTCCTCTTGGGGAACGAGCTTTCCGTTCATCCAAATGAGCCCGGCCTTGATGTGCACGTCCCCACCCTTGGCTTCCGGTTTGGTCATGGCGAACCTCCGCCCCCATCATAACGCTTTTTTGTCCTCAGCCCTTTAACCGCAACTCTTGGAAAACCCTCTTGGCCTCCTCCCCAAGGGCCAGGGCCACGGGTGCCTTGAGGCTACCCTCACGCACCAGAAGGTAAACGGTCCGCCCCGCCCCCGGCGAGCTTAGGGGCCTTAGGTGCACGCGCTTTTCCCTGGGGAGGGTCCACAGGGCCACCTCGGGCAAAAGGGTCAACCCCCCCACCTCCTCCACCAGGAGGATCAGGGTTTCCAGATCCCCGCTCTGGAACTCCACCCTGCGCCTTTCCAGGCTGGGGCGGCAGACGGAAAGGACCTGGTCCCGGAAACAGTGGCCCTCCGAAAGGATCCAGGTGTCCTCGAGGGGGATCTCCAGGGGGTGGAGGCTCTCCTTGGCGTAAAGGGGGTGGCCCGGGGAGATGTAGGCGAGAAACTTCTCGGAAAAAAGGGGAAGGCTCTGCACCCCCGGTGCCCGCTCCTCCGTACCCACCAACCCCGCATCCAACCGGCCCTCCGCCAGCCCCTGAAGGATAGCCGGGGTGAGCTCCTCCTGCACCGAGACCTCGAGGCCCGGATACCTCTCCAGCAGCCGGGGCAAAAGCCTTGGCAGAAGGTACGGGGCCAGGGTAGGGATGACCCCCATGCGGAAGGGGCCTTCCAAGATCCCTTCCTCTCCTCGGGCGACGGCCCTGACCCTGGCCACCTCCTCCAGCACCCGGCGGGCCTGGGCCGCCACCCTTTCCCCGACCTCCGTGGGCTTCCCCTGCCTGCGGTCAAAGAGCTTGACCCCAAGCTCCTCCTCCAGCTTGCGGATCTGCACGCTGAGGGCAGGCTGGGTGAGGTAGACCCGCTCCGCCGCCCGGGTAAAGCTCCTCTCCTCCACCAGGGCCACCAGGTAGCGCATCTGCTCCAAGGTCATAAATTCAGTTTATAGTCGTCACCAATAAAATGCATTGGACTTATGCGAGGATCTCCCCTAAGGTGAAAGCTGCCTGGTGAGACCAGGCAGGAGGTGAGAAGGATGTTCCTGAGAATAGACCGCCTGCAGATCGAGCTCCCCATGCCCAAGGAACAAGACCCCAACGCCGCCGCCGCGGTACAGGCCCTGCTGGGAGGGCGCTTTGGGGAGATGTCCACCCTGATGAACTACATGTACCAGTCCTTCAACTTCCGGGGGAAGAAGGCCCTTAAGCCCTACTACGACCTCATCGCCAACATCGCCACCGAGGAGCTCGGGCACATCGAGCTGGTGGCGGCCACCATCAACAGCCTCCTGGCCAAGAACCCGGGGAAGGACCTCGAGGAGGGCGTGGACCCCGTAACCGCCCCCCTGGGCTTCGCCAAGGACGCCCGCAACGCCGCCCACTTCATCGCCGGCGGGGCCAACAGCCTGGTGATGGGCGCCATGGGGGAGCACTGGCACGGGGAGTACGTGTTCACCAGCGGCAACCTCATTCTGGACTTGCTCCACAACTTCTTCTTGGAGGTGGCGGCCCGCACCCACAAGCTAAGGGTCTACGAGATGACGGACAACCCCGTGGCCCGGGAGATGATCGGCTACCTCCTGGTGCGGGGTGGGGTGCACGCCGCCGCCTACGGCAAGGCCCTGGAAAGCCTCACCGGGGTGGAGATGACCAAGATGCTCCCCATCCCCCGCATCGAGAACAGCAAGATCCCCGAGGCCAAGAAGTTCATGGACCTGGGCTTCCACAAAAACCTCTACCGCTTCAGCCCCTCCGACTACCAGGACCTGGGCCTCATCTGGCGGGGTGCCTCCCCCGAGGACGGGAGCGAGGTGGTGGTGGTGGACGGGCCCCCCACGGGCGGCCCGGTCTTTGACGCCGGGCACGACGCCGCGGAGTTTGCCCCCGAGTTCCACCCGGGTGAGCTTTACGAGATCGCCAAGAAGCTTTACGACAAAGCCAAGTAGGCCATTCCCTAGCCCCCGGCCGGGCCCAGGAGCCCGGCCGGGGTCAGATGGCCCCGTACCTCCCCCCGGGCAGGGCCTGGGCCAAACCCTTGAGCTCCAGCAGGGTGAGGAGGGAAAGCACCCGCTCCGGGGGAAGCCCTAGGGCCTGGGCCAGCTCCTCGGGAAGGGCCTCCCCCTGCCTTAGGAGGGCAAAAAGCCTCTCCTCCTCCTGGGAGAGTTCCACCGCCTTCTTGGGCCTCCCGGAAAGCCCCAGGTAGGAGAGCACGTCCTCCGCGGAGAGGACCGGATAGGCCCCGTCCTGGATGAGGCGGTTCGCCCCCAAGGAGGCCGCGTCCGTGGGGCGGCCCGGCACCGCCAAGACCTCCTTGCCCAGCTCCAGGGCATACCGGGCGGTGATGAGGGCCCCCGACTCCAGGGGGGCCTCCACCACCAGGACCCCCCGCACCAGACCGGCGATGAGGCGGTTCCTCCGGGGAAAGAACTCGGGCTTAGGCTCGGTGCCAAAGGGAAACTCCGAGAGGAGGTCCATGCGCTCCGCCAAAGCCCGGTGCTCCGGCGGGTACACCCGGTCCAGGGCGCTCCCCAAGACCCCCAGGGTACGGCCGCCCCCCTCGAGGGCCCCCAGGTGGGCCTCCCGGTCAATGCCCCGGGCCAGGCCGGAAACCACCCAAACCCCCGCCTCCGCCAGCTCCCGGGCCAGCCTGCGGGTGAAGGCCAGGGCCCAGGAAGAGGCCCGCCGGGTGCCCACCAGGGCCACCGCCCTCTCCTCCTGCGGCAGCTCCCCCTTCAGGTAGAGGTGGGTGGGGGGGTGGGGAAGCCGCCTAAGCCCCTCGGGAAAACCCTCCTCCCAAAGGCCCAAGATCCTTATCCCCAAAGCCGCCGCCCGCTTCCTTTCCGCCCGGGCGCGCTCTTCCGCCTGGGGAAGCCCAGGGGCCACCTGGGGAAAGCGCTCCCGCAAGGCCTCCAGGACATCCCCTTGCGCCAAGAGCTCCAATAGCCGCTTCGGACCGATGCCGGGCAGGAAGGCCAGGGCCAAAGGGTCCACGGCGTGGAGTATACTGGAAAGCCTGGAAGGTCCGGCTCCCCGCCTTCGGCGAGTCCCAAGGGGGCCGGGATGACCTGAAGCCATGGAAGAGAAAACGTACTCCGGTTTTGTGGCCATCGTGGGCAAGCCCAACGTGGGCAAGTCCACCCTGCTCAACAACCTCCTGGGGGTGAAGGTGGCCCCCATAAGCCCCAAGCCCCAGACCACCAGGAAGCGCCTTAGGGGCATCCTCACCGAGGGGAACCGCCAGATCGTCTTCGTGGACACCCCGGGCCTCCACCAACCCATGGACGCCCTGGGGGAGTTCATGGACCAGGAGGTCTACGAGGCCCTTGCCGACGTGAACGCCGTGGTCTGGGTGGCCGACCTCCGCCACCCCCCCACCCCGGAGGATGAGCTGGTGGCCAAGGCCCTAAGGCCCCTGGTGGGCAAGGTGCCCATCCTCCTGGTGGGCAACAAGCTGGACGCCGCCAAGTACCCCGAGGAGGCCCTGAAGGCTTACCACGACCTTCTCCCCGAGGCCGAGGCCAGGATGCTTTCTGCCCTGGACGAGCGGCAGGTGGCCGAGCTTAAGGCGGAGCTGCTGGCCCTTCTCCCGGAAGGCCCCTTCTTCTACCCCGAGGGCTTCGCCAAGAGCGACCAGGACTTCGGGGAGTGGGTGGCGGAGATCGTCCGGGAGGAGGCCATGAAGCGCCTTTGGCACGAGGTGCCCTACGCGGTGGCCGTGAAGACCGAGGAGGTGGCCGAACGGGAAAACGGCATCCTCTACATCAAAGCCGTCCTCTACGTGGAGCGCCCCTCCCAGAAGGCCATCGTCATCGGGGAGGGGGGGCGGAAGATCAAGGAGATCGGCCAAGCGGCCCGGAAGCAGCTGGAGGTCTTCCTGAACCGCAAGATCTACCTGGACCTCGAGGTCAAGGTCTACCCCGACTGGCGCAAGGACCCCGAGGCCCTGCGGGAGCTGGGCTACCGATCCAGCCTAGGGTGAGGCCAGCATTCCCCCCTGGGCCTTTTCCGGTTACCATAGCCCTATGCCCTGGCTCCTTCCACGAGGCATCGCCCCCCTACACGAAAAGGCCCTGGACCGTTTCATTGGGGCTCTGGTGGAAAGGCTTTCCGACCCCAGCGTGGACCGGAACGCCCTGGTGCGGGAGGAGCTTGCCCGCCTCCTCTATGGCCGACCCTATGCGGAACTCCTGGAGCTAAGCCCCCTGGCCGCCATGGGGCTAGACCCCGAGGGCATCACCTTTGAAGCCGAGTACTACGCCGCCACCGACCAGGAGAAGTTCCAAAAGGTGAAGCCCCTCCTCTGGTTTTGGAAGGTTTTGGACCTGACCCCCATCGGCCAGTCCGTGCACTCTGGGGTGGCCATCCGCCGGGCCCTGGCCCCCTTCATCTTCAAACGGGTGGGCAAAAACCCCAAGTTCTTCCAGAACGTGGAGTTTTCCGTGGGCTACAACCTGGAACTGGGCGATGACGTGGTGGTCCACCGCTACGTCCTCCTGGACGACATCGGCGGCATCAAGATCGGGGACCGCACCTCCCTTTCCGACTACGTGAACGTCTACAGCCACACCCACCACGTCCTGGCCTCCCCCGACGTGACCCTTAAGGAAACCATCATCGGCAGCGGGGTGCGCATCACCTACCACGCCACCGTGCTGGCAGGGGTGCGCATCGGCGACGACGCCATGGTGGGTACGGGGGCCATCGTCACCAAGGACGTCCCGCCCCACGCCATCGCCCTGGGCATCCCCGCCCGGCCGGTGCGCTTCAAGGTGCGCCACGACTGCCCCTACTGCCGCAAGGGGGAGCCCCATCCCTCGGACCTTATCCCCAAGGCCCAAGACCGCAAGGGCAACCCCGACTACCCCGACTTCCTCCCCCCTGGCTTCGGCACCCGGGAGGCCTAGCCCATGTGGACCAAGGAGGAGCTGGACCGGTACCACCGCCAGATGATCCTGCCCCAGGTGGGCCCCGAGGGGCAGGAGCGGCTGAAGCGCGCCTCCGTGGTGGTGGTGGGGGCCGGGGGCCTGGGGGTGCCGGTCCTCCAGTACCTGGTGGCCGCCGGGGTGGGGCGGATCGGCATCGTGGAGATGGACCGGGTGGAGCTCTCCAACCTGCACCGCCAGGTGCTTTACACCACCGCGGACGTGGGCAAGCCCAAGGCCCTGGTGGCCAAGGAGCGCCTTTTGGCCCTGAACCCCCTGGTGGAGATTGAGGCCTACCCCGTGCGCCTCACCTCGGAAAACGCCCTGGAGATCCTGAGGCCTTACCACCTGGTGGTGGACGCCTCCGACAACTTCCCCACCCGGTACCTGGTGAACGACGCCTGCGTCCTCCTGGGGAAGCCCCTCATCTACGGGGCCATCTACCAGTTTGATGGCCAGGTGGCGGTCTTCCACCACCCTACCCCCGAAGGGGCAATGGGCCCCTGCTACCGTTGCCTCTTCCCCAAGCCTCCCCCCCCGGGAAGCGTGCCCTCCTGCGCCGAGGCCGGGGTCTTTGGGGTCTTGCCGGCGGTGGTGGGAAGCCTCATGGCGGCGGAGGCCCTCAAGGTGCTTTTGGGGATCGGGAAACCCTTGGCGGGGTCCCTGCTCCTCTACGACGCCCTGGAGGGCCAGTTTCGCAAGCTCTCCATACGCCGTAACCCCGCCTGCCCGGTCTGCGGGGACCACCCCACCCAGCAGGAGCTCATTGACTACGAGGCCTTTTGCGGCCTTTGACGCACCCCCAGGGTGGGGGAGTCCTGGAAAACCCAAAAGGAAGGCCGGGGGCAAAACCCCCGGCCTTCCCCTAGTGTCCCTCTAAGCGCGGGCCTCGAGGGGCTGGTAGGGCACGTCCAGCTCCCCCACGTACTTGGCGTCGGGGCGCAGGAGGCGGTTGTCCAGCTCCTTGTACTCCAGGATGTGGCCCACCCAGCCCGCGATGCGGGCCACGGCGAAGATGGGGGTGAAGAACTCCAGGCCGAAGCCCAGGTCGGAGTAGACCACCCCGGAGTAAAAGTCCACGTTGGGGTAGATGCCCCGGGGGTTCAGGACCTTCCCGGCCTCCTCCTCCACGATCTTCAGGATCTGGTACTCGGTGGAGTGGCCGTGCTTTTCCGCCACCAGCCGGGCCAAGCGCTCCAGCACCCCGGCCCGGGGGTCAAAGGCCTTGTAGACCCGGTGGCCCATGCCCATGATGCGCTCCTTCTTGGCCAGCTTCTCCCGCACCCAGTCCCGGGCCCGTTCAGGGGTGCCGATCTCCCGGATCATCTTCATCACCGCCTCATTGGCCCCCCCGTGCCTGGGCCCCTTCAAGGAAGCCACGGCGGCGGTGATGGCCGAGTAGAGGTCGGTTTCCGTGGAAAAGGCGGCGATGGCGGTGAAGGTGCTGGCGTTAAAGCCGTGCTCGGCGTGCAGGATAAGGGCGGCGTCCATGAGGCGCTCCTGCTCGGGGGAGGGCTCCACGCCGTTCGCCATGTAGAGGAAGTTGGCCGCATGGGAGAGGTCCTCCCGGGGCAGGAGGGGCTCTTTCCCCTCCTTTAGGCGCTTGTTGGCCGCCACGATGGTGGCGAACTTGGCGATGAGGTCTAGCCCCTTACTGTAAAGGGCCTCCCGGGAGATG
Source organism: Thermus amyloliquefaciens (assembly GCF_000744885.1). NCBI lineage: Bacteria > Thermotogati > Deinococcota > Deinococci > Thermales > Thermaceae > Thermus > Thermus amyloliquefaciens. Next base: position 553,167 of record NZ_JQMV01000003.1, on the reverse strand, counting down.
TCCCCCTCGGTGGGATCCAGCATCCCCAGCTCGGAAACCGCCGTGCGCAGGAAGCTCATGGGATGGGCCGAGAGGGGATAACGGCGGAACGAATCCAGGAGGTGCTGGGGCAAGGCGCGTCGCTTGGCCAGATCTTGCTTAAACCCCTCCAGCTCCTCCCGTTTGGGAAGTCTCCCGTGGAGCAGGAGGAAAGTGGTCTCCTCAAAGGTGCTCTTTTCCGCCAGCTCCTGGATGGGGATGCCGTAGTAGTAGAGCTTGCCCGCCTCCCCATCAATGAAGCACATCCGGCTTTCCGTGAAGAGCACGCCTTCCAAACCCCTTGCCACTTCCATAGGCTCCTCCTTTTCCGCACCCAAGGGGTGCTTCCTCGCCCATCATACCAGGGTGCAAGCGGCCTTCCCCAACCCTCAAAGGGCATCCTCCTGGAGGATCAGGGTCTTCAGGTAGAGGCTTTCCGGCACGTGCAGGCTCCAGGGATGGTCCTTGGGCTGGTGGGTGAGGCCGTGCACCCTAAGGCGCATACCCCGGTCGGCGGCCGCCCTTCGCGCCACCTCCAAAAGGTCCTCCGCCTTAAGGTAATAGCTGCAGGTGGAAAGCCAGAGGTACCCCTCGGGGGCGAGGAGGCGCAAGGCCTCCCGCAGGAGGTCCACCAGGTGCCGCTTCATGGGGGAAACCTCCTCCGGACGCTTCACCAGGGTGGGCGGGTCCAGGAGGATGTGGTGAAAGCTCCCTTGCAGACCCCTCAGCACCTCCAGGGCCTCCCCTTGGCGGATGTCCACCCGCAGGCCCATCCTTAGGGCCACCTGGTCCAGGACGGCCAGGGCCTCGAGGTCCTTGTCCACCGCCAGGGCATGGGCCCCCTTCCGCGCCGCCCTCAGGGCGAAGCCCCCCACATAGCTGAAGACGTCCAAGACCCTCTCCCCCGGGCGCACCATGCCCTCAAAGAGGCGGCGGTTCTCCCGCTGGTCCAGGTAAAACCCCGTCTTCTGGGCCAAGGCCAGGGGGATGGGAAAGGTAAGGCCATCCTCCTCCACCTCCAAGACGGGGGGCACCTCCCCCCATACCACCCCCACCCGCTCGGGAAGGCCCTCCTGCCTCCTGGCCTCCACATCGCTCCGCTCGTAGACCCCCTTGGGGGATACCGCCTCCAGAAGGGCCGGAAGCCACACCTCCCTCAAGGCCTCCATCCCCCGGGTGCGGACCTGGAGCACCAAAACCTCCCCGAAGCGGTCCACCACCAGACCGGGAAGGCCATCCGCCTCCCCGTGCACCAGGCGGTAGCTTTGGCCCAACCCCTCCCTTTTCCGCAAGGCCCGCCGGAAGCGGGCCAGAAAAAAGGCGCGATCCAAGGGGCCGGGGTCAAAGCGGTAAGCCCGGAAGGGGATGCGGGAATCGGGATCCAGGTAACCCACCGCTAAAAAGCCCCCATCGGCAGCCACCGCCTCGGCAACCCCAGCTTGGGAGGGCATCTCCTCCAGCTCGTCCCGGTAGAGGTTGGGGTAGAAGTTGCGGACCTTTCTCTCCTTGCCCGGTTTAACCAGCACCCTAAGCACGGGGTCAGCATACCCTTGGGTTACCTGGGAACCGTGAACCGAGAGCCTTGGCCTGCTCCATCCCCACGTGCGTGGGGACTACGCCCCCAGCCATCCCCCCCAGGAGAAGGCCAGCCGGTCCATCCCCACGTGCGTGGGGACTACGGGCTACTGGGCTTTTTCGGGGGCCCCGCGTACGGTCCATCCCCACGTGCGTGGGGACTACGCCCTGCCGTACCAGATTGAGCTCCTGGGGAGCGGTCCATCCCCACGTGCGTGGGGACTACTGGCCTTCTAAAAGGGCCCCCTGGCCCACAGGCGGTCCATCCCCACGTGCGTGGGGACTACAACTTGACCTTTACCATCGTCTTAACCCTTACCCGGTCCATCCCCACGTGCGTGGGGACTACCACCTCCCGGAGCCCTTCCCCGCCCCCCCAGCCGGTCCATCCCCACGTGCGTGGGGACTACACTATCAACGCCATTCGGCGCTCCTTCAACTCCGGTCCATCCCCACGTGCGTGGGGACTACTTCACTGCCCGCCGCATAGACCAGAAGGGGCGCGGTCCATCCCCACGTGCGTGGGGACTACTTCAAGGGCCAGTGGGAGCCCGAGGATGGCTACGGTCCATCCCCACGTGCGTGGGGACTACTCCTCCGTGGCCAGGACCGCCTGCTCGGCCAGCGGTCCATCCCCACGTGCGTGGGGACTACGAGCTCACCACGGGCTCGGATGTGAACATCCTCGGTCCATCCCCACGTGCGTGGGGACTACTAGGGCGGTGGAGGCCGACCCCGACCGCCTTCGGTCCATCCCCACGTGCGTGGGGACTACAACGAGTAGAGTACGCCATCTCTAGGTATCGCACGGTCCATCCCCACGTGCGTGGGGACTACGAGGGCATGCGGTCGGACACCGCCCTGCAAGCAGGTCCATCCCCACGTGCGTGGGGACTACCGAACATCGCCGGAAGTCGGCCGAGGCTTAGGCGGTCCATCCCCACGTGCGTGGGGACTACACATGACCCACACGGCAAAAACCCCCGCTGACCCCCCTCTATGTGTATGTAAAGGGAACCCGTCTAAGGATTGGCTGTCAAGATCCCCGCTGGGTGTGCGTCAACAAGGGGCTTGCGAACCCACCCAGCTCCCTGGCACCTCGAGGCCCACAGTCTACCCCACCCAGCCCCCTACACGTTGAACCCGAACATGCGCATCATGCGCTTGCCCTCCTCGGTCATCCGAGCAGGGGTCCAGGGAGGGGTCCAGACAAACTCCACATTCACCCCCTGTACCCCGGGAAGGCGCATCACCGCCATTTCCGCATCGGCCTTCACCATGTCCTGGGCCGGGCAACCGATGGCTGTAAGGGTCATGGTGAGGTCCACCACGCCGTTTTCGTGGATCTCCACGTCATAGACCAGGCCCAGGTCCACGATGTTGACGGGGATCTCGGGGTCATAGACCACCTTCAGGGCCTCGAGGACCTGCTCCTTGGTGGGCAAGCCCTCCCGCACCCCAGCAGGCCCCTCCCCCTCGGACCGGCTTTCCTCTCCTTTTGGCAGGGCTTCCTGGCGCTCGTCCATACCCCAAAGGATACCCCTCTCCCCATCCCTCTGCCTAGCCGAGCTCACCTTCCCCTGGATAAGAGGGCCCGGATGTGGCAGAATACCCTCGGTTGGGGAGTAGCCCCAAGGCCAGCCTTCCGTCAAGACGGGCGCGGACCCCGGGAGGCTGGGGGCGGAAAGCCCGGGCAAGACCACCGCACAAGGCGGTGGTCCCTTTTTTTGGAGGTGGTGGGATGGAAACCGGCGTGCTTTCGGTGATCCTGGTCCTCGTTGCCCTGGAGGTCATCCTCTCGGCGGACAACGCCCTAATCCTAGGAGTCTTGGTCCAGAAGCTTCCCGCCCACCTGAGGCGGAAAGCCCTTTTCTACGGCATCCTGGGCGCTTATGTGCTGCGGGGTCTCGCCCTCCTCTTCGCCGCCTGGGTGATCAAGCTTTGGTGGATTCAGGTCCTGGGGGCGGCCTACCTCCTCTACATTGCCCTGAAACACTTCCTAAAGTCCGAGGAAGCCCACGCCCCACCCCCCATGGAGGTGAGCGCCAGCCACTTCTGGAAGACCGTGGCCCAGGTGGAGGTCATGGACCTGGCCTTCGCCGTGGACTCGGTGCTGGTGGCCGTGGCCCTTTCGGATAAGCTTTGGGTCATCTACACCGGGGTCTTCTTGGGCATCCTAGCCCTTCGGATGCTGGCCAGCCTGGTGGTGAACCTCCTGGACCGCTACCCCCGGTTCAAGCACCTGGCCTACGTGGTGGTGGGGCTTGCGGGGGTGAAGCTTTTCATCGGAGGCTGGGACAAGCTGATGAAGGAAGCCCTCCATCGCCCCGAGCTGGCCGTGGGCCTAGATAAGGAGGCCTTTAGCCTCTTCATCCTGGGGGTGCTCCTCCTGGGGAGCCTCTGGGCTTTGCGGAAGCCGGCACCCCAAGCCTCTTAAGTAAGGATGAACGCCTCCTGGTCCCACCTGGTTCCCGCCCTCCTCCTCTTCCTAGAGGTGGGCTTTCCCTTCGGCCTCCTCGTCCCCGGGGGGGATACCCTCCTCTTGGCCCTGGGGGCCCTGGCCGGGGAGGGGAGGCTTGGCCTCTTCCCCCTTCTTCCCCTCCTCTTCCTGGGCAGCTACCTGGGTCACGGGGTGGGGTACGCCCTGGGCCGGGCCTTGGGGCCCAGGCTGCGGGCCCGTTTCCCCGAGGGGCTCATGAGGCGGACCGAAGGGCTTCTTTTCCGCTATGGCCCTTCCGCTCTCCTCCTTGCCCCCTTCGTGCCGGGGATGCGCACGGCGGTGCCCTTCCTGCTTGGGGCCCTAGGGTTTCCCCTCTTGCCCTACCTTCTCCTCGCCGGCCTGGGAAGCCTCCTCTGGACCCAGGGCTTGGTCCTTTTGGCCTTCTTCCTGGGAAAGGCGGTATCCCCCTGGATCCTCTGGCCTGCCCTTCTCCTTCTGGCCCTTTTGCCCCTCCTGCGCCGGAAGTTCAGGACGCCTAGGGCCTGAGGGGCCGAACCGGGGCCTAAACGTACTTCTCCCCCCGTACCACCCAGACGTTCTCCACATAGGCGATCACGGCGTAGTGGGGGAAGTAGGCCTCCTGCAGGCGGGCGAGGATCCTAAGGGCCACCTCCTCGGGAACAATGGTCTCCAGGCGGATGTTCTGCCCCTCCCAGTCCAGGCTCCGCATCCCCCGGGAACCCTCCCCCCTGGCGGGCACAAGGGTGTACCCCTTGGCCCCCAGGCGCTTCACCTCCTCCACCAGCTTCTTTTCCAAGACGCTTTCCGCCACGATGGTCACCAGTTTCAAGGGCACCAGGTCCATGCTCACCCTCCCATCCCTTGGGCCAAGGCGTGGTAGATGGGGATGCCCAGAACCAGGTTAAAGGGAAAGGTCACCGCCAGGCTTGCCGCCAGGTATAGGCTGGGGTTGGCCTCGGGCAGGGCGATGCGCACCGCGGCAGGAGCAGCGATGTAGCTGGCGCTGGCGGCCATGGCCCCCAAGACGGTGGCCCCGCCTACGGAAAACCCCACCAGGTGGCCCAGGTAAACCCCCACGGCCCCGTGCAGAAGGGGCAGGAGGGTTCCGTAGAGCACCAGGCGGAAGCCCACCTGGCCTAAAGTGGCGAACCTCGAGGCCGCCACCATCCCCAGGTCCAGGAGGAAAAGGGTAAGGACCCCATAAAAGGGATCCACGAAAAAGGGCTTTACGCGCTCCATCCCCACCTCCCCGGAAAGGGCCCCGATGAGAAGCCCCCCCACCAGGAGGACCACGCTTCTCCCGGTGAGGACCTCCTGGAAGGCCTCGCCCAGGTTCCCACCCCCCCGCTTGGCCAAAAGCAGGGCCACCACGATGCCCGGCACCTCCAAGAGGGCCACCAGGGTGGGCAAGAACCCCTCGGGCCTGTGGCCCACCCCTTGGACAAAGGTGAGGGCCGCCAGAAAGGTCACCGCGGAGACCGAGCCGTAATGGGCGGCCAAGGCCCCGGCGTCCACCCGGCCCAGGGACAGAAGACGGCGGGCCAGGAAATAGCTGGAAAGGGGCCGCAAAAGCCCCAGGCCCAGGGTGGCCAAGGCAGGGAGGAGCAAGGTGGTCACGGGGGTTTTGGAAAGCTCCACCCCCCCTTTGAAGCCGATGGCGAAGAGCAGGTAGATGGATAGGGCCGTGTACAGGGCCTCGGGAAAGGCCAGGTCGCTCTTGAGAAGGCGGGCCAAAACCCCCAGGGCAAAGGCCAAGACCATGGGGGAAAGGAGGTTGAGCCGAAGGAGCTCCAAGGCATCCATGGCCCGCCTTTTACCATGGGCGGGATAGCTTGGTACAATCCGGTACGATGCGGCCTTTGGTGGGCGTTATCATGGGCTCCAAGTCGGATTGGGAAACCCTCCGCCATGCGGCGGAAACCCTGGAGGCCCTAGGGGTTCCCTATGAGGTGCGCGTGGTCTCCGCCCACCGCACCCCGGACCTCATGGCGGAGTACGCCAAGACCGCCAAGGCGCGGGGCCTCATGGTCATCATCGCCGGGGCTGGGGGCGCAGCCCACCTCCCGGGGATGACCGCCGCCCACACCCCCTTGCCCGTGCTGGGGGTGCCGGTGGAGAGCCAGGCCCTAAAGGGCCTAGACTCCCTCCTTTCCATCGTGCAGATGCCCGCGGGCATCCCCGTGGGCACCCTGGCCATCGGAAGGGCGGGGGCGGTGAATGCCGCCCTCCTGGCCGCCAGCATCGTGGGGCTTTCCCATCCCCAGGTGATGGCGCGCCTCGAGGCCTACCGGAAGGCCCAGACCGAGGCCGTCCTGGCCCACCCCGACCCCAGGGAGGAAAAGGGCCCCGAAGGGGCTAGGTTGGCTAGGGAGGAGGGATGAGGCTGGGCATCCTGGGCGGGGGCCAGCTGGGGAGGATGCTGGCCCTGGCGGGCTACCCCCTGGGCCTTGCCTTCCGCTTCCTGGACCCCTCCCCCGAGGCCTGCGCAGGGCAGGTGGGGGAGCTGGTGGCGGGAGACTACCTGGACGGGGAGGCCCTCGCCCGCTTCGCCGAGGGGCTGGACCTGGTCACCTACGAGTTTGAGAACGTGCCCGTGGAGGCGGCCCAGAGGCTTGCGGAAAGGCTTCCCGTCTTCCCGCCCCCTAAGGCCCTGGAGATCGCCCAGGACCGGCTGGCGGAAAAGGCCTTTATGCAAAGCCTGGGGGTACCCACCCCTCCCTTCCGCAAGGTGGACACCCTGGAAGAGCTCAGGGAAGGCCTGGAGGCCCTGGGCCTCCCCGCCCTCCTCAAGGCCCGCCGGGGGGGGTACGACGGCAAGGGGCAGGCCCTGGTGCGCTCGCGGGAGGAGGCGGAAAGGGCCTTCGCCCAGCTGGGGGGAAAGGGCCTCATCCTGGAGGGCTTCGTCCCCTTTGACCGGGAGCTCTCCATGCTGGCGGTGCGCGGCCTCAGGGGCGAGGTGGCCTTCTACCCCCTGGTGGAAAACCGCCACCGGGGGGGCATCCTGCGCCTTTCCCTGGCCCCGGCCCCGGGGCTTTCCCCAAGGCTCCAGGAGAAGGCCGTGGGCTACGCCAGGAGGGCCCTCGAGGCCCTAGGGTACGTGGGCGTCTTGGCCCTGGAGCTCTTCCAGGTGGGGGAGGAGCTCCTCTTCAACGAGATGGCCCCCCGGGTGCACAACTCCGGCCACTGGACGATAGAAGGGGCGGAGACGAGCCAGTTTGAGAACCACCTCCGGGCCCTCCTCGGCCTCCCCTTGGGCTCCACCGCCCCCAGGGGCTATAGCGCCATGGCCAACCTCATCGGGGTAGAACCGGACTTCGCCCAGGTCCTCGCCCTTCCCGGGGCCCACCTGCACTGGTACGGCAAGGGGGTGCGCCCAGGGCGCAAGGTGGGGCATATCACCCTGCGGCGGGACACCTGGGAGGACCTCGCCCAGGACCTTCCCCACCTTCTCGCCTTGGCCCAGGCCCTCGAGCCGGTATAATCCCCCTGTTCCCTGCGGGAGCGGTAAGGAGGCAAGTTATGGACCGGAACGCTCGGCTCAAAGAGGTGGTGCGCGCGGCCAAGGAACACCCCGTCTACCGGGAAAAGTTCAAGGGGGTCCATCCGGAGGAGGTCACCCTGGAAAACCTGGGGGAGCTTCCCCTCACCACCCGCGAGGAATGGGTGGCCTACCTCAAGGAAAACCCCAGGCCCCCGGCAGGGGCAAGCCTCATGCACCTCACCCCAAGCCCCCTCATGGGCTGGATGCCCGAGTACCTCTCCCAGGAGGATCTCCGTTACCAGACCGAGGCCCTGGCCGAGCACTACCGCCGCCTGGGCCTCACCGGGAAACGGGTGCTGGTGGCCTTCAGCTACCACGTCTTCGCCGGGGGGTGGCTCTTCCACCAAGCCCTTTGGCGCGCCGGCAACCTGGTCTTCCCCCACGGGCCAGGGGAGGCCAGCCGCATCGCCGAGATCGGACGGGCCTACGGCTTTGACGTGCTGGTCACCAACCCCTCCTTCGCCCTCAAGGTGGGGCAGGCGGGGGGACGGTTCCCCCTCCTCCTGGCGGGGGGGGAGCCCTTCACCTCCGTCCCCGGCTTCCGGGAAAGGGTGGAGGCCGCCCTGGGGGGCGTGGCCCTGGACGCCTACGGCACCAGCGAGCTGGGCATCGTGGCCGGGGAGCGGAGGGAAAAGGACGGGCTCTGGGAGATCCCCGAGATGGCGGTCCTGGAGGTCCTGGACCCGGAGACCTTGAAGCCCGTCCCCGACGGGGAAAAGGGGGAGCTGGTGGTGACGGCCCTAAGCCGCACCCTCATGCCCATGGTGCGCTTCCGCACCGGGGATCTCGCCATCGCCGAGAGGCGGGAAGGGCTCACCGTTTTGCCCAGAGGGGTCTTTGGCCGGACGGACCAGATGGTGAAGGTGAAGGGGGTGAAGCTCTACCCCACGGAGCTGGCCCCCATCCTGGGGGGTTTCGGCCTGGACCCCAGGGGCTTCCAAGTGGTGCTGGAAAGGAAGCTGGAGGGCACCGACAAGCTGGTCCTCCGCCTCAAGGCGGAAAAGGTGCCCCCGGGCCTCATGGAGGCCATCCAGAGGGCCACGGGCTTGAAGGTGGACGAGGTGGAGCTGGTGGGCGAGCTGGAGGGCGGCCTGGTGGTGGACCGGCGCTTCTAAACCCCGTCGTAGCCCAGGCCACGAGGCGGCCCCCAGAAGGACCTCGGGCACCGCCCTTCTTCATTGCGGCAACCTCCAGGGGCGACCCCCAGGGGGTCCCAGGAAGGCCATGGGCGTCCTCGTGGGGCCCCTTGTTATATTCTTCTCATAACCCCCGGGTATACTTCCCCCAAAGCAACGGGGCCCTTGCGCTATAGTAAGGGCAAACCCTGTGCCTTTTTGGAAGGAGGCAAGATGCGGTTTTTCGTGGTGGGCGACGTTTCCGTGGACCTGCTCTTCTTCGTGGAGCGCATACCGGAGCCGGGGGAGGAGGTTCCTTCCCGCCGCGCCCTGATGAAACCAGGGGGGGCCGGGGCCACCCTGGCGGTGCAGCTTTCCAGCCTGGGCCACCGGGTCTACCTGGCGGGCCGGGTGGGGCGGGATCCCTTCGCCGAGCTGGCCCTTTCCCGGGTGCGGGAGGTGGGGGTGGACTGCAAACACCTGCAGGAGGACCCCGAGCACACCACCAGCTCCGTGCTGATCCTCTTGGTGCCCGGGGGGGAAAGGGCCATGGTGAGCGCCGAGGGAGCCAGCCGTTACCTGGACCCTTCCCTCTTCAAGCCCCGTTTCCTGGACCAGGCGGACGCCGTGGTCCTCTCCGCCTACGCCCTGGTGGGAGGGCCCAGCCGCAGCTATGCGGTGGAGGTCCTCGAGGCCGCCCGGAAACGGGAGATGCCCATCTTCGCCGACCTGGGAACGGGGGCGGTTCGGGCGGCGGGCAAGGAACTCTTACGGTACCTGAGGGGGGTAACCTGGCTCCTCATGAACCAGAACGAGCTCCTGGCCCTGACGGAGGCCTCCTCCCTTTCCGCGGGGGTGGCCCGCCTCCGGGAAGAGGGGTTCCACCACCTGGCCATCAAGGTGGGGGCCATGGGGTCCATCGTGGTCACCCCGGAAGGGGAGGAGCTCCTGGAGCCCTTCCCCGTGGAGGACATCGTGGACTCCACGGGGGCCGGGGACGCCTACACCGCCGCCTTCGCCCACGCCATCATGAGCGGGAAAAGCCCCGTGGAGGCGGGGAGGCTGGCCAACCTGGCCGGGGCCCTGGCCGCCACCGCCATCGGCGCCCAAGGCAGGCTCCTCCGGCTAGAGGACCTGGAAGTAGCGGCGAGCTAGGGCCAAAAAGGCCAGGCCCGCCCGGCCGCTTTTCTCCGGGTGGAACTGCGGGGCGAGAAGGTTTCCCCTGGCCAACAAGGCGGTGAAGGGGGTGCCCTCGTACTCCCCCTGGCCCAGGGAGTAGGGGGTCAGGGGGCCATAGTAGGAGTTGGCGAAGTAGAAGTGGCGCCCCGAGACCTCCTGAAAAGCCCCCGCAAAGCGCACCCGGTTCCACCCCATCTGGGGGACCCGGCCCCGGGGAAAGCGCCGCACCACCCCTTCCACCAGGCCCAGGCCCCTAACCCCGGGGGCCTCCTCGCTTTCCCGGTACAGGACCTGCATGCCCACGCAGATGCCCAGGAAAGGCAGGCCCCTTTCCAGGTGGGCCAGGACCCGGTCCACGAAGCCGCTCCCCTGGAAGGCCCCCATCACCTGGCCAAAGTGGCCCTGCCCCGGGAGGACCAGGAGGTCCGCCTCCGGGTGGGCCCTGGGGTCGGCGGAGACCCAGACGGCAAAGCCCGCCGCCTCGAGGGCCTTGGCCGCACTCCGGAGGTTCCCCGAGCCGTAGTCGATGAGGAGCGCCTTCATGCCCTAAAGCACCCCCTTGGTGCTGGGAAGCCCCTCCCCGGTGAGGCGGGTGGCCCGGTGCAGGGCCCGGGCCAGGGCCTTAAAGCTGGCCTCCAGCACGTGGTGGGCCTCCCTGCCGGAAAGGAGCCGGAGGTGCAGGGTGAGGCGGCCGTGGTTGACAAACCCCCTGAGAAACTCCCGGAGGTGGTAGTGGTTCACCCCCCCCGCCTCCCCCACCACGGGCCACGCCTCCGGGCGGTACTCCAGGTGGGGGCGGCCCGAGAGGTCCAGGACGCAAAGCACCAGGGTCTCGTCCATGGGGGCGAAGGCCTCGGCATAGCGCTCCACCCCCTTCCCCTCCCCCAAAGCCTCCCTCAAGGCCTGGCCCAGGGTGATGCCCACATCCTCCACCAGGTGGTGCACGTCCACCTCCAGGTCCCCCTTGGCCTCCACCTCCAGGAGGAAGCGCCCGTGCCGCTGAAGCTGCAAAAGCATGTGGTCCAGGAAGGGAAGGCCCGTGGCGATCCCACCCCCCAGGGGCCCGTCCAAGCCCAGGCGCACCCGCACCCAGGTTTCCGCCGTGGCCCGCTCCACCGTGGCCTCACGCATACGCCACCTCAAAGGCCGCCTTCAAGAAGGCGTCCATCTCCTCCTTGAGGCCCACCGTGACCCGAATGCACCCCGAAAGGCCAGGGTAGTGGTCCTGCCGGCGCACCAGGACCCCCTGGGCCAGGAGGTGGCGGAAGGCCTCTCCGGCATCCGGGGTGCGCACCAGGAGGAAGTTGGTGTGGCTCCTGTAGGGCCGCCAGGTGGGATGGGAAAGAAGCCTCCCATAAACCCGCTCCCTTTCAGCCCGCACCGTTTCCACCACCTCCTGGACATACCCCGGGTTCTCCAGGACCACCTCCAGGACCACCCCGGTGTGGGCGGGCAGGACGAAGGGGGGAAGCACCTCCCGCACCACCTGGGCCACCTCGGGAGCCGCAAGCAGGTACCCGGCCCGGATGCCCCCCAGGGAATAGGCCTTGGAGAAGGTGCGCAGGAGAGCCACATGGGGGTTTCCCCGGCCCAGGTGGCGGAGGTCGGTGCCGGCGAACTCCCGGTAGGCCTCGTCCACCACCAAAAGCCCCCCCACCTCCTTGGCCCTCTCGGCCAGGGCCTGGAGGGCCTCCTCGGGGAAAAGGGCCCCCGTGGGGGCATGGGGGTTGGGCAGGAAGAAGACCCCGCCTTGGAAGAGGGCCAAGGCCTCCTCGAGGGGCAGGGAAAACCCCTCCCCCAGGGCCATGGCCCGGTAAGGGGTCCCCGCCATCCGGGCGGCATGGGCGTAATGGGGGAAGGTGGGGCTTAAGTCCAGGACCTCCTCCGCCGCCAGGCTCAAGGCCAGGATGAGGAGGTTGGACCCCGGGGCCAGGACGATGCCCTCCTCAGGCCAGTCCAGAAGGGAGGCCAGCCTCTTGCGCAGGCTTTCCGCGTGGATATCCGGGTAGCGGTTCCAGGGAAGCCGGGCCAGGCGCCTGAGAGCCTCCTCCTTCAGGGAAGGGGGCAGGTCAAAGGGGCTTTCGTTCTGGTCCAGCTTCACCGGGGCCTCCACCTTCTTGTAGGGGTAAGGGGCCAGGCCCCAAAGGTGCGCCTTAAAGGCCCGCATACCCTGGAGTATAGCCCGAAGCCGACAAGCTAAAGGGGTAAACCAAGCCAAGGACCAAGTACCCCACCTGGCAACCACCCGGCTCCCCTGGAGGGGTGGTGAGCCCCCTTGGGCGAAACCCCCGCCTTGCCCGGACCCCAAGGGGGGATTAGGGGCGGAAGTGGTCGTACCCCCTTCGGGGCAGGGGCTCGCCCCGGAGGAAGACCCCCTCCCCCTCCCCCACCCGCCCCGCGCGGAAGAGGGGTAGGCCCACGGCTTCCGCCCGGGCCAGCACCTGGGCCTCGCCCTCAGGAGGCACCACCAGGACGGCCTCAAACTCCTCCCCCCCATAGAGGACGAGGTCCCGGGCCGCCCTCTCACTCCCGGCGAAGGCCAGGACGTCGGGGTAGAGGGGAAGGCCTTCCAGCTCCACCCGCACCCCCAGCTCCGCCAACTGCCAAAGGGTTTCCGCCAGGCCGTCCGAGGAGTCCAGGCTGCCTCGGAGAAGCCCCTTGAGGCTTAGGAGCTCCAGCCGGGGCAGGGGGTAGAAGGCCGCCTCCCGGATCCTGGGGTAGGCCCCCAAGTCCCTACCCTGGTAGTGGGCCTGGATGGCCGCCCCCGTCCTACCCCAACGCTCCCCCGCCAGGTAAACGAGGTCCCCGGGCAAGGCCCGGCGGGGGAGGGGGGCTTCCGCCCGGGCGAAGCCGGCAACGGTGAGGGCCACCTCGCTTCCGGCGTTGGTGTCGCCCCCGAGGAGGAAGGCCCCAAGCCGACCCGCCGCCTCCGCCGCCCCCTCCACCAGGCCCAGGGCGAAGGCCTCCTCCAGGTCCGGGGGCAGGAAGAGCCCCAGGGTAAACCCCAAGGGCCTGCCCATTTTGGCGATGAGGTCTGAGGCCGTGGCCGCCACGCCCCTAAAGCCCACCTCAAAGGGCCCCATCCCCGAGAGGGCCACCTCCCGGTAGAGGAAGCCGTCCGTCTTCAAAAGCCAAGCCACCCCCTCCACCCAAACCCCCCCGGCGTCATCCCCCGGGGGCAAGGGGGCACCCGAGGGGTAGCCGATGGGGGCCAGCTTCCCAAGAAGCGCCCGCTCTCCCAAGTCTCTAAGCCGCATAGGCCCAGGCTACGGTATCATGGCGGGGTGTGCCGGGTTGACCTTTGCCTAAGGCCTGCCCCCGGACCCGTGGTGCTGGTGGAGGTCCTCCCCGCGGGAAGCCTCCTCACCCAGCTCCTGGCCCAGGGGGCCTTGGAAGCCTGGGTGGCCCCTGGGCCCAAGGTGGCCCGCCTCCTGGCCCAGGAGCTGGGCAACGACACCCTTTTGCTGGGGGAAGCGGAGGGCTTCCCCCTGGAGGGCTTCCACGGCCGCCTCTCCCTGGTGGAGCTGGAAGGCCAGGACCTTAGGGGAAAGCGGGCCATCCTGGTGGCCCCCCTCCTGAACGCAAGCCTCCTTCCCGGGGAAGAGGAGGCCTACCTGGTGGGCTTCCGCAACGCCAAGGCCGCCTTGGAGAGGCTTCGCGCCCTTCAGGGGCTGGTCCTGCGCCCCGCCGGGGCTCCCGAACCCCTGCTCTCCGCGGTGGTGGCGGCGGGGTTTTTGCAGAGGAAGCTTTGCCCAAAGGCGCCCTTGGGCCTCGCCTCCGCCCTGCTCAAAGCCTTCCCCGACCCCCAGGAGGCCCTCTTCCAAAGCCCGGAGGGCCAGGCCCTCCACAAGGAGGGGCGCACGGAGGAGCTGGCCCGTGCCAGCCTCATCGGGGTGGACCCGGTGGTGCCCAGGCTGGCCGGGGTGCGCTTCTTCCCCAAGGGGGAGTTCGGCCTGACCCAGGACCGCTACGCCCAGAGGTTTGTGGCATGGAACGGGTAGAACTCCTGGGCCTTCCCCTGGACCCTGTGGGGATGGAGGAGGCCTTGGCCCGGATCCGGGGCTTCCTGGAGGGGGAGGGCACCCGCCAGGTGGTCACCCTGAACCCGGAGATCGCCGTGCGGGCCCAGGAGGACCCCGCCCTTAGGCAGGCCATCCTCGAGGCGGAGCTCATCACCCCGGACGGGATCGGCATCCTCTGGGCCGCCAAAAGGCTCCTCGGCCTGGACCTCAAGGAGCGGGTCACGGGGGTAGACCTCACCCTGGCCCTATTCCGGCGCTTCCCCGGGATCCGGGTCTACCTCCTCGGGGGAAGGCCTGGGGTAGCCGAGCGGGCGGCGGCCGAGGCCAGGCGGCTCGGGGCCGAGGTGGTGGGTTTCCATCACGGCTACTTCCAGGAGGAGGAAGGGGTGGTGGAGGAGATCCGGCAAAAGGCCCCCGACCTCCTCCTGGTGGGCATGGGGGAAAGGCAAGAGACCTTCATCCACCGGCACAAAACCCACCTGGGGGCCAAGGTGGCCATGGGGGTGGGGGGCACCCTGGACGTCCTGGCCGGCGAGGCTAAGCGCCCCCCGGCCTGGGCGCAACGCCTTGGCCTGGAGTGGCTCCTCCGGGTGGGCCTGGACCCAAGGCGGTGGAAAAGGGCCCCCAGGCTCCTCCGCTTCGCCCTCATGGTCCTTAGGGAAAAGCGCTAAAATGCGCCCATGGTGACCCCAAGGCGCTTCCTGGCCCTGTCCCTCCTCCTGGGGCTCAGCCTGGCCCAGGGGCTGGTCCTGCCCTTTGAAGGTCCCCAGGGCTTCCGCCTGGCCCAGGCCTTCGCGGAGGGGCTTCAGGCGCCTCCCCCCACCCTCCTGGCCCTCCTCCTGCCCGACCTGCCCTGGCAACGGGGCTACGACCTGGCTGGCGGGCTTTACACCCGGGCCGGGGCCCGCCTGGCCCAGGCGGCCACCGGGGCGGACTGGGTTCTCCTGGGCAGGGAGGAGGAAAGGGGCCTGCGGGTTTTCCTGGCCCGAAGGGATGGGGTCAAGGAGGGGCTTTTCGCCACCCCAAGCCTCGCCTGGGTTTGGCTCCAAGGGGAGGGCCTGGCCCAGAGGTTCAGCCCCCTACCCCGCCCCGCCCTTTCGGAGGAGGCGCTTAGGGCCCTAGCCCAAGGGCAAAACCCCGACCCCCTGCACCAATCCGCCCTGGACCTCAAGGAGGGGCGGGGCGCTGGGCTCTTGCAGGGGGTTTTGCCGGAAAGGCTCCTTCTCCTTTGGCAAGGAAGGCTTCCCCCAGCCTACCAGGCCCTGTCGCTCCTATCCCAGGGAAAGCGGGAAGAGGCGCTTAGGCAGGCGGAAAGCCTACTCCAGGGGGACGTCCTGGAAAAAACAGCCGCCCACCTGGTGCTTAGGGCCCTCGAGGACCCGCGCTGGCAGGAGTCGGCCCGCAGCCTGGCCCAGGCCTTCCCCGAGCTCCCCCTGGCCTGGGAGGAGGTGAGCTTCGCCGCCTTCGCCGAGGGGAAGGGGGAGGAGGCCAGGGATGCCCTCCTGAAGGCCCTCAGGCTCCGGCCGGATTCCTGGCTTTACTGGACCAACCTGGGCTGGGCCTACTACCTTGCGGGGGACCTCCCCAGGGCCATCCTGGCCTCGGAGCGGGCGGTGGACCTCCTTCCCAACGCCACCGCCTACTACAACCTGGGCCTCTTCAAGGCCATCTACGGGGACTTCCTGGGGGCCAAGGCCGCCTATCAGCGGGCCCTCAGGCTGGACGAGGGGGAGGACTTCCCCGAGGCCCTAAAGGACCTGGAGGGGCGAAGCGAGCTCCTGGCCCTCTTCTTCCGGGCCTATGTGGCGGAACGGGCAGGGCTTCCGGCCAAGGGGCTTTACCAAGCCTTTCTGGAGACCCACCCCCGGCATCCCCTGGCCCAGGCGGCGAGGAGGGCCCTGGACCGGGAAGAAGGGGGGTTGGCTTTGGAGGTGAAGAAGCTTGCCCTGATCCCCGGGGACCTGGAGGCCAGGCCCTTCCGCGCCGGGGAAGCGGTCTTCCCCGAGGTGAAGCTCACGGGAAGCCCCTACCTTCCCCGGCACGAGCTGCAAACCCTCCTTTACAAGGAAGGCGCCCTGGTGGCCCAGGAGAAGAAGCCCTTGGGCTTCCCTCCCCTCACCGCCGCCCTGGAGGAGGTGGCCCCCGCCGTGACCCTGCCCGAGCCGGGGCGGTACGCCCTGGAGGTGCGCTACGGGGAGGCCCAGGTGGTGATCCCCTTGGAGGTGGGGCCCGAGAGCCTGGCCCGGAGGCTTTATGCCCTGGGCCTCGAGGTGCGGGACCTGGACGGGAGCCTTCTCCTGAACCCCAAGGAGGCCCTGGGTCCTGACGGGGAGCGGCTCCTCCTGGAGAGGACCCTGGAGGCCCTAAAGCAGGCCGCCCCCTTGGCCACGGGTAGCCGCTTCACCACCCCCCTCACCCAAGGGCCCTACGCGGGGAAAAGCGTGCAGGACCTCCTGCAAAACCCCACCCTGGAGATGGTGGAGGCCTTCTTTAAAGCGGTGCTGGAAGCCCCGGAACTTCTGGCCGATAACGATGTGGTGAACGCCCTGGTGAGCTGGCTCCTTCAGAACCCGTAACCATGACCATCGCCTGTTCCTCGGTGCTGGTGCCAGGCCCCAAGGACTACCCCCTTTACCACGACTCCACCAATACCCAGGTGCTCTCCGCGGTGGCCACCATCCACGCAACCCCCTTGCCCCTAGGCTTGGCCCAGCCCGCCCGGGTGGTGGTGTCCCCCCAGAGCCTGCATCCCCTCTTGAACCCAGGCTCGGCCACCGGCTACTAGAGGGCACAAAGCAAAAACCTCCCGCCCAGGCGGGAGGTTTTTTGGTGGAGCCGACGGGACTCGAACCCGTGACCTCCTGAGTGCGATTCAGGCGCGCTCCCAGCTGCGCCACGGCCCCACGCGCCCTATATGGTAGCCGGGGGCCTTGGCCTTGTCTAGTCCCCTTCCTTAAGCCGCACCTCCACCCGGCCCTTCTTGTCCTTCACGGACAGCTTGGCCTTGGCCTTGCCCTTTTTGTACTCCGCCTTCCACTCGCCCTTCTTCACCTCGTACTTCACCCGCACCCAGCCTCGGCGGCGAAGGTCCTCGTCGTGGTGGCGGAAGATGGCCTCCGCCTGGGCATAGCGGTAAACCACCACGAGCCCTTGGGGTTCTGGAAAGCGCTCCACCACCACCGCCTGGGGAAAGAGGCTAAAGGAGAGGCTGGCGGTGAGGCGAAGCTCCAGGGAAGGGGCGGGGCTGGCCTCGAGGGCCCAGGCCAGAAGCAGCAAGGGGAGCATCCCCAGGATCCCGCGCATGCCCCCTAGCCTAACCCCCTTTTCCCCCCAGCCCCTGAGGGTAGCCTAAAGTACACTTGAACCATGGACGAAGTTTGGCGGAAGCTCTCCGAACCCTTCCCCCCCGGCGAGGTGCAGTGGCGCATCGAAGCCCTAAGCCGGGACCGGAAGCGGGCCCTGGTGGTGCCCTACGTGGACGCCCGCACCGTCTTGGACCGCCTGGACCGGGTGGTGGGCCCCGAGGGCTGGCAGGACACCTACGAGGTGCTGGCGGACGCCGAGCGCACGGTGAAGGACGAGCGCGGGGAACGGCGGGAACGCCTGGTGGAGGTGAAGTGCCGCCTCACGGTCCTCGAGGTGACCAAGGAGGACGTGGGGGAAGGGGACTCCCTGAAGGCCGCCTTCTCCGACGCCTTGAAAAGGGCCGCGGTGAAGTTTGGGGTGGGCCGGTACCTCTACCGCCTCGAGAAGCAGTGGGTGGACTACGACCCGGAAAAGGGGCGCTTCACCCCCCCCAAGCTGCCCGAGGGGGAAGGCCCGGAGGCCACCCCCCCGGAGGAGGAGAAGCCCGAGGCCCACCGCCTCATTGACCAGCTGCTGGAGCGCCTTAGGGAAAAGGGCCTGGGCAAGGAGGCGGCCAAGATCGTCACCAAGTACGGGGGTTACGGCAAGACCCCCGAGGAGACCAAGCGGCTTTACGGGGAGCTCAGGGCCCTGCTCAAGGGATGAGGATCATCGCCATCGGGGACCTCCACGGCAACTTCCCCGCCCTCTGGCGCATCTTGAAGGCGGAGGGGTTGGCCGACCCCGGCCTTAGGCCCACGGGGGAACTGGTATCGGGAAGGACCCACCTGGTCCTCCTGGGGGACCTGGTCCACCCCAAGACCCCAGGGGCCTACGAGCGCCTCACGGGGCTTAGCCCCTTCAACCCCCAGGACCCCAACCACCTGCGCCTGGCGGCGGGGGCCCAGATCCGGGAACTCTACCGGATCAAGGCCTTCCAGGAAGCCGCCAAAGGACAGGTCACCATCCTGCTGGGCAACCACGAGGAGGCGGTGCTCAAAGGCTACCCCATCCTGGGCAACCGCCACCTGAAGCACCTGGAGTTCCACCCCGAGCACGGGGGGCGCCCCCTTCCCGAGGCCCTGAAGACCTGGATGGCGGGCTTTCCCCGGGAGGTGGTCTTCCATGGGGTACACTTCGCCCACGTGGGCCCCGTGCCCTGGCTCCAGGAATACGATGAGCTCTTCTACGCCCAAAGCGAGCCCAAGACCTGGTGGTTCCGCACCCCCGACTACGTGGAGCGCATGGGCTACCGCTTTGGCGTCTACGGCCATGTGCCCCTGAAGGAAGGGATCCTCCTTAAGGAGCGATTTGCCCTCATTGACGCCCTGGACCTGGGGGAGTACCTGGAGATCTTCCCAGAAGAAGAGCCCTTGCGCCCCCGGGTAAAACGCCTGAACCATGCTTAGGGACTTGCTTTCCCCCAAAGGGGTGCGGGAGCTGCTCAAGCGCCATGGGCACTTCGCCGACAAGCGCTTTGGGCAAAACTTCCTCGTCTCCGAGGCCCACCTGAGGCGCATTGTGGAGGCGGCCAAACCCTTCACCGGGCCCGTCTACGAGGTGGGGCCTGGCCTTGGGGTCCTGACCCGGGCCCTGGCGGAGGCGGGGGCACAGGTTACGGCCATTGAAAAGGACCTGCGGCTAAAGGCCGTGCTGGAGGAAACCCTAGAGGGCCTGCCGGTGACCTTGGTCTTTGCCGATGCCCTCGAGTTCCCGTGGGAAGAGGTACCGCAAGGAAGCCTCCTGGTGGCCAACCTCCCCTACAACATCGCCACCCCCCTCATCACCCGCCTTCTGCAAAGCGGCCGCTTCGCCCGCCTGGTCTTCCTGGTGCAAAAGGAGGTGGCGGAACGCATGGTGGCCCGGCCCAACACCCCCGCCTACGGCCTCCTCTCCCTACGGGTGGCCTACCACGCCCAGGCGGAAAAGCTCTTTGACCTCCCCCCCGGGGCCTTCTTCCCTCCTCCCAAGGTGCAAAGCAGCCTCGTGCGCCTCTTTCCCCGAAAGGTACCCGACGACCCCAGGCTTTTCCGGCTTCTGGAGGCCGCCTTCGCCCAGCGGCGCAAGACCCTGAAAAACGCCCTTTCCGCCGCAGGGTTTCCCAAGGCGAAGGTGGAAGAGGCCCTAAGGAGCCTGGGCCTCCCCCCGGAGGTCCGGGCGGAAGCCTTAGACCTGGAGCAGTTTCAACGGCTCAAGGAGGTTCTTTACACCGCGGTGTAGGAGTCTCCCGACCGATAAGCAAAAGCCCTACACCGATGAGCCGCCCCCGTGGTGTAGCCTGGCCCATTTGTCCTGGAGGTGGGGTGATAAGATGGGCGGGAAATGAGGAGGGGGCTTGGGGGTTTTGGGCTTCCTCCTCGTGACAAGATGCACGAAAGGAGGGGACCTTGGCGCCAATAGCGGAGTACGTGAACATCCTGATCTATCTGGGAGTGGCCCTCTTCATCGGGACGGCAGCCCTGGTGGTGGGGGCCCTCCTGGGTCCCAAGAAACCGGGGAAGGCCAAGCTGATGCCCTACGAGTCGGGGAATGACCCCGCGGGGGAGGTCAGGCGCTTTCCCGTGCACTTCTACGTGGTGGCCATGCTCTTCATCCTCTTTGACGTGGAGGTGGCCTTCCTGTGGCCCTATGCGGTGAGCGCAGGCACCCTGGGCCTTTACGGCTTCTTGGGCGTGGCGGGCTTCACCCTGCTCCTTTTCGTGGGCTTCCTTTACGAGTGGTGGAAGGGGGTGATGCGGTGGCACTGAAGGACCTGTTTGAGCGGGACGTGCAGGAGTTGGAGCGGGAGGGCATCCTCTTCACCACCTTGGAGAAGCTGGTGGCTTGGGGCCGCTCCAACAGCCTCTGGCCCGCCACCTTTGGCCTGGCCTGCTGCGCCATTGAGATGATGGCCTCCACCGATGCCCGAAACGACCTGGCCCGTTTCGGAAGCGAGGTCTTCCGGGCAAGCCCCCGCCAGGCGGACGTGATGATCGTGGCGGGAAGGCTTTCCAAGAAGATGGCCCCGGTGATGCGCCGGGTCTGGGAGCAGATGCCCGACCCCAAGTGGGTGATCTCCATGGGCGCCTGCGCCAGCTCGGGGGGGATGTTCAACAACTACGCCATCGTGCAGAACGTGGACTCGGTGGTGCCGGTGGACGTCTATGTGCCCGGTTGCCCGCCGCGCCCCGAGGCCCTCATCTACGCGGTGATGCAGCTGCAGAAGAAGGTGCGGGGCCAGGCGGTGAACGAGCGGGGGGAGAAGCTTCCCCCGGTGGCCGCCTGGCGGCGGACGAGGGGGTGAAGCGTGCGGCTTCAGGTGGTTTTAGAGGAGGCCCGGACCAAGGGCTACGCCGTGGAGGACAACGGGCTCGGGAACCTGTGGGTGGTGGTGCCCCGGGAGGCCTTCAAGGAGGAAATGGCCCACTACAAGGCCCTGGGGTTCAACTACCTGGCGGACATCGTGGGCCTAGACTACCTGGAGTTCCCGGACCCCAAGCCCGAGCGCTTCGCCGTGGTCTACGAGCTCGTCTCCATGCCGGGGTGGGGCGACGGGGACGGGAGCCGCTTCTTCGTGCGGGTTTATGTGCCGGAGAAGGACCCCAGGCTCCCCACGGTGACCGACCTTTGGGGGAGCGCGGGCTTCCTGGAGCGGGAGGTCTACGATCTATTCGGCATCGTCTTTGAGGGGCATCCGGACCTCAGGAAGATCCTGACCCCGGAGGACCTCGAGGGCCACCCCTTGCGCAAGGACTTCCCCTTGGGGGAAACCCCCACCCTCTTCCGCGAGGGGAGGTTCATCGTGCCAAGCGAGTTCCGGGCCGCCCTCACCGGCAAGAACCCCGGCCCCACCTGGTACCGGGGGGGGAGCCGCAAGGGGTACCGGGCCCTTTGGGCCGATCTCACCAAGGCCAAGGGAGAAAAGGGCCCCAGCAGGGGCTAGGTTGGCTAGGGAGGCTAAATGAAGGACTACTTGGACCTGGACCTAGAGGTGGCGGAGGAGCCTAAGGAGCTCCGCACCGAGGTGATGACCCTCAACGTGGGCCCCCAGCACCCCTCCACCCACGGGGTCTTGCGGGTGGTGGTGACCCTCTCCGGCGAAGAGGTCCTGGACCTGGTGCCCCACATCGGCTACCTCCACACGGGCTTTGAGAAGAACATGGAGAACCGGACGTATACGCAGGTGATCACGTATACGCCCCGGATGGACTACCTCCACTCCTTCGCCCACGACCTGGCCTACGCCCTGGCGGTGGAGAAGCTGGTGGGGGCCGTGGTGCCGCCTCGAGCCCAGACCATCCGCATCATCCTGAACGAGCTCTCCCGCCTGGCCAGCCACCTGGTCTTCCTGGGGACCGGGCTTTTGGACCTGGGGGCCCTCACCCCCTTCTTCTACGCCTTCCGCGAGCGGGAGGCCATCCTGGACCTCTTTGAGTGGGTTACGGGCCAGCGTTTCCACCACAACTACATCCGCATCGGCGGGGTCAAGGAGGACCTTCCCGAGGAGTTCGTGCCCGAGCTGAAGAAGCTCTTGCAGGTCCTGCCCCACCGCATCGACGAGTACGAGGCCCTCTTTGCGGAAAGCCCCATCTTCTACGAACGGGCCCGGGGGGTGGGGGTGATCCCCCCTGAGGTGGCCATCGGGCTGGGCCTCACCGGGGGCTCCTTGCGGGCCAGCGGGGTGAACTACGACGTGCGCAAGGCCTATCCCTATGGGGGCTACGAGACCTACCGGTTTGACGTGCCCCTGGGGGAGCACGGGGACGTGTTTGACCGGATGCTCATCCGCATCCGGGAGATGCGGGAGTCGGTGAAGATCATCCAGCAGGCCCTGGAGAGGCTGGAGCCGGGGCCGGTGCGGGACCCCAACCCCCAGATCACCCCGCCCCCCAGGCACCTCCTGGAGACCTCCATGGAGGCGGTCATCTACCACTTCAAGCACTACACCGAGGGCTTCCATCCCCCCAAGGGCGAGGTCTACGTGCCCACGGAATCCGCCAGGGGCGAACTGGGGTACTACATCGTCTCCGACGGGGGGAGCATGCCCTACCGGGTCAAGGTGCGGGCCCCCAGCTTCGTGAACCTGCAAAGCCTCCCCTACGCCTGCAAGGGGGAGCAGGTGGCCGACATGGTGGCCATCATCGCCAGCCTAGACCCGGTGATGGGCGACGTGGACCGATAGGAGGGAAGATGGGATTCTTTGACGACAAGCAGGACTTCCTGGAGGAAACCTTTGCCAAGTACCCACCGGAAGGGCGCCGCTCCGCCATCATGCCCCTTTTGCGGCGGGTGCAACAGGAGGAGGGCTGGATCCGCCCGGAGCGGATAGAGGAGATCGCCCAGCTGGTGGGCACCACGGCCACGGAGGTCATGGGGGTGGCGAGCTTTTACTCCTACTACCAGTTCGTGCCCACGGGGCGGTACCACCTCCAGGTCTGCGCCACGCTTTCCTGCAAGCTGGCCGGGGCCGAGGAGCTTTGGGACTACCTCACGGAGGAGCTGGGCATCGGCCCGGGGGAGGTGACCCCGGACGGCCTTTTCAGCGTGCAGAAGGTGGAGTGCCTGGGCAGCTGCCACACGGCCCCCGTGGTCCAGGTGAACGACGAACCCTATGTGGAGTGCGTGACCCGGGCCAGGCTTAGGGCCCTCCTCGAGGGGCTCAGGGCCGGCAAGCGCCTGGAGGAGATCGAGCTTCCCGGCAAGTGCGGGCACCACGTGCACGAGGTGGAGGTATGACCGGACCCATCGTGTCTGGACTGGACCCCCGCTTTGAGCGGACCCTCTACGCCCACGTGGGGAAGGAGGGGAGCTGGACCCTGGACTACTACCTGAAGCACGGGGGGTACGAAACGGCCAAGCGGGTCCTAAGGGAGAAGACCCCAGAGGAGGTCATCGAGGAGGTGAAGCGCTCGGGCCTCAGGGGCCGGGGCGGGGCGGGCTTCCCCACCGGGGTGAAGTGGAGCTTCATGCCCAAGGACGGGAAGCAGCACTACCTCATCTGCAACGCCGACGAGTCCGAGCCGGGAAGCTTCAAGGACCGGTACATCCTGGAGGACGTGCCCCACCTGCTCCTCGAGGGCATGATCCTGGCGGGCTACGCCATAAGGGCCACGGTGGGGTACATCTACGTGCGCGGGGAGTACCGCAAGGCGGCGGACCGCCTGGAGGCGGCCATCCGGGAGGCCCGCGAGCGGGGCTACCTGGGGGAGAACCTCTTCGGCAGCGGCTTCTCCTTCAACGTCCACGTGCACCGGGGGGCCGGGGCCTACATCTGCGGGGAGGAGACCGCCCTCATGAACTCCCTGGAGGGCTTGCGGGCCAACCCCCGCCTCAAGCCCCCCTTCCCCGCCCAATCGGGGCTTTGGGGCAAGCCCACCACCATCAACAACGTGGAGACCCTGGCCTCGGTGGTGCCCATCCTGGAGCGGGGCGCCGACTGGTTCGCCAGCATGGGCACGGAGGGGTCCAAGGGGATGAAGCTTTACCAGATCTCCGGGCCCGTAAGGCGGCCGGGGGTCTATGAACTCCCCATGGGCACCACCTTCCGGGAACTCATCTACGAGTGGGCGGGAGGGCCCTTGGAGCCCATCCAGGCCCTCATCCCCGGGGGGTCCTCCACCCCGCCCCTCCCCTTCACCGAGGAGGTGCTGGACACCCCCATGAGCTACGAGCACCTCCAGGCCCAGGGCTCCATGCTGGGCACCGGGGGGGTGATCCTGATCCCGGAGCGGGTGAGCATGGTGGACGCCATGTGGAACGTGACCCGCTTCTACGCCCACGAGTCCTGCGGCAAGTGCACCCCCTGCCGGGAAGGGGTGGCGGGCTTCATGGTGAACCTCTTCGCCAAGATCGGCAGCGGCCAGGGGGAGGAGAAGGACGTGGAGAACCTGGAGGCCCTCCTCCCCCTCATCGAGGGCCGGAGCTTCTGCCCCCTGGCGGATGCCGCCGTCTGGCCGGTGAAGGGCTCGCTTAGGCACTTTAAGGACCAGTACCTGGCCCTGGCGCGGGAGAGGAAGCCCGTGCCCAGGGTGAGCCTTTGGAGGTGAAGGTGGTCAGGGTCAAGGTGAACGACCGGATCGTGGAGGTACCCCCGGGGACCAGCGTCATGGACGCGGTCTTCCATGCGGGGTACGACGTGCCCCTCTTCTGCTCGGAGAAGCACCTCTCCCCCATCGGGGCCTGCCGCATGTGCCTGGTCCGGATCGGCCTCCCCAAGCGGGGCCCGGACGGCAAGCCCCTGCTGAACGAAAGGGGGGAGCCCGAGATCGCCTGGCAACCCAAGCTGGCGGCCAGCTGCGTCACCGCCGTGGCGGACGGGATGGTGGTGGACACCCTCTCCGAGGTGGTGCGGGAGGCCCAGGCGGGGATGGTGGAGTTCACCCTCCTCAACCACCCCCTGGACTGCCCCACCTGCGACAAGGGCGGGGCCTGTGAGCTCCAGGACCGCACGGTGGAGTACGGGCTTTACGAGAAGTACTACCAGAAGGAGCCCCTGGCCCTCCCCGTCTACACCCGCTTTGAGTTCACCCGCCGCCACGTGGACAAGCACCACCCCCTCTCCCCCTTCGTGGTGCTGGACCGGGAGCGGTGCATCCACTGCAAGCGTTGCGTGCGCTACTTTGAGGAAATCCCCGGGGACGAGGTGCTGGACTTCATCGAGCGGGGAGGGCACACCTTCATCGGCACCATGGACTTCGGCCTCCCCTCGGGGTTCTCCGGGAACATCACCGACATCTGCCCGGTGGGGGCCCTTCTGGACCTCACGGCCCGCTTCCGGGCCCGCAACTGGGAGATGGAGGAGACCCCCACCACCTGCGCCCTCTGCAGCGTGGGGTGCGGCATCACCGCGGACACCCGTAGCGGGGAACTCCTAAGGATCCGGGCCCGGGAGGTGCCCGAGGTGAACGAGATCTGGCTCTGCGACGCGGGCCGCTTCGGCCACGAGTGGGCGGACCAGGACCGCCTCAAGACCCCCCTGGTGCGCAAGGGCGGGAGGCTCCAGGAGGCCACCTGGGAGGAGGCCTTCGCCGCCATCCGGGAGGGCCTTGCGGGGGCCAGGAGGCAGGAGGTGGGGATCTACCTGGGCCACGACGCCACCCTCGAGGAGGGCCTCATGGCGGCGGAGCTGGCCAAGGCCCTCGCCACCCCCCACCTGGACTTCCAGGGCCGCACCGCCGCCCCGGCCAGCCTCTTTGCGCCCGCCACCCTGGAGGAACTCCTGCGGGCCGACTTCGCCCTGGTCCTGGGGGACCCCACGGAGGAGGCCCCCCTCCTCCACCTGCGCCTTTCCGAGTTCGTGCGCGACCTCAAGCCCCCCCAGCGCTTCGCCCACGGCACCCCCTTCGCCGACCTCTCCATCAAGGAGAGGATGCCCAGGCGCCTGGACAAGATGGCCCTGTTTGCCCCCTACCGCACCCCCCTCATGAAATGGGCGGCCATCCACCAGGTCCATGCCCCCGGGGAGGAGCGGGAGATCCTCTTGGCCCTCCTGGGGGAGAAGGAGGGGGGCGAGGCGGTGCAAAGGGCCAAGAAGGCCTGGGAGAAGGCGCAAAGCCCCGTCCTCATCCTGGGGGCGGGCGTCCTCCAGGACGCGGTGGCCGCCGAGCGGGCAAGGCTCCTCGCGGAGCGCAAGGGGGCCAAGGTCCTGGCCATGACCCCGGCGGCCAACGCCCGGGGCCTCGAGGCCATGGGGGTCTGGCCCGGGGAAGGGGGTGCCGCCTGGGACGAGCCCGGAAGCCCCTACGCCTACTACGGCTATGTACCCCCGGAGGAGGCCCTTAAGGGCAAACGCTTCCTCCTGATGCACCTAAGCCACCTCCACCCCCTGGCGGAACGGTACGCAGACGTGGTCCTCCCCGCCCCCACCTTCTACGAAAAGCGGGGGCACGTGGTGAACCTGGAAGGCCGCGTCCTCCCCCTCTCCCCTGCCCCCATAGAGAACGGGGAGGCGGAGGGCGCCCTGCAGGTGCTGGCCCTCCTGGCGGAGGCCCTGGGGGTGAAGCCCCCCTTCCGCCTCCAGCGGGAGGCGGAGCGGGAGATGAGGGCGAGAAAGGTACCCCCTCCCATGGGCCTCCTCGCCCACCGCACCCGGGCCCTGCGGCCTAAGGGACAGGAGGGCCAGGTCTACCTCAAGCCCACCATGTGGCGGGAGAAGCAGCTCACGGGCAGGGTGCGGCAGGCGGTCCGCCCCGAACTCTGGGTCCATCCCGAAACCGCCCGGGCCGAGGCCCTGCCCGAAGGGGGCCAGGTGGCGGTGGAGGGCCCCATGGGCCAGGTGGTGGCCCAGGTGGTCTTCCGGGAAGACCTGCCCAAGGGCTTCCTCTACCTCTCCGCCCTTTCGCCCCTCGCCGGTCGGCGGGTCCAGGCCAGGCTCCTGGTGCCCGCGGGAGGTGAAGCATGAGCTACCCCGTGGACCCTTACTGGATGGTGGCCCTGAAGGCCTTTTTGGTGGTGGTGGGCCTCCTCACCGCCTTCGCCTTCATGACCCTCATTGAGCGCCGCCTGCTCGCCCGCTTCCAGGTCCGCCTGGGCCCCAACCGGGTGGGGCCCTTTGGCCTCTTCCAGCCCATCGCCGACGCCATCAAGAGCA
Source organism: Thermus amyloliquefaciens (assembly GCF_000744885.1). Taxonomy (NCBI): domain Bacteria; kingdom Thermotogati; phylum Deinococcota; class Deinococci; order Thermales; family Thermaceae; genus Thermus; species Thermus amyloliquefaciens. The sequence goes on along the minus strand of NZ_JQMV01000003.1, from coordinate 526,343 downwards.
TCTTCAAGGAGGACCTGGTGGTGGAGCGGGCGGACAAGGTGCTTTTTGTCCTGGCCCCTTTGATCGGCGTGGTCTTTGCCCTCTTGGCCTTTGGGGCCATCCCCTTCGGCCCCCCGGGAAGCTTCTTCGGCTACCAGCCCTGGGTCCTGAACCTGGACCTGGGCCTCCTTTACCTCTTCGCCGTGAGCGAGATGGCTATCTACGGGATCTTCCTGGCGGGCTGGGCCTCGGGAAGCAAGTACAGCCTCCTGGGCTCCTTGCGCTCCTCCGCCAGCCTCATCTCCTACGAGCTGGGCCTGGGCATGGCCCTCCTCTCCCCCGTGCTCCTGGTGGGAAGCCTCAACCTGAACGACATCGTGAACTGGCAGAAGGAACACGGCTGGCTAGCCCTCTACGCCTTCCCCGCCTTCCTCCTCTACGCCATCGCCGCCCTGGCGGAGGCCGCCCGCACCCCCTTTGACCTGCCCGAGGCGGAGCAGGAGCTGGTGGGGGGGTACCACACGGAGTACAGCTCCATCAAGTGGGCCCTGTTCCAGATGACCGAGTACATCCACTTCATCACCGCCAGCGCCCTGATCCCCACCCTCTTCCTGGGGGGTTGGACCATGCCCTTCCTCGAGGTGCCCTACCTCTGGATGTTCCTCAAGATCGCCTTCTTCCTCTTCCTCTTCATCTGGATCCGGGCCACCTGGTTCCGGTTGCGCTACGATCAGCTTCTGCGCTTTGGCTGGGGCTTCCTCTTCCCGGTGGCCCTGGTCTGGTTCCTGGTGACCGCCTTGGTGGTGGCCCTGGACCTTCCCCGCTCCTACCTCCTCTACCTCTCCTTGGCCGCCCTCTTGGCCCTTCTGGGGGCGGTGATGTTTAGCCCCAAACCCGCCCGTAAAGGAGGTGGCGCATGACCCTTAAGGCCCTGGCCCAGAGCCTCGGCATCACCCTCAAGTACCTGTTCTCCAAGCCGGTAACCGTCCCCTATCCCGACGCCCCCGTGGCCCTCAAGCCCCGTTTCCACGGCCGCCACGTGCTCACCCGCCACCCCAATGGCCTGGAGAAGTGCATCGGCTGCTCCCTCTGCGCCGCCGCCTGCCCCGCCTACGCCATCTACGTGGAGCCCGCAGAAAACGACCCGGAGAACCCGGTCTCGGCGGGAGAGCGCTACGCCAAGGTCTACGAGATCAACATGCTCCGGTGCATCTTCTGCGGGCTTTGTGAGGAGGCCTGCCCCACCGGGGCCATCGTGCTGGGCTACGATTTTGAGATGGCCGACTACGAGTACTCCGACCTCATCTACGGCAAGGAGGACATGCTGGTGGACGTGGTGGGCACCAAGCCCCAGCGCCGGGAGGCCAAGATCACCGGTAAGGCGGTGAAGCCCGGCTACGTGGTGCCCTACGTGCGGCCCGAGTTGGAGGGCTTCAAGGCCCCCACGGAAGGAGGGAAGCGGTGAGCCCTTGGGAAGCCTTGGCCGTACTCCTGCTCCTCGCCACCGGGGTCCTGGTGGTGAGCCTGCGAAACGCCATCCACGCCGCCTTGGCCCTCATCGCCAACTTCCTGGTCCTGGCCGGGGTGTACATGGCCCTGGACGCCCGCTTCCTGGGCTTCATTCAGATCATCGTCTACGCCGGGGCCATCGTGGTCCTCTTCCTCTTCGTGATCATGCTCCTCTACGCCGCCCAGGGGGAGGTGGGCTTTGACCCCCTGGTGCGAAGCCGTCCCCTGGCGGCCCTCCTGGCCCTGGGGGTAGCCTTGGTCCTCCTCTCGGGGCTTTGGGGCCTGAACCTGGCCTTCACCCAGGATTTGAAGGGGGGCCTGCCCCAGGCCCTGGGGCCCCTCCTTTACGGGGACTGGCTCTTGGTGCTTCTGGCGGTGGGCTTCCTCCTCATGGCGGCCACGGTGGTGGCGGTGGCCCTGGTGCAACCCGCCCGCCCCCTGGATGCCCTGAGCCCTGAGGAGCGCAAGGAGGAGAAGGAGGTGGTGCGGTGAGCTACCTTTACGCCTCCGCCCTGCTCTTCGCCCTGGGGGTCTATGGGGTCTTGACCCGCAGGACCGCCATTTTGGTCTTCCTCTCCATCGAGCTCATGCTGAATGCCGCCAACCTCTCCCTGGTGGGCTTCGCCCGGGCCTTCGGCCTGGAGGGGCAGGTGGCCGCCCTCATGGTCATCGCCATCGCCGCCGCCGAGGTGGCGGTGGGCCTCGGCCTCATCGTGTCCATCTTCCGCCAGCGGGAGAGCACCGCGGTGGACGATCTATCGGAGCTTAGGGGGTAAGCATGTGGCTTCTTGTGACCGTTCTCCTGCCCCTTTTGGGCTTCGCCCTTCTAGGGCTTTTGGGAAAGCGGATGCGCGAACCCCTACCCGGGGTCATCGCCTCGCTTTTGGTCCTGGCCTCCTTCCTGGTGGGGACAGGGCTTCTCCTGGCCGGGGGGGCCCGCTTTGAGGCGGAGTGGCTCCCGGGAATCCCCTTCAGCCTCCTCTTGGACAACCTCTCGGGCTTCATGCTCCTCATCGTCACCGGGGTGGGCTTCCTCATCCACGTCTACGCCATCGGCTACATGGCGGGGGACCCGGGCTACAGCCGCTTCTTTGCCTACTTCAACTTCTTCATCGCCATGATGCTCACCCTGGTCCTGGCCGACAGCTACCCGGTGATGTTCATCGGCTGGGAGGGGGTGGGCCTGGCCAGCTTCCTCCTCATCGGCTTCTGGTACAAGAACGCCCAGTACGCCGACTCCGCCCGCAAGGCCTTCATCGTGAACCGCATCGGGGACCTGGGCTTCATGCTGGGCATGGCCATCCTCTGGGCCCTTTACGGCACGCTTTCCATCAGCGAGCTCAAGGAAGCCCTGGAAGGCCCCCTGAAGAACCCGAGCCTCCTGGCCCTGGCGGGCCTCCTCCTCTTCCTGGGGGCGGTGGGGAAAAGCGCCCAGGTGCCCCTCATGGTCTGGCTTCCCGACGCCATGGCCGGCCCCACCCCCGTTTCCGCCCTCATCCACGCGGCCACCATGGTGACCGCCGGGGTCTACCTGGTGGCCAGGAGCTCCTTCCTCTACGCCAACCTCCCCGACGTTTCCTACACCATCGCCGTCATAGGCCTCCTCACCGCCCTTTACGGAGCCCTTTCCGCCTTTGGCCAGACCGATATCAAGAAGATCGTGGCCTACTCGACCATCAGCCAGCTGGGCTACATGTTCCTGGCGGCGGGGGTAGGGGCCTACTGGGTGGCCCTCTTCCACGTCTTCACCCACGCCTTCTTCAAGGCCCTCCTCTTCCTGGCCTCGGGAAGCGTGATCCACGCCCTGGGCGGGGAACAGGACGTGCGCAAGATGGGCGGGCTTTGGAAGCACCTGCCCCAGACCCGGTGGCACGGGCTCATCGGGGCCTTGGCCCTGGGAGGCCTTCCCCTTCTCTCCGGCTTCTGGTCCAAGGACGCCATCCTCACCGCCACCCTCACCTACCCCTTCGGCGGGTTGGGCTTTTACCTGGGGGCACTCTTCGTGGCGGTGCTCACCGCCATGTACGCCATGCGCTGGTTCGTCCTGGTCTTCCTGGGGGAGGAGCGGGGCCACCACCACCCCCACGAGGCCCCCGCGGTGATGCTCTGGCCCAACCACCTCCTGGCCCTGGGCTCGGTGCTGGCGGGGTACCTGGCCCTGCCCCATCCCCTGCCCAATCTCCTCGAGCCCTTCCTCAAGCCCACCTTGGCGGAGGTGGAGGCCCACCACCTCTCCGTGGGCGCCGAATGGGGCCTCATCGCCCTCTCGGGGGCGGTGGCCCTCTTGGGGCTTTGGCTCGGCTATACCTTCTTCCAGCGAAAGGCCTTCCCCGCCTGGTACCTCACCTTTGAGGCCTGGAGCCGGGAAAGCTTCTTTGTCGACCGGGTGTACAACGCCCTCCTGGTGAACCCCCTGAAGGCCCTAGCGGAAGCCCTCTTCGCGGGGGATACGGGCCTTCTGCGGGGCTATTTCGGCCTCGGCGGGGCGGTGCGGAACCTGGGCCAAGGGATCGCCCGCCTGCAGACCGGTTACCTAAGGGTCTACGCCCTGCTCTTCGTGCTGGGCGCTTTGGTGCTACTGGGGGTGATGCGGTGGTAATCCTGGCGATTCTTCTACCCGTTGTCTTCGGCATCCTCCTCCTTTTGGGCCTTCCCCGCACCCTGGGGGTCCTGGGCGGGGCCTTAAGCTTCCTCCTCAACCTGTACCTCTTCCTCACCCACCCGGGGGGGGTGGCCCATGAGGTAACCCTTCCCCTGCTTCCTGGGCTCGGGGTTTACTGGGCCTTTGGGCTAGACGGGCTTGCCGCCCTATTCTTTCTCACCATCGGCCTCACCGTCTTCCTGGGGGCTTTGGTGGCGCAGGTGGAAGGCCGGTTCTTGGGCCTGGCCCTCCTCATGTCCGGCCTTCTCCTGGGGCTTTTCGCCGCCCGGGACCTTTTGGTCTTCTACCTTTTCTTTGAGGCGGCCCTCATCCCCGCCCTCCTCATGCTCTTCCTCTATGGCGGTGAGGGGCGGGTTAAGGCCCTTTACACCTTCCTCCTCTTCACCCTGGCGGGGTCTTTGCCCATGCTGGCCGCCATCCTGGCGGTGAAGGCCCTGGGGGGAAGCCCCAGCTTCCTCCTCGAGGACCTCCTGGCCCACCCGGTTGGGGAAGGCGCCGCCTTCTGGGTATTTCTGGGCTTCGCCCTGGCCTTCGCCATCAAAACGCCCCTTTTCCCCCTGCACGCCTGGCTTCCCCCGTTCCACCAGGAAAACCACCCCTCGGGGCTGGCGGACGCCCTGGGCACCCTGTACAAGGTGGGGGTCTTCGCCTTCTTCCGCTTCGCCATCCCCCTCGCCCCTGGGGGCTTTGCGGAGCTCCAGGGGCTTCTCCTCTTCCTGGCGGCCCTCTCCGCCCTCTACGGCGCCTGGGTGGCCTTCTCCGCCAAGGACTTCAAGACCCTTTTGGCCTACGCCGGGGTTTCCCACATGGGGGTGGCGGCCTTGGGGGTCTTCTCCGGCACCCCGGAAGGCGCCTTGGGGGGGCTTTACCTCCTGGCGGCCAGCGGCGTCTACACGGGAGGGCTCTTCCTCCTGGCAGGCCGGCTGCACGCGCGGCTTCACACCCTGGAGATCGGCCGGTTCCGGGGCCTGGCCGAAAGCGCCCCCGGCCTGAGCGCCCTGGCCCTCTTCCTCTTCCTGGCCATGGTGGGGCTTCCCGGCCTTTCCGGCTTTCCTGGGGAGCTTATGACCCTCCTCGGCGCCTACAAGACCAGCCCCTGGCTCACCGCCCTCGCCTTCCTCTCGGTGATCGCCGGGGCCGCCTATGCCCTTACCGCCTTCCAGAAGGTCTTCTGGGAGGTGGGTGGCCAAAGGACGGAGGACCTGAAGGGGAGGGAGTGGCCCTTTGCCGTCCTGGCGGTGGCCGCCTTGGTCCTCATGGGGATCTTCCCCGGGTTCTTCGTAAAGGGCCTTAAGCCCCTGGCGGAGGCCTTTGCCAAGATCCTCGGAGGTGGCGCATGACCCTTGTGCTGCTGAGCTCCTTCGCCGTGGCCCTCACCCTTTTGGGCTTCTTCGTTTCGGTGCCCCTTTTCAAACGGCTCACCATCCTGGGGCTCTCCTTGGCCCTCCTGGCCCTCCTTCTCACCTGGGGTCAGCCCTTCGCCCTCGGCCCCTACCAGCTGGACGGCGTCGCCCGGGTCTTCACCCTGCTTGCCCTTTTGGGGGCCCTCTGGACCGTGGGGTTGGTGCGCACCCGGCGGTTTGAATTCCATCTCCTGGTCCTCTACGCCGCCTTGGGCATGCACCTCCTGGCCTCCACCAAAAACCTCATCCTGATGCTGGTGGCCCTCGAGGCCCTCTCCTTGCCCCTTTACGCCCTGGCCACCTGGCGGCGGGGGGCGGGCCTGGAGGCGGCCTTGAAGTACTTCCTCCTGGGGGCCTTGGCGGCCGCCTTCTTCCTCTACGGCACCGCCCTCCACTTTGGGGCCACGGGGAGCCTCGAGGCGGGAACCCCTGGGGAGGGCCCCCTTTACGCCTTGGCCCTGGGCCTTCTCCTGGTGGGCCTGGGCTTCAAGGTGGCCCTGGCCCCCTTCCACTTCTGGACCCCGGACGTCTACCAGGGTAGCCCCACCCCGGTGGTGCTCTTCATGGCCACGGGGGTGAAGGCGGCCGCCTTTGCGGCCCTGCTCCGGGTGGCCGCCCCGGGTGTCCCTGAGGCCCTAGGCCTCCTCATCGCCCTCTCCGTGGTCCTGGGGAACCTGGCCGCCCTGGGCCAGAAGGAGGCCAAGCGGCTCCTCGCCTACAGCTCCATCGCCCATGCGGGGTACATGGCCTTGGCGCTTTACACGGGGAACGCCCAAGCCCTGGGCTTTTACCTCCTCACCTATGTGCTGGCCACGGGGCTGGCCTTCGCGGTCCTCTCGGAGATCTCCCCCGACCAGGTGCCCCTGGAGAGGATCAAGGGCCTTTTCCACCAGGACCCGCTCCTGGGCTTGGGCCTCTTCGTCTCCTCCCTTTCCCTCCTGGGCCTGCCTCCCCTGGCGGGCTTTTGGGGCAAGTACCTGGTCTTTAGCGAGGCGGCCAAGGCGGGCCAGTGGGGGCTTTTGGTGCTGGCCCTCCTCACCAGCGCCGTGAGCGCCTACTACTATCTGGCCCTGGGCCTGGCCGTGTTCCAGAAGGGCGCGGCCGAGGCCCGCCCCCGTCCCTTGGCCCGGAGCGTGGCCTTCGGGGTGGCGCTCCTCCTCATCCTGCTAGGCCTCATCCCCGGGGCCCTTCTCCCCGCCCTGGCCGCAAGCTGAAAAAAGGGCAAGGTCCAAAGCCCTCCTGGAGCCCCGTCGTGGCCCACGCCACGACGGGGCCCAGCCTTCTTGCCCACGCCCGGTTTACACTCAAGGCATGGAGGACCCCCTGGCCCATCTGCCGCGGGAGCTTTTGCACAAGGATCCCCTGGGGTACGTGGCCCGGGGGGCCCAGTGCTTGCCCAAGGAGCTGCGAGGGGCATGGCTCCTGGGGGTGGTCAGCGGCTTCCTCTGGCCGGAGGCCCCTCCGCCCAAGGACCTTGCCGCCTGCTTCCGCCGAAGCGAGGGGGCCTGGCGGGAGGCGGAGGCGTACTTCCTGGAAACGGGTCTGGACTTCCCGGTGGTGGTGAGCCAGTGGGCTAAGGAGGCCCTGGACCCCCTTCTCCACCGCAAAAGGGAACCCCCCTGGGAACGCCTCGTCCTGGCCTTCCAGGGAGGCCAGGGGTTGGGCCGGTACCTGCGGCGCCGGGCTAGGGATTAAGGACCAGCCGGACCACCCGCCACCCTAGCCCCTGGCGCTCCATCAGCAAACCGGTTTGCGGGTCGTTCCTATGGTGGACAAAAACCCGGGATAACCCCTGCCATTTGAGCCGCCACCGGCGCACCTCCTCCAGACCCACCTCCCCGGGGTCTTTCCCCGTGCCCACGCTGGCAAGACCCTCTGGCGTAAGCAGGGAGTCCACCACGGCCTGGATCAAGCCCCCGGCCAAGAGCACCCCTAAGGCCGCGAAGGGGTTTTCCTGGTTCCTTTCCAGCTCTTTGACCATGGCGGCATGGAGATCCGCTTTGAGGGCTTCTCTAACCCGGGGAAAGTCCACGTACCGTTCCAGGGCCGCCGCATCCCGGCGCTCAATGGCCACCTGGAGCCCCCGGAGGGCAAAGTAAGGGGAAAGCACCAGGTAGCCCCCCAGGACCAGGGGCAGGAGAACCGCCAGCCACCAGCGAGCTTTCACTGAAGCTACTCTAGCCAGCGGAAACCCTGGCGTCAACCCTTAGAGGATCCGTTTCCCCAGGAGGCTTAAGGCCAACCCCACCATCATCTCCGCGGTGCGGTTTCGCTCGTCCAAGATGGGGTTCACCTCCACCAGGTCCAGGCTTCGCACCTGGCCCGACTGGGCCAGGATCTCCATGAGGAGGTGCGCCTCCCGGTAGGAAAGCCCCCCGGGCACCGGGGTCCCCACCCCCGGGGCCAGGGTGGGGTCCAGAACGTCGGCGTCCAGGGAGATGTGCAGGGGCAGGCCAGCAAGCCTTTGCAAAACCTCCTCGGCGATGCGGGCCACCCCCAGACGGTCCACCTCGTGCATGGTGTACACGGTAACCCCCATCTCCCTAAGGAGCCGCTTCTCCCCTGGGTCCAGGCTCCTTACCCCCACCAGGACCACCCTTTGGGGATCCACCGCCCGGAAGACCTCGGTGAGGCGGGGGTGCCCAAGCCCACAGAGCACCGCCAGGGGCATGCCGTGGATGTTGCCCGAGGGGCTGGTCTCGGGGGTGTTGAAGTCCCCATGGGCGTCCACCCAGACCACCCCCAGGGGTTCCCGGGCCACCCCGCTCACCGAGCCCATGCTTAGGGAATGGTCCCCGCCCAAGACGATGGGAAACACCCCTTCGGGAAGGGAGCGGAGCCGCTCCTTAAGCTCGAGGGCGGCCTGGCGGATCTCCTCCAGGTAGTTCTCCCCGCCCAGGCGTCGCCCCTTTCGCCTAAGGGTCTCCGCCACGGGGACCCGCACATCCCCCAGGTCCTCCACCGCCAAGCCCAGGGCCTCGAGCTCCTCCGCCAGGCGGGCGTAGCGCAAGGCGGAAGGCCCCATGTCCACCCCACGCCGCCCCGCACCCAAGTCCATGGGCACCCCTAGGATGGCCACCCGGTCCATGGGGGGCATGGTAGCAGAAACCCCCATGCACCGCTTGGGAACTTTATGCCCTCCCTCTAGGAAAAAGGCGGGCGGGGAGCTATACTTAGAAGGATGGAATACCGCGAGGTGGCAAGCATCAACCTGGCCCGCCTCTTGCGGGAAGGAGGAACGGTCCGCGCCGCAGGCGTGGTGCAGGAAGCCTTTCGGGTAGGCGAGGAGCGCTTCCCCTTGGCGGGGGAAGCCACGTGGAAGGTGGCGGTCTCCGCCGTGGGCGGGGACGAGTACTGGCTTTCGGGCGAGGTGGAGGGGGTAGCCCTCATGGAGTGCCGCCGCTGCCTCAAGCCCACCCCTACCCCCATCCACGCCCACTTCCAGCACCTTCTCCGCTACCAGCAGGGCCTAAGCGAGGTGGTCTTCCACGAGGAGGCGGAGGAGGAGTACTACGCCTTCGGCGAGCCCGACCTGGACCTTCTGCCCTTCCTCACCGAGGCCTTTGTCACGGAGATGCCCTACACCGTCCTCTGCCAGGAGGGGTGCAAGGGCCTATGCCCCGTGTGTGGGGCGGACCGCAACCTGGTGGACTGCGGCCACGAGCCGGAGGCCCACCACCCCCTCCTGGGCCTTAAGGACCTCCTTCCCGAACTTTAGCGGGTCTGCTATACTACCAGGGGTTTAGCGGGGGCCAAGCCCCCCTGGAGGACTGGAGATGGCCAAGCACCCTGTACCCAAGAAGAAAACCTCTAAGGCGCGGCGCGATGCCCGTAGGAGCCACCACGCCCTGACTCCCCCGACCCTGGTTCCCTGCCCCGAGTGCAAGGCGATGAAGCCCCCGCACACCGTCTGCCCGGAGTGCGGCTACTACGACGGGCGCAAGGTGCTAGAAGTCTAGACCGGGTCAAGACAAGGGGCCCCGGAGCCCGGGGCCTCAACTTTTTTCACCGCCAGTGGGTATAGTGGTGCCCATGACGGGAGGTCAGGCACCGGGCATCCTGGCCCTGGGGGCTTACGTCCCCGAAAGGGTCATGAAAAACGAGGAATTTGAGGCCTATCTGGACACCTCCGACGAGTGGATCGTGACCCGCACGGGCATCCGGGAGCGGCGCATCGCCGCCGAGGACGAGTACACCTCGGACCTGGCCTTCAAGGCGGTGGAGGACCTCCTCAGGCGGCACCCGGGGGCCCTGGAGGGGGTGGATGGGGTGATCGTGGCCACCAACACCCCCGATGCCCTTTTCCCCGACACCGCCGCCTTGGTCCAGGCCCGCTTTGGCCTCCAGGGCTTCGCCTACGACCTGTTGGCGGGCTGCCCGGGATGGCTTTACGCCTTGGCCCAGGCCCATGCCATGGTGGCGGCGGGCCTGGCCCGAAAGGTGCTGGTGGTGGGCGCCGAGGCGCTTTCCAAGATCCTGGACTGGAACGACCGGGCCACCGCGGTCCTCTTCGGGGACGCGGGGGGTGCGGCGGTGGTGGGAAGGGTGCGGGAAGGCTTCGGCTTCCGCTCCTTCGTGCTGGGGGCCGACGGCACCGGGGCCAAGGAGCTCTACCACGCCTGCGTGGCGCCCAGGCTTCCCGACGGCACCTCCATGGAGAAACGCCTTCACATGAACGGGCGGGAGGTCTTCAAGTTCGCGGTGCGGGTGATGAACACCGCCACCCTCGAGGCCATCGAGAAGGCCGGCCTCAGCCCTGAGGACATCAAGGTCTTTGTCCCCCACCAGGCGAACCTCAGGATCATCGACGCCGCCCGGGAACGCCTGGGCCTGCCCTGGGAGCGGGTGGTGGTGAACGTGGACCGCTACGGCAACACCTCCACCGCCTCCATCCCCCTGGCCCTCAAGGAGGCGGTGGACGCGGGGCGCATCCAAGAGGGGGACCACGTCCTCCTGGTCTCCTTCGGGGCCGGGCTCACCTGGGCCGCCGCGGTCCTCACCTGGGGGGGTCCTGATGTACGCCGCCCTTTTCCCGGGCCAAGGCTCCCAGCGGGTGGGCATGGGAAGGGCCCTCTATGAGGCCTTCCCCGCCGCCAAGGAGGTGCTGGACCGCGCGGAAGCCACCCTCCCGGGCCTGCAGGGGCTCATGTGGGAGGGCCCCGAGGAGGCCCTCACCCTCACGGAAAACCAGCAGCCCGCCCTCCTGGCGGTGGGCTATGCCGCCTACCGGGCCTTTTTGGAGGCCGGGGGGCGGGAACCCTTCCTGGCCGCCGGCCACTCCCTGGGGGAGTGGACGGCCCACGTGGCCGCGGGCACCCTGGAGCTGGAGGATGCCCTGAGGCTGGTGCGCCTCAGGGGCCGGTACATGCAGGAGGCCGTGCCCCCTGGCCAAGGGGCCATGGCCGCCATCCTGAAGCTTCCCCTCGAGGCCATCCAGGAAGCCCTGACCGGGCTAGAGGGGGTGGAGATCGCCAACCTCAATAGCCCCGAGCAGACGGTGATCTCCGGGCGCAAGGAGGCGGTGGAGGAGGCGGCGGAGAGGCTCAAGGCCAGGCGGGCCCGGGTGGTCTTCCTGCCGGTTTCCGCCCCCTTCCACTCCTCCCTGATGGCCCCCGCCCGGGAGCGCCTCGCCCGGGACCTGGCCCAGGTGCGCCTGCGGAAACCCCGTTTCCCCGTCTACGCCAACGTGACCGCCAGGCCCGAGGAGGACCCCGAGCGCATCCGGGACCTCTTGCTGCAACAGATCACGGCCCCGGTGCGCTGGGTGGAGATCCTGAGGGATATGGAACAAAGGGGGGTCCGGCGCTTCTTGGAGTTCGGGAGCGGGGAGGTGCTCAAAGGCCTTGTGGCCCGGACCCTGAAGGAGGCCCAGGCCTTCTCCGTGGGGGACCCGGAAGGGGTACGGAAGGCGTTGGAGGTGGAGGATGCGTAAGGCACTGGTGACGGGGGCGAGCCGAGGCATCGGCCGGGCCATCGCCCTTAGGCTGGCCAAGGAGGGGTACGCCCTGGTGATCCACTACGGGCAGAACCGGGAGAAGGCGGAGGAGGTGGCCGAGGAGGCCAGGAGGCTGGGAAGCCCCTTGGTGGGGGTCCTGGGGGCCAACCTCCTGGAGGCCGAGGCGGCCACCGCCCTGGTCCACGGGGCGGCGGAGATCCTGGGGGGGCTGGACACCCTGGTCAATAACGCCGGCATCACCCGGGACACCCTCCTCATCCGCATGAAGGACGAGGACTGGGAGGCGGTGCTGGAGGCCAACCTCTCCGCCGTCTTCCGCACCACCCGGGAAGCGGTGAAGCTCATGATGAAGGCCCGCTTCGGGCGCATCGTGAACATCACCAGCGTGGTGGGCCTCCTGGGCAACCCGGGCCAGGCCAACTACGTGGCCTCCAAGGCCGGGCTCATCGGCTTCACCCGGGCGGTGGCCAAGGAGTACGCCGCCAGGGGGATCACGGTGAACGCCGTGGCCCCGGGGTTCATAGAAACCGAGATGACGGCTAAGCTCCCTAAGGAGGTCCAGGAGGCCTACCTGAAGAACATCCCCGCAGGCCGCTTCGGCCGCCCCGAGGAGGTGGCGGAGGCGGTGGCCTTTTTGGTTTCGGAGGCCGCCGGGTACATCACGGGCCAGACCCTGTGCGTGGACGGGGGGCTCACCCCCCATTGAAGGGGCCAGGCCCGGGGCCGTACCCCGTGGTAAAATCCCCAAGGGAGGTTTTTCATGACGGAGCAGGAAATCTTTGAAAAGGTCAGGGCGGTTATCGCGGACAAGCTCTCGGTGGAACCCGAGAAGATCACCCTCGAGGCCCGCTTCATCGAGGACCTGGGGGCGGACAGCCTGGACACCGTGGAGCTCATCATGGGCCTGGAGGACGAGTTCGGCCTGGAGATCTCCGACGAGGAGGCCGAGAAGATCCGCACCGTCAAGGACGCCGTGGCCTACATCCAGGCCAAGCTGGGCTAAGGCCCACCGGCTTAAGGGGGCACAGGAGGTGCCCCCTTTCCCTATCCCTGGGGCCTTCCCGGTATACTACCCCCATGCGACGCGTGGTGGTTACCGGCCTAGGACCCCTTACCCCCATCGGCGTGGGGGCGGAAGCTTACCATAAGGCCCAGCTGGCTGGAAAAAGCGGGGTCCGCCCCATCACCCGCTTTGACGCCTCGGCCCTGCCGGTGCGCATCGCCGCCGAGGTGGACGTAAACCCCGAGGACTACCTGGACAAAAAGGAGCTTAGGCGCCTGGACCGGTTCGTCCAGTACGCCCTGATCGCCGCCGAGCTGGCCCTTAGGGATGCGGGGCTGGAGCCCGGTGCCCTAAACCCCGAGCGGGTGGGCACCCTGGTGGGCACGGGGATTGGGGGCATGGAGACCTGGGAGGCCCAGAGCAAGGTCTTCCTGGAGCGGGGGCCAAACCGCATCAGCCCCTTCTTCATCCCCATGATGATCGCCAACATGGCCTCGGCCCACATCGCCATGCGCTACGGCTTCATGGGGCCAAGCTCCACCGCGGTCACCGCCTGCGCCACGGGATCGGACGCCATCGGCAGCGCCTTTCGCATGATCCAGCTGGGGGAGGCCGACATCGTCCTCGCCGGGGGCACGGAGGCCGCCATCACCCCCATGGCCATCGGGGCCTTCGCGGTGATGCGGGCCCTTTCCACCCGGAACGAGGAGCCCCATAAGGCCAGCCGGCCCTTCACCCTAAGCCGGGATGGGTTCGTGATGGGGGAAGGGGCCGGGGTCCTGGTCCTGGAGGAGTACGAGCACGCCAAGAGGCGGGGCGCCAGGATCTACGCCGAGCTGGTGGGCTTTGGCCGGAGCGCCGACGCCCACCACATCACCGAGCCCCACCCCGAGGGGAAAGGGGCCGCTTTGGCCATGCGCCGCGCCCTTTTGGACGCCAAGGTCAACCCCGAGGCGGTGGGCTACATCAACGCCCACGGCACCTCCACCCCCGTGGGGGACCGGGCGGAGGTCTTGGCCATCAAAGAAGTTTTCGGGGATCACGCCAAGAAGCTCATGGTCTCTAGCACCAAGAGCATGACCGGCCACCTCCTGGGGGCAGCGGGGGGCATTGAGGCCATCGCCACGGTGCAGGCCCTTTACCACGGGGTCATCCCGCCCACCATCAACCTCGAGGACCCGGACCCCGAGCTGGACCTGGACTTCGTGCCCGAGCCCAGGGAGGCCCAGGTGGACTACGCCCTCTCCAACTCCTTCGCCTTCGGCGGCCAGAACGCCGTCCTCCTCTTCAAGCGGGTTTAGGATGCTCTTCCCCCGGGAAAAGCTCCTGGAGCTGGAGGCGGAGAGGCTCGCCCCCTACGCGCAAAAGGCCCGGGACACCCGGGGGCGGGAGCATCCCGAGGCCGAGTCGGCCTACCGCACCCCTTACCAGAAGGACCGGGACCGCATCCTGCACACCACCGCCTTCCGCCGCCTGGAGTACAAGACCCAGGTCTTCCCCAACTGGGCGGGGGACTACTACCGCACCCGCCTCACCCACACCCTGGAGGTGGCCCAGGTGTCCCGCTCCATCGCCCGCGCCCTGGGCCTCAACGAGGACCTCACCGAGGCCATCGCCCTCTCCCACGACCTGGGCCACCCCCCCTTCGGCCACACGGGGGAGAAGATCCTGGATGGGCTCATGCGGGACCACGGAGGCTTTGAGCACAACGCCCAGGCCCTCAGGATCCTCACCCAACTGGAGGTGCGCTACCCCGGCTTCAGGGGCTTGAACCTCACCTACGAGGTCCTGGAGGGGATCGCCACCCACGAGGCCGCCTACGCCCCCGGGTTCAAGCCAGAGTACCCGGGGCGGGGCACCCTGGAAGCCCAGGTGGTGGACCTCTCGGACGCCATCGCCTACGCCGCCCACGACCTGGACGATGGCCTCCGAAGCGGCCTCCTCCGCCCCGAGGAGCTCAGCGAGGTGCCCTTCATACGGGAGCTGGGCCGGGAGGAGGGCCTGGACCTCCTGCGCTTCTCCGAGTTCTCCCGCCGGGTCCTGGTACGCCAGCTTCTGGGCTACCTCATCACCGCCGCCATAGAGGCCACCCACCAGCGGGTGGAGGCCGCCCGGGTGGAAAGCGCCGAGGCGGTGCGCCGCCACCCCGAGCGCCTGGCGGCCTTAACCCAGGAGGCGGAAGGGGCCCACCGGGAGCTCAAGGCCTTCCTCCTGGAGCGCTTCTACCGCCACCCGGAGGTCCTGAGGGAGCGGCGCAAAGCGGAAAACGTCCTGGAAAAACTCTTCCGCACCTACATCCGGTATCCGGAAATCCTGCCCAAGGAGGTGCAGGCCCGGATCCCCGAGGAGGGGCTGGAGCGGGCGGTGTGCGACTACATCGCCGGGATGACGGACCGGTACGCCCTCGAGGCCTACCGTAAGCTCTTCCCCTAAAACCCCGGGGGGATGAGGAATAGAATGGGTAAGTGAAAGCCCTGGACTGGAATACCCTCTTTGGCGAGCGGGCAGGGCGCATCCAGGCCTCCACCATCCGCGAGCTCCTAAAGCTCACCCAGCGCCCTGGGGTGATCAGCTTTGCGGGGGGGCTTCCCGCCCCCGAGCTCTTCCCCAAGGAGGAGGCGGCCCTTAAGGCGGCGGAGATCCTAAGGGAAAAGGGCGAGGTGGCCCTGCAGTATGGGCCCACGGAGGGCTACCTCCCCTTGCGGGCCTGGGTAGCGGACTGGCTAGGGGTGAGGGTGGAGGAGGTCCTCATCACCACGGGAAGCCAGCAGGCCCTGGACCTCCTGGGCAAGGTCTTCCTGGACGAGGGAAGCCCCCTGCTCCTCGAGGCCCCCAGCTACATGGGGGCCATCCAGGCCTTCCGGGCCTACGGGCCCCGCTTCCTCACCGTGCCCGCGGGGGAGGAGGGGCCGGACCTGGACGCCCTGGAAGGGGTGCTGAAGCGGGAGCGCCCCCGCTTCCTCTACCTCATCCCCTCCTTCCAGAACCCCTCGGGGGGCCTGATGCCCCTGAAGGCCCGGGAGCGCCTCCTGGAGACGGTTATGAAGGAGGGCCTCCTGGTGGTGGAGGACGACGCCTACCGGGAGCTCTACTTCGGGGAAAGCCGCCTGCCAAGCCTCTTTGAGCTGGCCCGGGAGGCGGGCTACCCCGGGGTCATCTACCTTTCCAGCTTCTCCAAGATCCTCTCCCCTGGCCTGCGGGTGGCCTTCGCCGTGGCCCACCCCGAGGCCATCCTCAAGCTCACCCAGGCCAAGCAGGGGGTGGACCTGCACACCCCGGTCCTCAACCAGATGCTGGTCCACGCCCTGGTGCAGGAGGGCTTCCCCGAGCGCCTCCTAAGGATCCGGGCCACCTACCGGGCCAAGGCAGCGGCCATGCTGGAGGCCCTGGACCGGGAGATGCCCAAGGAGGTGGGCTACACCCGGCCCAAGGGGGGTATGTTCGTGTGGATGACCCTCCCCGAGGGGCTTTCCGCGGAGGCCCTCTTCCAAGAGGCCATCGCCCAGGACGTGGCCTTCGTGCCGGGCGGGCCCTTCTTCGCGGCTGGCGGCGGGGAGAACACCCTAAGGCTCTCCTACGCCACCATGAGCCCAGAGGGGATCGCCGAGGGGGTCAAACGCCTGGCCAAGGCCCTGAAGGGGCTACTGGCCCCGGCCTAGGAAGAGCAAGGGCTCCCTCTTGCGCAGGGCTTCTATTAGGGCATCCAGGAAGGCTTCCCCCCTCTGAACGGTTCCCAGGGGATCCCGCAAAAGGGGGGTTCTCCGGGAATCCACCTCTATGACCCAATGCCCCTCCACCAAACCCTGAGCCCAAAGGGGAGGTTGCCTTCGGGAGAGGGCCTTTAGACCTTCTTTGAAGCGGTCGTACACGGAAGCAAGCTCCTCCCCTTCTGGGTAGCGGTCCCCTCCCCTCTTCTTGGTGGGTGCCCCGTAATCAAGGACGACCACGTACCCCACCACCACCTCGGGAAAAAGCATCTGCACCGAGGAAACTTCCCCCACCAGGTCGTCCAAGCGGTTGGGCCAGGAGCCGCCTGGGTTGCGCAGGATGGACTTCAGGGAGAGGAGGAGCCGGGGCTTGGGGGGAAGCTGGGGCCCCTCGGGGTACACCAGGCCCACATCCCAGGACTTCTCCCGGGCCAGACCCCGCACCGGGACTTCGCGCCGCAGGTGGGCCCAGAGGTGGGACGGGAGCCGGGCGCGCAAACGGCGCACCAGGTAGTCGGCCATGGGGTTCTGCCGCCCGCTATCCCGAGAGGAAGCCCCTAAAATCCCTTGGAGCGCCCTCTCCAGCTCTTCTACCCATCCCTCCTGCTCCACTAAACCCCCTCCACCACCAGGCTGTGGCCCTTCGCCTCCCGCCCAAAACGCTTTCGCGCCAACTCCGCATACCGGGGTACCAGCTCCACCCCAAGGGAACTCCGCCCGTGCCGGGCAGCGGCCACAAGGGTGGTTCCGGTGCCCGCAAAGGGATCCAGCACCACATCCCCCACGAAGCTGAACATGCGCACCAGCCTTTCTGCCAGCTCCAAGGGGAAAGGGGCGGGATGGGCCTTGGTGCTCTCCCCGGGGATGTCGTCCCAGATCTGCCGGAACCAGAGAGCGAAGAGCTCCTTGGGAATGCGGCTTAGTTCCCTCTGCTCAGGGGTGGGCCTGCGGTAGCCCCCGGGCTTCCTTTGCATCAAGATGTACTCCACCTCGGTCTTGATGATGGCCCCGGGCTCATAGGGCTTACCCAGGAAGAAGCCGGGGCGGTCGGCCTCGAGGGCCGCATTGGTGTGCTTGTGCCAGAGGATGGGGTTGAGGTTGTCAAAGCCAATCCTTCGGCAACGCACCTGGATATCGGCATGGAGGGGGAAAACCAGGTGGCGCCCGAACCGCCTCCGGGCCACGGCCACATCCCCCACCACCACGATGAGCCTCCCCCCGGGGACCAGCACCCGGAAGACCTCCTGCCAAACCCGGTCCAACTCGTCCAGAAAGGCTTCGTAGTCCTCCACGTGCCCAAGTTGCCCCGGGGCGTCCTCGTAACGCTTCAGGGTCCAGTAGGGAGGCGAGGTGAGGACCAGGTGCACGGAGGCCTCGGGCAAGGTCCGCAACACCTCCCGGGCATCCCCCACCAGAAGGCGGTGGGTGGTGGGGAAAGGGGAAGAGCCCTCGCCAAGCACCCCCGGGGGTTCCTGGTCTAAGGTGCGAAGAGGATTGGGGCTCATTGGGCCTCAGTATACTGGGCGCTCTCCCGCAGCACGCCTTCCGGCCACCGCCCCCCCAGGGCCTCCCAGGCTCGGACCATGTCCTGGGGCACGGGGGCCAGGAACTCCAGGATGCGCCCCGTGCGGGGGTGGGGGATGCGGAGCTCGTAGGCGTGGAGGGCCTGCCGCCCGATGTGGGGGCTTTTCCTGCCGTAGACCTCATCCCCCAGGATGGGGGCCTTTAGGTGCTTGAGGTGGACCCTGATCTGGTGGGTGCGCCCCGTGTGGGGCCGGGCCTCCACCAGGGCGTGGGGCCCGGCGGTGGCCAGCACCCGAAAGGCGGTCTCGGCGTAGCGGGGGGCAACCCCGCCCACGTGCATCTTGTGCCGCTCCACCGGGTGGCGGCCGATGGGGGCAATGAGGGTGCCCTCCCTGGGCACCCCCTCGGTGAGGGCCAGGTAGCGCTTCATCACCAGCCGGTCCCGGAAGGCCCGGGCCAGGGCCTCGAGGGCCCCCCCATGCTTGGCCACCACCAAAACGCCGGTGGTGTCCTTGTCCAGGCGGTGGACGATGCCCGGGCGCACCTCCTCTGGCCGCTCCGCCAAGAGCCCCTCCGCCCCTTCGCCAGGGAAATAGCGCGCCAGAAGGGCGTTCACCACGGTGCCCGTGTAGACCCCGGGAGCGGGATGGGTGAGGAGGCCCGGGGGCTTGTTCAGGACCAGGAGGTCCTCGTCCTCGTAGAGGACGGGGATGGGAAGGTCCTCCGGCACCACCAAGGGGCGCTCCTCCTTCGGGAAGACCTGCACCTCCTCCCCCTTCAGGCGGTAGGCGGCCTTGACCACCACCTCCCCCCCACCCGCACCCGGCCCTCGGCGATCCAGGCCTGGGCCCGGGCCCGGCTGATGCCGCAGGCCTCGGCCACCGCCTGGTCCAGGCGCACCCCCTCCATGCGAAACCGCACCACGCCCTCCATGATACGAACCCCGGCGTGGCCCCTGCCACGCCGGGGACCCAGCCAGGCTACATGAAGCGCTTCCGCCTCTTGTAGGCCTTCACCTCCTTGAAGCTCTTCCGCCCCCCTCCCTTGGCCACCCCCAGGTAGAACTCCTGCACATCGGGGTTCTCCAGGAGGTAGTCCCGGTCCCCCTCCAGCACGATCCGCCCGGTTTCCATGATGTAGCCGTAGTGGGCGATGGAAAGGGCCACCCGGGCGTTCTGCTCCACCACCAGGACCGTCATCCCCTCCTCGGCGTTCACCCGGGCCACGATGTCAAAGATCTCCCGCACCAACAAGGGGGCAAGCCCCAAGGAGGGCTCGTCCAGGAGGAGGAGCCTGGGCTTGGCCAGGAGGGCCCGGCCGATGGCGATCATCTGCTGCTCCCCCCGGAGCAGTACCCGGCCAGGCGGTGCCGGAGCTCGGCCAGCCGGGGAAAGTAGTGGTAGATGCGCTCCAGGTCCTCCTTCAAGCGGCTGTCCCTGCGGGTCAAGGTGCCCACCCGCAGGTTCTCCTCCACCGTGAGGTGCTTGAAGACCCGGCGGCCCTCCAACACCTGCACGATGCCCAGCTTCACGATCTCCTCGGGGGGGCGGTTATGGATGGGCTGTCCTTGGTAGAGGATCTCCCCCCTCACCACCTCCCCGTCCTCGGGGATGAGGAGGCCGGAGATGGCCCTTAAGGTGGTGGTCTTCCCCGCCCCGTTGGGGCCCAGGAGGGCGGTGATCCGCCCCTCGGGCACCTTCAAGGAGACGCCGCGCAGGACCTGGATGATGTCATGGTAGACCACCTCGATGTTGTTGACCAAAAGGAGGATGGGGCCTAAGTCTTCGGGGCGCGTGGGGTTCAGGCTCATGGCGAGAGGAAGGCCCGGGGGGCTCCCCCGGGCCGGAAAGCTTACTTCCCGTAGTGCACCTTGCGGAAGAGGGCGGAGGTGAAGGGCTCGGTCACGGGGACAAAGCGGCCCCCCTTGGCCTCGAGGATCCGCAACCCCTCCGCCCCGGTGTGCTCGCTCTTGGTGAAGTCAATCTCAATGCCCTGCTTGGTGGAGACGGCAAACCCAGGCTTGAAGGCGTTGGGCCCGTTCATTCCCACCAGGGCCTGGTACACGGTTTCCCCCGTGATGCGCTTAAACCGCTCCTGGGCCCGGCGCATAGCCTCCACCGCAATGGCGGTGGCCAGCATGCCGTTGGTGTAGTTCACGCTCTCCACGATGGCCTGCGGCCGCCCGTACTTCTGCCCCAGCTCCTTTTGCAAACGGATGCCCGGGGCATCCTCGTGGAACATGTAAAAGCTGGTGGCCCACAAGAACCCTTCCGCCGCATCCCCCGCCAGCTTGATGAGATCGGGGCCACCGGTGTAGTGGGCCCCAAGTTGCTTCATCTTCTTGTCCAGCCCCAGGCGCTTGGCGTCTTTTAGGATGTTGGCCACGGGACCGGCCACGTTCTGGTGGACCAAGTACTCCACCCCCGCCGCCTCCAGGCGCTTGAGAAGAGCGGTGTTATCCAGGTTGCCTGCCCCCACCTCCTGGACATCCACGATCTGGAGGCCTAGCTGGGCTGCCGCCTTCCGGGCATCGGCTACCGGGGCCCGGCCGAAGGGGGAAGGATGCACCACCAAGGCCACCTTGGCCCCCTTCTTCTGCTTGGCGATGTACTCCAGCAGGGCCACCACCTGCTCGGAGTAGGTGGAGGTGGGGATGAAGAAGTAATCGTTGTTGGGCGGGTCGATGAGCTCCACGTGCATGGAGGCCGGGATGGTCACCACCTTCACCTCTTGGATGAGGCTCTTGAGCTGCAGGTTGGCCCCGGTGGCGTAGGAGAGGAACACGGGGATCTTGAAGCGGTCCAAGGCCTCCTCAAGGAAACGCTGGGTGTTGGCGTTGTTGTACTGGTCGTCCCGCACCAGGCAGTTTAGGACCACCCCGGGGATCAGCTTCTTCTCGTTGGCGTACTTGCAATAATCCTCCACCGCCGCCCCGTAAGGAGCCCCCGCATCCGAGGTGGGACCGGTGATGGCCCCTGACCACAGGATGGACACCTGCTGCTGGCCCAAGGCCAGCCCTGCCATCGCCACAAGACCCAACCAGAGTTTTCGCATCTGCCTCACCTCCCATTGCCAACCCCAAAAGGGGGGTTGCCTAGTACTTGAAGGGCCAGGTGCGGAAGTAGCTTCGCACCAAGCGCCACCAGTTGTAAAGCCCCCGGGGTTCAAACATAAGGAAAAGCACAATGATCAGGCCAAAGGCCAAGGGCCTTAGGGCGCTGGCCACATCCACCCCCGCCACGCTGAACCCCAGGGCCTTGATGAGGTTGGAAAGCGCCTCCATGTTCACGTCCAGAAGCTCCAGAAAAGCCGGCCCCAGGAAACTCCCCACCAGGGTACCCAACCCCCCCACGATGGCCATGGCCAAAAGCTTGATGGAAACCGCAAAGGTGTAGTCCTCGATGACCACCGCCCGGGAAAGGTAGGCGTAAAGCACCCCCGCCACCCCCGCGTAGAAGGCCCCCAGGGCAAAGGCGAAGAGCTTGGTGCGCCCCGGGTCCATGCCCATGGCGTCCGCCGCCCGGTCGTTGTCCCTCACCGCCACCAGGGCCCTGCCGTAGCGGGTGCGCAGGAGGTTGCGGAAGAAGACCGCAAGGAGGACCAAAACGGTCAGGGAAGCGTAGTACCAGAAGTGGAAGTGGTTGCGAAAGCCCGCCTCGTAGCCCAAAAGGCTCGCCCGGGGGATGTCCATGGCCCCCCCCTGTTTGAGAAGGGGCGTGTGGCCCACGGCCCACTCAAACACCACCTGGAAGGCCAAGGTGGCCAGGGCCAAGTACAGGTGTTTTACCCGCAGACTGGGAATCCCCACCAGGAAACCGAAGAAGGCCGCCACCAACCCGCCCACGGGAACCACCAGCCAAAAGGGAAGCCCCTGGGGAGCCAAAAGGGCCGCGGTGTACGCCCCCACCCCCATGAAGGCCGCCTGGCCGATGTTGATGAGGCCCGCGTAGCCGGTGGTGATGTTAAGGCCCAAAACCGCCACGCTGTAAACCAGGATCAGGTCCAGGATGAAGACCTGGGTGCGGGAGAGGAACTGCGGCAACACCAAGAGCACGCCTAGGAAAAGGAGGAGGGAAACCAGCTCCCGGTGGGTGGCGAAGATGCTGGTGTCCTGCCGGTAAGAGGTGCGGTAGTTTCCGGTCTGGGCCCAAGGGTTTCTCATACGCGCTCAATCTCCTCCGTGCCAAAAAGGCCATGGGGCTTGAACCAAAGGACCAGAAGGAGCACCAGGAAGGGGAAGACATCCCGGGTGCCCCCGCCGGGGATGAGGGGGTCCAGGAACCCCGCCGCCAGGTTCTCCAAAACCCCGATGAGGATGCCCGCCACCACCGCCCCCGGGATGGAATCCAATCCCCCCAGGATCACCACGGGGAAAACCCGCAAGCCGATGTGCACCAGGCCGTCCAGGTTGAGGCCGGAGATGGTGCCCACCACCATCCCCGCGGCCGCCGCCGTGAGCCCCGCCGCCGCCCAGGCCAGGGCGAACACCCTCTCCACGGAAACGCCCAGGCTCATGGCCGCCATCTGGTCGTCGGCCACGCTCCGCATGGCCACACCCAGGGTGGAACGCTGGAAAAACCAGGTGAAGGCCAGGAGAAACACCAGGGTAAAGGCCACGGCCAAAAGCTGGGCATAGGAGATCTGCACCCCAAGAAGGGCCACCCCCCCTGCGGGAAGGAAGCTGGGGTAGCTAAAGTTCCCCGCCCCATAGGGGGTGAGGTGGATGAGGCCATCCAACAAGGAGGCCAGGCCGATGGTGGCCATGATGACCGAGATGATGGGCTGACCCACCATGCGCTTGAGAAAGACCCGCTCCACCCCAAAACCCAGCAGGGCGGTCAGGGCCAAGGCCAAGGCTGCGGCAAGGAGGAAGGGCGCCCCCAAGGACACCATGGCCCAGTAGGCCAGAAAGGCCCCTATGGCGATGAACTGCCCTTGGGCGAAGTTCACCACCCGGCTGGCCTTGTAGATGAGGACGAAGCCCAAGGCCGCCAGGGCGTAGACCAAGCCCAGGACAATCCCGGAGAAAAGGAGCTGCAAGAAGAAACTCACGCCACCACCTCCTCCCGCAGGTCCAAAACCGGCACCCGGGCCCGCACCCGCTGAACGCTTCCATCCTGGTAA
Organism: Thermus amyloliquefaciens; assembly: GCF_000744885.1. Taxonomy (NCBI): domain Bacteria; kingdom Thermotogati; phylum Deinococcota; class Deinococci; order Thermales; family Thermaceae; genus Thermus; species Thermus amyloliquefaciens. Next base: position 503,476 of record NZ_JQMV01000003.1, on the reverse strand, counting down.
CGGTACTCAGCCTCCACCTCCACGCCTTCCACCGGGGCATACAGGGCCTCCACCAAGGGTGCGTACCTCTTGGCCACGAGGCCCCGGCGCACCTTGCCCGTGCGGGTGAGCTCCTCGTCGTCGGCGTCCAGGAGCTTGTAGAGGAGGACAAAGCGCCGGATCCTGAGGTCCTCGGGCAGCTCGCGGTTCACCTTCTCCACCTCCTTGCGGATGAGCTCGGCCACCTCAGGCTTCAGGGAAAGGTCCAGGTAGGTGGTATACGCGAGCCCCTGGTCCTCCGCCCACTTGCCCACCGTCTGGGGGTCGATGTTGATGAAGGCCGCCAGGTACGGCTTGCGGTCCCCGAAGACCACCGCCTCCTTGATGTAGGGGGAGAACTTCAGCTTGTTCTCCACGAACTGGGGGCTGAAAACCGTGCCCTTCTCCGTGCGCATCACGTCGGAAAGCCGGTCGATCACCACCAGGTGCCCGTCCTCCGTGAGGTAGCCGGCATCCCCGGTGTGAAGCCAGCCGTCGCGGAAAGCCTCCGCCGTGGCCTCGGGGCGCTCCCAGTACCCGGCGCAGACCGCATCGGAGCGGCAGAGGATCTCCCCCTCCTCGCTGATGCGCACCTCGGTTCCGGGAATGGGGAGGCCCACGGTGTCGTGGCGCACGTCCCCATCCCGGTGGACGAAGGCGATGCCGCTGATCTCGGTCTGGCCGTAGATCTGCTTCAGGTTCACCCCGATGGCGTGGAAGAAGCGAAAGACGTCGGGCCCCAAGGCGGCGCCCCCGGTATAGGCCCGACGGAGACGCAAAAAGCCCAGCTGGTCCCTAAGGGGCTTGAAGAGCACCTGGTCCGCAAGCCAGTAGGAAAGGCAAAGCCCCAAGGGCATGGGCCTCCCCCGCATGCGGTACTCCGCCGCCCGGTAGCCTATCCGGAGAAGCCTCTCGTACACGAAGCGGTTGAAAGGGTAGGACTCCGACATGCGCACCCAGATGCTGCTTTGGAGGCTCTCCCAGACCCTGGGCGGGCTGAACATCACGTGGGGGCCGATCTCCTTCAGGTCCTGCATGGCGGTTTCCACCGCCTCGGGGAAGTTCACGGCAAACCCCCCGGTAAGGGCCATGGCCACGGACATCATCTGCTCCCCGATCCAGGCCAGGGGGAGGAAGGAAAGGTAGTCGTCCGTGGGCAATAGCGGGTCCACCTCCTGCAGGGCCACCCCCATGTGGATGAGGTTGCGGTGGCGGAGCATGGCCGCCTTGGGGCGGCCCGTGGTGCCCGAGGTGGAGGAGAGGTGGCAGACCTCCTCGGGGCTGGCCTCGAGGAGAAGCCGCTCCACGGCGTCCGGATGCCTCCTCCGGTGCTCCCGGCCCCGCTCCAGGACCTCCTCAAAGGAAAGGAGCCAGGGGTCCCGATAGCCCCGCATGCCCTTGGGGTCCTCGTAGATCACGTGGCGGACCTGGGGGATCTCGTTGCGGATCTCGTAGAGCTTGTCCACCTGCTCCTGGTCCTCGGCAAGCACGAAGCTAGCCCCGGTGTAGGCCAGCATGTAGGCGATCTCGGCGGGGAGGCTGCTTTGGTAGACCCCCACGCTGATCCCCCTGACCGCCTGGGCCCCGAGCTCGGCGTAGAGCCACTCGGGGATGTTGTCGGCGATGATGGCCAAACGCTCCCCGGGCTGGAACCCTAAGGAGAGGAGGCCGTGGGCGAAGAGGAGGACCTTTTCGTAGTACTCGGCGTAGGTGATCTCGTTCCAGATGCCATAGTCCTTTTCCCTCAGGGCCACCCGGTCCCCCTCCTTTTCCGCCCGGAGGCGCAGAAGCTGGGGCAGGGTGTACCGCTTCATCTCGTGGGAGGGCCTTAGGGCCTTCATGCCTCCACCCCCAGGTAGGCCTCCTGGACCCGGGGATTCCTGGCCACCTCCTCCGGGGCCCCTTCCGCGATCACCTGACCGAAGTCCAGCACATAGACCCGGTCGGAGATGTCCATGACCACCCCTAGGTCGTGTTCGATGAGGATCACCGTGGTGCCCTGGGCCCGGATCTCCAGGATGAAGCGCACCATGTCCTCCTTCTCCTCCAGGGTCATCCCCGCCATGGGCTCGTCCAGGAGAAGGAGCTTGGGGGAGAGGGAAAGGGCCCGGGCCACCTCCACCCGCTTCCTAACCCCGTAAGGGAGGTTCCCCACCAGGGCCTTGCGGTAGGGCTCCAGCTCCATGAAGTCGATGACCTCCTCCACCACCCGCCGGTTTTCCACCTCCTTATCCAGGGCCCTGCCGTAAAACACCCCGGCCTGGGCCAGGTTATAGGCCAGGTGGGTGTGGCGGGCCAGCATGAGGTTCTCCAGCACGGTAAGGCCAGAGAAAAGCTCAATGTTCTGGAAGGCGCGGGCGATGCCCAGACGGGTCACCTCATGGGGGCTTGAGCGGGTGATCTCGTGCCCCTCAAAGAGGATCCGTCCTCGCTGGGGGTGGTAAAAGCCCGAAATGCAGTTTAAAAGGCTCGTCTTCCCCGCCCCGTTGGGGCCGATGACGGAAACCAGCTCCCCCTTCTCCACCGCTAGGGAAACCGAGGTAAGGGCAGCCACGCCGCCAAAGGTTAGGGTGATGTTCTCCACCAGAAGCTGGGCCACGGACCTCCTCCCTGACAACCGAGCCGTTTGAGGGGAAGTATAAGGAGGGGCCCAAAGGGATGTCAACGCTCTCTTGCCAAGGTGTAAAAAACCGTTAGACCCCGTATGGCCTCTTCTATGCTACACTCTTTAAGGTACTTGGGGGCCAAGGCCCCAGGGAGGGAAATGGATGAAAAGGACCTGGCAACCCAACCGGAGGAAGCGGGCCAAGACCCACGGCTTCCGGGCCCGCATGAGGACCCCAGGCGGCAGGAAGGTGTTGAAGCGCAGAAGGCAGAAGGGACGCTGGCGCCTCACCCCCAAGGTGAACGCCTGAGGCACCCCCCCCCTACGGCGGGGGGTAAACTCCTTTCCCTTAAGGGCGACCGGGCTTTCCAAAGGCTCCGCCAGGGACGCATGGGGCGGGGCCGGTTTTTAAGCGTGAAGTGGCTCCCCGCCCCCGAGCTCCGGGTGGGGATCGTGGTCTCCAAGAAGGTGGGCAAGGCGGTGGTGCGCAACCGCATCAAACGCCGCCTGAGGGAGATCCTTCGCCGCCTCCACCTCCCCAAGGCCCACCTCCTGGTGGTGGCGAGCCCCGAGGCTCGAGGGGCCGCCTACGCCGAACTCTTCCAAGACCTCATCCGCGCCCTCAAGAAGAGCGGGCTGATACAATAGGCGGCGTGCGCGGCGTACTGATTCTTCTGGTCAAGGCCTACCGCAGGTTCCTCTCCCCCCTCAAACCCAAGACCTGCCGCTTCCACCCCACCTGCTCCGCCTATGCCCTCGAGGCCCTGGAGCGCCATGGTGCCCTATGGGGGAGCTACCTGGCCGCCAGGCGCATCCTGAAGTGCCACCCCCTGCACCCCGGCGGGCTGGACCCGGTGCCCCTGGTCTTCCCGCCCAGGAGGGCAAAGGAGGGCGCCCGATGAAGCGGCTCTTCGCCCTCCTCTTCCTCCTCCTGCCCGCCCTGGCCTTGGAGGCCGGCTTCAAGGACCAGGACGTCAACGGGGACGGGGTGGCGGAGAAGGTGGCCGTCACCAACCTCATGGACCTGGCCTTCAACCGCGAAGGCCAGGTGGTGGGCTGGTACGTGAAGACCTACAAGGGCACCGCCTTCAACGACTACACCCGGGCCCCCAACCTCTCCGCCAACGGGCCCGTGGTGGCCCCGGTGGGCTTCACCCCGGAAAAGGCGGAGTTCCTGGTGGAGGATGGCCGGCTGCTGGCCCGCTTCCAGGGGCCCGAAGGCACCCTCACCTACCGCATCGAGAAGGGCCGCTACACCGTCCAGGTGGGCGCCGACTTCCCCCTCACCCTGAGGCTTTCCGCCCAGGGAAGCCCCAAGGTGCTCCTGGAGGGCCAGAAGGAGCCCACCCCCAGCGGGGAAGGCAGGCTGGCCTACCTGGCCTGGCAGACCAGGCCCAAGGCGGGCTATGCCCTGGTGGCTTTCGCCCAGGCACCCCTTCCGGGCAAGCTGGTGGGCAAGGAGGCCACCCTTACCCTGGCCCCCGGGGAAACCTTAAGGATCTACGGGGGCCAAAACGAGCTGGTGCGCTTCCACGTGGAGGGGCTCCTTGCCCTTCCCGGGCTCTTTTCCCCCAACATCTGGGGGCAGCTTTCCCTGGGCCTTCTCTGGCTCATGGAGGTGGCCTTCCGCTATACGGGAAGCTGGGGCCTGGCCATCCTTTTCCTGACCCTGGTGGTGCGCCTCCTCCTCTGGCCCCTCATGCACCAACAGTTCAAGAGCATGGCGGAGATGCAACGCCTCCAGCCCCTCATCCAAAAGATCAACGAAAAGTACAAGGACGACCCCAACAAGCGGGCGGAGGCCACCATGAAGCTTTACCAGGAGCACAAGGTGAACCCCGCCGCCGGCTGCCTGCCCCTCTTCATCCAAATGCCCATCCTCTTCATCCTCTGGAAGGTGATCGCCAACTACGAGTTCGGCCAGGGCCTCCTCTGGATCCCCGACCTGGCCCTGCCCGACCCCTTCTACATCCTCCCCGCCCTCTACGTGGCCTCCACCTTCCTCTCCACCTGGCTTTCCGCCCACGGCAACAAGGACCTGATCCGCCAGAGCCTCTTCATGAACCTGATCTTCATCTTCCTGGTCCTGCAGTTCCCCTCCGGGGTGACCCTCTACTGGGTGCTCTCCAACCTCATCGGCCTGGTGCAGCAGTGGCTCATCAACAAGAGCCTCAAGCCCCTGGCGGCGTAAACTGAGGGCATGGAGGAGAAGAAAAAGAGCATTGACGACCTCCTCTCCGACCTGGGGGTGCTGGAGGAGGCCCCGGTGGAGGTGGAGCTTAAAGAGGCGGGGAAAGAACCCCGCCCCAAAGGACCTAAGGAGGTGCTGGAGGAGTTCTTGGTGGACCTCCTCCTGCGCCTGGACCCAGCCCATTACGTGGAGGTGCGCCAGGAGGGGAACCTCCTAAAGGCGGAGGTCAAGGGCGGGGACCTGGGACGCTTCATCGGCAAGGAGGGGCGCACCTTGAAGGCCGTGGAGTACCTGGCCGGGGTGGTGCTGGCCAAGCATTTCGGCGGGGCCTACCGGGTGGTCCTGGACGCCGCCGGCTACCGCAAGCGCCAGGAGGAAAAGATCCGCAAGCTCGCCGAGGAGGCCGCCCTCACCGTGGCCATGACCCAGGAGCCCCTCCATCTCCCCCCCATGCGCCCCGCGGAACGGCGCATCGTCCACATGCTCCTCAAAAACCACCCCCAGGTGACCACGGAAAGCCAAGGGGAAGGGGAGGAGCGGCACGTGGTGGTCTACCCCCGTGGTCAAGCTCCTGCGCGAACTGGAGAGGAGGCTTAAGGAGGGGGGGCTGCCGGAGAGGGAGGCCCTGGACCTCCTGGCCTTGGCCTCGAGGCGCTCGCGAAAGGAGCTCCTCCTCCACCTCCCCGAGCCCCCACCCCCAGGCACGGCCGAAAGGGCCCGGGCCCTCCTGGAGAAGCGCCTTGCGGGCTACCCCCTCCAGTACCTTCTGAAGGAGGTGGAGTTCTTCGGCCTGCCCCTCCGGGTGGCGGAGGGGGTCCTCATTCCCCGCCCGGAAACGGAAGGCCTGGTGGAGCTGGCCCTGGGCCTGCCCTTACCCCCAAGGCCCCGCATCCTGGACGTGGGCACGGGCACCGGGGCCATCGCCCTTGCCCTAAAGGCACACCTCCCGGAAGCCCAGGTGTGGGCCACGGACACCGACCCCGAGGCCCTGGCCTTAGCCCAGGAGAACGCCGGCGGGCTGGGCCTCGAGGTGGCCTTTCTCCAAGCCCCCCTCACCGGCGGGTTGAGGGGGCTGGACCTCATCGTCTCCAACCCCCCCTATTTGCCCGAGGCCTACCGGGCCCAGGCTCCCCGGGAGCTGGCCTGGGAAAACCCCCAGGCCCTCTATGCGGGCAGGGAGGGGCTGGACGTGGCCCGGCCCCTGGCCCAGGAGGCCAGGCGGGCCCTCAAACCGGGCGGGTTCCTCCTCCTGGAGCTCGCCCCGGAAAACGTGCACCTGCTGGCGGAGGAACTCAAGGGCCAGGGCTGGGCAGAGGTGGCGGTGCTACGGGACCTTTCGGGTCGGGACCGGTACCTCCGGGCCCGGAGGCCCCCCCAGGAGCTGGAAGAAGAGGAGGGGCCTCTCCGTGGTCCATAGATCCTTGGCCGCCACCACCTCCACCCGCACCACCCCCCTCTTCCCCTGAAGGAGGGAAAGCCCCCGGGCGAGCTCCTCGGGGGAGGGGAAGGTGGCGTACTCCGGGGGATACCCCGCCTGCAAAAGCCTCTGCCGCACAGCCTCCCCCAGGGCCTCCAGGGCCTCCTGGTTGCGGGCCGGGGTAGAAAGGAGCAGGGTGCGGGCGGCCAGAACCTCCCCCATGGCAAAGGCCTTGCGCTCGGGGTAGAAGCGCACCCGCACCAAAAGCCTCCCCTCCCGGTACCCCGCCCCCTCCAGCACCGCAAGCCCCGGGCCCAAGGGGGCGTCCAAGACCTCCACCCCCCGGAAGCCCTGGAGAAGGGCCCGGCGCTCGGCCACCCGTTCCAAAACCGCCTTCCCCTCCTCCGCCCCCAGGCGCACCTCCCCCAGGTAGAGGCCTTGGCTAAGCCGGATGAGGCTCTGGGAAAGCTGCCCCTTCTCCCCCTGGAGCACCTCCGCCTGCACCAGGAGGCTCCTTACCCTTTCCTCCGTTTGGCGAAGCTCCTCCCGGGCCTTGCCCAGGTTGGCCTTGAGGGCCTCCACCTCCTGGGCCAGGGCCTGGCGCTGCCCCCGGGCTTCCTCCAGGCGGGCGAGGGCCTGAAGCACCTCAGCCTGCAGGCGCTTTTTCTCCTCGGTGAGCCGGGCTTTTTCCGCCTCCGCCCGTTTGGCCGCCTCCTGGAGGGCGGCCAAGCGCCCTTCCAAGCCTTGAAGCGCCCGAACCTTCTCCGCAAGCTCCGCCGTCTTCTTGTTCAGCTCTTGGCTTCTTTCCTGGAGAAGCCGGGCCAGGGCCTCCTTCTCCCTCTCCAGGACCTTCACCTGGGCGGCCAGGGCCTTGGCCTCCTCCTCCAGGCGGCTTCTCACCACCCCGGCCTGCTCCAGGGCCTGGACCAGGGTTCGCCTTTCCTCCCGTAGGGCGTTGAGCTCCGCCAGGGCCCTACTGGCCTCGGCCTCCATGGCGGCCTTGGCCTCTAAGAGGAGGAGTTGCTCCCGCTTCAGCTGGTCCCGCTCGGCCCGGATGGCCTGGGCCTCGAGGATCACCTCCCTGGCCTCCCGAAAGACCAACAGGAAGCCCAGGTAGCTGAAAAGGGCGATCCCCACCCCCGTGAGGACGGCAATCAGGGTGGCGGTCTGCCGGGGCCGAAGGCCGAAGAGGCGGTAGTGGCGCTTCCCCGCCCACTTGGCCACCTTGTCCCCCAAATAGGCCACCAAAGCCGCGAGGAGGAGGATGAGGATGAGGAGGGCCCAGAAGGTCATGGCCTAAAGCTCGTAGTCTTCCCCCAGGTAGTGCCGCCTCACCCCTTGGTCCCGGGCGAAGGTATCGGGGTCCCCGTGGAAGAGGATCTGGCCGTCGTACATCACGTACACCCGGTCGGTGATGGCCAGGGTCTCCCGCACCGCGTGGTCGGTGATGAAGACCCCCACCCCCCGCCTCTCCCGTAGCTCGGCGATGACCTTTTGGATCTCCTTGACGTTCTTGGGGTCCACCCCGGTGAAGGGCTCGTCCAGGAGGATAAAGTCCGGGTCCGTGCAAAGGGCGCGGGCCATCTCCAGCCTGCGCCTTTCCCCGCCGGAAAGGGCGTAGGCCATGCGGTCCTTGAGGTGGTAGATGGCAAGCTCCTCCAATAACGCCTTGGCCTTTTCCAGGCGTTCCCCCTTGGAAAGGGGCTGGAACTCCAGGATGGCCAGAAGGTTCTCCAACACCGTCATGCGGCGGAAGGCGGAGGGCTCTTGGGGCAGGTAGCCGAGGCCCAGCTGGGCCCGGCGGTACATGGGCAGGCGGCTCACCTCCTGCCCCTTCAGGAAGATGCGCCCTCCCGTGGGCCTTATGAAGCCCACCATCATGTAGAAGGTGGTGGTCTTCCCTGCCCCGTTGGGGCCGAAGAGGGCCACGATCTCCCCCCTTTTCAGGTGCAGGTCCACCCCCCGCACCACCTCCTTGGGACCGTAGCGCTTGCGCAAGCCCTGGGCCTGAAGCTCCCCGTTCATTACCCTAAAGCCTAAGCCCCAACCTTTAGCCCCGGGTGAGATAATGGGCGAGGTATGGTGGTGACCCGCATCGCCCCAAGCCCCACGGGGGACCCCCACGTGGGCACGGCCTACATCGCCCTCTTCAACTACGTGTGGGCCAGGAAGAACGGGGGCCGTTTCCTGGTGCGCATTGAGGACACCGACCGCGCCCGCTACGTGCCCGGGGCGGAGGAGCGCATCCTGGCCGCCCTCAAGTGGCTGGGCATCCCCTACGACGAGGGGCCGGACATCGGGGGGCCTAGGGGCCCTTACCGGCAGTCGGAAAGGCTTCCCCTTTACCAGAAGCACGCGGAGGAGCTCCTGAAGCGAGGTTGGGCCTACCGGGCCTTTGAGACCCCAGAGGAGCTGGAAAGAATCCGCAAGGAAAAGGGCGGCTACGACGGCCGCGCCCGCCACATCCCCCCCGAGGAGGCCGAGGAACGGGCGCGCAGGGGCGAGCCCCACGTGATCCGCCTCAAGGTTCCCCGGCCCGGCACCACGGAGGTGAGGGACGAGCTCCGGGGGGTGGTAACCTACGACAACGCCGAGATCCCCGACGTGGTCCTCCTCAAGTCCGATGGCTACCCCACCTACCACCTGGCCAACGTGGTGGACGACCACCTCATGGGGGTCACGGACGTGATCCGGGCCGAGGAGTGGCTGGTCTCCACCCCCATTCACGTCCTGCTCTACCGGGCCTTCGGCTGGGCGGTGCCCAAGTTCTACCACATGCCCCTTTTGCGCAACCCCGACAAGACCAAGATCAGCAAGCGCAAAAGCCACACCTCCTTGGAGTGGTACAAGGCGGAAGGGTTTTTGCCCGAGGCCTTGAGGAACTACCTGGCCCTGATGGGCTTCTCCATGCCCGATGGGCGGGAGATCTTCACCCTGGAGGAGCTCATCCAGGCCTTCACCTGGGAGCGGGTTTCCTTGGGAGGCCCGGTCTTTGACCTGGAGAAGCTCCGCTGGATGAACGGCAAGTACATCCGCGAGGTGCTTCCCTTGGAGGAGGTGGCGGAAAGGGCGAAGCCCTTCTTGGAGGCCGCGGGATGCTCCTGGCCGGATGAGGCCTACCTGCATCGGGCGGTGGAGCTCATGCGCCCCCGGTTTGACACCCTGAAGGAGCTTCCGGAAAAAGCCCCCTACCTCTTCCGCGAGGACTACCCCTTTTCGGAAAGGGCCCAGGAGAAGCTGCGGGAGGGCCTTTCCCTTCTGCGGGAGGCAAGGCCCCTCCTCGAGGCCCAGGAGGACTGGAGCGAAAGCGCCCTGGAGGGCCTCCTTCGGGGCTTCGCCCAGGAAAGGGGCCTGAAGCTCGGGCAGGTGGCCCAGCCCCTTAGGGCCGCCCTCACGGGGAGCCTGGAGACCCCGGGGCTTTTTGAGATCATGGCCCTCCTGGGCAAAAAGAGGACGCTTTCCCGACTGGACCGGGCCCTGGAGGGGAGCTAGGGAAAAGCGGCGCAAAGGGGCTATACTGGTCGTCATGAGGCGTCTTCTTCCGCTTCTTGCGCTCCTTCTCGGATTGGCGGGCGCGCAAAGCGCCATAGAGATGCGCTTTGGCTATGGGGAGGGCCTGGGCCTCACCTTTGGGGCGGGGGTGGAAAGCCGCCTGCGGCAGAACCTCTTTGGCCGCCTGGCCGCGGAGCTTGCCCCCGCGGCCCCCGGGGTGGCCCTCGAGGCCGCCCTCCTCTTCAAACCCGACCTGGGCCAGTACGACCCAAGCCTCAAGGGCCTCCTCCCCTACTTCGGCGGGGGCCTGAGCGCCGTGGTGGGACCAAGCCTCACCGCGGGGGTGAGCTTCACCCTGGGGATGGAAGGGCTTTTGGACCCCTACACCGGCCTCTTCGCGGAGGGCAGCTACGTCTACGGCTTCGCCGACTTCCCCAAGGTCTGGCGCTTCGCCCTGGGGGTCAACTTCCGCTAGGGGTTAGCCATGGGGTTTTTTGAGCGCCTCAAGGCCGGCCTCTCCAAGACCCGGGAAAGGCTCCTTGGGGCCATCCCCTGGGGGGCCGACCCCGAGGAGGTGCTGGAGGAGCTGGAAATGGCCCTCCTCGCCGCCGACGTGGGCCTGCCCGCCACCGAGGAGCTCCTGGCCGAGGTGCGGGCCTCGAGGCGAAGGGACCTGAAGGAGGCGGTCAAGGAGAAACTCGTCCAGATGCTGGAGCCGGACGAGCGCCGGGCCACGCTCCGCAAGCTGGGCTTCCGCCCCCAGGCCCCCAAGCCCGTGGAGCCCAAAGGCCACGTGGTCCTGGTGGTGGGGGTGAACGGGGTGGGCAAGACCACCACCATCGCCAAACTGGGCCGCTATTACCAGAACTTGGGCAAGAAGGTGATGTTCTGCGCGGGGGACACCTTCCGCGCCGCCGGGGGCGCCCAGCTTGCCGAGTGGGGGAAGCGCCTCTCCATCCCCGTGATCCAGGGGCCCGAAGGGGCCGACCCCGCCGCCTTGGCCTTTGACGCCGCCCAGGCCCGCAAGGCCCGGGGCTACGACCTCCTCCTGGTGGACACCGCGGGCCGCCTCCACACCAAGCACAACCTCATGGAGGAGCTGAAGAAGGTGAAGCGGGCCATCGCCAAGGCCGACCCCGAGGAGCCCAAGGAGGTCTGGCTGGTGCTGGACGCCGTCACCGGGCAAAACGGCCTGGAGCAGGCCAAGCGCTTCCACGAGGCGGTGGGGCTCACCGGGGTCATCGTCACCAAACTGGACGGCACCGCCAAGGGCGGGGTCCTGGTGCCCATCGTGCGCACCCTGAAGGTGCCCATCCGCTTCATCGGGGTGGGGGAAGGCCCGGAGGACCTCCAGCCCTTTGACGCGGAGGCCTTTGTGGAAGCGCTGTTGGAGGCTTAAGGGCCGGCGCAGGGGGTTGCCGCAAGACACGCCCCTCGGGAAGGAAGGGCCATAGCCTTTTTGGGGCCCCCCATGGGGCACCTAGCCCTCCTCTCCCCCGGCGCCACGGATAGTGGCGGCACCCCGCTTGGGGCGGTAGGCCCCGGCGAACACCCTCCGTCCCTCTTCCCAGTAAAAGTCCGTTTAGGGGTATGCTTTGCTCCATGCAGCGCGCCCCTTTTCTCCTCGCCTTTGCCTGGCTGGTGGCCCTGGTGGCCACCTTAGGAAGCCTTTACTACTCCGAGGTGCGGCTTTTCTTGCCCTGCGAGCTCTGCTGGTACCAGCGCATCTTCATGTACCCCCAGGCGGTGGTGCTGGGCCTGGCCCTTTGGCGGCAGGATTTCGCCATCTGGCCCTACAGCCTGGCCCTCTCCCTCATCGGCGGGAGCCTCAGCACCCTGCACCTCCTGGAACAGAGGTTCCCCGACCTCTTCACCCTGGCCTGCAAGCCCCCGGTGCCTTGTTCCGTGGAGTACATCCCCCAGTTTCCCATCCCCTTGCAGGCCCTGATCGCCTTCATCTTGATCGCCCTAAGCATGGGGCTTCTGGCCCGGGAGGCCCGTCAAAGGGGGTAGCCGAGGCCCTCGAGGACCGCCCGCACCCTGTAGCCCAGGAGGTCCTCCGGGGGGTAGACCACCTGCACCCTTTCCCAAACCCCCCGGTCCACGGGGGCAAGGGCCAGGAGGGCGTGGAAGGGTTGGAGAAGATCCAGGCCAAGCCGTCCCCCCGCATAGAGGAGGACGTCCGCCCTTAGGGCAAGGGCCCTCACCTCCTCCGGCCTCAGCCCCACGTGCCCCCGGGCCCGCTCCGGCAGGCGGGCCAGGAAGCTATCCCCCTCGGCGAAGCTTCCGGCCACCACGGAAACCTGGGCCAAGGGCCTGAGGAAAGGGGCCAGGGCAGGCCGTAAGGGCCCAAGCCAAAGCCCCCTGGCCCCGGGAAAGTGGGCGGAGAGAAAGCGTTCCAGGGCCACCCCTTCCGTGTACTGCCCGGCCACCCCCCCCACCCGGGGCAGCAAAAGGTCCACAAGCCCCGCCTCCCGGGCCTCCGCCTCCAGGAAAAGGCCCGGGGCCACGTCCAGAGGAGGCGGCAAGGCCTCCCCTAGCACCGCCCCTGCCAGCCCCAAGGGGGCCAGGCAGAAAAGCACCTTCCAGGGGTCCTCCGTCTCCACGGGGTAGGGGAAGAGGGGAAGCTTGGCCGTGGCCACCTCGGCCACCAGCCGATCAAAGAGGGGGGAGGGCTTCCAGTGGAGGAAGACCAGGGGGCGGGTCTTGTGGTACTCCGGCCGCATGGGCCACCTCAGGCGGGACGGAGGTCCGCGTACTTCAGGGAGAAGCGCTTCAGGCCCACCCCCTCAAAGTGCACGGTCACCTCGTCCCCCATGGCCGCCACCACCGTGCCCGGGCCGAAGCGGGGGTGGACCACCCTTTCCCCCCCCTTGAAGGCCCCCGGCTTGGGCCGGTGGGCTGGGGGGGTCTTGGCGGGAAGCCGGTAGGGGTCGTACTCCTCGTAAAGCCCCCCGTCCACCTCCTCCAGGAAGCGGCTTGGCCGGCTGGCCTCGGTGCGCCCATAGACCTCCCTTTCCTCCGCATAGGAGAGGTAGAGCCTCTCCTGGGCGCGGGTCACCCCCACGTAGAAGAGGCGGCGCTCCTCCTCCAGGCCCTCCAGGGTGTTCAAGGAGGAGCGGTGGGGCAAAAGCCCTTCCTCCACCCCCACCACAAAGACCACGGGGAACTCCAGCCCCTTGGCGTTGTGCAGGGTCATGAGGGCCACCTTGCCCGCAGGCTCGGCGGGTTCCTCCGCCTTAGCGGTGAGGGCCACCTTGTCCAGAAACTCCATAAGCCCCTCCGCCTCCTTGGCCGCCCTCAAGAGCTCCTCCACGTTCTCCAGACGGTCCTCCAGGTCCTCGGGGTAGGCCTCGCGCAGGTAGGCGAGGTAATCGGTGGCCTCGAGGAGGTGGCGGAAAAACCCCTCCGCCGGGCCCATGGCCAGGTCCTGGAGTTCCTCCATGAGGGCCAGGAAATGGCGCAGGGGCTCGGGCCGGGGCAGGGTTTCCGCCCCCACCTTCAGGGCCTCAAAGAGGGGAAGCCCCTGCTCCTGGGCGATGCGGGCAAGCCGCTCGACCGTGGCGGGGCCGATGCCCCGGGGAGGCGTGTTCAGCACCCGCTTCAGGCTCACCCCGTCCAGGGGGTTCAGGGCAAGGCGGGCGTAGGCCAAAAGGTCCTTCACCTCCGCCCGCTCAAAAAACCCCACCCCGCCCACCACCCGGGCCGGGATCCCCCGGGAGGCCAAGGCCTGCTCCAGGAGGCGGCTTTGCGCGTTGGTGCGGTAAAGCACCGCCACCCGGTCAAAGGGGGGCCCTAGGCGCCCGATCTCCTCGGCCACGAAGCGGGCCTCGTCCCGGGCATCCCGGGCCCTATAGAGGCGCACGGGCTCCCCCCCAGGCTTCACGGGCCTCAAGGTCTTTTCCAGGCGCAGGGCGTTGTGGACGATGAGGGCGTTGGCGAAGCGCAGGATGGCCTCGGCGGAGCGGTAGTTCTCCTCGAGGCGGTACACCTTGGCCCCGGGGAAGTCGCGGGTGAAGTCCAGGATGTTCCGGATGTCGGCGGCGCGGAAGGAATAAATCCCCTGGTCCGGGTCCCCCACGGCCATGAGGTTGGCCTCCTCCCCCGCCAGGAGCTTGGTGAAGCGGTACTGCACGGGGTTCGTGTCCTGGTACTCGTCCACGTGGATGAAGCGGGCCCGCTTCCTGACCCGCTTCAACACCTCCGGGTCCTCCTCCAAAAGGCGCAGGGCGTAAAGGAGGATGTCCCCGAAGTCCAAGGCCCCCTGGGCCTTTAGGGCCTCCTGGTAGCGCTGGAGCACGTCTTGAAGCCTCCCCCGGCTAAGGCCCGCATAGTATTCGGGAAGCTCCGCAAGGAGGGCCTCCGGGGCCACCCCCTGGTTCTTGGCCCGATCCAACAGGGCCTTGAGGGGCCCAGGCCTGGCGGCCAGCCCGAGCTCCTTCAACACCTCCTTGATAAGGGCGGTCTGGTCGTCCTCGTCGTAGACCACAAACCCCGGCCTCAACCCCACCCTCTCCCCGTAGACCCTAAGAATCCGCAAGGCGGCGGAGTGGAAGGTGGCGACCCAAAGCTCCCCTGCCCCCTTCACCATCCGCCTAAGGCGCTCCCTCATCTCCTCGGCGGCCTTGTTGGTGAAGGTGACCGCCAGGATCTCCGAGGGGAAGACGCCCCTTTGGGCGATGAGGTAGGCCACCCGGTGGACCACGGTCCGGGTCTTGCCGCTCCCCGCCCCCGCCACCACCAGGGCCGGCCCCTCAAAGTGCAAGACCGCCTGGCGCTGGGCCTCGTTCAGGGGGCCCAGGAGCCCATCGCCGGGATGGCCGCCTTGGGGCCCATGCGTCCCCGAGAACCCGCGCTGACCCTCCCCTTCCACGGGGGAGAGTGTACCACGGGGTAGACTTTAGGGCATGGAGCTCTACCCCACCCAAGACGGCTTTCTGGGAGAGATCGCCAAGGGCTTCACCTTCGCCCAGGTGGCCCGCTTGGCCGCTGGGTTTGGCGAAAGGGTTAAGGCGGAGGGGATCACCCAGGTGGTGGTGGCCCACGATGCCCGTTTCCTGGCCAAGGAGATGGCGGAGGAGGCGGCGGGGGTCCTCGGGGGGCTGGGCCTGGAGACCCTTCTCCTGAAGGGCCCTTCCCCCTGGCCCCTTTTCGCCTTCGCCCTAAGGGAACTGGAAGCGGCGGGGTTTTACCTCACCGCCAGCCGTAGGCCCGCCCGTTACCAAGGGGTCAAGCTCCGCCTGGGCCCAGGAAGGCCCCTCCCGCCCGCGGGGCTCCCCTTGCCGGAAGAACCCCCCGGTGTGAGGGGAAGCTTCCAAATCCTGGACCGGAAGAAGGCCTACCTGGAGCACCTGGCAGGGAGCGCGGGCGAGGGCTTCCAGGGGAAAAAGGGCGTGGTCTACCTGGATGCCTTGGGGGGCGCAGGGGGGGGCCTTTTGCCGGGGGTCTTTAAGCTTTTGGGCCTCGAGGCGGAGCTTAGGGAACTCCATCCCCTACCCCACCCCCTCTTCTACGGGGTAGACCCCGACCCCAAGCCGGAAAACCTCCCCACCCTCCTCGCCCTCATGAAGGCCGCGGAGGCCCCGGCGGTGGGCTTCGCCCTGGATGGGGACGCGGACCGCCTTGGCGTGGTCCTGCCCGGTGGCGAGGCGCTCCCCCCGGAGGAAACCCTGGAAAGGCTTAGACAAGCCCTGGGCGGGAGGGAGGTCCAGGCGGACGGCGAAGGCGGCTACCTCTTCCCCTGGCACCTCCCGGAAAAGGATCCCTTTTTGGCCGCCCTTCTCCTCCTGCGGGTCCTCCTATGAAGGAGCTTCTTCCCGGTCTTTTCCTCCTCCCCGTGCCCATCCCCTACCCCTTGAAAAGGGTGAACCTCTACCTTTTCCGGGGCAACGGGGAGGTGGCCCTCCTGGACACCGCCTTGGGCACCCGCACCGCCCGGGGCACCCTGGAGCTTTACCTGGCGGAGCTGGGCCTTTGCTTCCAGGACGTGAAGGTGGTCCTCCTCACCCACCACCACCCGGACCACTACGGCCTGGCGGGCTTCTTTGAAGGGCTTGGGGCAAGGGTTTACCTGCACGAGGAGGAGCTCTCGCGGGGCCACCGCTTCTGGCTGGAGCCCGAGGCCTTTGAGGAGGAAAGCTGGCGGCTTTTCCGGGAGCACGGCACCCCGGAGGAGGCCCTTTGGGGCATCCGGGAGACCATGGCCAAAACCCGGGAGCGGGTCCATCCTCCGCAAAACCCCACCCCCCTCCAGGACGGGGAGGTGCTGGAGGTGGCCGGGCGGCGCCTTAGGGTCCTCTGGACCCCGGGGCATGCGGACGGGCACGTGGCCTTCTTCCTGGAGGAGGAAGGGGTCCTGCTGACGGGGGACGCCCTCTTGGAGCGGGTCTCCCCCAACGTGGGCCTCTGGGCCTACACCCGGCCGAACCCCTTGAAGGACTTCCTCGCCTCCTTGAAGCGCCTGGAAGAGGTCCCCGCCCGGATAGCCCACGCCGGCCACTTCGGCCCCCTGGAGGACGTGGCCCAAAGGGCCCGGGAACTCACCGCCCACCACGAGGAGCGCCTCCTGGCCCTCCTCGGTCACCTGGAAACCCCCAAGACCGCCTGGGAGCTCTCCTTGCTCCTCTTCCCCCAGGAGCTGGACGCCGCGGGGAGGCGCTTCGCCTTTGCGGAAACCCTGGCCCACCTGGAGTACCTACGCCAGGAGGGGCAGGTGGGGCGGGAAGGCCCCCCCTACCGCTACTTCCGCGCCTAAGGCGGGGGCGGGGTCCCAGAGGCCAGATTGGGGCCCCCGTGGTGGCGCAAGCCACCACGGGGTACTTCATACCCCTTGCCCCAACGCGGGGAGGGGGGTAAACTTTGACCCGGTTCAAGGAGGTGCCATGCATCCCTGGTACGCCCACTACGACCCTGGGGTCCCCAAGGAAGCCCCGAAGCCTTGGCTCCTGACGGAGCTCTTGCGGGAAAACGCCCGCCGCTACCCCCACAAGGTGGCCCTGGAGTTCCTGGGGCGAAGTCTTAGCTACCAAAGCCTCTGGCAACAGGTGGAGGCCTTCGCCAAGGGCCTCCAGGAGGCGGGCCTAAAACCCGGGGACCGGGTGGCCATCATGCTCCCCAACTCCCCCCAGTTCGTCATCGCCTTCTACGGCACCCTCCTGGCGGGGGGCGTGGCGGTGAACACCAACCCCATGTACACCCCGCGGGAGCTACGGCACCAGCTCCTGGACTCGGGAGCCAAGGCCCTGGTCATCCTGGACCTCCTCCTGCCCCGCTACCAGGAGGTGAAGGCCGAGGCCCCGGTGGAGGTGCTGGTGCGCACCGGGATCCAGGACTACCTGCCCTTCCCCAAGAACCTCCTCTACCCCCTCATGCTGCGGCGCAAGGGCCAGGCGCCCAAACGCCTGGAAGGCATCCCTTGGCGGGCCTTTCTCAAACCGGGCAAGCCCCATCCCGTCCCCCTGGACCTGGACCACCTGGCCCTTTTGCAGTACACGGGGGGCACCACCGGGGTGGCCAAGGGGGCCATGCTCACCCACCGCAACCTCTCCAGCAACGCCCTGCAGGTCCGCGCCTGGATCCCCGACTTCCAAGAGGGGAAGGAGGTGGTGCTGGGAGCCATCCCCTTCTTCCACGTCTACGGCATGACCGTGGCCATGAACCTGGCCCTTTTGGGGGCCGCCAAGCTGGTCCTCCTGCCCAGGCCGGAGATTAAGCCCATCGTGGAGGCCATTGAGAAACACCAGGTCACCCTCTTCCCCGGGGTGCCCACCCTCTACGTGGCCTTCAACACCTTCCCGGGCATTGAAAAACGAAACCTCAAGAGCATCCGGGCCTGCATCTCGGGCTCCGCCCCCTTGCCCCTCGAGGTGGCCGAACGCTTTGAGGCGCTCACCGGGGCCAAGCTGGTGGAGGGCTACGGCCTCACGGAGGCGAGCCCCGTGACCCACTGCAACCCTCTCCACGGGCCCCGCAAACTGGGGAGCGTGGGCCTGCCCTTCCCGGGGGTGGAGGCCAAGGTGGTGGACGAGGAGGGCCAGGAGGTCCCCGTGGGCGAGGTGGGGGAGCTCATCGTCAAAGGCCCCAACGTCATGAAAGGCTACTGGAACCGCCCCGAGGAAACCCAAAGGACCCTCAAGGAAGGCTGGCTCTTCACCGGCGACATGGCCAGAATGGACCAAGACGGCTACTTCTACATCGTGGACCGCAAAAAGGACATGATCATCGCCGGCGGCTACAACATCTACCCCCGCGAGGTGGAAGAGGTCCTCTACCAGCACGAGGCCGTCCAGGAGGCCGCCGTGGTGGGCGTGCCCGACCCCTACCGCGGGGAAACCGTGGCCGCCTTCATCGTCCTCAAGGAAGCCTATAAGGGCAAGGTCACGGAAAAGGACCTCGAGGCCTTCTGCCGGCAAAACCTCGCCGCCTACAAGGTCCCCCGCATCATCCAGTTCCGCGATAGCCTCCCCAAATCCAGCGTGGGCAAGATCCTCAAGCGGGAGCTCACCAAGGAGGTGGGGACCAGGCGGTAGCCCGCTGACGCCAGAGCAAGCCCCTAGGGAGAAGGTCCCCAGGCGGAAGCCCCTGCCGCCTGGGGACTCGCCCTTTCCTTACATGCCTGGGCTCAAGAGTTATAGGCTTTACGTGAGGAGGTTCTGAACAGTTGACCCCTTGCCACCATCAAGCTACACTAGGCTTAGTTTTGGAGCCAATACACCCATGGGCAAAGCAGCTGAGAAGCAACCCAAGACCTACACCGGCCTAGAAGCCCTCCTGGTCTTCCCAAACCATGAGGACCACAAGGACACCGTAGACCTCATGCGCCGGTTTTCCTCAGCCCTTCGCTACGGGTACCAAAGACTCCTGGAAGGAAAGGACCGCAAGGCCTTGAAGAGGGAAGACGGCCTCTTGTGCAACCTCTTCCGCCTCAACACCCGTTACGCAGACGACGCCCTCCTCAAAGCCCAAAGCCTCATCTCCTCCCTGAAGGAACGGGGTGAAGACCCCCGCAAGGTGGTCTGCAAGATAGCCCCTACGGGGCTGACCGGGGGCAGAAAGCTCCACCAGGAGCTCTCCCGTTTCTCAAGGAGCAACCGGCCCCTTTACAGGGAGAAGAAGGCGGAATGGGAGGAACGGCGCAAAGGCATGCTCTATGCCAGGGGAGACAAGACGAAGGGCGGCAACCTCAACCTGCGCCTGGTGATCGGGAACGGAAGCCTTTGCCTTCGCATCAACCTGGTGGACCGCTACGCCCATGCCCTGGTGAAGACGAGCCACCCCAGACTCCAGGAACTTCTGGGGAGGGTGTACGCCGGAGATCCGTACAACGTGGAGCTCAGCCTGAGGAAAGGAAAGGTCTACGCCCTGTTCTCCTGGGAAGAGGAACTTCCACCCCTGAGGGTTACGAAGGAGCAGGGCATCCTGGCCTTGGACATCAACTCCGATCCCTACCATCTAGCCCTGGCCATCGTCAACCCCGATGGGAACCTGAGGCGGTACCTGACCCTCTCTCTTGAGGAAGTTGATAAAGCTCCTAACCGAGGAGCCAAGGAAATCCTCCTTTGGCAGATCGCCCACCAGGTGGTGGGTATCGCCATGGAAGAGGAAGTCGCCATTGCCACGGAAAGACTGAAGCACTTACCCAAGGGAAGGAGAGGAGACGGCTCTGGACGACACTTTCGCCGCAAAGCCCACCGCTTTGCCTACCGCTCCCTCCTCAAGAAAGTGCACACCTTGGCCAGGAGAAAGGGCATCCAAAGCCTGGAGGTGAACCCCAAGGACACCTCCACCATCGGGATGCTGAAGTACGCGCCTCTCCTTTCCCTCTCCAAGGACGTGGCCGCCGCTTACGTGATCGGCAGGAGGGCCTTGGGGTTCAAGGAGGAGATACCCAAGAACCTCAGGGCCCTCTTAGGAGACTCCACTTTCCACCAACACGCCCGGCGTTTCTACGGGGAGCGGATAGCGGAGCTTCAAGACAAATACCGCCGGGAGAGGAACCCCTACCTCAAGCGCAGACTTGGGCGGGAGCTTAAGGAGGCCAAGCGGGCTCTCGCCATGATTTTGAGCTCACAGGGTGAGCCGGGGAGTCCAAAGGGGTCAACCAATGGAAGGAACCCCCAGGGCAATAATCCCTGGCGAGCCCTGAGGGTAGGCACCTTCCTTCCCCTCCTTGGGCGAAGAGTGCCAAGAGACCTGTCGCCGCTCAAGCCCATCCTACTGGGATCGTGGGAGGGGTGGAAGGGAGGCTCAGGTCCACATCCGCAAGGTATGGGCTTCGCCCATGACGGTGGTGGGCCGGCTGCCATGAAAACATCTCCTCGTGAAGAGGTGGGTAGTGGTGGCTAGAGTTGACCAGGTGTTCGATACCACCCTCCACAAGACCCATGCCTGGCTCAAGGCCGCCATGGAGGCCCTGGGCACCGAGGACCGCCACCGGGCCTACATGGCCCTGAGGGCGGTGCTCCACGCCCTGCGGGACCGCCTCACCGTGGAGGAGGCCGCCCAGCTGGCCGCGGGTCTACCCATGCTCCTTCGGGGCCTCTTCTAGGAGGGCTGGGACCCCACAGGCAAGCCCCTCAAGGAGCGGCACAAGGAGGACTTCCTGGCCCACGTGGCTCGGGAGCTCAAGACTCCCTCGGGCCCTGCCCTGGACCCCGAGACCGCGGCGCGGGCGGTTTTCCGGGTGCTTAAGGAAAAGGTCTCGAAAGGCGAGGTGCAAGACGTGATAAACCTCCTCCCCAAGGAGATCCGGGAGCTTTGGCCCCAAGGCTGAACCTTAGTCCAGGACGAAGCGGTCCTCGCTCTCGTGGAGGCGCACCCGGTGGACGATGCGTTGGTCCCCGCCGTTCCCCTCGGTCATGGCCACCACGCTCACGTAGGGCCTTAGGGGGCTACGGAGCACCTTCTTGGTAAGGGTCTCCTCCACCTGGAAGATGCCCGCGGAGTTGTTCATGGTCACCTGGATCTCCACGGGCACCTTCTCCCCTTTGAGGATGCGCACCTCGTCCACCGCCAAGGCGCTGATGGAGTGGATGTCAATGCTCCCCAGGGCGAAGGCCTTCCGCCCCCGGCCCTTGGTGATGTCGGTGCCGTCGGCCACGGCGGTGACCCCCGCCTCGAGGGTGAGGGGCTCCGGGGAGAGGTCGTGGCTGTAGATGCCGTGGAGGATGAGGGCCCTGAGGGCGGTGCGTTGCTCGGGGTCGGGGTAAATCTTCTCCAGGATGCGGTTCAGGATGGGTAGGGCCAGGGTGACGCCAAAGGCCTCGTGGTGGTCCCGGTGCACCTGGTTGCCCAGGTCGTGGAGCATGGTGGAAAGGAGCACCACCACGTAAGCGTCCTCCAGCTCCCCGGCCCCCGACTCCACCGTGTCCAGGCGCACCCCCGCCTCAGCCAGGAGGGCCAGAATGGCCACGCTGGCCGCCCCCGTGAGGAGGGCGTGGACCCGGCCGTGGTCGTTGTAGCCCAGCTTGCGCATGGTGAGGTAGTTGGCCATGTTCCAACCCGCGCGGGCCTCGGGGTCCTGAATGAGGAGCTCGTAGGCCTTAAGGGCCTTGGGAAAGGACTTCAGGCGCTCCCGAATGGCCTGGTCCGCCTCCATGTAGAGCTTGGCCTTGGGACTGGCAACGTGGACCACGCGCTCTCCCGTCATGGGCACCCCTTACCTTACACCACCCCCCGCGGGCAGAAGGTGGCGGCTACTCCCCCTTGAAGTTTGGCGCCCGCTTCTCCAAGAAGGCCCGCACCCCCTCCTTCATGTCCTCGGTGGCGGAGGCGTAGCCGAAAAGGTCCGCCTCGATCTCCAAGGCCTCCGCCAGGTCCAGCCCCTCGCCCCGCACCACGCTCTCCTTGGCCAGGGCCAGGGCGATGGGAGCGTTTTTCATGATCTTCCGGGCCAGCTGCTTGGCCTCCTCCAGGGCATCGTCCGCCACCCGGTTCACCAGGCCAAGGGCGAGGGCCTCCTCCGCAGGCACATGCCGCCCGGTGAAGATCAGGTCCAGGGCCCGGCCCCGCCCGATGAGCCGGGGAAGGCGTTGGGTGCCGCCAAAGCCCGGGATAAGGCCAAGCCCCACCTCGGGCAAGCCCAGCTTGGCCCCCTTGGAGGCCACCCTCAGGTCGCACGCCAAGGCCAGCTCCAACCCTCCCCCCAGGGCATACCCGTGGATGGCGGCGATGGTGGGAAGGGGCAAGGCGGCGATCTCGGCGAAGACCTGCTGCCCCAAAAGGGCGTACTCCCGGGCCATGAAGGGATCCTTCAGGGCGGCGATCTCCTTCAGGTCCGCCCCGGCGGCGAAGGCCTTGCCCTCCCCGGTGAAGATGGCCACCCGCACCTCGGGGTCTTGGTGGATGACCTCGGCCACCTCGGCCAGCTCCCGCAGGAGGTCCTGGGAGAGGGCGTTTAGGGCCTCGGGGCGCCTTAGGGTAACCAGGGCGATGCCCTCCTCCACCTCGTAGGAAAGGTGCTCAAACTCGGGGATCTCCAGGATGAACTCGTGCTCGCCTTCGTGCTCGTGGGCCATGCTACACCTCCAAAAGGGCCTCGAGGGCCACCTCCACCATGCGCCTTACGCCTTCTTGCAGCACCTCGGGAGGGGCCAACTCCGGGTCCCCGATGCGGTTGGAAACCGCAAGGATGGTCCCTACCCGCACCCCCCGCATCTTACCCAGGAGGAAAAGGGCGCTGGCCTCCATCTCAAAGGCCAGAACCCCGTACCGGGCCCAGGCCCTGGCGCCCTCAGGGGTGGTGGCGTAAAAGGCATCCTCGGTGGCCACAAGGCCCACGTGGTGGGGGTAACCCCTTCGCTCCGCCTGGTTCCAAAGGGCGCGGAAGAGGTCGGCATCGGGCACCGGCGCATAGGGGCGGCCCTCCAGGTACTGCCGGGTGGCCCCGTCCAGGGGCACGGCCCCCTGGGCGATCACCAGGTCCCCCGGGGCCAGGCCCTCGTCCACCGCCCCACAGGTGCCCACCCTGAGGAGCACCCTGGCCCCCAGGCTCACCAACTCCTCGGCCACGATGCTGGCCGAAGGAGCCCCCATGCCCGTGGTCTGCACGGAAACCGGCACCCCCCGGTACCGCCCGGTAAAGCCCAAAAGGCCCCGGTGGGAGGTGTAGAGCCGGGGTTCCTCAAGGAAGGTGGTGGCGATCCACTCCGCCCGGCCGGGATCCCCAGGCAGGAGCACCCTTTCCGCCACCTCCCCCCTTTTGCCCCGCACGTGAATGGGACTCATACCGCCCCATTTTAAAGCCGCAAGACGGAAAGGCCTTCCACCAAGGCCTCGTCGTGGGTGGAGAAAAGAAGGGCCGCCCCCACTTCCCGGGCCAGCTCCTGCATGAGCCCGAGCACGTTCCTGGCCTGGGTGCGGTCCAGGCTGGCCGTGGGTTCGTCGGCCAGGAGAAGGCGGGGCCTGAGGTAAAGGGCCCGGGCCACCGCCACCCGCTGCCGCTCCCCACCCGAAAGCCTCTGGGGAAGGAAGTCCGCCCGTTCCCTAAGGCCCAGCCGGGAAAGGAACCAAAGGGCATGGCCCCGGTCCACCCGGCCCACCAGGTAGCCGGGGGCCAGGACGTTCTCCAAGGCGGTGAGCTCAGGGAAGAGGAAGTGGTGCTGAAACACAAGGCCCATAAAGCGAAGCCGCCTCCTGGCCAGAACCCCCTCGGGAAGGCCCCGGATGGGGGTTCCCTCCCAGTACACCTCCCCCTCCTGCAGGGGCAAAAGGCCCGCCAGGAGGTGGAGGAGGGTGGTTTTGCCGCTTCCCGAAGGCCCCAAGACCGCCAGGGCCTCCCCGGGGTAGAGCCTTAAGGAAACCCCCCGGAAAAGGTAACCGTTCCCGTAGGAGAACCCCAGGCCCACCGCCTCCAAAACCGGGTCCACCTTCTAATCCTCTAGGCAAAAGATGAAGCCTCGGTTAGAGTAAGGCCGATGCCCGCATCCCCTCTTTTCCAGGATATGGGCCCGGAGGAAACCCGCCTGGCCCGCTCCTACTTCCAACCCTTGTTCTACCCCAAGGGCAAACCCATCTTCCACCAGGGGGACCTGGGCCAGGCCCTCTACCTGGTGGAGGAGGGTAGGGTGCGCCTCTACCGCACCCATCTGGGAGGCCAGGAGAAGATCCTGGGGTTCCTGGGACCCGGGGAGGTCTTCGGGGAGATGAGCCTTTTGGACGGAGGGGAACGAAGCGCCAGCGCCGTGGCCGAGGAGGATACCTGCCTCCTGGCCCTTTACCAGGAGGCCTACCTTGGGCTCATCCGCCGCCTCCCCCTCTTCGCCCACAACCTGGCCCGCATCCTGGCCCGCCGCCTAAGGGAACTCAACTTGGAGCTGGACCTCATGGCCTTTGAGGAGGCCAGAAGCCGCGTGGCCTACGCCCTCCTAAAGCTCCTTCGCCAAGGGCACGGACCCCAGTTCCAGCTCCGCCACCAGGACCTGGCGGCCCTGGCCGGGGTGAGCCGGGAAACCACCACCCGGGTCCTCCACCAGCTCAAGGACCAAGGCATCCTGCAGGTCTTCGCGGGGATGGTGGAGGTGACGGACCCCGGGCTTTTGGAGGAGGTGGCCTTTGGCCTGGTCTGAGGCAAGCGCGTCGGAGGGACTTCCATGCGCCTGAAGGTGGATGTTCTGCCCACGGAGGCCTTGGTCTACCCCGATGTGGTCCTGGTGGTGGATGTGATCCGCTCCACCACCACCGCCGTCTGCTTCCTGGAGGCGGGGGCGGAAGCCCTGTACCTGGTGGCGGGCCTCGAGGCCGCCCGGGCCTTCAAGGACCGGGACGTGCTCCTGGCGGGGGAGGTGGGGGGGCTGAAGCCCCCAGGGTTTGACCTGGGGAACTCCCCCCGGGAAGCCCTGGAGGCCTCGGTGGGGGGCAAGGTGGTGGTGATGAGCACCACCAACGGGACCAAGGCCGCCCACGCCGCGGCCAAAACCGCCAAGCACGTGCTATTGGCCTCCCTCTTTAACGCCCACGCCGCCGCCCGATTGGCCCGGGAGCTGGCCACCGAGGAGGTGGCCATCCTCTGTGCGGGCAAGGAGGGGCGGGTGGGGCTGGACGACCTCTACACCGCTGGGGTCTTGGCGGAGTACCTGGGGCTTTTGGGGGAGGTGGAGCCCGAGGACGGGGCCAGGATCGCCTTGGCGGTGAAGCGCACCTACCAGGACCCCCTGGAGGCCCTCTCCCTCTCCGCCGCCGCCCAGGCCCTGAGGGGGGTGGGCCTCGAGGCCGACGTCCCCTTCTGCGCCCAGGTGGCCAAAAGCGCCGTGGTGCCCATCCTCACGGGCCGGGTGGGGGAGGCCCTCATCTTCAAGCGGGCCCTCCCCGGGCAGGCGGGCTAGGCGCCAAGACCCAGGAGCCCCGCCCCGGCAGGGCCCCCCTGGCCCAGGTGGGGGAAGGCCAGAAACCCATGGGGGCGCAGGACCAGCAAGCCCTAGCCCCCCGCCAGGAGCTCGTAAAAGCGCCTGATGGCGGCGATCCCCCTCTCCAGGTTCACCAGGTCCAGCTTCTCGTTGGGGGCGTGCAGGTTGTCGTCGGGAAGGCCCAGGCCCAGGAGGACCACGGGCGCCCCCAGGGCCTCCTGGAGCTCCGCCACCACGGGGATGGTGCCCCCTTCCCGGGCATAGACCGGCGGACGGCCCCAGACCTCCTCCAAGGCCTTGGCCATGAGGCGCATGGGGGGGCTATGGGGGTCGGTGAGCACGGGCTTGCCCCCGTGGAGGCGAAGGACCTCCAGGCGGTATCCGGGGGGGCAGACCTCCTTCAGGTAAGCCTCCGCCAAGGCCGCCACCTCCTCCGGGTCCTGGTCCGGCACCAGGCGCATGGAGAGCTTCATCCCCGCCTCGGCGGGGATCACCGTCTTGGAGCCCTCCCCCTGGTAACCGCCCCAGATGCCGTTCGGGTCCAGGGTGGGCCGGGTCCAAAGCCGCTCCAGGGGAGAGTACCCCTCCTCCCCCGGCAAAACCTCCACCCCCAGCTCCGCCTTCAGGGCCGCCTCGTCCAAGGGGGGCCAGAGGCGGCGCTCCTCCTCGGAAACGGGGCGCACCCGTTGGTAGAAGCCCGGGATGCGCACCTTCCCCGTCTTCTCGTCCTTCAGCTTGGCCAAAAGCCAGCCCAGGGCCTGGATGGGGTTTGGGGCCACCCCGCCGAAGGCCCCGGAGTGGAGGTCCCGCCTGGCCCCCTTTAGCCGCACCTCCAGGTAGCAGAGGCCCCTCAGGCCGTAGGTGAGGGTGGGGGTGTGGGGGGCGAACATGGCCCCGTCGGAGATGAGGACCACGTCGGCCTTCAGCTTCTCCCGGTGGGCCCGCACGAAGGGGAGGAGGTTTGGGCTTCCGATCTCCTCCTCCCCTTCCACCAAAAACTTCACGTTCACCCGGGCGGGGAGGTCCTCGAGGGCCGCCACGTGGGCCCAAAGCTGCCCCTTGTCGTCCGAGGCCCCCCGGGCGTAGATCCGCCCGTCCCGCAGGGTGGGGCTAAAGGGCGGGCTTTCCCAAAGCTCCAGGGGATCCGGGGGCTGGACGTCGTAGTGCCCGTAGACCAGGACCGTGGGGGCCTTGGGGTCCAGGAGGCGCTCCGCGTAGAGGATGGGGTGGAGGGGGGTCTCGTGGAGCTCGGTGCGGAAACCCAGGGCTTGGAGCTTGGCCGCTAGCCACCGGGCCGCCTTGCGGACGTCTTCCCTGTGGGCGGGGTCGGTGGATACCGAAGGGATGGACAAGAACTCCAAAAGGGGCGCTAGCGTCTTCACGCCCCCATGCTACTCCCTTCGGAAAGCGCCTTACCCTCCTCCAGGAGAAGGAGCTTCAGCCGGGCCACCTCGGCCTCAAACCGGGCCTGCAGGGCCTCCAGCTCCGCCCGAAGCCGCATGATCTCCTCCACCCCCGCCAGGTTCACCCCAAGCTCCTGCGTCAGGCGGCGGATCTCCCTCAGCTTCTCAATGTCCCGCTCCGAGTAAAGCCGGGTCTTCCCGCCCGACCGCTTCGGCTTGATCAAACCCTTCCGCTCGTACAGCCTCAGGGTCTGCGGGTGCATCTCCAAAAGCTCCGCCGCCACCGAGATCACGTACACGGGACGGTCCTTGGGGGAGGGCTTGGCCGTGGCCCCGGGAGGAGGAAGGGCCGGGCGCTCCAGCTCCTCAAAGCGGGCCCCGATCTCCTGCTTCAGCCGGGCCACCTCGGCCTCAAACCGGGCCTGCAGGGCCTCCAGCTCCGCCCGAAGCCGCATGATCTCCTCCACCCCCGCCAGGTTCACCCCAAGCTCCTGCGTCAGGCGGCGGATCTCCCTCAGCTTCTCAATGTCCCGCTCCGAGTAAAGCCGGGTCTTCCCGCCCGACCGCTTCGGCTTGATCAAACCCTTCCGCTCGTACAGCCTCAGGGTCTGCGGGTGCATCTCCAAAAGCTCCGCCGCCACCGAGATCACGTACACGGGACGGTCCTTGTCCATGGCCTTTAGCTCCCTCCGCTAAACCCTCCTAACCTATCCTACTACAAGGGGGGCACAAAACCTAAGCGCAAGGAAGCTTTCCTGGCCGCCTCCACCACCCGGGGGGCCAGGCGGTGGGCCTCCTCCAGGGAAAGGCGGCTTGCGGGGGCGGAAAGGGAAAGGGCCGCCACCACCTCCCCCCCGGGGCCGAAAACCGGCGCGGCCACGCACCGCACCCCCAGCTCCCTCTCCTCGTTGTCCAGGGCGTAGCCCTTCGCCCTCACCCCGGCGAGCTCCCGCTCCAGGTCCTCCCGGCGGGTGAGGGTGTAGGGGGTGTAAGGGGTTAGGGAAACCCCCTCGGGAAGACCCAGGAAAGCCAGGAAGACCTTTCCCACCCCGGTGGCGTGCAGGGGGGCCCGGCTCCCCGGAGCGGTGAAGAGGCGGACCAGCCTTCTTCCCTCCGCCTGGTCCAGGTAAAGGGCCTCCTTGCCCGCCAGCACCGCCAGGTTCACGCTCTCCCCGGTTTCCGCCGCCAGGGCCTCCATCTCCGGACGCACCGCAAGAAGCAGGTTCCGCCTCGGATAGACCTGGCCCACGGCGAAGGCCTTGGGGCCCACCCGGTAGACCCCCTTTTCCTCCTCCACGAAACCGTGGCGGACCAGGGTCTGGAGGAAGCGGTAAAGGGTGCTCTTGGTAAGCCCCGTTCGTTGCGCCAGGGAGGAAAGACCGGCCTCCCTTAACTCCGCCAAAGCCTGGAGCACGGCTAGGCCCCGCTCCAGGGTCTTCACCTCCTCGGCTCCCTTCCTCCTGGGCCGTGGCATGGGTCTAAGGCTAGCACCCCTGGGCCAGTTTTTCAATAAGCAAAAAACTGTTTTGTTTATTGACAAATCGGGGTCCCTCCCTTAAGCTCAAGCCACCATGAAGGGCGTGGAAATCCTGAAAGACCATCCCCTCTTGGGAGAGGTGCTCACGGAGGAGGCCTTGAGGTTCGTGGTGGCCCTGCACCGGGAGTTCAACCCCGTGCGCAAGGCGCTTCTTGAGCGGCGGAAAGCCCTTTGGGAAAGGTTTAAGGCGGGGGAAAAACCCAACTTCCTCGAGGAAACCGCCTTTGTGCGGGGGGGGTCCTGGCAGGTGGCCGAGGCCCCGCCCGACCTGCAAGACCGCCGGGTGGAGATCACCGGCCCCACCGACCGCAAGATGATCATCAACGCCCTGAACTCCGGGGCCAAGGTCTTCATGGCCGACTTTGAAGATGCCCTTTCCCCCACCTGGGACAACGTGATCGGGGGGCAGAAGAACCTCTATGACGCCGTCCGCCGCCAGATTGACTTCGTGAGCCCCGAAGGCAAGGAGTACCGGCTCAAGGAAGAGGTGGCCACCCTGGTGGTGCGGCCTCGAGGGTGGCACCTGGTGGAGAAGCACGTGCGGGTGGACGGGGAGCCCATATCGGCAAGCCTCTTTGACTTCGGCCTCTACTTTTTCCACAACGCCCACGAGCTCCTGAGGCGGGGAAGCGGACCCTACTTCTACCTGCCCAAGCTGGAAAGCCACCTGGAAGCCCGCCTCTGGAACGAGGTCTTCAACTTCGCCCAGGACTACCTGGGCCTCCCCCGGGGGACCATCCGGGCCACCGTCCTCATTGAGACCATCCTGGCGGCCTTTGAGATGGAGGAGATCCTTTACGAGCTCAAGGAGCACGCCGCCGGCCTCAACGCCGGGCGGTGGGACTACATCTTCAGCTGCATCAAGAAGTTCGCCACCACCGCCCCCATCTTCCCCGACCGGGCCCAGGTGACCATGACCGTGCCCTTCATGAAGGCCTACACCGAACTTCTGGTGAAGTCCTGCCACATCCACGGGGCCCACGCCATCGGGGGCATGGCCGCCTTCATCCCAAGCCGCAAGGACCCCGAGGTGAACGAGCGCGCCCTAAAGCAGGTGCGGGCCGACAAGGAGCGGGAAGCCGGGCAGGGCTTTGACGGCACCTGGGTGGCCCACCCCGACCTGGTGCCCGTGGCCATGGAGGTCTTTGACCGCCACCTGGGGGATAGGCCCCACCAGAAGCACGTGAAGCGGGAGGACGTGCGGGTGGGGGCGGAAGACCTCCTGAACTTTGAGGTCCCGGGGGGCAAGGTGACGGAGGCGGGCCTCAGGAACAACGTCTCCGTGGCCCTGCAGTACCTGAACCAGTGGCTTCTCGGCAACGGGGCCGCGGCCATCTTCAACCTCATGGAGGACGCCGCCACCGCGGAGATCAGCCGGGCCCAGCTCTGGCAGTGGGTGCACCGGGGGGCCACCCTGGAGGACGGGCGCACGGTGACGCCGGAGCTCTACCAAAAGATCAAGGAGGAGGAGCTCGCCAAGCTGGGGGGGCGGGAGGTGGGCCGCTACCGGGAGGCGGAGGAGATCCTGGACAAGCTGGTGCTTTCCCAGGAGTTCACCGAGTTCCTCACCCTGGTGGCCTACGATTACATAGATTAGCCCCATGAGAAAGGGGCAGGCCAAGGCCTGCCCCTTGGGGTAAAGTGGGAGGCAAGGAGGCCACGATGGGGTTTTTGCAGGAGCTCAAGGCCCTGTTCCCCCCGGGGAGGCTCCTCACCCGGGAGGCGGAGCTTGCCCCTTACGAGTCCGACGCCCTCACCGCCTACCGCAGGCGCCCCTTGGCCGTGGTGCTCCCCGAGCGCAAGGAGGAGGTGGTGGAGGCGGTCAGGCTCTGCCACCGCTATGGCGTCCCCTTCGTGGCCCGGGGTAGCGGCACCAGCCTCTCGGGGGGCTCCTTGCCCGTGGAGGGAGGCCTGGTCCTGGCCCTCAACCGCATGAACCGCATCCTGCGCCTGGACCCCAAGGCCCGCATCGCCGTGGTAGAGCCGGGGGTGGTGAACCTGGAGGTCTCCCGGCAAGCGGCCCCCTTTGGCCTCTACTACGCCCCCGACCCCAGCAGCCAGCCCGTCTCCACCCTGGGGGGCAACGTGGCCTTCAACTCCGGGGGGGCCCACTGCCTGAAGTACGGGATGACGGCAGGCCACGTCCTGGCCCTCGAGGTGGTCACGCCCCAGGGGGAGGTGGTGCGCCTGGGCGGGGAAGGCCTCGAGGGCGCGGGGCCCGACCTCCACGGCTTCTTCGTGGGCACCGAGGGGCTTTTGGGGGTGGCCTTGGAGATCACCCTGAGGCTTCTCCCCAAGCCCGAGGCCTACCACACCCTCCTGGCGGCCTACGGGAGCCTCGAGGCCGCGGGGAACGCCGTGAGCCAGGTGATCCGAAGCGGGCTTCTCCCGGGGGCCATGGAGATCATGGACCGGCTCGCCATTGAGGCCGCCGAGGCCGCGGTGAAGGCCGGCTACCCCCAGGCCGAGGCCCTCCTCATCGTGGAGCTGGAGGGCCCCAAGGAGGAGGTGGCGGAGGAGGCCAAGCTCCTGAGCGAGGTCATCCGGGAAAGCGGGGCCTTGGAGGTGCGCATCGCCCAAAGCGAGGCGGAACGCCAGGCCATCTGGAAGGGGCGCAAGGCCGCCTTCAGCGCCGTGGGGAGGCTCTCCCCCGACTACCTCGTCCAGGACGGGGTGGTGCCCCGAAGCCGCCTCGCCGAGGCCCTGAGGGAGATCGGAAGGCTTTCCCAGGCCTTTGGCCTCCGGGTGGCCAACGTCTTCCACGCCGGGGACGGGAACCTCCACCCCCTGGTCCTCTACGACGGCAAGAAGCCGGGGGAGCTGGAGCGGGCCGAGGCCCTGGCCGGGGAGATCCTCAGGCTTTGCGTGCGCTTAGGGGGCTCCCTCACCGGGGAGCACGGCATCGGGGTGGAAAAGAAGGGCTACATGCCCGAAATGTTCGCCCCGGGGGACCTCGAGGCCATGGAGCGGGTCAAGGAAGCCCTGGACCCCCAAGGCCTTGCCAACCGGGGCAAGGTGCTACCGGAAGAGGTTTATGCCTGAGGTTCGCGCGAGCTCCCTGGAAGAAGTCCAGAACGCCGTGCGCGCCCACCCCCGCCTGCGCCCCAAGGGAGGGGGGAGCAAACCGGCCCTTTCCACCCCCAAGGAGGGGGAGGTCCTCCTGGACCTCTCGGGGCTTAGGGGCATCCTGGAGTACACCCCTGAGGAGTTCGTCTTCACCGCCTACGCGGGCACGCCCCTTATGGAGATCGAGGCCGCCTTGCGGGCCCACGGCCAGTACCTGCCCTTCCACCCGCCCCTGGTGGGGCAAGGGGCCACCCTGGGGGGCACGGTGGCGGCGGGGCTTTCCGGCCCCATGCGGGAACGGTTTGGGGGCCTAAGGGACTTCATCCTGGGGGTGCGCTTCGTGGATGGGGAAGGGAGGCTGGTGCGGGGCGGGGGCAAGGTGGTGAAAAACGCCGCCGGCTTTCCCTTCCACCGCCTCATGGTGGGCTCCCTGGGGGCCTTTGGGGTCATGGTGGAGCTCTCCTTCAAGGTCTTCCCCTACCCCCGGGCCACCAGGACCCTGCGGACCGGGTACGGGACCCTGGAAGAGGCCCTTTCGGCCCTGGAGCGCCTCCGGGGGCTTCCCTTGGACCTCCTGGCCCTGGACCTGATCCCCCCGGCCACCCTGGAGATCCGCCTGGGGGGCTTTCCCGGGAGCCTGGAGGGGCGCCTTCGGCGGCTCCAGGAGCTCCTGGGACGGGAAGGGGAGGTCCTCCTCGAGGACGAGGCCCACTGGGAAGGGGTGCGGGACCTCTCCTTCCTGGAGGGAAGCCCCATCTGGGCCAAGGTCCCCTCGCGCCTGGACCTCATCCCCATCCTCGAGGGCCTGCCCCTGGGGCCCAGGCGGTACATGGCGGGCGGGGAGCTCCTCTATGCCGGCCTGGAACCCGAAGGGCTCCACGCCCTGAGGCGGGCGGGGATCCCCCACCTGGTCCTGAAGGGGGCCGAGGAGGCCCTTTTCCCACCCCCACCCGAGGCCTTTTTCCGCAAGGTCAAACAGGCCCTGGACCCCAGGGGCCGCTTTCCCTTAGGGTGAGAGCATGCAGCACCGGATACCCGTGGAAGCCCTGGGCAAGGAAGGGGAGGTGATGGCCCACGCCATCGAGGCCTGCGTCCACTGCGGCTTCTGCCTCCCCACCTGCCCCACCTATGTGGTCCTG
This sequence comes from Thermus amyloliquefaciens, assembly GCF_000744885.1. Taxonomy (NCBI): domain Bacteria; kingdom Thermotogati; phylum Deinococcota; class Deinococci; order Thermales; family Thermaceae; genus Thermus; species Thermus amyloliquefaciens. Next base: position 471,267 of record NZ_JQMV01000003.1, on the reverse strand, counting down.
CAGGAGGAGATGGACTCCCCCCGGGGGCGCATCTTCCTCATGAAGGAGGTGCTGGAGGGAAACCTCCCCCTGGAGGAGGCCCTCCCCTACCTGGACCGTTGCCTGGCCTGCCAGGCCTGCGTCACCGCCTGCCCCAGCGGCGTCCCCTACGGCGAGCTCATCGCCACCTTCCGCCTTCACACCGAGGGCAAGCGCCACCGCTACCCCTTGGAGCGGGTCTACCGCCTGGGGCTCCTGCGCACCCTCCCCCACCCGGAGCGCTTCCGGCCCCTGGCCGAGCTGGGAAGCCGGCTCAAACCCCTTCTCCAACCCCTTCCCCTGCCCAAGGCCCTTAAGGCCCCCCTCGCCCTCCTCCCCGACCGCCTGCCGGAAAGGGCCTCCCACCAGGAGGTCTACCCCGCCAAAGGCCCAAGGCGGGCCCGGGTGGGCATCCTCCTGGGCTGCGCCCAGCAGGTCCTGAGGCCCTCCATCAACCGGGCCACCCTCCGGGTCCTGCAGGAAAACGGGGTGGAGGTGGTGGTGGCCAAGGAGCAGGCCTGCTGTGGGGCCTTAAACCTCCACGCTGGGGACAAGGAGGGGGCAAGGGCCCTGGCCCGAAAGAACCTAAAGGCCTTCCAAGATGTGGACTACGTGGTCAGCAACGCCGCCGGCTGCGGCTCGGGGATGAAGGAGTACCCCCTCCTCTTCCTGGGGGAGCCCGAGGAGGAGGAGGCCCGGGCCTTGGCGGCCAAGGTCAAGGACCTCACGGTCCTCCTGGACGAGCTCGGCTTCACCCCGCCCCCACCCCCCAGAACCCCCCTCAGGGTGGCCTACCATGACGCCTGCCACCTGGCCCACGCCCAAGGGGTGCGGGAAGCCCCCAGGAGGCTCTTAAGGGCGGCGGGCCTCGAGGTCGTGGAGCCCAAGGAGTGGGAGCTCTGTTGCGGGTCCGCCGGCACCTACAACCTCTTCCAACCGGAGATCGCCAAGGCCTTGGGCCGGAGGAAGGCGGAGAACCTCATGGCCACCCAGCCCGACCTGGTGGTCACGGGCAACATCGGCTGCCTCACCCAGATCCAGGCCTACCTGGACCGGGGCATCCCCGTGCTGCACACCGCGGAGCTTTTGGAGATGCTCTATGCCGGTCAAGGGGGAAGCGGAGGGGATACCCCTCCTCCATAAAGGGCGATGGCCTGGTCCAAGGCACCTGGCCCAGAAGCAAAGTCCCTCCTCCTCACCGCCTTCCGTCAGGCCCTGGAGGAAGCCCACCCCTACCGCCTCACCCTAAGGGCCCTTCCCAAGGCCAAGCCCCACCTGATCCTGGCGGTGGGCAAGGGCGCCGCCTGGATGCTGCGGGCGGCCCTGGATCGCTACGGGGAGGTGCACTACCACCTCACCCTGCCCCAGGGGCAGGAGGCCTTGGGGCTACGGGCGGTCTTCGCCGGTCACCCCCTGCCCGATGGGGAAAGCCAAAGGGCGGCCCAGGAGGTCCTGGGACTCCTCAAGGGGCTTCCCCCCAAGGCCCGGGTTTTGGCCTTGGTCTCGGGTGGGGGAAGCGCCCTGTGGTGCCTGCCCCTAGGGATCTCCCTGGAGGAAAAACGGGCGCTGACGGAAGCCCTCCTAAGAAGCGGGGCCAGCATCGGGGAGATCAACACCGTGCGCAAGCACCTCTCCCGGGTGAAAGGGGGCAGGCTTCTTTTGGCCACCCCGGCCCGGGTCCAGGCGCTCCTCCTTTCCGACGTGCCGGGGGATGATCCCGGGGTCATCGCCTCTGGGCCCTTCCACCCCGATCCCACCACCTATGCGGACGCCTTGGCCGTCCTGGACCGCTACCGCCTGGCCTTCCCCGAGGCCAGGCGGGTGCTGGAGGAGGGAGCCCGAGGCCGGCTTCCCGAAACCCTGAAGCCCCAAGACCCCGCCCTAAAGCGCCTATCCCACCGGATCGTGGGGCGCAACCTTGACCTCCTCGAGGCCGCCCAAAGGTTCCTAAGGGGGCAAGGCCACCGGGCGGTGATCCTTTCCGACCGCTTCGGCGGCGAGGCCCGGGCCTTGGCCCGTTTCCATGCGGAGCTGGTGGAAACCATCCGCACCCATGGGCTTCCCTTCAAACCCCCCCTTTTCCTCCTCTCCGGGGGCGAGGCCCAGGTCCAGGTGAGGGGAAAGGGCCAGGGGGGCCGGAACCTGGAGTTTCTCCTTTCCCTATATGCCCACCTCAAGGCTCCCCTTTACGCCCTGGCCGCCGACTCCGACGGGCTGGATGGGCCTTCGGGCGCCGCGGGGGCCCTCCTCACCCCGGAGGTCTGGGACCTGGGTCTAGACCCCAGGCCCTTCCTGGCGGAAAACGATAGCCTGGGCTTTTTCCAGAAGGCGGGTACCCTTCTGAAGACCGGCCCCACCGGCACCAACCTCAACGACTTCCGCCTCCTCTTTGTGGAATAAAGGCGCTCTCCATAAGGAACTCCCACCTTGGGTTACTCCCTTGTACTCGCCTGCCTTGTAAGGAAAAGGCCAGGTTTTGCACACGGGCGGACTGCCCATATCGTCCCCACCTTCGGGTGAAACCCGCCACCCTCTTTGAGCTTGGGCGGCCCAACCCCCGCGAGGCCAAGGTGGGCCCTAAGGCATGAAAGCCCCTAAAGGGAAACCTTTAGCCAGAAGGACGTTTGCTCGGCCCCAGGAGGCGGAGGGGAGCTTGGGTAAAGGCCGGCCACCCTAGGCCAGGGGAGGTTTAAGAAGGGTGTAAGGGCCCAGGCATAAGCTCAAGGGTGAAGGGGGTGAATGAACCATGGTCAAGCACACCCTTATCACAAAACAGGGAAGGTTGTGGTTGGGCCTTTCGCTTTGGGTCCTCATCCTGGTGGCTTGCGGAACCCCACCTACCAACGAAGCCATCGGAACCCGTTGGACGCTCAGGCAATCTGGAACCACCTATCACCTTTTCAGCGTCACCTTTGGCAACGGCAAGTATGTGTCCGTGGGTGCCAACGGTACCATCCTCACCTCTGCTGACGCCATCACCTGGTCCAACGCAAGCTCTGGAACCACAGCCCTCCTCCGTGGCGTGATCTTTGCCAATAACCGCTTTGTGGCAGTGGGCGGTGGCGGTACCATCCTTACCTCCCCCAACGGAACCAGCTGGAGCGCTAAAGCTTCCGGTACGACCAAAGAACTCCTGGGGGTTACCTACGGAAACGGCCAATATGTGGCTGTGGGCCGCGAGGGCACCATTCTAACATCCAGCGATGGGAGCACCTGGACCAGTCAGACCTCCGGAACCCCGAACGACCTTGAAGGCGTTCTGTTCGCTAACAACCGCTTTATAGCGGTGGGGAGCAGCGGCACCATACTCGTCTCCCAAGACGGCACCCGTTGGTCCCAGGTCGCCACCAACGTGTCCCCTCCGCTAGAGAGCATCGCCTGGGGAAACAATCGCTGGCTGGTGGCAGGAGGTGGCGGCGTGTTGCTAACCTCTTCGGACGGAACCTCCTGGACCCCGCTAAACTCGGGCACCACCAAGTATCTCACAAGCGTAACCTTCGGAGCCAACCTGTTCGTAGTGGTCGGGGAAGATGGCACCATCCTCACCTCCCGAGACGGCAGCAGCATTTCCAGCCAGACCTCCGGGGTCAGCGTGTGGCTAGAGGGAGTTACCTTCGCCAATGGGCAATTCGTGGTTGTTGGCAGGGGAGGGGTAGTGCTCACCTCTCCCTAAGCACCCCGTGGTGGCTTGCGCCACCACGAGGGCCCTAGAAAAGCCGTGGCCGTGGCCATGTCCCTATTCCCCGCCCCTTGGCCACGGGCGAAGCCCGCACCTTGCGGCAACCCCCCATGCACCGGTACCCGGCTTCAAACCACCTCCCCTTGGCCTACTTCCTTTCCCGGCATCCTAAGGCCCTGGCCCGAGGATCGCCAAACCCCCTCTTGGTTAAGCCGCAACTTTGGAAAACAAGGCAGCGCAGGGAAACGTGATACCCTAGGGCCCGGGGGAGAGATCGCTTGCGGGAAGCGCTGAGCCTCTACGTGCACGTCCCCTTCTGCCCCACCCTGTGCCCCTACTGCGACTTCCACGTGGTGCGCCGGGGAGCGGGGTGGGTGGAGGCCTACCTGAAGCGCCTGAAGGAGGAGGCCCAAAGGCTCTACGAGGCCTACCCCGGGCCCCTCAAAACCCTCTACCTGGGCGGGGGCACCCCGAGCTTTCTCAGGGACCGGGAGCTGGTGGCCCTCTTCGGGGCCCTTCCCTGGAGGCTGGAACAGGGGGCGGAGGTGACCCTCGAGGCCAACCCCGGCACCCTAAACCGGGAACGGCTTGCCCTCTTGAAGGGCTTGGGGGTCAACCGCCTCTCCCTAGGGGTGCAGAGCTTCCAGGACCGGGTGCTGCGGTTCCTGGGCCGGGCCCATGGGCGCAAGGGGGCCCTGAAGGCGGTGGAGCTGGCCTTGGAGGGGGGGTTTAGGGTTTCCCTGGACCTCATCCTGGGCCTTCCCATGCAGGAAGTGGAACAGGACCTGGCCGAGGCCGCCTCCCTGGGGGTGGGGCACGTGTCCGCCTACACCCTGCAGGTGGAGAAGGGTACCCCCTTCGCCCTCCTGGGCCTGAAGGAGGACCCGGAGAGGGAAGGCTGGGCCATGGAAAGGGCGGAGGAGGTCTTGGGGGAGGCGGGCCTTTTGCGCTACGAGGTCTCCAACTTCGCCCGGCCGGGGGAGGAGGCCCGGCACAACCTGGTCTACTGGCGGAATGGCTTCTGGCTCGCCCTGGGTCCCAGCGCCGCAGGCCAGTACCCGGGCACGGGGCCGGTCTACGCCTTCCGCCGCACCCATCCTCCCCTCCCCCGCTGGCTGGCCGGGGAGCCCCCGCAGGAGGAGGCCATCCCCCCCCTGGAGCACGCCAAGGAAAGCCTGATGCTGGGCCTGCGCCTCAGGGAGGGGGTGGATGTGGGGGCCTTGGAGCGGCGAACAGGGCTAAGCCTCTGGCCCCGCCTAAGACCCGTGGCCGGAACCCTAGCGGAAGCGGGCTTCCTGGAGGTGAAGGGCCCCCGCCTCATCCCCACCCGCAAGGCCTTTCCCCTCCTGCACCAGGTGGTCTTGAAGCTCTGGGGGGCCCTCGAGGCCTCCCAAAGCCCCAAGGGTGATATCCTTTGACCTAGTCAAAGGAGGAAGCCATGGACCTAAGCCAGCTGGGGAAAGAGGTGCTAAAGGCCCAGCCCTTCAGCCAGTACCTGGGGATGGAGCTCCTATCCGCAGGGGAGGAAGGGGTGGAGCTGGCCCTAAGCGTCCGCCCGGAGTTCTACCAGCACCTAGGGGTGGTTCAAGGGGGCGTCATCGCCGCCCTGCTGGACAACGCCCTCACCTTCGCCGGCGGCCTGGCCTTGGGCCCGGAGGTGCTCACCGTGGAGTTCAAGGTGAACTTCCTCCGCCCCGCCAAGGGGAAAAGGCTTTTGGCCCGCGCGCGGGTGGTGCAGGCGGGCCAGCGCCTGGCCGTGGTCCAGGGTGAGGTTTACAGCGAGGAGCCCGAGCCCAAGCGGGTGGCCTTGGGCCAGGGCACCATCGCCAAGGTCTAGGCGAAGGCCAAGGCTTCCCGTGCCCGGTCGGCCAGGGCGAAGAAGCGCTCCTTGGTAAGGGGGATCTTGCCCGTCACCAAGCCTTTTCCGGGCTCGTAGTGGGCGTGCAGGTGGATGTGGGCCCGGGGAAGGCGGATGCCGATGCGCTTCAGCTTTGCGTGGCGGGGGGAGACGTCCGCCAGGAGGAAGGGCTCCCCCAGGGCGTCCGAGAGGGAGGCGGTCATGATGGTGGTGGGCAGGTCGTAGGGGCGCTCCATGCGGTAGATGAAGTCGGGGAAGTCCGCCTCCTTCTCAAACCGGACCCCCCTCTCCCGGGCGTACTCCCGCATCCAGGAAAGGAGCTCCACCCAGGCCTCGTAGAGTTCCCGTTCGTGCGAAGGGCTCATGGCCTGAGTATACCAACCCTTCCCGGCCTAATAGAGGAACTCCCGGATGTCGTACCGGGCCACCCGCAGCCCCATGCGGCGAAGCGCCTCGGCCCAGGCGGCCAGCTCCGCCTCCAGATCGGGAAGGCCCTCGAGGCCCAAGGCGGCGTAAGGGGTGCCCGGCTGCTCTTGGAAAGGGGAGAGATAGACCACATCCTCCCGGTCCAAGGGGAGCTCGGCCAAAAGCCAGAGGCTCTCCCGGCGGTGGGCCTCCGCGTAGGCCGCGCCCCCAGCCCCCACCATGAGGATCACCCCCACGGAAAGCCCCGCTTCCTTCAAGGCGCTCACCAGGGAGAGGGCCTCCCGGGGGTGCCCGGGTTTATTGAGAAGGGCCAGCAAGGGCGCATGCCCGGTCTCCAGGCCCAGGTACACCCGCCTAAGCCCCAGGGCCCCAAGCCTGGCCCACCAGGAAACCTCCTTCTTCATCCCCGTAAAAAGGTCCAAAAAGCCCAGGACGGGCTCCCCCGGGAAAGTCCGCTGGACCGTTTCCATAAGGGGAAGAAGGGGTTCCCCCAGGGCCAGGGCGTTGCCATCCCCCAGGAAAACCCCTCGCCTTAGAAGCCTTCCCCTTCCCAGGAGTTCCAAAACCCGCTCCACATGCTCCTGAAAAGCGCTCGGAGAGCGCTTCTGAAAGGGGCGGTCCTGGTAAAAGGAGCAGAAGGCGCACCGGTTCCAGGTGCATCCCGTGGTGGCCTGGAGGACCACGGAAAGGTAGGCATCCGGGGGAAGGATGCTCACGGGCCAGGGGTAGGCCCTGCGGTAAGGGGTGGGATCCCAAAGGGCCTCAGGGGTCCAGCGGAGGACCTCGGCCCGGCGTTCGGGATCGCGCAGGTGGGCCTCCGCCAGCCCCAGGATCTCCCCATAGACCGCCAAGGCCTCCTCCTCCCCCAAGCGCCGCCTCCTCCTCGCCCCCTCCCGGTAGCGCAGGTGCAGGCTGCCGTCCAGGGCCCGCTTATAGGTGAGCCCCTGGCGGAAGTAGTGGTAGGGCCGTCCCTCCCGGTCAAAGGAAAGCACCCTCTCCCCCAGGGAGAGGACCGTAGCCTCCGGGCGCAAGAGCTCCACGCCCTTAGGTTATCCGTGGCCAAGGATGCGGTGGGGGCGGATTTGCCCAAAGCCCCCCAGACGAGGCCAGAGGGACACCTCAGCCCCCTCGAGGCCCTTAGAATAAGCCCCGTGGCGCTCTCGGCCCTGAAGGGCCTCCTCTCCCCCGAGACCCTCCCTCGCCTCACTCCCTTGGGCGGTTTTGAAGCCCGGGTGTACACGGATGGGGAAAGGGTCTACAAGGTATACCGGCCCGGCGAGGCCCACCTGGCGGCCCTCGAGGCGCAAAGGATGGCCCGCGCCGGGCTGGGGAGCTTCGTCCTAGGGGTGGAGCAGGTGGCGGGGCAAGGGGTCCTGGTGATCCGCCATTTTCCCGGAAAGCCCTTCAGCCCCGAGACCTTTACCCCCAAGGCCCTGGCCGACCTCTCCCACCTTTTCCTCTCCCTGCACCGCCTCCCCGAGCCGGGGTACGTGGAGGGGAAGGAGCTGGCGGAGAGGCTAGAGCGCTTCGCGGAAAGCCTGGCCTCCGTGCCCGAAGCCCTCACCCTCGCCAAGGCCCTCCTGCGGGAGGTCCCCTGGGTGGCGGGGGTGGAGAAGCGCTTCTGCCACCGGGACGCCTGGGCGGGAAACCTCCTCCTGAAAACCCAGGAACACCCCTCCCCGGACGACCCCGAGGTGCTCCTGGTGGACTGGGTCCGCTCCGGCGGGGACGATCCCGCCCGGGACCTGGCCCTCCTCAAGACGGGAAGCCTGGACCTTCTGGGGGAAGGGGCGGCCCGGGAGGCCCTTTTCCGCCTGGCGCGGTTCTACCCCAAGGAGGTGCGGGAGCGCCTGGCCTTTTACGTACCCCTCACCTACCTCCACGACCTCCACTGGTTCCGCACGAAAAAGCCCGAGGGCTTCCTCGAGGCCCTGGCGGACAAACTCCCCCGGGCCCTGAGCTTCTTCCAAGACTGCTTTCCCCCAAGAAACCGGGCGTGTTAGGCTTTGGGGGATGAGGATCACCCTGGTGGACCATCCCCTGGTCCAGCACAAGCTGGCCCACCTTCGCGACAAGCGCACCGGCGCCAAGGACTTCCGCGAGCTGGCCGAGGAGGTATCCCTCCTCATGGCCTATGAGGCCATGCGCGACCTGGAGCTTACGGAAACCACCGTGGAAACCCCCGTGGCCCCCGCCCGGGTCAAGGTGCTTTCCGGGAAGAAGCTGGCCCTGGTGGCCATTTTGCGGGCCGGTTTGGTCATGGCGGAGGGCATCCTTAAGCTGGTGCCCCACGCCCGCGTGGGGCACATCGGCCTCTACCGGGATCCCGAGTCCCTAAAGCCCGTGCAGTACTACGCCAAGCTACCCCCGGATATCCACGAGCGCCGGGTCTTCCTCCTGGACCCCATGCTGGCCACGGGGGGAAGCGCCAGCCATGCCCTTACCCTTCTTAAGGAAAAGGGAGCCACGGGGATCAAGCTCATGTGCCTTATCGCTGCCCCCGAGGGCCTGGAGCGCATCGCCCAGGACCACCCGGAGACGGAGGTGGTGGTGGCGGCCATCGACGAGCGCCTGAACGAGCACGGTTACATCGTTCCCGGCCTGGGAGACGCCGGGGACCGGATCTACGGGACCAAATGAGCGAACTCCTGAAGAGGGTCGGCATCGCTGAGCCCACGGGCACGGGCTGGCTCACCGTGGCCTTCGCCTTCCTGCTGGCCCTTTTCTTCACCTGGCGCTTTTTGCCCCATGTCCGCCGCTTCGCCCTCAAGGTGGGGTGGGCGGACCTGCCCAACGAGAGGCGGCTCAATCGGGAGCCCCTCCCCAACGCCGGGGGCCTTGCGGTCTATGCGGGCGTGGTGCTGGCCCTGGTGGCGGCGGCCTTCCTGAGGCCCATCCTGGTGGAACAAGTCCTCATCCAGATCCTGGCCATCCTCTTGGGAGGGGCTTGGTTGGTGCTGGTGGGCTTCATTGACGATCAGTTCGGCCTTCCTCCCCTTTTCCGCCTCTTCGTGCAAACCCTGGCCGCCCTGCTCCTGATGGCGGTGGGGGTGCGGTTTGAGGCCGCCTTCGGCACCCCCCTGGACCCCGCCTTGGGCCTTTTCCTCACCTGGCTCTGGGTGGTGGGGATCACCAACGCCCTGAACCTCATGGACGGCCTGGACGGCCTGGCGGGCGGGGTGGCGTACATCAGCGCCATGAGCCTCCTCTTCGTGAGCGCCCAGTTTCCCTACTGGGCGGCGGGCACCTTGGTCCTGGCGGCCCTGGCCGGGGCCGCCCTGGGTTTTCTGCGCCACAACCTCCACCCCAGCCGCATCATCCTGGGGGATGCCGGGGCCTACTTCCTGGGCTACACCCTGGCGGCCACGGCGCTTCTTGGCAACCTGAAGCTCACCACCTTTCTGGGCCTCCTGCCCCCGGCCCTCTTCCTCCTCCTCCCCATCCTGGACACCACCCAGGTGGTGGTGCGCAGGCTTTTGCGGGGGCAGAACCCCCTCTCCACCCCCGGCAAGGACCACATCCACCACCGGCTCCTGGCCCGGGGGTTATCGCAAAGGCGGGTGGCCTTCCTCCTTTGGGGGCTGGCCCTCCTCTTTAACCTTTTGGCCATGGCCTACCTGGGCATGCCCCAGGAGGCCATCCTGGCAAGCCTAGGGGCCACGGTTTTGGGCCTGGGGTGGGTAACCTACCGGCGCTTAAGGGCCCTTTGGAGGGGAGAGTAGCATGAAGCGGGTGGTTCTAGCCTTCGGAACGCGGCCTGAAGCCACCAAGATGGCCCCGGTCTACCTGGCCCTGAAGGAACACCCCCACATCAAGCCCCTCGTCCTCCTCACCGGCCAGCACCGGGAGCAGCTTCGGCAGGCCCTGGGGCTATTCGGCATCCAGGAGGACCGAAACCTGGACGTGATGCAAGAACGCCAGGCCTTGCCCGACCTGGCGGCCCGCATCCTGCCCCAGGCCGCCCGGGCCCTCGAGGAGATGCGGGCCGACTACGTCCTGGTGCACGGGGACACCCTCACCACCTTCGCCGTGGCCTGGGCCGCCTTTCTGGTGGGGCTTCCCGTGGGGCACGTGGAAGCCGGCCTAAGGAGCGGCAACCTCAAGGAGCCCTTCCCCGAGGAGGCCAACCGCCGCCTCACCGACGCCCTCACGGACCTGGACTTCGCCCCCACCCCCCTTGCCCGGGAAAACCTGCTAAGGGAGGGCAAGCCCGCGGAAACCGTCCTGGTCACCGGCCAAACCGGGGTGGATGCCGTGCTTCTCGCCGCCCGGATGGGCCGGCTTCCCCAAGGCCTCCCTCCCGGCCCCTACGTCACGGTCACCATGCACCGCCGGGAAAACTGGCCCATCCTCCCTGACCTGGCCCGGGCCCTGAGAAAGGTGGCGGAGGCCTTCCCCCACCTCACCTTCGTCTACCCCGTGCACCTCAACCCCGTGGTGCGGGAGGCGGTCTTCCCGGTGCTGAAGGGGGTGAGGAACTTCGTCCTCCTGGACCCCCTGGAGTACGGGCCCATGGCCGCCCTGATGCGGGAAAGCCTCCTCCTCGTCACCGACTCCGGGGGGCTTCAGGAGGAGGGAGCGGCCTTGGGGGTGCCGGTGGTGGTGCTCAGGAACGTCACCGAAAGGCCGGAAGGCCTGGAGGCGGGCATCCTCAAGCTGGCGGGAACGGATCCCGAAAGGGTGTACCGGGTGGTGGCGGGGCTTTTGGAAAGCCCTGAGGAACTGGCCCGCATGCGCCAGGCCAAGAACCCCTATGGGGACGGCAAGGCGGGCGTCCGCGTGGCCCAAGGGGTAGCCTGGCGGCTGGGCCTAGGCCCTAGGCCGGAGGACTGGGTTCCGTAGGCCAGGAGCGCAGCTGGTAGGCTCCCACCAGGAGGACCGCCCCCCCAGGACCAAGGCGGCGAGCCGCCCCCCCAGTTGTTCAAAAAGGAAGCCGGTGAGGTAGGCCCCAAGGGGACCGGTGCCCAGCATCACCAGGCTGTACACCGCCATCACCCGGCCCCGGATCCGGTCGGGGACCGAGAGCTGCACCAGGGTGTTGGCGTTGATGAGCACGGAGATCATGCCAAACCCCCCCAGGGCCAGGAAGAAAGGGGCCAAGGAAGCCTGGGGGAGGTAAAGCCCCAGATGGGCCAGGGAGAGGGAAAAGACCCCCAAGAGGAGCCTCTTTGGCTTGGGCCTGCCGGTAAAGGCCATGACCAAAGCCGCCCCCAAGGCCCCAAGCCCCACGCTGGAGAGCAAGGCGCCATACCCGGTGGCGGAAAGCCCCAGGACCAGCCGGGCATAGGCGGGGACCAGGGTCTGGAAGTTCATGCCCAAGAGGCTTGCGAAGAGCACCAGCCCCACCACCCGGCGCACCACGGGGTTCTCCAGGACAAACCGCACCCCCTCCAGGGCCTCCCGCCACCAGCGGCCGTCCCCCTCCTCCCCCCTGGAACCCGGGGGGACCCGGCGGAGAACAAAAAGGAGGGGCAGGAAGGAAAGGGCGTTGGCCAGATAGGCCGCCTCCACGCCGAAGAGGGCGATGAGAACGCCGGCCAGGGCCGGCCCCACAAGCCGGCTCAGGTTGAAGCCAAAGGAGTTCAAGGCGATGGCCCCGGGGTAGCGGTCCCGCCCCGCCAGCTCCACGGTGAAGCTCTGGCGCACGGGGAGGTCCATGGCGTTAAGGGCCCCGTAGAGGAAGGCGAAGAGGAGCACGTGGCCGTAGCGCACCCATCCCGTGAGGATGAAAAGCGCCATGAGAAGGGCCAGGAGCATCATGCCCCCTTGGGTGAAGAGGAGGAGGTTTCGCTTGGGATACCGGTCCGCCAAAACCCCGGCGGGAAGGGAAAAAAGAAGGGAGGGCAGGAACTGCAAGGCCACCACCAGCCCAAGCCGCTCGGCGCTCCCCGTGAGGAGGAGCACCAACCAGCCCTGGGCGGCCGCCTGCATCCAGGTGCCCATCTGGGAGGTAAAAAGGGCGAGCCAGTAGGAGCGGTAGAGGGGATCCCGAAGCAGGGCCAAGGCCAGCACCCTTCCATCCTAAGGCTGACTGACCGGTCATTATCAAGGCCGCCCCGGGCCCCCGGTCTATACTGGGCGCATGTTCCAGCGGGGCCTGACCCTTTTTCGCATCCTGGGCATCCCCGTTCAGCTGGACTTTTCCTTTCTCCTCTTCCTGCCCCTTCTGGCCTTTCTCATCGGGGGCAACCTGCCCATTTACCTGAAGTGGTTCGGCCTGCCGCAAGACCCCACCCTCCTCCAAGGCCCCTGGCCCTTTCTCCTGGGCCTCATGGCCGCCTTGGGGCTTTTCCTCTCCGTGCTCCTGCACGAGCTGGGCCATGCCCTCACCGCCCGCCGCTTTGGCATTGAGACCAAGCGCATCACCCTTTGGCTTTTGGGTGGGGTGGCCCAGCTGGAGCGCATCCCGCAAGAACCCCAGAAGGAGCTCTGGATCGCCCTGGCGGGCCCGGCGGTGAGCTTCGCCTTGGCCTTGCTCCTGCGCGGGTTCCAGATGGAGGCTGGGGTCTTGGGGTTTCTCACCCACTACCTGGCCCTGGTGAACCTGATGCTTTGGCTTTTCAACCTCCTCCCCGCCCTACCCCTGGATGGGGGGCGGGTTTACCGGGCCCTTTTGGCCTTCAGGAAACCCTACCTCCAGGCCACCCGGCAGGCCTTGGCCCTGAGCCAGGCGGTGGCCTGGGCCTTGGGGCTTTTCGGCCTTCTGGTCTTCAACCCCTTCCTGATCCTCATCGCCTTTTTCGTGTACATGGCCTCGAGGGCCGAGGCCGAGGCCGCCCTCCTGGCCCAGGCCTTAAGCGGGCTCAAGGTCAAGGACCTCATGACCCCAAACCCCTTGGTCATCCCCCCCTCCCTTTCCGTCCAGGAGGTCCTGGAACTGGCCTTGGCGCATAAGGTTTCCGGCTTCCCCGTGGTGGAGGAGGGGCGGGTCCTGGGGGTGGTGGGCCTCGAGGGGCTGGAGGGGGCCAACCCCCTGGCCCCCGTGGTCCACCACCTCCAAGAACCCCTGGTCCTCCCCCCGGAGGTGGACGCCCTCACCGCCTTGGAGCGGATGGCCGAGCGGGGGTATGTCCGGGCCCTGGTCATGGAAGAGGGCCGGCTGGTGGGCATCCTCAGCAAAACGGACCTCCTGAGGGCCTTCCAGGTGCGCATGCTGGGGCATTCTTCGCCTTGACAGGCGTAGGGTGGTGGGGTAGGTTAGGGACGCAAAAGTATGCGGGAGGCGACCATGAAAAGAGCCCTTATCCTCATCGGTTTGCTCGCCCTAGGACTGGCCCTGGCCCAAAAGCCCAAGGTGGTGATCGGCACGGGAAGCACCGGAGGGGTCTTCTTCTACTACGGCACCGCCCTGGCGGACATCCTGAACAAGGCGGGGGCGGCGGAGGCCCAGCCGGTGCAGACGGGGGGCTCCTACGACAACCTCCAGCTCCTGCGGGACCGCACCGCGGGCACCACCTACTACTGCGCCCTCACCACCACCGACTCCGCCTACGTGGCCTACACCGGAGAGGAACCCCGCTTCAAGGATCGGCCCGCCAAGACCCAGCGGGTCCTCTTCTACATGTACCCCTCCTTCATCCACCTGGTGACCACGGAAAAAACCGGCATCAAGGTGGTGCAGGACCTCAAGGGCAAACGGGTCTCCACCGGCCAGCCCGGCTCCAGCACCGAGAACCTGGCCCTTCTGGTCCTCCAGGGGGCCAGGGTGAAACCGGAAAGCTTCGCCAAGCGGGAGCGCCTGCCCGTGGCCGAGGGGGCGAAGGCCCTGGCGGAGGGCACCCTGGACGCCTTCTTCTGGGTGGGGGGTGTGCCCACCAGCTCCATCGTGGAACTCTCCCAGACCCTGGCCCGCAAGGGGGACCGCATCTACCTGGTGCCCATCGACCCCAAGAGCACCACCGCCCAGGTGGCCATGAAGAAGTTCCCAGGCCTGGTGGACCCCTACACCGTGCCCAAGAGCGTCTACAACACCCGCACCGACGTGCGCGGCCTGGCCACGGGCAACATCGTGGTCTGCCCGGAAAGCCTCCCGGCGGAAACCGGGTACGCCATCATGAAGGCGGTCTTTGAGAACCTGGACACCCTGCGCACCGCGGTGGCCGCCGCCAAGGACACGAGCCTCGAGGCCACCGCCAAGCTCTACGGAAAGCTACCCATCCCCTTCCACCCGGGAGCCGAGCGGTACTTGAAGGAAAAAGGGCTGATCAAGTAAGCCATGAACCCGCCCGGGTGCCCTGGAACCCTCCAGGCCCCGGGCTTTTTTGGAGGAAGCCATGGAGCTAGAACGCCCTCAGACCCAACCCTCCACCCCCCTGGCCCGGCTCACCCACTGGATCCTGATCCTGGGGGCCCTTTACAGCCTTTACCTGGTGCTCCACCCCTTCACCCCCCTGGCCAAGGCCGAGATCCCCATCCTGGACATCGTACAGCTACAGCGAAGCACCCACGTCCTCTTCCTCCTCCTGGGGGGGTATCTCGTTTCCTTCCACCTCCCCAGGAAGCGCACCCTAGGGGCCTGGGTGTACTTCGCCTTCACCTTGATCCCCCTCTACAACTTCCTCTTTCCCGGCGTCCCGGGGTTGAGCCTGCCCCCTGAGGCCAAGGCGGTGGGCCTCCTCTACTGGGCGGTGGCGGTTCTGCCCGCGGTCCTTCCGAGCCTAAAAGGACCCGCCGACCTGCTGGCGGTTTTCCTGGCCTTCTTCCCCACCCTCTACCAGCTCCGGTACTTTGAGGAGCTGGTCTACCGGGCGGTGCTCCCCGAGCCCTGGGACATGGCCATGTCCTTCGGCCTCATCATGCTGGTCCTGGGCCTGGTCTACCGCCTTTTGGGCCCGGTGATGCCGGTGCTGGTCCTCTTCTTCTTCAGCTATAACCTCTACGCCGACCTCTTCCCCGGGGCCTTTAAGGGAAGCCGCCAAAGCATTGACCTCCTCTTGGGCAAGACCTACAACGAGACCGAGGCCGGCATCTACGGGCTCATCACCGGGGTTTCCGCCAAGTACCTGGTCTACTTCACCTTGCTCTCCGGCATGATCGGGGCCTTGGGCCTGGGGAAGGTGGTGGCCAACCTGGCCCTGGCCCTGGTGGGCAAGCACCCCGCCACCCCAGGGCGGGTCACGGGCCTGGCCAGCGTCTTCATGGGCATGTTCTCCGGCTCCGGGGCCGCGGACACCCAGTTCGTGGCCGCCCTCACCAAGCCGCTTTTTGAAAGGGCCAACTACGACCGCCTGGTGGCCGCGGGCCTGGTGGCCACCGCCGGCACCATCGCCCTCATCACCCCCCCGGTCATGGGCTCCATCGCCTTCATCATGGTGGAGATCCTCCAGATTCCCTACCTGAAGGTGATCGTCATGGCCCTGGGGCCGGCCCTTTTGTACCTGACCGCGGTGCTGGCCTTCAACGAGTTCTACTCCCGCAAGGCGGGCCTCCCCCCGGTGGGGGCGGAGCTGGGCATGAGCCGGGGGACCTATACCTTGCGCTACTCCATCCTCTTCCTGCCCATCCTCCTCATCGTGGCCATGCTCTACCTGGGCTACGAGGTGCGCACCGCGGCCAGCCTGGCCCTCCTCTTCTTCATCTTCATCACCTACTTGGACCCCACGCTAAGGCCCAAGGGCGCAGCCCCCATCTTCCAGGGCCTGGCCGAGGGCTTCCGCACCCTCTTGCCCATCGGAACCGCGGTGACCGCCGCCAACCTCATCTTCGCCATGATGGTGATCAGCGGCCTCCCCTCCAAGTTCAGCCAGCTGTTGCAGCAGGTCTCGGGGGAAAGCCTCCTCCTCGCCACCCTCATCACCGCCCTCTTCAGCCTGGTGCTGGGCATGGGGGTGCCCCCCACCGCCACCTACGTGCTCACCTCGGCCCTCACCGCCCCTGCCATCATCGCCCTGGCCAAGCAAAACGGCATCCCCGACTCCGCCGCCGTCCTCGCCACCCACATGTTCCTCTTCTACTATGCGGTGCTGGCGGATGTGACGCCCCCCGTGGCCCTCTCCGCCTACGCCGCCAGCAGCGTCTTTGGCACCAACCCCCTGGTCACCGGGGTTTATGCGGCGCGGGTGGCCCTGTCCAAGTACCTGGTGGGCTTTTTCTTCCTGCTCTCCTATTCGGGTACCGCCCTTCTCATCGTGCCCGTTTTGGAGAACTCCCCCCCTGGCGAGGCCTGGGGGATGGTTCTGGAGCGCTTCCTTTCCGTGGCGGCCGGTATCATCTACCTTTCCGCCTCCGCCGCGGGCTACACCCGCAGGCCCCTCGCCCGCTGGGAAGCCTGGGCCCTGGGGATCCTGGCCGCCCTGCTCTTCGTGCCCCAGGGATGGCTCAACCTGGTGGCCTTCCTCCTGGGGCTTCCCTTCTTCCGCAAGGGGTTGACGAAAAGCCAAAAGGGGGCTTAGGGTAAAGCCGAAGGAAAGGGGGTAAGGTTATGAAGAGAGTCCTTTTGGCCCTCCTGGCCTTGACGGGTTTGGCCGTGGCCCAAAAACCCAAGGTGGTGGTGGCCACGGGGGGTGTGGGAGGCGTTTACTTCTACTACGGCACCACCCTGGCGGAGATCTGGAACAAGGCCGGGGTGGCCGAGGCCCAGGCCATCCAAACCGCTGCCTCCATCGACAACCTCCTCCTTTTGGAAAACCGCACGGGGGGCGGCACCTACTACTGCGCCACCGTGCTCCCCGACTCCGCCTACCTGGCCTTTACCGGCCAGCACGAGCGCTTCAAGGACAGGGCCGCCAAAAACGTCCGCATCCTCTTCGCCATGTACCCCAACTTCCTGCACATCGTCACCCGGGAAGGCGCGGGCATCCGGGTGGTGCAGGACCTGAAGGGCAAGCGGGTGTCCACCGGGGCCCCGGGCTCGGGCACGGAGGTGGAGGCCCTCTTGGTGCTCCAGGCGGCGGGGCTTTCCCCCAAGGACTTCGCCAAACAGGAGCGCCTGGGAGCCCAGGAGAGCGCCAACGCCCTGGCGGAGGGCAACCTGGACGCCTTCTTCTGGTCGGGGGGCCTGCCCACGGGCGCCATCACCGAGCTCGCCGCCTCCTTGGCCCGGAAGGGGCAAAGGATCTACCTGGTTCCCCTGGACCCCAAGAGCACCGTGGTCCAGACCTTCCAGAAGCGCTTCCCTGGCCTGGCAGGCCCCGGGGTGATCCCCAAGGCCACCTACGGCACCCGGGCCGACACCCCCACCCTCACCTTCTGGAACCTTTTCGTCTGCCCTCAGAGCCTACCCGAGGAGGCCGCGTATGCCCTCACCAAGGCCACCTTTGAGAACCTGGCCACCCTGCGCCAGGCGGTGGCCGCCGCCAGGGATACCAGCCTGGAGAACGCGGTGCGCTTCGTGGGCGGCACCATCCCCTACCACGAGGGGGCCCTGCGTTACTTCCGCGAGGCCGGGGCCTTGAAGTGAGGCCCAGCCCCTTGACGTGGCTACGAAAGCCCCGGCTCCCCTAATCCAAGGGGCCCGGCTCCTCCTGAGCTGGGCCTTTTGGTTCTTCCTCCTCGCCTTGGCCCTGGTGCGGGTGGTGGAGGTGGAGGGGGACGAAGGGCGCCGTTACCTCCTCCTCACCGCCTGGGACGAGGGACGGGTGGAGTTCGTGAACTCCGTGACCGGAAGGCCTGTGCTCCTGGAATTCGGCATGCCTTGGGCCTTCCAAGGTTTCCGGGCCTTCACCGACCCCGAAACCGAAGCCTACTACACCGCAGGGGAGTACCCCTGGAACCAGGCCCTGGCCAAGGAGCGGCGGAGGGCCCTGGCCTACTGCTCCGAGATGGGCCTGGCCCTGCGCCTTGGGGGCACCTGGTTCCGGGCGGAAGGGGGGTGCCTACGCCTAAGGCTCCTCTGGCCCCCTTAGCGCAACACCTGGGGCACCACCTTCAGGGTGAAGGTACGGCCCTGGCGCCAGACCTCGAGGCTCACCGCCTCCCCCGGCTTCTTGCCGTATAGCACCTGCCGGAGCTGGGCGATGGAGCCTAGGGGCACCCCGTCCGCCTTGAGGAGCACATCCCCGTCCACCCCCACCTGCAGGGTCTCCCCCGTGGGCAGTTGCAGGTAGGCGAAGCGGCTGGGTGGCCTTAGGCCCGCCCGGGCGGCCGGGCTATTCCTTTCCACCTCCTGCACCATGAGGCCAGAGGCGGGAAGCCCGTACTGCTGGCGCAGCCTTTCCGGGTAGACGGAAAGGGGGATAAGGGAGACGCCAAGCCGGGGGCGGTTTTTGATGATCTCCTCTGCGGTCAGGGTCTTCCCCGCCTTGAGCTCGGGCAGGTACTGCTTCACCAGGTTGATGGGCAGGGCAAACCCCACCCCCGCGAACTGGGCGGCCCCAAACTGGCCGGTGGGGGTGAAGATGGCGGTGTTGATGCCGATCACCTCCCCGCGGGAGTTGAGAAGGGGCCCCCCGGAGTTCCCGGGGTTGATGGCGGCATCCGTCTGGATCACCTGGGGCACCAGGCCCGACTCATCCCCAATGGCCCCGGGGTTTTCCCGGATGGCGGAGACGATCCCCTGGGTCACGGTGAACTCCAAGCCAAAGGGGTTCCCCATGGCGATGGCCTTCTGCCCCACCCTGATGCGGTCGGAATCCCCCAGGACCAGGGGCACCAGCTTCTCCTTGGGGGCCTCCACCTTCAAAAGGGCCAGATCCAAGGGCGGCGCCGCCCCCACCAGGCGGGCGCGGTACTCCTTGGGGTCGCCGTGGAACTTCACCGTGATCTGGCTGGCTCCCTCCACCACGTGATGGTTGGTGAGGATATGCCCATCCTTATCGATCACGAAGCCCGAACCCGTCCCCTCCTGAGGGGGCATCTGCAAAAACGGAGCAAAAAACTCAAACCCTGGGGGGAGTTGGACGTTTTGGGGACGGGTCACCACCGCCACGTAGACCACCCCATCCCCGTACTTTTCCACGATCTCCACGGTGTTGCGCTCGTACTCCAAAAGCCCCGCCTCGGCAGGTGGAGGAGCAGGCTGGGAACGCTGGGTCTGGCCGTTGCTCAAACCCCACCAGAGCACCGCACCCGCCATCAAGGAGAGGACCAGAAAACCCACGAAGGAACGGGCCAGGTTCATGCGCCACCTCCTGGTCCCACCTTACGCCCTTCCGGTTAGGCCGAGATTAAACAAAGACCACGGTTTTGTTCCCGTGGACCAGGATGCGGTCCTCCAGGTGCCAGCGCACCGCCCGGGCCAGGACCGTGCGCTCCAGCTCCCGCCCGAGCCTCCGCATCTCCGCCACCGTGTGGCGGTGGGATACCCGCACCACATCCTGTTCGATGATGGGGCCCCCGTCCAACTCCTCGGTGACGTAGTGGGCCGTGGCCCCGATGAGCTTCACCCCCCGCTCGTGGGCCTGGCGGTAAGGGTCGGCCCCGGCAAAGGCCGGCAAGAAGGAGTGGTGGATGTTGAGGATGCGCATGGGGTAACGGGCCACAAACCCCGGGGAGAGGACCTGCATGTACCGGGCCAGGACCACCACCTCCACCCCTTCCCCCTCGAGGAGGCCCAGGATGCGCTCCTCCGCCTCCTCCTTCCGCCCCTTCTCCACGGGCACGTGGTGGTAGGGCACGCCGAAGCGCTCCACCTCCTCCCGGTGGTCCGGGTGGTTGGAGATCACCAGGCGCAGGTCCATGGGCAACTCCCCCACCCGGTAGCGCCAGAGGAGTTCCAAAAGGGCATGGGCCGGCTTGGAGACCAGGATGGCCACCCGCTTCCTCTCCGAGGCATAGGCCAGGCGCCACTCCATCTGGAAACGGCTGGCCACCACGTCCTGAAAGGCCCGCTCCAGGGCCGGGCGGGAGAGGTCCAGATGGGGGGTGGTGAAGGCCAGGCGCATGAAGAAGGTGCCCCCTTCGGGGTCCGTGGAGTACTGCTGCAAATCGGTGATGTTGGCCCCGTGGGCGTAGAGGAAGCCCGAGACCGCCGCCACGATCCCAGGCCGGTCCGGGCAGGTGATGAGGAGCCGCGCCTCGTCCATGGGGGCTACTATATTCCCATGGAAGGGCGCACAACAGACCTCTCCGACCTCTGGCCCGAAGGGGAGACCCTGCCCATGGTCTTTAGGAGCTTTGGCGGCACGGCCCGCTTCGCCGGGCGGGTGCGCACCCTCAGGGTCTTTGAGGACAACGCCCTGGTGCGAAGGGTGCTGGAGGAGGAGGGCCATGGCCAGGTCCTGGTGGTGGACGGCGGGGGCTCCTTGCGCACCGCCCTCCTCGGGGGCAACCTGGCCCGCCTGGCCTGGGAGCGGGGCTGGGCCGGGGTGGTGGTCCACGGGGCGGTGCGGGATGTGCTGGAGCTCAAGGAGGTGCCCATCGGCCTCCTGGCCCTGGCGGCCACCCCCCGCAGGAGCGCCAAGGCGGGCCGGGGGGAGGTGGACGTGCCCCTTAGCCTCTTCGGGGCCCAGGTGCTTCCGGGGCATTACCTGATTGCGGACGAGGACGGGCTTCTTCTCCTGCCCGCGCCCCCGAGCGGCGGCCAAAGCGGCGGATAAGCTCCTCCTCCTTCAGCACCAAGAAGGTGGGCCTCCCGTGGGGGCAGACCCAGGGGGTCTCACAGGCCAGGAGGGCGTCCAGAAGGGCTTGCCCCTGGGCCCCGTTCAAGGGATGGCCCGCCTTCACCGCGGGGAGGCAGGCCAGGCGGCCCAGAACTTCCCCCAGGCTCCGCCCCTCCCCCCGGAGGGCCTCGAGGAAGGCCTGGGGGATCAGGAGGGGGTAGGGGTGCAGGAAAGGGGGAGCGGCCAGCACCCGCACCCTCCCCGGCCCGAAGGCTTCGTAAGCGAAAAGGGCCGCGAGGGCCTCCCCCCCGAGGAGGCCCTCCTCCTCCGGGGTAAGCTCCACCAGCACCGGGTACGGCAGGGGCTTCAGCCCCTCCTCCCGAAGGCGCCGCCAAAACTCCTCGTAGATGACCCGCTCGTGGGCGGCATGCTGGTCCACCACAAAGAGGGCCTCCCCCGCCTCCGCCAGGAGGTAGCTTTCCCGGAACTGGCCCAGGTAGCGCAGGCGGGCAGGCCCGAGGGGGTGGGGGGCTCAGGACGGGAAGAGGGGTAGGCTCCGGCAGGCTACGGGCCAGGCCGTGGCGCCGGAAGGCGCTCCGCACCGCCTCCTCCAGAAGGCCCTCCACCTCCTGGGCCACCGCCACCTCCTCCTTGCGGGCGTCCAGGCGCAGGCGGAAAAGCCCAGGGGGCAAGGCGAGGTTGACCACCCCCACGGGGAAGTGCCCCTCGGGAAGGAGCTCACGGTAGGCCCGCCGGAGGGCCCTTAGGAGCCCCTCGGGCCAGGCCACGGGCCGCCCGTTCACCGCGAGGAAGAGGAGGTCGGGCCGGGTGCGGGAGGCTTGGGGACCGGAAAGGAGGCCCAAAAGGCGCACCTCCCCCGCCGCCTCCTCCAGGGGAAAGAGCCTCTCCGAAAGCACCCGGCCGAAGGCGATCCGGGCGGCCTCCCTTAGGCCCGACCCAGGGAAGAGGAGCCGGGCCTCCCCCTCCACAAAGAGGGCCAGGGAAAGGGTGGGGTGGTGGAGAAGGTAGCGCCTTAGGAGCTCCAAGACCCCCCGCACCTCCCTGGCCGGGTCCCTCCCCTCCCCCTGGAAGAGGCCCACCACCTCCACCCGGGTGCCGGGGGGCGCGGGCACCTCCTTGAGGGCCACCGTGCCCCCCTGGACCAGGAGAAGCCCTCCCCCCACCTGGCCCCGGGGGCGGGAGCGCAAGCGCAAGGTGGCGGCCTGGCGCAGGGCATAAAGGGCCTGGCCACGGAAGCCCAAGGTGGCGATGCGCCCAGGGTCCTGCAGCTTGCTGGTGGCGAAGGGCTCCACCGCCAGGGGCAGGTCCTCCAGGGGGATCCCCGCCCCGTCGTCCTCCACCACAAGCCGTTCCATGCCCCCGCCCCACAGCTCCACCCTCACCCGCCGGGCCCCCGCGTCCAGGGCGTTCTCCAAAAGCTCCCGCACCGCGTCCCGCACGGAAAGGAGCACCTCGCCCCGGGCCAGAAGGCCCCGGAGCTCCTCGGGGAGGGGACGGATCACCCCTTTATGGTACCCAAGGGGGTGCCCAGGGCCAAGGCCTTGAGCTCGTGGAGGAGGCGGAGGGCCTCGAGGGGGGTGAGGCGGTCGGGGTCCAGGGCGAGAAGCCTCTCCAGCACCGCCTCCACCGGGCCCTCCCGCCTGGCGGCCATGGCCTGGAGGAGGGCCTTGGCCCGCTCCACCACCTCCGGGGGCAGCCCGGCCATGCGGGCCACCTCCACCCCGTAGCTCTTGGAGGCGGGTCCAGGGAGCACCTGGTGGTAGAAGGTGAGGCCCCCCTCCTCCTCCTTGGCGGCCACGTGCAGGTTCTTGAGCCGGGGCAGGGGCAGGGCGGTGAGCTCAAAGTAGTGGGTGGCGAAAAGGGCGTAGCACCGCCTCTCGTGCAGGGCCTCGGCCACGGCGGTGGCGATGGCCACCCCGTCCAGGCTGGAGGTGCCCCGGCCCACCTCGTCCAGAAGCACCAGGCTCCTCTCCGTGGCCTCCTTGAGGATCAGGGCCACCTCCTCCATCTCCACCATGAAGGTGCTCTTGCCCCCCGCCAGGTCGTCGGAGGCCCCGATGCGGGTCAGGATCCGGTCAAAGAGGGGGAGGATAGCCTCCTCCGCGGGCACAAAGCTCCCAATCTGGGCCAGGAGGGCGATGAGGGCCGTCTGGCGAAGGTAGGTGCTCTTCCCCGCCATGTTGGGCCCCGTGACCAGCACGAGCTCGTGGGCCATCTCCAGGTCGTTGGGGACGAAGCCGGTGCGCCTTTCCACCACCGGGTGCCGCCCAGCGCGGATGAAAAGCCCCTCGCCGAAGCGGGGACGGGTGTAGCCGTGGCGCACCGCCACCTCCGCCAAGGCGGCGTAGACGTCCAGCTCCGCCAGGACCCTGGCCGCCTCCCTCAGGGCCTCCGCCTCCCCTTTGGCCTTCTCCCTGAGCTCCCAAAAAACCTCCTCCTCCCGGCGGCGGATCTGGGCCTCGAGGCGGTAGAGCTCCCTTTCGCGCTCCTTGATCTCCGGCAGGGTGTAGCGCTGCCGGTCCTTGAGGGTCTGGATGGCCTTGTACTCGGAAGGCACCCTCTCGTAGTAGGGCCGGGTCACCTCCAGGTAGTAGCCGAAGACGGCGTTGTAGCCCACCTTCAGGGTGGGGATGCCGGTCCTGGCCTTCTCCCTTTCCTCCAGATCCAAGAAGTAGGCCACCCCTTCCCGGTGGGCCTGGCGCAGGGCGTCCAGGTGGGCATCGTACCCTTCCCGGATGAGCCCCCCTTCGGAGACTTTTAGGGGAGGGTCGTCCACCAAAGCCGCCCGCAGCTCCTCCCAAAGGGGCCTCAGGTCGGGCAGGGCCACCTCCTCCCCCAGAAGGGCCTTCAGCTCCGGCAGGACCTCAAGGCTACGCCTCAAGGCCGCCAGGTCCCGCGGGCCTGCCCGCCCCATCTCCAGGCGGGTGGCGAGGCGCTCCAGGTCCGCCAGGCGGAAAAGGAGCCGCCTCACCCCTTCCCGCAGGGCGCCTTCCCTCACCAAGCGCTCCACCCGGTCAAGCCGGGCCTCCAAAGGACCCCGGTCCAGGAGGGGATGGCGGAGCCAGGCCTGGAGGAGCCGCCTGCCGGGGGCGGTGCGGGTCTCGTCCAGGACCCCGAAGAGGGTATCCTGGCCCCGGATGGGCTCAAAGACCTCCAGGGCCCTTAGGGTGGCCTCGGGCAGGCGCATGAAGGCCCCGGGGTCGTAGGGGCGGAAGGGCCTTGGGGAAAACCCTTCCCCTTGGGTCCAGCGGGCGTACCAAAGGAGCGCCCCCTGGGCCCGGCGCAAGGCCAAGGGGCCTTCCCCCAGGGGCTCAAAGGGGGCCTCGGAGAGCATGACGGGGAAGCGCTTCCGAAACTCCTCCACAAACTCCCCGTTCTCCCGCAACTCCGGCGCCAGGAGCACCTCGGCGGGGCGGTGGCGGAAGAGCTCGTCGTAAAGGGCGCTTTTGCTCTTCAAAACCGTCCCCTTGAACTCCCCCGTGGACACGTCCAAGAAGGCCACCCCCCAGCCGTCCCCGGTGGCCACCGCCGCCAGGTAGTTGGCCTCCTTGGGCAGGAGGGTTTCCTGCACCAGGGTGCCCGGGGTGAGGAGCTGGGTCACCTCCCGGCGCACCAGGCCCTCCGCCTCCTCCGCCGGCTCCACCTGGTCGGCCACCGCCAAGCGGAAGCCCATCTTGAGAAGCCGCTCCGCATAGGCGTCAAAGGCCCGGAGGGGAATCCCCGCCATGGGGGTGGTGAAGTCCTTGCTGGACTTGTGGGTGAGGGCCAGGCCCAGGGCGCGGGCCAACCTCTCCGCATCCTCGCCGAAGCACTCGTAGAAATCCCCCACCTGGAAAAGGAGGAGGTAGTCCGGGTAGCGGTCCCGGAGCTCCACGTACTGCTGCAAAAGGGGGGGCAGGGGACCGGGGCCTTCGCCCTTGAGCATGACCTTTATCATAACCCCGGCATACCCCGGGAAAAGCCCTCCCTAATACACCCATCAGTGATGGTATAAATAGCCCCTTGCCCTAACTTGACACGGGTAGGGTTTGCCTTCTAACATTGGGGCACGAGGCCAGGGACAAAAGTCCTGTGTTCCCTTTCCACTTGTTTCTTCCCTGCCCTCGATTCGGGAGGGTGATATGGAGAAATCCATCAATCGTCGGTTATTGCTGAAGCTGCTGGGTGCTGGAGGGGCCCTGGCGACCTTGCGCCCCAGCCTGGCCCAGACCTCCTCTCAGGCCGAAACCCCCCTGCCTTCCTTTACGGGGCCCGGCCCCAACCCCTACTGGAACGGGGTGCACCCCTACGCTGTCTACCCCCAGAAGCTTCCCCTTCTCCGCATGACCGACCGCCCCGTCCAGCTGGAAACCCCCCGGCACTACTTCCGCACCGCCTTTACCCCCAACGAGGCCTTCTATGTGCGTTACCACCTGGACGAGATCCCCAACGAGATCGACCTCTCCAAGTGGCGGCTCAAGCTGGAAGGCAATTTTGAGCGGCCCCTGGAGCTGAGCCTCGAGGACCTCCTCACCCAGTTCAAGCCCGTTTCCATCGCCGCCGTCAACCAGTGCTCCGGCAACTCCCGCAGCCGCTTCCAGCCCCGGGTATCCGGCGGCCAATGGGGCAACGGGGCCATGGGGAATGCCCTTTGGACAGGCGTCCGGCTCAAGGACCTCTTGGACGCCGCGGGCGTAAAGCCGGGCACCGTCCAGATCCAGTTTGAGGGCCTGGACCGGGGCAAGGGGCCTGAGAACCTGGGGTCGGGACGCTTCATAAAGTCCCTGGACCTGAATGATCCGGTGCTGGAGGAAACCATCCTGGCCTATGCCATGAACGGGGAGCCCCTGCCCATGCTCAACGGCTTCCCCGTGCGCCTGGTGGTGCCCGGCAAGTTCGCCACCTATTGGCTGAAACACGTCACCTGGATCCGGGCCCTCACCGAGGAGGACAAGAACTTCTGGATGGCCACCGCCTACAAAGTGCCCGACACCCCCAACGGCTCCACGACCCCCGAGGACGTGGCCGCTGGCAAGGTCAAGACCGTGCCCATCGGCCACTTCAATATGCCCGTGCGCTCCTTCATCATCGACCCCGACGGCTCAAGCCCCCTGGTGGTGGGCTTGCCGGTAAAGGTGAGGGGCGTGGCCTTCAGCGGGCACGGGAAGGTGGTAAAGGTGGAGGTTTCCACCGACGACGGCAACACCTGGCGCACCGCCTTGCTGGGGCCGGACTACGGCAAGTACTCCTTCCGCACCTTTGAGTTCACCTGGCGGCCCAGCGCACCCGGGAAGTACGTGATCGCGGTGCGGGCTACGGACGAGAAGGGCAACACCCAGCCCGACACCCCTGTGTGGAACCCCGGTGGTTACCTGTGGAACAAGATTGAGCGCCAGGAAGTGGTAGTCCTGGCAGCCAAATAGGAGGCGGCAGATGAAAAGGATTCTGATCCTGGTGGCCCTTCTTATGGCTGTAGGCTTGGTGGTGGCTGAGGTGCCGGGAACGGTGGCTGGCCAGTGGACCCAGGGCACCCTTGGAGTGATTCTGCAACCCGCCCCTGCGGCCGCAGGCGAGGGCGCAACCATAAAGATCGGGGCCCTTCCCATGTACACGGCGGAGCTGGCCGACGGGGAAGGCAAAGAACTGGTCATGGGCTACTGCTCCATTTGCCACAGCGTGACCTACATCACCATGCAACCTCCCCTGGCCAACTGGAAGCCCACCATGGACAAGATGATGAAGACCTACGGAGGGGAAAAGTTCATCCCCGCTGAGGCTGCGGAGAAGATCCTCGCTTACCTCCAAGCCTACTACACCCCCCAGACGCGCAAGCAATGAACCGGGTAGTTTCCCTCCACCTGGGCCTGGGCTCCGGGCTTCCCAAGCCCCGGGTGGAGGTTTTGGAACTGGTGGCCGGCTTCGGGGCCAAGGGGGACCGGCACGCGGGGCGCGACCCCGACCGGGCCGTGCTGGTGGCGGGCCTCCCCGCCTACCAAAAGGCCAAGGAGGCAGGCATAGAGCTGCCCCTGGGGGCCCTGGGGGAAAACCTCCTCCTGGACCTGGACCCCCACGAGCTTCCCCCAGGAACCCGGCTACAGGTGGGGGAAGCCCTCCTGGAGCTTTCCCAGGTGTGCACGGTCTGCAACAGCCTCTCCCAGTTTGACCTCAGGCTTCCCAAGCTCCTCTACGGGGGCCGGGGCCTCTACGCCCGGGTGGTAGAAGGGGGCCTGGTGCGGGTGGGGGACCTGGTGAGGGTGCTGGTGGAGATCTCCTAGCGCCCAAGGGAAAGAGGCCCCGGGGGAAGCCCCCGGGGCCTCTCCTTCGCCTAGCCTCAGGCCCCCACCAGGCCCGGCACCTGGAAGGCCCAGTAGGCGGGCCTTTCCCCTTTGGGCTCGTTCAGCACCTCAATCCGCCCCTCGAGGCCCGCCTCCACCTCCTTGAGTTCCCTCAGGTAGTCCATGAAGCTCTCGGCGTCGCTGAAGCCCGTGTCCACCCGGTAGCCCTGGGCTTCCTTTAAGACGGTGAAACCATCCCCCCCGGCGGCGATGAAGTTGTTCACCACCACCCGGTAGGTGGCCTCCAGGTCCAGGGGCACGAAACCCTTATCGGTTTTCACCTCCACCCGCACCACCCGGTCCCCGGGGGCCCTGGAGAGGTCAAAGGCATAGCGCAGGCCGGAAACCTGCAGGAAGCGGCCCGCCCCCTGCTCCCACTGGGAAACCCCGTTCTCCAGGGCCGCCTTGATCTCCTTGCCCTTCAGGTCCATCACCACCAGGGTGTTGCCGAAGGGCAGGACCTCGTAGACCTTGCCCACGGTGATGGGACCCTTGGGGATGGAGGCCCGGATGCCGCCGCCGTTTTGCAGGGCGATCTGCACCCCGGCGTTTTTGGTCTTCCACACCATGCCGTCCGCGATGAGGTTCCCCAGGTTGCTCTCCCGCTTGCGCACGATGGCCCTTTCGCCCACCAGGTCCACCCTGGCCTGGGCGATCACCTGGCCCATGAGGGCCATCACCGGCTGGGCGTAGGCCAATAGAGCCTCCTTGGCGAAGAAGTCCTCGGGGGAGACCTCGGGGGTCATGAGGAAGGGCTCGCCCTTGTAGGCCACCACCTCCCCCTTCTCGTTGAAGGTGACCTCCAAGAGGCCCACCACCTTCCCCCACTCCCAGGCCTGGACCACCAGCACATCCTTGCCCTCGGGGTTCTTCACCACCGTGGGGTAGGGCCCTGCCGGGTTCAGCTCCTTGTGGGGGAAGCTCCCCAAAAGGGTGTGGGAGTGCCCGCCCACGATCACCTGCACCCCCACGAGCCTCCGGGCCAGCTTCAGGTCCTCCCCATAGCCCAGGTGGGAGAGGAGCACGATCTTGTTGACCCCCCGCCGGAGGAGCTCGTAGACCGCCTTCTGGGCGCTCTCGTAGGGGTCCAGAAAGTCCACGGTGGGCCCGGGGTTGGCGATCTCCCGGGTGTCCGGGGTGGTGAGGCCGATCACCCCCACCTTCTCCCCACCCACCGCCACGATGGCATAGGGGGCAAAGAGCCCCTTCAGCTTGGGCTCCCGCTCCACCCCCACGTTGGCGGAGACCACCTTGAACCGGGCCCCCTTCAGAAACTCCGCCAGGGGACCAGGCCCCAGGTCAAACTCGTGGTTGCCCAAGGCCATGACCCGGTAGAGGGCCCGGTGCATGAAGTACCGGTCCGCCAGCCCCCGGTACTGGTTGAAGTAAAGGGTGCCCTGGAAGACATCCCCCGCGTCCAGGAAGAGGAGGTTTTTCCGGCCCGCCCTAAGCCGGTCAAAGAAGGCGATGCGCTGGGCCACACCCCCCACCTGCACCTTCTTGCCGGAAAGGGTGAGCTCCATGGGCTCCAGGTGGGCATGGGTGTCGTTGGTGTGCACCAGGGTAAGGGTAAACCCCCCTTGGGCCCGCCCCCAGCCCAGGCCCGCCAAGCCTAAGGCCGCTCCTGCCTTCAATACCTCGCGCCGCTTGTACATACCCGACCTCCAGGCTCCAGTCTACCCAAGGGACGGTCAGGTTAGGGTCAAGGCCCTCGAGCCCGCCTAGGGTGCAAGATGCACCATATTACCTTGACAATGTGCATATACTTGCCGTACACTTTGCGCAATCTGCTGGGGAAAACGGGCGAATCCCGGGACCCAGCAGGGCAGGGAGGCCAAAAATGGCGTACACCAAGGCGGAGATCCTCAAGGCGCTCAAGGCGGAGAAGGTCAAGTTCCTCAGGCTCCAGATCACCGACATCCTGGGCGTGGTGAAGAACGTGGAGATCCCCGAGTCCCAGTTTGAGAAGGCCTTGGACGGGGAGATCATGTTTGACGGCTCCTCCATTGAGGGCTTCACCCGCATCGAGGAGTCGGACATGCTCCTCAAGCCGGACTACAACACCTTCGTCATCCTGCCCGAGGCCCTGGAAGACCCCGGGCGGGGCCGGGTGGCCCGGCTCATCTGCGATGTGGCTTACCCCGATGGCCGTCCCTTTGAGGGGGATCCCCGGTACGTGTTGAAGCGCCAGGTGGAGCGCCTTAAGAAGCTAGGCTTTGACACCATGTACGCCGGGCCCGAGCCGGAGTTCTTCCTCTTCCTCAGAACCCCGGAGGGGCTTCCCACCGTGGAGACCCATGACCGGGCGGGCTACTTCGACCTGGCCCCCATCGACAAGGGGGAGGAGGCCCGGCGGGACATGGTGAACATCCTGGTGGCCATGGGCTTTGAGATCGAGGCCTCCCACCACGAGGTGGCCCCGGGGCAGCACGAGATCGACTTCAAGTACGCGGACGCCCTCACCACCGCCGACAACATCGCCACCTTCAAGTGGGTGGTGAAGAAGGTGGCTCTAAACCACGGCCTCCACGCCACCTTCCTGCCCAAGCCCATCCGGGGGATCAACGGCAGCGGCATGCACACCCACCTCTCCCTCTTCAAGAATGGGGAAAACGCCTTCTATGATCCCAAGGCCGAGTACCAGCTTTCCAAGACCGCCCTCCACTTCATCGCCGGCCTCCTGGAGCACGCGGAGGGCATGGTGGCCATCACCAACCCCCTGGTGAACTCCTACAAGCGCCTCACCCCCGGGTACGAGGCCCCCACCAACATCGCCTGGTCGGCGGCCAACCGCTCGGCCATGATCCGGGTGCCCGCCCGCAGGGGCGTGGGCACCCGGGCGGAGCTTAGGATGCCCGATCCTTCCGCCAACCCCTACCTGGCCCTGGCGGTCATGGCCGCCGCCGCCATCGACGGGATTGAGCGCAAGCTCCTGCCCCCGCCCCCCATCCAGCGCAACATCTACCAGATGAGCGTGCGGGAAAGGCGGAAACACAAGATCCGCGAGCTCCCCGGGACCCTCAGGGAGGCCCTCGAGGCCCTGAAGAAGGACCCGGTGATCCGCGAGGCCCTGGGGGAGCACGTCTACACCCACTTCCTCCAGGCCAAGCAGATGGAGTGGGACGACTACCGGGTCACGGTCCACCAGTGGGAGCTGGACCAGTACCTGGCCACGTACTGAGGGTGGGTATGGCGCCCCTCCCCCCGGAGGGGGAGGGGCTGACCCATGGGTCGGGCATAAAGTTACGAGGGGGCATTGACAAGAACCGGTACCCCCCCCTTAGAATGGGGCCGCAACGTGAACGCGTGCGCTTAAGGAGGTACGTATGAGGAAAATCGGGATGCTGGTAGCAGGTGTGGCCGCCCTGGGTATGGCCCTGGGCCAGGCCAACGTCATCAAGATCGCCACCCAGTCCCCCCTTTCCGGCCCCCAGGCCGCCCTGGGGGAGCAGATCAAGCTGGGGGCGGAGCTGGCCATTGAGGAGGCCAAGGCCAAGTTCAAAGCCTTGGGCTTTGACCTTGTCCTGGTGCCCTACGACGACCAGGCCAACCCCGACGTGGGCGTGGCCAACGCCAACCGCATCATCAACGACCCCGACATCCTGGGGGTGGTGGGCCACCTGAACTCCGGCGTGGCCATCCCCTCCAGCGAGGTGTACGCCCGGGTGAACCTGGTCATGGTCTCCCCCGCCAACACCAACCCCCGGGTCACCGACCGCAAGCTCCCCAACGTGAACCGCATCTGCGGGCGCGACGACGTGCAGGGACCCGTGGGCGCCGAGTACGCCTTCAAAAACCTCAAGGTGAGGAACGTCTTCGTCATCCACGACAAGACCGCCTACGGCCAGGGCCTGGCGGAGGAGTTCAAGAAGCGCCTCGAGGCCCTGGGCGGCAAGGCGGTGGCCTTCGTGGGCACCGAGGAAACCTCCAACTTCGTACCCATCATCAACCAGATCCGGGCGGCCCGGCCCGTGCCCGAGCTCATCTACTTCGGCGGGATCTACAGCCAGATCGGCCCCTTCGTGAAGCAACTCCGCGAGCGGGGGGTCAAGACCCGGCTCATGGGCGGGGACGGGCTTGACTCCAGCGAGTTCCTGCGCCTGGCCGGGGCGCAGAACGCCGCCGGCACCTTCTACACCACGGTGGCCGGCCCGGTTTCCGCCTTCCCCAAGGCCAAGGCCGTGGCCCAACGCTTCAAGCAGAAGTACGGCAAGGACATGGAGGGCTTCGGCATCTACGCCTATGACTCCGCCAACGTGATCCTCGCCGCCTTGGAGAACGCCATCAAGGCCGCGGGCGGCAAGAAGCCCACCCGGGAGCAGGTGGCCCAGGCGGTGCGCCAGGTGAAGATGGAAGGCCTGACCGGCACCATCGAGTTTGACGACAAGGGCGACAACAAGAAGGCCAAGTACTTTGTCATGCAGGTGGCCTCCACCGGCAACTGGGCGGACAACAAGCTGATCCGCGTCATCGAGATGGCCGCCCCAGGCTCGAAGTAGTTGGGCATTCCCCACCAAGGGGGTGGCCTTAGGGCCACCCCCTTGGCCCGGAGAAAGGAGGCAGCTTGCTGGAGCAGATCCTAGCCCTGTTGCCCCAGGTGATCTTTGACGGGCTTATCCTGGGTTTCGTCTACGCCATGGTGGCCCTGGGGTACACCATGGTCTACGGCGTCTTGGAACTCATCAACTTCGCCCACTCCGAGATCTTCATGATCGGGGCGGTGGTGGGGGTGGAGGTCTTCCG
Organism: Thermus amyloliquefaciens; assembly: GCF_000744885.1. Taxonomy (NCBI): domain Bacteria; kingdom Thermotogati; phylum Deinococcota; class Deinococci; order Thermales; family Thermaceae; genus Thermus; species Thermus amyloliquefaciens. The sequence continues at coordinate 439,731 of NZ_JQMV01000003.1, read as the reverse complement.
CTACCTAGCCCCTCAGGTGGGAAATGGCCTTCTCCTCCTTTTTATCGCCCTGGTCCTGGGCGGGGTGGTGGCGGGGATCACCGCCATTTTGGTGGAGCGCTTCGCCTACCGCCCCTTGCGCAAGCGGGGCACCACCAACCGGCTGGTTCCCCTCATCACCGCCATCGGGGTTTCCTTCATCCTCCAGGACCTGGTCCGCCTCCTCGAGGGCCTTTGGCACAACGAGTTCTTCCTGCGCATGCGCACCGTGGAAGACCTGGAGGGCTCGGTGGAGCTCTTCGGTGGGGCCATCTTCGCCCAGAGCAAGTCCTTCATCCTCATGGGGGTTTCCATCCTCATGCTGCTGGGCCTCACCTACCTGGTGAACCGCACCAAGCTGGGGGTGGCCATCCGCGCCGTGGCCCAGGACCTCTCCACCGCCAGCCTCATGGGCATTGACCCCGACCGCATCATCTCCCGCACCTTCCTGATCGGGGGCTCCCTGGGGGGTGTGGCCGGGGTGCTCTTCGCCCTGCAGTACACCACCATCACCCCCTACGTGGGCTTCCTGCCCGGCGTCAAGGCCTTCACCGCCGCCGTTTTGGGGGGCATCGGCAACATCCCCGGGGCCATGGTGGGCGGGCTGGTGCTGGGCCAGCTGGAAAACTTCTTCGGTACCTACCTGCCCATTCTGACAAACGGAAACTTCGGCACCGAGTACAAGGACGTGGTGGCCTTCCTCATCCTGATCTTCATCCTCCTGGTTAGGCCCCAAGGCCTCTTGGGGCAGGTGGTCAAGGAGAAAGTATGAGCGCCCTCGCCTTCCTCCTCAGCCTGGCCTACCTGGCCCTGGTCTTTTTGGCCCCGGGGGCCCTGGCCAACCTCTTCGGCCTAGGGGCCCTGGCGGTGGCCGCCTTCGCCCGGCTCGCTCCCCAGGCGCGCACCCTGAATCTGGCCCTCCTCACCCTGGCCTTCACCCTGGGCCTTATGCGCTCGGGGAACACCTTGGGGCTTATCGGCCTGGTGGGCATCCTGGTGGCCCTCACCACCCTCCCCCGGATCCCCACCTGGGTGCGGGCCCTCCTAAGCCTGGCCATCCTCCTCCTCAGCGTGCCCCTGGCGGGCTTCGCCAATACCTTCATCTTTGAGCTGGGCATCCAGATCGGCATCTATGCGGCCATGGCCTTGGGGCTCAACGTGGTGGTGGGGATGGCGGGCCTATTGGACCTGGGCTACGCCGCCTTCTTCGCCGTGGGAGCCTACACCTGGGCCATCTTCGGCTCCGAGCAGGCCAAGAACTTCATGCAGGGGAACTTCCCCTTGCCCGGCGAGTACATGTACCTCTTCATGGGCATCGCCATCGTCACCACCGCCCTCACCGGCCTCCTCATCGGCCTGCCCGCCTTGCGCTTGCGGGGGGACTATTTGGCCATCGTCACCCTGGGCCTGGGGGAAGTGGTCCGCATCCTGGCCAACAACCTGGACCACCCCATCAACTTCACCAACGGCCCCCAGGGGATCACCCCCGTGCAGCGCCCCCCCATCGACTGGTTCCGGGAGCTGATGGCAAGCCTGGGCGTGCGCCTGGACCAGACCACGGACTACCAGCTTTTCTTCTACCTCCTGGTGCTCCTGATGATCGGCCTGGTGGTGCTGGTGAACCTGAACCTGGCCAACTCCCGCTTTGGCCGGGCCTGGGTGGCCATCCGGGAGGACGAGATCGCCGCCCGCTCCATGGGCATCCCCCTCCTCCCCACCAAGCTCCTGGCCTTCATGACCGGGGCCGCCTTCTCCGGGGTGATGGGGGTGATCTTCGCCGCCCAGCGCACCTTCGTCTCCCCCGAGTCCTTCACCCTCCTGGCCTCCATCACCATCCTGGGCATGGTGATCCTGGGGGGAATGGGTTCCATCCCCGGGGCTATCCTGGGGGCGGCAGCCCTCACCATCCTGAACCTGGACGTGCTCAAGACCTTCAGCGAGTTCGTGCGCACCAGCCTCCCCCAGATCCCCAACCAGGTGGACCCCGCCAAGTACGAGCGCCTGGTCTTCGGCCTGATCCTGGTCTTGATGATGATCTTCCGCCCGGAAGGCCTCATCCCCGAGAAACGCCACCGGGCGGAGATGGAGGAGGGAGCATGAAGGCCCTCGAGGTCACCCACGCCACCAAGCGCTTCGGCGGGCTCGTGGCGGTGAACGACGTGAGCCTTTCCGTGAACCAGGGAGAGATCTTCTCCGTGATCGGCCCCAACGGGGCGGGCAAGACCACCTTCTTCAACCTCCTGACCGGCATCTACCCCCCCGATGAGGGGAAGATCCTGCTTTTTGGCAAGGATGTGACCGGCCTGCCCCCGGACCGCATCGCCAAGGAAGGGGTGGGGCGCACCTTCCAAAACATCCGCCTCTTCGGGGCCATGACCGTGCTGGAAAACCTCCTGGTGGGGATGCACGTTCACATCCGCGTCCCCTACTTCCATGCGGTCTTCCGCACCCCTTTGGCCCGGCGGGAGGAAAAGCAGGCCGAGGAAGAAGCCAAAAGGCTTTTGGAGTACGTGGGCCTCCTCCACCGCAAGGAGGAGCTGGCCAAGAACCTACCCTACGGGGAACAACGCAAGCTGGAAATCGCCCGCGCCCTGGCCCTAAAGCCCCGGCTCCTCCTCCTGGACGAGCCCGCCGCCGGAATGAACCCCCGGGAAACGGAAGAGCTGCAGGCCTTCATCCAGCGCCTCCGGGAGGAGCTAGGGATCACCATCGTCCTCATTGAGCACGACATGCGCCTGGTTATGCGCATCTCCGACCGCATCGCCGTGCTGGAGTACGGCTCCAAGATCGCCGAGGGTTCCCCGGAAGAGGTGCGCACGAACCCCCGGGTCATCGAGGCCTACCTGGGCAAGGGGGCCGCGGGAGGTGCGGCATGAGCCTCCTGGAGCTGCGGGATGTCCACACCTACTACGGCCACATCCACGCCCTAAAGGGCATCTCCTTGAGGGTGGAGGAGGGGGAGATCGTGACCCTCATCGGCTCCAACGGGGCCGGCAAGAGCACCACCTTGCGCACCATCAGCGGCCTGGTAAGGCCCCGGCAGGGGGAGGTGCGCTTCCAGGGAAGACCCATCCACCGCCTCCCCGCCCACCAGATCGTGGCCCTGGGGGTAGGCCACGTGCCCGAGGGCCGGAAGATCTTCCCCCGCCTCACCGTGGAGGAGAACCTGGAGATCGGGGCCTACCTGGAAAACGACCGCAAGGTGGTGAAAGAGCGCAAGGAGGAGGTCTTCGCCCTCTTCCCCCGGCTCTACGAGCGCCGTTCCCAAAAAGGAGGCACCCTTTCCGGGGGGGAACAGCAGATGCTGGCCATCGGCCGGGCCCTGATGCAAAACCCCAAGATCCTCCTCATGGACGAGCCCTCCATGGGCCTCGCCCCCGTGCTGGTGGACTTCATCTTTGAGATCATCCAGAAGCTCAACCGGGAAGGGCGCACCATCTTGCTGGTGGAGCAAAACGCCCGCCTGGCCCTGCAGATCGCCCATCGCGGGTATGTGCTGGCCACCGGGGAGATCACCCTGGAAGGCCCGGCCCGCGACCTGGCGCAAAACCCCGAGGTGCAGAAGGCCTACCTGGGGGAGGGCTAGGGCGCCGGATACCTGGGCTTGCGCTCCCGTAAGGGAGCGCTTTATACTTGGTCCGGACCAAAGGGGAACACCCCGGAAAGGAGCGCTATGAAGAGAAAAATCTTGCTGGGTTTACTGGTCGCTTTGGGCCTGGGTTTTGCCCAAAAGACCTTGGTTTTTGGCGCCAACGGGGAGCCGGTGAGCCTCGAGCCGGGCAACATCACCGACGGCATCTCCATCTACGTGCAGCGGCAGATCTACGACACCCTGGTGGATTTCAAGCCGGGCTCCACCGAGGTGACCGCGGGCCTGGCCACCAGCTGGTTCAGCTCCCAAGACGGCAAGGTCTGGACCTTCCGCCTGCGCCAAGGGGTGAAGTTCCAAGACGGCACCGAGCTGGATGCGGAGGCGGTGAAGTTTAACGTGGAGCGCTGGTGGGACCCCAAGAACCCCACCCGCATTGACGCCGCCGCCCGCTACGAGATCTGGCCCGAGCTCTTCGGCGGCTTCAAGGGCGACCCCGGCTCCATCCTCAAAGAAGTCCAGGTGGTGGACAAGTACACCATCCGCTTCGTCCTTAACCAACCCTTCCCCGCCTTCCCCGCCGCCATCGGCTCCGGCTACTTCGGCATCGCAAGCCCCGCCGCCATAAAGAAGGACGGGGCCAAGTACGGCTCCCCCACGGGGAGCGCCGTGGGCACGGGGCCCTTCCGCCTGGTGGAGTGGCGGCCTGGGGAACAGGTGGTCCTGGAAAAGAACCCCACCTACTGGAAAAAGGGCTTCCCTAAGGTGGACCGGGTGGTCTTCCGGGTCATCAAGGACCCCGCCGCCCGTCTGGCGGCCCTGAAGGCGGGGACCATTGACTTCACCACCGACATTCCGCCCGCCAACCTCAAGGACCTCGAGGCGGACCGCAACCTGGACGCGGTCTTCCGCCCCTCCTTCAACGTGGGCTATTTGGCCCTGAACCCCTCCCACAAACCCCTCTCCGACCCTCGGGTCAGGCAGGCCATCGCCATGGCCATCAACAAGAAGGCCATCGTCCAGGCCTTCTGGGGCAAACTGGGGCTCACCGACGGCCACTTCACCCCGCCTTCCATGAAGGCCTTCCAATCTCCCAAGGTCACGGACTACGAGTTCAACCCCCAAAAGGCCAAGGCGCTATTGGCGGAGGCCGGGTATCCCAACGGGTTTGACCTGGAGCTTTGGTACATGCCCGTCTCCCGGCCCTACTTCCCCACCCCCAAGGAGATCGCCGAGGCCATGGCCGCCGACCTCTCCGCCCTGGGCATCCGGGTTAAGCTCCAGACCAAGGACTGGGCCAGCTACCTGGCGGACCGGAAGAAGGCCCCCGGCTTCCAGGCCTACATGCTGGGCTGGACCGGGGACTACGGCGATCCCCAGAACTTCTACGACCCCCACTTCGCCTGCCCCATCGCCGACCTCTTTGACGGCACCGGGAAGCCCCTCTGCGTGAAGGAACTGGGGGATATCCTCACCAAGGCCGCCACCACCCCGAACCTCGAGGAGCGCAAGCGCCTCTACCAACAGGCGGACGAGCTCACCTTCAACCTGGCCCTGCGCGTGCCCATCGTCCACTCCCAGCCCCTCCTGGCCAAGCGCAAGAACATCTCCGGCTGGGTGCCAAGCCCCTTGGGCTCCGAGTCCTTTGAAACCATAGAGAAGCGCTAGGCCCTTGGGCCCCGGACCCCCTACGGGGGGTCCGGGATTTTTGAGGCGAAAAAATGTGGAGCTATGTTTTGCGAAGACTCATCGGCCTGATCCCGGTGCTTTTCGGGATCACCCTTTTGGTCTTCCTCTTCCTGCAACTCATCCCCGGCGACCCCGCCCAGGCCATCCTGGGGGAACGGGGTACCCCGGAGCAGCTGGCGGCCCTTCGGGAAAAGCTAGGCCTCAACAAGCCCCTCCACGTCCAGTACTTCACCTTCGTCAGGAACATTCTCACCGGGGACCTGGGCACCAGCGCCGTGTCCACCATCCCCGTGGCCGAGGAGCTAAAAAGGCGCTGGCCCGCCACCTTTGAGTTGGCCCTGGCCGCCACCTTGGTGGCCGTGGTCTTCGGCATCCCCGTGGGCATCCTGGCGGCGGTGAGAAAAAATAGCCTTTTGGACACCCTTTCCATGAGCCTCTCCCTGGTGGGGGTTTCCATGCCGGTTTTCTGGCTGGGCCTCCTCCTGGTCTACCTCTTCGCCGTGAACCTGCACTGGCTTCCCACGGGGGGCAGGCTCTCCACGGACTTGGCCATAGACTTCCGGCCCCTCACCGGCTTCCTGGTCTTAGACGGGATCCTGACCCTCAAACCCCAGGTGCTGACCGACGCCCTTAGACACCTCATCCTCCCCGCCCTCACCCTGGGCACCATCCCCTTGGCCATCCTCACCCGCATTACCCGAAGCGCCATGCTGGAGGTGCTCTCTCAGGATTACGTGCGCACCGCCAGGGCCAAGGGTCTGGCGGAACGCCAAGTGATCCTGAAGCATGCCCTTAAGAACGCCCTCCTGCCCGTGGTCACCATCATCGGCCTGCAGTTCGGCACCCTCCTGGGCGGGGCCATCCTCACGGAAACCATCTTCTCCTGGCCAGGCATCGGCTCTTACATCTACGAGGGCATCCTCAACCGGGACTACCCCGTGGTCCAGGCCGGGGTGCTGGTGGTGGCCACGGTCTTCGTCCTGGTTAACCTCCTCGTGGACCTCTCTTACGCCCTTTTGGACCCTCGCATCCAGTACCGGTGAAGCCATGGAAACCCCCACTCGCCAAGCCCTACGGCGCTTCCTGAAATCCCCCTCCGGCAAGGTAGGCCTGGTCCTGAGCCTTTTCCTGGTCCTGCTGGCCCTGGGGATCCCCTTGTTGAAGCCCTACGACCCCACCACGGACCGGGACTACCTGAACCGGCTCAAGCCCCCCAGCCTGGAACACCCCTTCGGCACCGACCACTTGGGGCGGGATGTCTTCACCCGCGTGCTTCACGGGAGCCGCATCTCCCTCCAGGTGGGGGTGATCTCGGTGAGCATCGGCCTCTTCCTGGGCACCCTGCTGGGCCTCCTCGCCGGGTTTTACCGGGGAAGAACCGAGCTCCTTATCGGCTGGTTGGCCGACCTCCTCCTGGCCTTTCCGGGGACGCTTTTGGCCATCGCCATCGTGGCGGTCTCGGGGCCAAGCCTGCAAAACGCCATGCTGGCCATCGGCATCGTGCAGGTGCCCGTCTACATCCGCCTGGCCCGCTCCATGGTCCTCTCCTTGCGGGAACAGGATTTTGTCCAAGCCGCTTTTGCCCTGGGAGCGGGAAACGGGCGAATCCTTTTCCGGCATATCCTGCCGGGCACCTTACCCCCTTTGGTGGTCCAGGCCACCCTGTCCATCGGCACCGCTACCCTCGAGGCCGCCGCCTTGGGCTTCCTGGGTCTAGGAGCCCAGCCTCCCGCCCCCGAGTGGGGGGCCATGATCGCCGACAGCTTCAAGGGCGGCTACGCCATGAACGCCCCCTGGACCATGGTCTTCCCCGGGCTTTTCATCATGCTCACCGTCTTGGCCTTCAACCTCCTGGGGGATGGCCTCAGGGACGCCTTAGACCCCAGGAGCCGGTGAAGGCTAAAGGTGGCCTTAAGAGGGGAGGAGGGCCCAAAGGGGTATCATGGAACCATGAGAAAAGGCCTCCTCTTTCCCCTCCTGCTCCTCCCCTTTCTTAGCGCCTGCGAGGTGTTGGAAGGCACGGGTTACCGGGTGGCCGAGGCCCAGCTCCTCTTCCCCGAGGCCACGGAACGCTGGACCTACTTCTACGGGGAGCCCAGGGAGGTAAGGCTCGGCCAGCAGGTCCTTCGCCTGGAAAAGGGCTCGGGGGAAAGCCTCTGGGCGGTGCCGGGAGCCCTTTGGGTGGAGGGAAACCCGGTGCTTAGGGAAGTAGGGCCTGCCCTCCGTCCCTTGGCCGAGGCGGTGCGGGGGGTCCAGGGAAGCCTCCTCGAGGTCCGGGCCCAGGCCGCCCTGCGCTCCAGTTGGCTTTACGACGGGGTGGGCTGGGTGCAGCTCACGGGAAGCGTACCGGAGGGGGAACGGCGCGCCCTGGTCCAACCCATGGGCTACCGAACCCCAGACTTTTACGCCTTCACCGGGGTGGAAACCCAGGTGCTCCTGAGGGAGATCCTGGCCCGGCGGGGAGGCAGGCAGGTGGTGGTCTTTGAGCTCAAAGAGCCCGTCCTAAGGCCCCTTTCCCTTGACCCCGTTCCCGACGGCTACCGGATCGGGGCCCTGCAGGTGCAGTACGGGCTTAGAGTGGAGGTGGTGGCCCCGCCCCCACCCGCCTACCGCATCCTGGACCGCGGCGTCAACGCCGCCTACATGGAAACGGAAGCCAAGGCCCTCCTGGCCAACAACCCCACCCGCTTCGCCGAGGTCTGGAACCTGGTGGTGGCCAACCGCATCCCCCGCCCGCCCGCCCCCAGCGTGGACTTCCGCAGCAAAAGCGTGGCCGCCTTCTTCTGGGGCCTGAAGCCCACCGGGGGATACAGCATGGAGGTGTTGGGGGTCACCTATGCGGGCGGGACCGCCCGGGTGGTCCTGAACCTGCAAAGCCCAAGGCCCGGGGCCATCGTCACCCAGGCCCTCACCAGCCCCTACGTCCTCCTGGAGCTGGAACGGGTGAGCCGGGTGGTCTTCGCCGACCCCTCGGGGCGGGTTTTGGCCGAGGCACGGGAGTAAGCCGCACCCTACCCCCCAAGGAGCCCCCTCCGCAAGGCGCCCACCAGATACAAGGACCCCGTGGCCAAGACGGGCGCCCCATCCTCCCGGGCCAGCCTCAGGGCATCCTCCAGGGCTTCCCAGGGGTCCGCAAAGAAGGGCTCACCCAGCTCCCGCCCCAAGGCCCCCTCCCCCGCCCGGGTGTAGCGGACGCTTTGGGCCTTGGGAAGGAGGTGGGCCAGAACCCCCTTCACGTCCTTCCGGGGGAAGGCCCCAAAGACCAGGTGGTAAGCGGAAAACTCCCGGGCCAGGGCCTGGGCCGCCGGGGGGTTGTGGGCCCCGTCCAGGTAGACCTCCACCCCCTCCAGGAGGAAACGCTCCAGCCGCCCTGGATGCCTGGCCTCCCGAAGCCCCTGGGCAATGGCCTCCTCGGGGAAGCCCAGAAGCCTCAAGGCCGCCGCCGCCAAGCGGGCGTTTGGCTCCTGGAAGGCCCCCTTTAGGGCGGGGGGCGCGGGAAGGGCGAAGAGGGGGTCCTCCGGGTCCAACACATAGAGGGGGGAGCCCCGCGCCGCCGCCACCTGCCGGGCCACCCTTAGGCCCACCCCCGCCGCCCCGGTGACCACGGGGACCCCCTCGCGGAAGGCCCCCGCCTTTTCCCGGGCCACCGCCTCGAGGCTCCCCCCCAGGGCCTCCAGGTGGTCCTCCCCCACGTGGGTGAGCACGGTGAGGACCACCCGGGGAAGGGCGTTGGTGGCATCCTTCTCCCCTCCCACCCCCGCCTCCACCGCCGCCAGGGCCACCCCCCTTTTTTGGAAGTGCTGGAAGGCCAGGGCGGTGGCCAGGTCAAAGAACCCCGGGGGCTCGGGCCAGGCCTCCCCCTTGGCCCACGCCACGAACGCCACCACCTCCTCCTCGGGGATCAGGCCCAGGTGGGTGCGGATCCTTTCCCGGAAGTCCTGGAGGTGGGGGCTGGTATAGGCCCCATGGGGAAGCCCTGCCGCGCGGAAGGCGGCCTCGAGGTAGGCCACCACGCTCCCCTTGCCGTTGGTGCCCAGGACGTGGACCGCGGGGAAGGCCGCCTCCGGATGCCCCAAGCGCTCCAAAAGGGTCCTCACCCGGCCCGTGCCCCGCTCCCCCTGGCGGCGCTGGGCGAAGAGCCACTCCGTGGCCTCCCGGTAGACCACGGCCTACCCCTCCGCGTACTGCAGCCGGTAGAGGGTGGCGTAGTAGCCCCCGCGCTGAAGGAGCTCCTCGTGGGTACCCTCCTCCACCAGCCGCCCTTTTTTGAAGACCAGGATCCGGTCCACCCGGCGGATGGTGGAGAGGCGGTGGGCGATGATGAGGGAGGTCCTCCCCTCCATGGCCCGGTAGAGGGCCTCCTGCAAGCGCCTTTCCGTCTCCGAGTCCACGTTGGCCGTGGCCTCGTCCAGGATGAGGAGGATGTCCGGGCTGGCCAAAAGGGCCCGCACCAGGGCCAGAAGCTGCTTCTCCCCCGTGGAAAGCCCCGCCCCCCGCTCCCCCACCCGGGTGTGGTAGCCCTGGGGTAGGCGCCCGATGGCCTCGTGCACCCCCAGAAAGCGGGCCACCTCCTCCACCTTCTCCTCCGGGATCCCCTCGTCAAAGAGGCGCAGGTTGTCCAGGATGGTGCCGGAGAAGAGGAAAGGGTCCTGAAGCACAATGCCCACGTGCCGCCTTAGCTCCTCCTGGCGGTAGCGGCGCACGTCCTCCCCATCGATGAGCACCTGGCCCCTTTGCGGGTCGTAGAAGCGGGCGATGAGGCTCACCACGCTGGTCTTCCCCGCCCCCGTGGCCCCCACCAGGGCCACCTTCTCCCCCGGGGCGATGCGGAAGGAAACGCCCCTCAGCACCCACTCCTTCTCCGAGGGCTCCACCCCTTTGGGGGTATAGGCCAGCCACACGTCCTTAAACTCCACCTCCCCGCGGAAGCGGCGGATGGGCTTGGGGTCTTCGGGGTCCTTAAGCTCCTCCTCGGTGTCCAGGACGCCGAAGATGCGCTCGGCGCTGGCCATGGCCCCCTGGAACAGGTTGAACTTGTCCGAGAGGTCCTGCAGGGGCTGGAAGAGCTGGCGGGTGTAGTCCACGAAGGCCACCAGGAGCCCCAAGGAAGCCGCCCCCCGCACCACCTCGCCCCCGCCGTAGAAGAGGAGGCCCGCCACGGCCAAGTCCCCCAGGAAACCCACCACCGGGAAGAAGAGGGCGAACCAGCGCACGATCTCCACCCAGGCCTTGAGGAGGTCCCGGCTCAGGCGGTCAAACTTCTCCTCCCGCTCCCTTTCCTTCACGAAAAGTTGGATGGTCTCCACCCCGGAAAGGTTTTCCTGCAAGGCCGCATTGAGGCGGGCCAGCCGCAGGCGCATCTCCCGGTAGGCGGTGCGCATCCCGTTCCGGACCCAGGCCGTGACCCAAAGGAGGATCGGCACCACCAACAGGACCACCAGGGTGAGCTTGGGGCTCAGGAAGAACATGAAGGCCAGGAGGCCAAAGATGGTGAAGAAGTCGGCGATGACCCCCACGAGCCCCCCGGTGATGAACTGGTTGATGGCGTCCACGTCCGAGGTGATGCGGGTCATGAGGCGGCCCACGGGGTTCTTGTCGTAGAACCCGGGGTGCAGGCGCATCAGCTTGGCAAAGAGGGCGCTACGCAGGTCAAAGAGCACCCGCTGCCCCACCCACTGGATGAGGTAGGTCTGGCCGTAGGTGGCGGCGAAGTTCACCCCCCGCACCAGGAGGAAGCCTAGGCTCACCCAAAGGAGGAGGGCGAAGCGCTCCGCCAGGGGCTTGGCCTCCTTGGGCACCAGGGCCCCGTCGATGGCCCACTTGAAGAAGAGGGGGGTGAGGGCGGCGGTGAGGGTGGTGAGGAGGAGGAAGAGGAGGGCCAGGCCCACCTGCAGGCGGTAGGGCTTCACGTAATGCAGGATTCGGGCGAAGAGCACCCGGTCAAAGGCCTTGCTGTAGGCGTCCTCGTGGGTCATCCCTCCACCTCCGCCTCCATGCGCTGGATGCGGTCCAGCTCCGCATAAAGCCCCCCGGCCTCGAGGAGGGTCTCGTGGGTCCCCTCCTCCACGATCCTCCCCTCGTCCAACACGATGATCCAGTCGGCATGGCGCAAGGTGGCGGTGCGGTGGGAGATGAGGAAGGTGGTCTGGCGGCCCAAGACGCTTTTCAACCCCTGAAGGATCCGGGCCTCGGTCTCGGTGTCCACGGCGCTTAGGGCGTCGTCCAAGATGAGGATCTTGGGCCTTTTGGCCAAGGCCCTGGCCAGGGCCACCCGCTGCCGCTGGCCACCCGACAGGGTCACCCCCCGCTCCCCCAGAACCGTCTCGTAGCCCTTGGGGAAGGCAAGGATCTCCTCGTGGATGCCGGCAAGCCTGGCCGCCCACTCCACCCGCTCCCGATCCGGGGTTTCCAGGCCGAAGGCGATGTTTTCCAAAAGGGTTTCGCTGAAGAGGAAGGGCTCCTGGGGCGCCACCCCCACCGCCTGGCGCAGGGTGGCCAGGGGGATGCGCCGCACCTCATACCCCCCCACGTAAACCCGCCCCTCCGTGGGGTCCAAAAGCCGGGGAATGAGGGCCGCCAGGAGGCTTTTCCCCGAACCCGTGCGCCCGGTGATCCCCAGGGTCATGCCCTCGGGGACGGTCAGGGTCAGGTCCTTGAGGAGCCAGCGCCCCTCCCGCCAAAGCCCCACCCCCTCGAGGCGCACCTCCCCGGAAAGATCGGCCACGGCAAGGGGCAAGGGATCCTGGTCGCGGACAGCGGGCTCCTGGTCCAGGAGCTCCCAGAGCCTCTTCAGGCTGGTCAAGCCCCGCTGGTACATGGCCATCACCCAGCCGAGGCCCAGAATGGGCCAGGTGAGCTGGGCCAGGTAGGCGTTGAACTGCACCAGCTGGCCCACGCTCATCTCCCCCCGGACCACCATCCCCCCGCCCACCCAAAGCACGGTGAGGAAGGCAAACCCCATGAGGAAGCCCAGCAGGGCCTGCATGGGCCCCTCCACCTTGGCCAAGGCCAGGCTCTTTCCCATGTACATCCGGTTCAGCTCCTGGAAACGGGCGAGCATGCGCCCTTCCAGGGCATACCCCTTCACCACCCGAATCCCGCTAAAGGCCTCCTGGGCCAGGGTGCTGATGCGGTCAAAGGCCTCCTGGGCCTCCCGGTAGCGGCGGTCCACCAGGCGGAGCAGATAGAACATGGCCAGGGCGACCAGGGGCAGGATCAAGGTGAGGTAGAAGGCCAGCCTCACGTTCACCGCATACATGGAAAAGAAGGCCAGGAGCACCAGGAAGGAAAGGCGGCTGCCCATCATGATCCCCGGCCCCACCATCTCCCGCACCGCGGAGAGGTCCGTGTTCAGGCGGTTCATCAGGTCCCCCACCCGGGTGGTCTGGTAAAAGGAGCGGTCCAGGCGGAGCAGGTGGTGGAAGAGCGCCCTCCTGAGGTCGTACTCCACCCTCCGGCTGGCCACCACGGCCAGCCGGCGCATGAAGAAGGAAAGGAGGGCGCTCAGGGCAGCGGAGCAAAGCAGGAGGAAGGCATACCGCCCGTAAGGCCCGCCATGCCCCAGGGCATCCACGGCCAAGCGCAGGAAATAGGGGCTCAGCACGAAAAAGAAGATGGAAAGAAGCCCCAGCAGGACCCCCAGGGCGTACCGGCCCCGGTAGGGGTAAAGGTAGGACCCCAGGCGGCGTAGGGAGGCAACTGACCAACCGGTCATACCCATGAGTTTACCCCAACCCGGGCGGGCAGAAAAAAGGCCCGGCCACACCCTTCCCAAGGGGTCACGGCCGCCCCTTGCGGCGAACCCCCTGGATGGGCCCTTAACCCCCCCGGATCTCCTCCCTCAAGGAGCGAAGGGCCTCCCCCCAGTCCTCCCCCCAGGTCACCAGGCGGTGGGGCTTGGCAAGCCGCCGCACCGCCTTGCGCAAGAGGCCGGGAATGGGCGGGCAGGCGTAGGAAACCACCAGCAAAAGGCCTTTCACCCGGCCCAGGCGGTGGAGGTAGTGGACCATGCCGAGAAGCTCCCGGTCGGTGGGAAGGTCCATGGGAAGAAGCCGGTCCCCCTCCTCCCTCAGCTTCTCGGGGGGCAGGTCGGGAAAGTAGGGGATGAGCCCCTCCTGGGCCAAGGCCTCCTCCACCGCCTTGCGGAAGGGTTCCTCCTCGAGGAGGTAGGGCTGGGCCACCACCCCCACGCTCCCCAAAGGGGTCTTGAGGGGGGGAGGGGACTTCAAAAACCCTCGCGCCCGGTCCAGGGCCCGGCCCACCAGCATGGGGTTTTGCGTGAGGAGGTGCCCCACCTCCGCCGCCCGGCCCAAGACCCGTTCGGATAGCTCCGCGGGCACCTTGAGCACCGGGGGAAGGCCCGGGAAGTAGCGGCGGAGGGCGGCCTCCAGGTCCAAAAGCCAGGGGCACTGCCCCCCGCCCTTTTCCGAATCCACCCCCCCTTGCAGGTCGGGGAGGAGCAGGTAGTCCACCCCTTGCGCCTTCAGGGCCTCCACCTGGGCCAAAAGCCCCTGCACCGGCAGGCAGTAGGGCTGGTGGCGGGCGGGGGGAGGCTCCGCCCGCACCACCTCCACCCCCAAGGCCTCTAAATAGGCCTCCCAAAAGCCCAGGTACCGACGGGAAAGAAAGCCCTTCAGGACGCCCACGCGCATACGCCCTATCCTACGCCAAGGGCCTTTAAAAAGGCCAGAAGCACCTCCCGGCCCTCCCAAAGGCTCTTAGGAAGCACCCACTCCTCCCGGGTGTGGGCCCCGCTCCCCCGGTACACCCCCAGGGCCAAGGCGGGGATGCCCCGCTCAATGGCGGCGCTGGCGTCGGTGGAACCCGGCTGGAACCTAGGCCTTTCCCCGATCTTGGCCAGGGCCTCCGCCGCCGCCTGCAGAAGCCGGGGGGTGGCGGTGCTCCCCGTGGGCCTCTGCCCCAGGACCTCCAGGGAGACCCTCACCCCGTGGAACCGGGCCACCTCCTTTAGGACCTCCTGGGCCCTTTGGTGGAGGGTGCGAAGCCTTCCCTCTTCCAAGGCGCGGATCTCCACCAAGGCCGAGGCCTCCTTAGGGATGGCGTTCACCGCCTCGCCCCCTTCCAGGCCGCTGGCGTTCAGGCTGGCCTCGCTCCCCACCTCCTGGAAGAGGGCGCGCAGCCGGCAAAGCCCCTCCGCCAGGGCAAACACGGGGTTGGGCACCTCCTTGTCCCCCCAGGCGTGGCCACCCCGGCCCAAAAAGGTGACCCGGAAGCGGACCGAGCCCAAGGCCCGGTCCACCACCCCCGGCAGATACCCGTCCACCGCCACCACCACCTCGGGCGCCAGGGTTTCCACCAGGGCCCGGGCCCCCTTGAGGTTCCCCAGGCCCTCCTCCCCCACGGTGAAGCCCCGGACCACCCCCGGGATCTCGGGAAGGGAGAGGAGGACGGCCACCCCGCTGGAGTTATCCCCTACCCCTGGGCCGTAGAGCCTTTCCCCCGCCCGCCTGGGGGGCTCGGGGGGCAAAACCGTGTCCAGGTGGGCCAAAAGAAGCACCCGCCCCTCCCCGGCCCACACATTCCCCAGGCCGTCCCGCCGGGCCCCCGGCAGTCGGGCAGCCACGTAGGCCCCCCGGGCCTCCTCCCCCGCCAGGGGGGCGAGCTCCAGGAGGAAGCGCACCGGGTCCACTACTCTTCGGGCTCGGGCTGGGCCAGTCCCTCGCGGATGGCGTACAGAGCCGCTTGGGTGCGGTTGTTCAGGTGAAGCTTCTGGAAGATTTCGGAAAGGCGGTTGCGCACGGTCTTTTCAGAAAGCTGCAGCTCAGCGGCGATCTCCAGGTTGGTGTACCCCTGGGCCACCAGCTTGAGGATCTGGATCTCCCTTTCGGAAAGCTCCGCATGTAGGGGAAGGCTGGACTCCTTCTTGGCCCGGAAGTCCTGGATGATGCGCCCCGCCAGCTCGGCATCCAGAAGCACCTCCCCCGCATGCACCCGGCGGATGGCCTCGATGAGCTCGCTGGCGTTGGTATCCTTCAGGAGGTAGCCCCTGGCCCCCGCCTTCACCGCCTCAAACACGTAGGCGTCCTGGCGGTACATGGTGAGGATGATCACCCTGGCCTCGGGCCACTCCTTGAGGATGGCCTGGGTGGCCTGCACCCCGTCCAGGCCCGGCATCTGGATGTCCATGAGGATCACGTCCGGCTTGGCCTCGAGGGCATGCCGCATGGCCTCCCAGCCGTCCTTCGCCTCCCCCACCACCCGGAAATCCCCCTCCGCCTCCAGAAGGCTTTTAAGCCCTTGGCGAAAAAGGGCATGATCGTCCGCTAAGAGTACCCGAATCACCCCTTTATCTTAGCGCCGGCGGGCTTGGTGTAGGGTGGAAAGGTGAAGGTTCTCACCGTGGAGAAGCTGGTACCGGGAGGCTACGGCCTGGCCCGCACCGAGGAGGGGGCCATCCTCATCAAGGGGGGGTTACCAGGAGAGGCGGTGCGGGGGAAGCCCGTGCGCCGCAAGGGGGCCCTGTTCCTGGAAGAAGTGGAGGTCCTCACCCCCCGCCCCGACCGCTACCCCCACCCCCTCCCCCCCTCCGCCGACCTGCCCTTGGCCTACGAAAGCCAGCTCCCCCTGAAGGAAAGCCTGGTGCAAGACGCCCTGGAGCGCATCGCCAAGCTCCCCTTCCCCCTGGCCCCCATCCGCCCCTCCCCCAGGCCCCTGGGTTACCGCACCGCCGCCCAGTACGCCCGCCATCCCCTGGGGGGCCTGGCCTACCGCCTGCCGGAAAGCCAGGCCCTCTTCCGGCTGGAGGAGGATCCCCTTTTGGCCGAGCCCTTGGCCTGGGCCTTCTCCCTCCTCAAGACCTGGCCCCTGCCGGTGGAGGAGGTGGCCCTTAGGGGAAGCCTCCTGGAGGGCCGGGTGCTCCTCGGCCTCATCGGCGGAAACCCGGAAAGCCTCCGGCGCCCCGCCAAGGCCCTGGTGCGGGAGGGGTTCGCGGGGGTGGTCTGGGCCGAGCCTTCCCCCAAGGGGCGCTTCCGGGGAAGGGTAAGGCCCCTTTACGGGGAAAGAACCCTCCTGGAGCGGTTCGGCCCCCTCACCGCCACCGTGAGCGTGGAAAGCTTCAGCCAGGTAAACCCCTTGGCCATGGGGGAACTCCTGGAGGAGGCCCTGAGCCTGGTTTCCCGCGGGGAACGGGCCCTGGAGCTCTATGCGGGAAGCGGCCTTTTCTCCCTCCTCCTGGCCCCCCGGTTCCAGGAGGTGGTGGCGGTGGAGATCAGCAAGGAGGCGGTGCGCCGAGGGGAGGCGGACCGGAAGCGGCTTGGCCTGGAAAACGTGCGCTTCCACCGGGGGGACGCCAAGGAGGCCCGGAACCTGGGCACCTTTGACCTGGTGGTCCTGGACCCGCCCCGCACCGGACTTTCCCAGGAGGTGAGGGAGTATCTCCTGGAGTCCCGGCCCAGGGAGATCCTCTACGTGGCCTGCGACCCCGCCACCTGGGCCAGGGACGTGGGGTGGCTGGTGGGGGGCGGCTACCGGCTGGCCTTCGCCCGGCCCTACGACTTTTTCCCCTTCACCCACCACGTGGAGGTCCTTTCCCTTTTGCAACTAAGGGCCAAGGCATGAGGGATGCCTTAAGGGCTCGGGAAGAAGGGCGATGCCCAAAGCCTTTCTGGGGCCCCCGTGACGGGGTGCTTAGGGTAGGGGGAGGCCCTGGAAAAAGGGCATGGGGTCCACGGGAACCCCCCAAAGGCGCACCTCGAGGTGCAGGTGGGGCCCGGTGGAAAGCCCCGTGTTCCCCAAAAGCCCCAGCACCTGCCCCCCCTTAACCCTCTCCCCCACCCTCACCCTCCTTTCCGCAAGGTGCCAGTACCCGGTGCAAAGGCCCATCCCGTGGCTCAGGACCACCGCCTCCCCCCGCACCTTCAGCCTCTCCGAAAGGACCACGACCCCCTCGGCCACCGCCCGCACGGGGGTGCCGGGCAAAGCGGCGAAGTCCAGGCCCTCGTGGTAGGAGGTGAAAAGGGTGCCGTAGCGCCGACGGGTGCCAAAGGGGCTGGTAACGCGCCCACCCTCCAGGGGCCTCAGGAAACGGGAAACCCTAAGGGGGCCTTCCCTGGGGCAGGCCCCCACCACCTTCTCCCGCTCCGCCTTCAGGCCGGGATCCCGGAGCAGGCCCTCCAGGGAGGGGCTTAAGGCCAGGGTTTCCTGGCCGTAGCCCCCGGGGACCACCTGGAGGGAAAGGGCCACCTCCTCCCCCTCCAGGACGAGGCGCAAGGGGTACTCCCCCGGCTTCACCAAGGCCCCCACCGGCAAAAGGGCCCATAGGCCCCCCTCCCCGGGTACCAGGGGGTACCGCTCCCCCAAAAACCCCACCCACCCCTGGGCGTACCCCTCCACCCAAAGGCCAAAGGCCCGGCCCTGGACGGGAGGGAAGTAAAAGGCCCTTCCCCGGGGCAGGGCCACCTCCCCCCTTGGGCGCACCCAAAGCACCTGCCCCACCTGGAGGCGGTTGGGGTCCCTTAGCCCGTTGAGCCGGGCCAGCTCCTCCACCGTGGTGCCGTAGCGCCGGGCGATGGCGAACAGGGTTTCCCCAGGGGCCACGGTGTGGGTGAGGGCCCGGGAACCCTGGGCCAAGCCGAGGAGGGACACCAGAACCCCGACGAACCAAAGGCGGCGCATACCGGGTATCCTAGGGCAAAAGGAGCCCGTATGGTGCTGATCCTAAACGGACCCAACCTGAACCTGCTGGGCCAGCGGGAGCCCGAGGTCTACGGGCGCACCACCCTCGAGGAGCTGGAAGCCCTCTGCGAGGCCTGGGGAGCGGAGCTGGGCCTCGGGGTGGCCTTTCGCCAGAGCAACTACGAGGGGCAGCTGATAGAATGGGTGCAGCAAGCCCACCGGGAGGGATTCTTGGCCCTGGTCCTGAACCCCGGGGCCCTCACCCATTACTCCTACGCCCTCCTGGACGCCCTTAGGGCCCAGCCCCTCCCTGCGGTGGAGGTCCACCTCTCCAACCTCCATGCCCGCGAGCCCTTTCGCCAGCACTCCGTGACCGCGGGGGCCTGCCGGGGCATCATCGCGGGGTTTGGCGTCCTCTCCTACAAGCTGGCCCTGGTCTACCTGGCGGAGGTCCTGGAGGTGGGCCCGCCGGGCTAACCCCCCCTGGACCCCCTCGCCCGGGCGGCCGGTCCTGAGGACCGGCGCGTCTGATATACTGAAAAGAGGCTTTGGCCCGAGAGGAAGAGTATGCCCGAGACGGTGGTTCCCGTAGAAATCACAGAAGAGCTCAAGCAAAGCTTCATCAACTACGCCATGTCCGTCATCGTGGACCGGGCCCTGCCCGACGTGCGGGACGGGCTCAAGCCGGTCCAACGGCGCATCCTCTTTGGCGCCTACCAAGAGGGGGTGCTCCCAAACCGCAAGCACGTGAAAAGCGCCAAGATCGTGGGCGAGGTCATGGGTAAGTACCACCCCCACGGGGACGCCGCCATCTACGATGCCCTGGCCCGCCTGGCCCAGCCCTGGAACCTGCGCTACCCCCTGGTGGACGGCCAAGGAAACTTCGGCTCGGTGGACGGGGACCCCCCGGCGGCCCAGCGCTACACGGAGGCCCGCCTCTCCCCGCTAGGGGCGGAGATGCTTCTGGACATCGACAAGGAAACCGTGGACTTCCGCCCCAACTACGACGGCTCCCTTAAGGAGCCCGAGGTCCTCCCCTCCGCCATCCCCAACCTCCTGGTGAACGGGGCCAGCGGCATCGCCGTGGGCATGGCCACCAGCCTCCCGCCCCACAACCTCTCCGAGGTGGTGGACGCCCTGGTGGCCATGATCGACAACCCGGGGATCACCCTCGAGGAGGTCATGCGCCACCTACCCGGCCCCGACTTCCCCACCGGGGGCAAGGTCTCCCGGAGGGGGATCCAGGAGGCCTACGCCACGGGCCGGGGTAGCCTCAAGCTCAGGGCCAAGGTGCGGGTGGAGGAAAAGGGCCAGCGCCCCATGCTGGT
The DNA here is from genome assembly GCF_000744885.1 of Thermus amyloliquefaciens. Lineage (NCBI taxonomy): Bacteria > Thermotogati > Deinococcota > Deinococci > Thermales > Thermaceae > Thermus > Thermus amyloliquefaciens. The sequence continues at coordinate 420,474 of NZ_JQMV01000003.1, read as the reverse complement.
GGTCACGGAGATCCCCTACCAGGTCAACAAGGCCAGCCTCATCGCCCAGATCGCCGCCCTGGTGAAGGCCAAGAAGATTGAGGACATCGTGGCCCTGCGGGACGAGTCCGACCGCCAGGGCCTCAGGATCGCCATCGAGCTCAAACGAGGGGCCAACCCTCAGGTGGTCCTGAACCAGCTTTACAAGCACACCGCCTTGCAAACCTCCTTCACGGTGAACCTCCTGGCCATCGTGGACGGAGAGCCCAAGGTCCTCTCCCTCCTCGCCCTCATGCGCCACTACCTGGACCACCGCAAGGAGGTGGTGCGGCGCAGGAGCCTCTTTGACCTCAAAAAGGCCGAGGAGCGGGCCCACGTGCTGGAGGGGCTCCTCATCGCCCTGGACCACATCGACGAGGTCATCGCCCTCATCCGCGGCTCCCAGGACGCCCAGGAGGCCCGCCAAGGGCTCATGGGGCGCTTCGGGCTCTCCGAGGTCCAGGCCCAGGCCATTCTGGACATGCGCTTGCAACGCCTGGTGGCCCTGGAGCGGGAGAAGCTTTTGGAGGAGTACCGGGAGCTCATGGAGGAGATCGCCCGGCTGCGGGCCATCCTGGAGGAGGAGGAACGCCTCTGGGCCGAGGTGAAGAAGGACCTCCTAAGGGTCAAGGAGAAGTACGGGGACGCCCGGCGCACGGTGATCACCGAGTTTGAGGAGAGCTTCAACCCCGAGGACCTCATCGAGGACGAGCCCATGGTGATCACCCTCACCGCCCAGGGTTTCCTGAAGCGCCTTCCCCTGGAGAGCTACCGGGCCCAAGGAAGGGGAGGCAAAGGGCTCATGGCCGGCAAGACCAAGGAGGAGGACGAGGCCATCCAGGTCTTCGTGGCCCAGGCCCATGAAGACCTCCTCCTCTTCACCAACCGGGGCCGGGTCTATCGCCTAAAGGTCTACGACCTGCCGGAGATGGGCCGGCAGGCCCGGGGGGTGCACGTGAAATCCCTCCTCCCCCTGGCGGACGAGGAGGAGGTGGCCGCTTTGCTTTCCGTGAGGGGGTTGGAGGGGGAGGGCTACCTGGTCTTCGCCACGGAACAGGGCTTGGTGAAGCGCACCCCCTTGAGGGAGTACCAGAACCTGGGCACCGCGGGGCTCATCGCCATCCGGCTTTTGGAGGGGGACCGGCTCATCGGGGTGGCCCTTTCCGACCCCGAGGACGAGGCCATCCTGGCCACGGAGGAGGGGCAGGCCATCCGCTTCCCCCTGGAGGAGGTCCGGGCCACGGGCCGGGACAGCCAGGGGGTGACGGGGATCCGCTTCAAAAAGCCTGGGGATCGGGTGGTTTCCCTGGTGACGGTCAAGCCTGGGGAGATGGTGGACCTCCTGGCGGTGAGCACCCGGGGCTACGGCAAGCGTACCCCCCTCGCCGAGTACCCCCTACAGGGCCGGGGGGGTAAGGGGGTCATCACCTACGCCACCTCCCTCAAGGTGGGCCGCCTTGCCGCCCTCCTCAAGGTGCGGGGCACGGAGGACCTCCTGGTCCTTTCCAAAAAGGGCCTGGCCATCCGCACCCCCGTGGCGGATATCCGCCAGTACTCTCGGGCCACCGCCGGGGTCAAGGTGATGAACCTTCCCGAGGACGACGAGGTGGCCAGCGCCTTTGCCGTGGAGGAGGAGCAGTGATGGAGGAGGTGGTCCTGATCACCGCCCCTAACGAGGAGGTGGGCCAGACCCTGGCCCGCACCCTGGTGGAGGAGGGCCTGGCCGCCTGCGTGAACCTGGTGCCGGGCCTCACCTCCGTCTACCGCTGGCAGGGGAAGGTGGTGGAGGACCGGGAGGTCCTCCTCATCGTCAAGACCACCACCTTCGCCTTCCCCCGGCTAAAGGAGCGGGTTCTCTCCCTCCACCCCTACACCGTCCCCGAGATCGTGGCCCTGCCCATCGCCGAGGGGCATGGGCCTTACCTGGACTGGCTCCGGGAAAATGTGAAATGACCCCCTCCGGGCCCTGGGAGCCGCCTCCTGAGGACCCCCAGGGGTGGCCAAGGGTACCGCCGGAAGAAGGCCCGCGGGGGGTCTTCTTGGGCGGAGGGGAGGCCGAGGCCGCCCCGGACCGCCTTCCCCCGGGCGGGCGCCCCTTGCCCAAGCCCTGGGCGGGGCGCGATTTTTGTAACCTAAAGGTTTACAAAACCGGGAGGGCGTGTTAGCCTAGGGGCAAGGAGGCAGCCATGACCCAGGCACGCGAGACGGTAACCTTTAGGCCAGGCGAGGTCATCCTGTACCCGGGGGTCCCGGGGCCCCGGGACCGGGTCTACCGGGTCCTCCAGGGCCTCGTGCGCCTCGAGGCGGTGGACGAGGAGGGCAACGCCCTCACCCTGCGCCTGGTCCGCCCCGGGGGGTACTTCGGCGAGGAGGCCTGGGCGGGCACGGAGCGGGGCTACTTCGCCGAGGCGGTGACCGAGGTGGTGGCCGAACCCCTCCCCAAGGAACCCCACCCCGAGGAGGTCTTTCAGGTGCTCCTCAGCCTGGCCCAGGCCCTTTCCGAGTCCTACCGGCGCATTGAGCGCCTGGCCACCCAACGCCTGAAAAACCGCATGGCCGCGGCCATCCTGGAGCTGGCGGAGACCCCCTTGGCCCACGAGGAGCCGGAGGGCCTGGTCCTCCGCGCCACCCACGACGAGCTGGCGGCGGCGGTGGGGAGCGTGCGGGAAACCGTGACCAAGGTGATCGGGGAGCTCACCCGGGAGGGGTACATCCGCTCCGGCTACGGCAAGATCGTCCTGAAGGACCTCCAGGGCCTCAGGGAGCTGGCCCGAAGCCGCGGGGACGGGCGCTAGGTGCGGTTTTGGGGGTTGCTGCAATAGACGGGGAATAGGGGCGATGCCCAAAGCCTTCCTGGGGCCCCCGTGATGGCGCAAGCCACGACGGGGCACTTAGTCCCCCGGGGTCTGTCCCCTAACCGGCACCCGAAGGGGTGCCTTGTTGCGTAAACTAAAAGCCATGCGCCTGCGCCAGCGGCTTCTCACCGGCCTGGTAACCCTTCTCCCCCTCCTGGTAACCCTGTACTTCCTGGCCTGGGTCTACACCTATTCCGGCGGGTACATCCAGACCTTTCTCCGCCTTCTGAACCTCGAGGTGCCCCGGGCCTACCAGCCCCTCCTCCCCTTCGTGGGGCTCCTCCTGGCCGGGGTGCTCATCTATCTGGTGGGTACCGTGGCGGAAAACTACCTGGGCCGAAGGCTCATCGGCTCCCTGGAGCGCTCCCTTCTCCTTTTTCCCATCGTGCGGGACATCTACAAGGCGGTCCAGCAGATCACCCACACCCTCTTCGGCCACCAGGAGGTAAAGTTCAGCCGGGCGGCGGTCATAGAGTACCCCAGGCGGGGGCTGTACACGCTCTGCTTTGTGGTGCAGCCCGTATCCAACCGCCTTCCCCCGTTGCCGGAAGGGTACACCGCCGTCCTGGTGCCCACCAGCCCCGTGCCCGCCAGCGGCATGGTGATCCTGGTGCCCTCGGAAGAGGTCATCCCCCTGGAGATCAGCGTGGAGGATGCCCTTAAGTACGTGGTTTCCGCCGGCTTCCTCCTCCCCGAAAAACCTTCAGGCCCCTTAAGCTCTCTCCCACAAAGGGCTGAGCCCCCGGCGTAGAATGGGAGGCGATGCGTCCCCTGATCCTCCTTCTCCTTTTCCTGGGGACGGTTTGGGCTGCCCTTCCTCCCCTCCTGGGGCCAGGTCTTCCCCCAGGCACGGAGCTTAGGCTTTTCTCCCAGGACCTGCGCATCCTGCACGGGGCTTGGCGGGTGGAGGGCAAGCGGCTGGTCCCCCTCTCCGCCCCGGTGCCCCCCAGGCCGGGCCAGGAGGTGCAACTCCTCCTGGTGCTCCCGGGGGAGAAGCCCCGCACCCTGCCCGGGGTGGCCGACCGCGGGGATCTATTCCTCCTGCAGGACAAGGAGCGGGTGAGCCTGCTCAGGCTCCTCAAGGAGGTCTATGGCCTCGCCCCTCCGGAAAGGCTTTGGCCATGAAGCGCATCCTGCTCATTGAGGACGATGCGGAGGTGGCCCGCCTGGTGGAGCTGGAGCTCAAGGAGGCGGGCTTTTCCGTGGAATGGGCCAAAAGCGGCATGGAAGGCCTGGTGAAGCATCGCGAACGGAAGCCGGACCTGGTGGTGCTGGACCTTGGCCTTCCCGACCTGGACGGGGCCGAGGTGGCCCGGAGGATCCGGGCCACCGACGACACCCCCATCCTGGTCCTCACCGCCCAGGATGCCGTGGAGCGCAAGGTGGGCCTCCTTTCCGACGGGGCCGACGACTACCTGGTGAAGCCCTTCCACCCCGCCGAGCTCCTGGCCCGCATCCAGGTGCAGCTGCGGCACAAGGAAGGCAGCGAGGTCCTCACCGTGGGCCGGCTGGAGCTTTACCCCAGAAGGCGGCAGGTGTTCTTTGGGGAAAAGGAGGTGCGGCTTTCCCCCAAGGAGTTTGAGCTCCTCCATCTCCTCATGAGCCGCCCGGGAAGGGTCTTTCCCCGGGAGGAGATAGAGGAAAAGATCTGGGGTAAGCCCCTGGGCCGGGATTCCAACGTCCTGGACGTGCACGTGGCCAACCTCCGGGCCAAGCTCCGTGAGGCTGGGGCCTACGGCTACCTGCGCACGGTGCGGGGCCTGGGGTATGCGGTGCGCCCGGGAAGGGGGGAGGAGGAAGCCTAGCCCGGCCCCATGTCCTTCCGGCTTCGGCTTTTCCTCTCCTTCAGCCTCCTCTGGCTCCTCTTCCTGGTGGGGGCTTTGTACCTGGCGGGGCAGGGAGTGGAGCGCGCCCTTAGGGGCCACCTGGAGGCCACCCTCCTGGAGGACGCCAAGCGGGCGGCGGAGGCCTACCGCAAGGGCCAGACGGGGGCCCTCCTCACCACGGGGGGCGTTTACCTGCACCTCTATGCGGAGGATGGGGAGGCCCTGGTCCTGACCCAAAAGGCCCACCGCCTTCCCCCGGAGGCCCTAAAGGGGGTGGGGGAGGCCCCCAGGGTCATCTGGCAAAGGGGCTTCGCCGCCGCCTTGGTGCGCACCCCCTTGGGCCTTCTCGCCCTGACCCAGGACACCGCCCCCATAGACCTGGCGCAAAGGGCCTTGAGGCAGGCCCTCCTCGAGGCCTTCTTCCTGCTTTTCCCCCTGGGCACGGCCCTGGTCTACCTCACCGCCCGGCTCACCGCCAGGCCCCTGGAGGAGGCCGCCAGGGAGATCGCCCAGCGTAACCCCGGGCGCCTGGACCCGGTGCCCCTGCGCCTTCCCAAGGACGAGTTGGGCCGCATGGTGGAGGCGGTGAACGGCCTCCTCTTCGCCCTAAAGGAGGCCAAGGAAAAGGAACGGGCCTTCCTGGCCGAGGCCAGCCACGAGCTCCGAACCCCCCTCACCGTGCTTCTTGGCCACCTGGAGCGCCTCAAGAGGAACCCGCAGGACCTCGAGGCCCTCCGCACCATGGAGGCCACCGCAGAGAGGATGCGCCGCCTGGTGGGGGACCTCCTCTCCCTGGCCCGGGGGGAGGCGGAGCGCACCCTAAACCCCCATATCGTGGACCTCAAAGCCCTAGGGGAGGAGGCCGCCCGGGAGTACGGGGTGGCCTTCCAAGGGGAGGCCCTGGAGGTGCTCGGGGACCCGGACCGGCTTTTGCAAATGCTCCGAAACCTCATCGCCAACGCGGTGCGGGCCGCGGGAAGGGAAGGGGTCTGGGTGCGCCTCAGGCGGGAGGGGGAAAACGCCCTCTTGGAGGTGGAGGACCACGGCCCTGGGATCCCGGAGGAACTCCTTCCCCGCCTGTTTGAGCGCTTCGCCCGGGGACCCGGGGGGGCACCGGGCTGGGCCTGGCCATCGCCCAGGCCATCGCCAGGGCCCATGGGGGGGAGATCACCGTGGAAAGCCGGCCCGGCCTAACCCGTTTTCGGGTGCGCCTCCCCCTTCTAGAGGAGGAGGCCTGAGGCCAGGCGGGCCTCAAGGGCCGGGGACCCGGTGGAAGGCGTTGAGGAAGAGGGGAAGGGCCTGGGCCCGGGCCTCCTGTTCCCTCAGGGCCTCCTCAAAGGCCAGGGGGTCCATGAGGAGGTGGGGTAGCCTGAGCCAGCCCAGGTAGTACTCCCCCGCCTGCCCCGGGTAGGCCAGGCGGGCCTGCTCCTCGGGGAACAGCAGGGCCTCAAAGGCCAGGGGGGAGGCCCAAAAGGGGGCATGCGCGGTGCGCTTGAGGAACTCCTTGAGCTTTAGGGGATTGCTGAAGAAGCCATACCGCAAGCGCTCATCCAAGCTTTCCAAGCGGCCCATCCACCCCTTCTGGACCAGCTCCATCCGCTTAAGGCGAAGCCGGGCATACTGGGCCAAAGAGAGCACTTCCCGGGAAAGGCCCAGGGCCACGAGGAGCCTCGAGGCCACCACGTAATCCTGGTATTCCCGGTAAGGGTCCATAGGCCCAGGATGCCACGGGCAAAGGGGATAGGATGGTGGCATGGATCGCAGGGCTTGGGTCATGCGGGCAGTGGAGGCGTTGCGCTTCGCCACCTTCAAGGAAATCCAGCGCTATTTGGACGAAGAGGGGGAAGCCTTCTCCAAAAAGGAGCTGGAGGACACCCTGAAGGCCCTGGTGACGGAGGGAAAGCTGGAGGAAAAGGAGGGCACCTACCGCCTGGCCCGCAAGCGGGGAGGCGGGGAGGCTTTTGAGAAGCTCTTCAGAGACTGAGTGCCCCGTCTTGGCTTGCGCCACGACGGGGACCCCAGAAAGACTCTGGTCATGCCCTTCTTCCCCACCTATGGGTCAGGGCGAAGCCCCATCCTCGCGGCACCCCCCTGGCAGCAGCCCTTAGCGGGAGTAGTTGGGGGCCTCCTTAACCACCACCACGTCGTGGGGGTGGCTTTCGATGAGGCCCGCCATGGTCATGCGCACGAAGCGGGCTTTTTGCCGAAAGGTCTCAATATCGGGGGCCCCCACATAGCCCATGGCGCTCCTCAAGCCCCCCACGATCTGGTAGAGGACGTCGGCCACGGGGCCCTTATAGGGCACCATGCCCTCAATCCCTTCGGGCACCAGCTTCTTGGCCTCGGACTCCCCTCCCCTGCCCGGCTCCTGGAAGTAGCGGTCGGCGGAGCCCTGCCGCATGGCCCCCAGGGAGCCCATGCCCCGGTAGAGCTTGTAGCGGCGCCCATCCTTCAAGACCTCCTCCCCCGGGGCCTCGTCCGTGCCCGCCAGCATGCTCCCCAGCATCACCGAATGGGCCCCCGCCGCCAGGGCCTTGGCCACATCCCCCGTGTACTTGATGCCCCCATCGGCGATGATGGGCACATCCAGGTCCTTTACCCCCGCCACCGCCTCGAGGATGGCGGAGATCTGGGGCACCCCCACCCCGGTCACCACCCGGGTGGTGCAGATGGAGCCGGGGCCGATGCCCACCTTCACCGCATCCGCCCCCCGTTCCGCCAAGGCCCGGGCCCCCTCCCGGGTGGCCACGTTGCCGGCGATGACCTCCACCTTGTCCCCGAAGGTCTCCTTCAGGTAGGTGAGGGCCTCGAGGATCCCCTTGGAATGGCCGTGCGCGGAGTCCAAAACTAAGACGTCCACCCCCGCCTCCACCAAGGCGGCCGCCCGCTCGGGTAGGTCGCGGCTTGCCCCCACCGCCGCCCCCACCAGCAGCCGGCCCAGAGGGTCCTTGGCGGCGTGGGGGTACTGCTTGCGCTTCACGATGTCCTTTAGGGTGAGAAGCCCCTTAAGCCTCCCCGCCTCGTCCACCAGGGGAAGCTTCTCCACCTTGTGCTTGCGCAGGATCTCCTCCGCCTCCTCCAGGGTGGTGCCAGGCGGAGCGGTGACCAGGCGCTCCAAGGGGGTCATGACCTCGGTGACGGGCCGCTTCAGGTTGCGCTCAAAGCGCAGGTCCCGGTTGGTCACCAGGCCCAGAAGCCTCCCGTAGAGGTCCACCACTGGAAGCCCCCCGATGCGGTACTCCCGCATGAGGCGTTCGGCGTCCTCGAGGGTGGCGGTGGGGGGCAGGGTGACGGGATCCTGGATCATCCCCGCCTCCGAGCGCTTCACCTTGCGCACCATGCTGGCCTGGGCCTCCACGCTGAGGTTCTTGTGGATCACCCCAAGCCCCCCTTCCCGGGCCATGGCGATGGCCATCTCCGCCTCGGTCACCGTGTCCATGGCCGCGGAGAGGATGGGGATGTTGAGGTAAAGCTTCTTGGTAAGCCGCGTCCGCACCGATACCTCCCGGGGCAGCACCTCCGAGTACCCCGGGAGGAGGAGAACGTCGTCAAAGGTGAGGCCTTCGTAGAGGATCTTCCCCTCGTACATGTTCCTCAGGCTATACGCCCCCCTGACCTTCCGTCTAGGGTCAAGGGCTATAAACCGGGGGGTATCCTCCCGCCCCCCGCTTCCCCATCCCCGCAAATCGCCCCCAGGCTTCTGGGCGTTTTCCACAAAAGCCCCGGGTTAGATGGGCGCCACGGGCCCACCCCCTTGCCCTAAGCTGTTCTCATGGCCGCCGAACCTCCCCTGACCCCCGAGCGGGTGCGCCCCGGGGTGCGCCTCCTGGGCCTGTTGCCCGGGGAAGGCGTTCTGGTGGAGCACGTGCGCCCCCTGGGGGAGGCCCTGCAGGTAACCTACCGCCACCCAAGCGGCCAGCTGGGGGAAGCCCTCCTCTACCCCGAGGACCTGGAACGGCTTCGGGCCGAGGAGGCTCCCCGCTTCCCCCTGGACGCCCCTGGGGACCTCTTCCGGCTGGCCGCCGAGGCCAAGCGCATCCGTCTGGCCTACCTCTTTGACCCCATGATGGCGGTGCACGCCTCCTTGGTGGAACCCCTCCCCCACCAGATTGAGGCCGTCTACGGCCACCTCCTGCCCAAAACCCCCCTCCGCTTCCTCCTGGCCGACGACCCCGGTGCGGGCAAGACCATCATGGCCGGGCTTTACATCCGGGAGATGGCCCTGCGGGGGGCCCTGGAGCGGTGCCTGGTGGTGGCCCCTGGCGCCCTGGTCCTGCAGTGGCAGGAGGAGCTTTGGGAGAAGTTCCGCCTGGACTTCCGGGTCTTCTCCCGCTTCACCCTGGAGACCTCCCCCGTCAACCCCTTCCGGGAACACCCCCTCTGGATCGCCCGTCTAGACGGCCTGGCCCGCTTTCCCGAGGTGGCGGCGAAGGCCCTCGAGGTGGACTGGGACCTGGTGGTGGTGGACGAGGCCCACAAGATGGCCGCCTCCTACTACCGCGGGGAGGTGAAGGCCACCCGCCGTTACCGCCTAGGGCAGGAGCTTTCCCAGCGGGCCAAGCACCTCCTCCTCCTCACCGCCACCCCTCACCGGGGCAAGGAGGAGGACTTCCGCCTCTTCCTGGCCCTCCTGGACCCCGACCGCTTCCTGGGCAAGCCCCGGCCAGAAAGCCCCCGGCCCGATACCCAAGGCCTCTGGCTCCGGCGGCAGAAGGAGGACCTGGTGCGCTTTGACGGCACCCCCCTCTTCCCCGAGCGCCGGGCCTACACCGTGGCCTACTCCCTCTCCCCGGAGGAGATGGCCCTTTACCAGGCGGTGACCGCTTACGTGCGGGAGGAGATGAACCGGGCCGAGGCCCTGGAGGAGGGGCAAAGGCGCACCGTGGGCTTCGCCCTCACCCTTCTCCAGAGGCGGCTGGCCAGCAGTCCCCAGGCCATCCACCGTTCCCTGGAACGGCGCAGGAAGCGGCTGGAGGCCCGTCGGGAGGAGGTGCGCCGGGGCCTGGCCCTCGCCTTCCCCACCCTGGAGGAGGAGGACATAGAGGAAAAGGAGGAGTTCCCGGACGAGGAGCTGGAGGCCGCCCCAGAAATCCTGGACCAGGCCACCGCCGCCCGCACCCTGGCGGAGCTGGAAGCCGAGATCGCCACCCTAAGGCGCCTCGAGGCCCAGGCCAAAGCCCTCCTCCGGAGCCACCAGGACCGGAAGTGGCAGGAGCTACGGACCCTCCTGGAGGAGGAGCCCATCCGCGGACGGAAGCTCATCATCTTCACCGAACACAAGGACACCCTGGACTACCTGGAAGAGCGCCTCAAGACCTACCTGGGGCGGCCCGAGCAGGTGGTAAGCCTCCACGGCGGGCTCTCCCGGGAGGAACGCCGCCAGCGCCAGGCGCGCTTCACCCAGGACCGGGAAACCCTGATCCTGGTGGCCACGGACGCCGCCGGGGAGGGGGTGAACCTGCAACGGGCCCACCTCCTCATCAACTACGACCTCCCCTGGAACCCGGCCCGGCTGGAGCAACGCTTTGGCCGCATCCACCGCATCGGCCAAACCGAGGTCTGCCACATGTGGAACCTGGTGGCGGAAAACACCCGGGAGGGCGAGGTCTACCTGCGCCTGTTGCGCAAGCTGGAGGAGGCCAGCCAGGCCCTGGGCGGACGGGTCTTTGACGTGCTGGGAAGGCTCTTCCAGGAAAGGCCCCTCAAGGAGCTTCTCCTCGAGGCCATCCGCTACGGGGAAGACCCCCAGGTACGGGCCCGGCTTTTCCGCCAGGTGGAGGGGGCGGTGGACCAGGAGAGGCTGGAGGCGCTCCTACAAAACGCCTTGGCCTCCGAGGTGTTGGACCCAAGGCGCCTGGAAGCCCTTCGCCTAGACATGGAGCGGGCCGAGGCCAAAAGGCTCCAGCCCCACTACCTGAGTAGCTTCTTCCGCAAGGCCCTCGAGGCCCTGGGGGGCACCGTCCACCCCCGGGAGGCGGGGCGGATGGAGGTGAGCTTTGTGCCCGCCAAGGTGCGCGAGGCCAGGCCCGGGGTTCAACGGAGCTACGAGCGGATCACCTTCCAAAAGGACAAGGTGAGCCTTCCCGGAAAGCCCCTGGCCGACTTCCTGGTGCCGGGGCACCCTCTGTTGGAAGGGGTCCTGGACGCCGTGCTCCGCCAGTGGGGCCCGTACCTGGAGCGGGGCACGGTCCTGGTGGACGAAAACGCCGTAGCTCCCCGCCTCCTCCTGGCCCTGGAACACGAGGTGCGGGACGCCCGCGGCCCCGTGTCCCGCCGCTTCCTCTACCTGAGCCTGGGCCCCCAGGGGGAGTTGCGGGAGGAGGGCCCAGCCCCCTACCTGGACCTGCGCCCGGCCACGGAGGAAGAAAGGGCCGAAGCCCTGAGGCTCTGGGAAGGCTGGGACACGGCGGGGCTCCTGGCCCAGGCGGAAGCCTACGCCGCCGCCAGGCTGGCCAGGGAGCACTTTGAGGAGGTGCGCCGCTTCCGCCAAGCCGAGGTGGACCGCACCCTCCGAGCGGTGAAGGAGAGGCTTATGTCCGAGATCTATTACTGGGACGGCCTGGCCAACCGGGAGAAAGCTCGGGCCGAGGCGGGAAAAGCGGGGCCTGGGGACGGGCGGAAGCAGCGCGCCGGAGGGCGGATGAGCTTCAGGAGCGCCTGGAGCGAAGGGAGCGGGAGCTGGAGGAAGCCCGGCACCTTCAGTCCCTCCCACCCCGCCTTTCCCAGGCCATCCTGGTGGTGCCGCCCTTGGGCTTGGGCGTGAAACCCCCCGAAGCGGAAGCGCAAAAGCGCCTGGAACGGCTGGCGGTGGAGGCGGTGCTCCAAGCGGAGCGCAAGCTGGGCCACGAACCCAAGGTCATGCCCCCAGGCTGGCCCGGCTACGACGTGGAGTCCCGCACCCCCCAAGGGACTCTCCGCTTCCTCGAGGTGAAGGGCAAGGGGCCGGGGTCAGAGGTGGTAACCCTCTCCCGCACCCAGATCCTCACCGCCCTCAACAAGCCTGACGCCTGGTTCCTGGCGGTGGTGGAGACGGACGGGGAGAGGGCCCTCAGGGTCCACTACATCCCCACCCCCTTTGTGCGGGAACCCGACTTCGGGGCCACCAGCGTGAACTACAGCCTGAAGGAGCTCCTGGCCAAGGCGGTGCAGGTGGTGGCCTTGTGACACGCCCGTATCACACCGGGGAGGTTGTGATACAAAAAGGAGGGTTTTGTATCCGAAACCGCCCCGCTACAGGAACTAGGAAAAGCCCATGAGGAAGCTCATTGAAGTCGCCCTGCCCCTCGAGGCCATCAACCGAGAGTCCTCCAGGGAGAAGTCCATCCGCCACGGCCACCCCTCCACCCTGCACCTCTGGTGGGCCAGACGGCCTTTGGCCTCGGCCCGGGCGGTCCTCTTCGCCAGCTTGGTGGACGACCCTGGGGAGTACCTGCCCGAGGAGGAAGCCAGAAAGGAGAGAGAACGGCTCTTTGCTCTTCTGGAACGCCTGGTAAACTGGGACAACATCAAGAACCCCACGGAAGCCGAGCGGGAAGGAGGGGTTATCTGGGAAGCCCAGTACGAGATGGCCAAGAGCCTGGCCCGCGCCCTGGGGGAGAAGCCCCCCGCCTCCCCCAAGGACCGGGAGAGGATAAGGGCCCTCCTGGAGCAGGCCCCCCCGGTCCTGGACCCCTTTGCCGGAGGGGGCACCATCCCCCTCGAGGCCCAGCGCCTGGGCCTGAAGGCCTACGCCTTTGACCTGAACCCCGTGGCCGTCCTCATCAACAAGGCCCTGATAGAAATCCCCCCCCGCTTCGCCGGAAAGCCCCCAGTGAACTCGGACTACCGGGCCAAGGCCCAGGCCACGGACCGCTTCCCCCGGGCCAAGGGCCTGGCCCAGGACGTGCGATACTACGGGGCCTGGATGCGGGAGGAGGCCCTCAAGCGCATCGGCCACCTCTACCCCGACCTGAACGGGGAGCGGGTCATCGCCTGGCTCTGGGCCCGCACCGTGGTTTGCCCTAACCCCGCCTGCCGGGCAGAGGCTCCCCTGGCGCGCTCCTTCTGGCTTTCCACAAAGAGGAAGGTCTACGTGGTGCCCGAGGTGCAGGGGGGCCAGGTGTTTTTCCGGGTGGAGGAGGGAAAGGAGCCTCCCGTGGCAGGCACCGTGGACCGGCGGGGCGGGCGGTGCCTGGTGTGCGGGGCCCACATCCCCTTGGAGCATGTGCGCCAGGAGGGGAAGGCGGGCCGCCTAGGGGCCCGGCTCATGGCCATCGTGACCGAGGGGGAAGGGGGAAGGAACTACCACGCCCCCACCCCGGAGCACGAGGAGGTGGCCAAGGAAGCGATACCGAGGTGGAAGCCGGACACTAAGCTCCCCAGCCAGGCTTTAGGCTTCCGGGTGCAAAACTACGGCCTCACCACCCACGCCGACCTCTTCACCCCCCGCCAGCTGGTGGCCCTCACCACCTTCGCCGACCTGGTGGCGGAGGCCCGGGAGAAGGCCTACCGGGACGCCCTGGAAGCGGGGCTGACCGACGATGGCCTGCCCCTGGCGGAAGGAGGGGTGGGGGCCAAGGCCTACGCGGAGGCGGTGGGGGTGTATTTGGGTATCGGAATAGATCGCCTTGCCGACTATCACGCTTCTTTGTGTATTTGGCACGTAAACAGAGAAACCATTGCCCACGTCTTCAACCGCCAAGCCCTCCCCATGACTTGGGACTATGCCGAAGCAAATCCCTTCGGGGAAGCCACGGGCTCTTGGGAGGGCATGGTGGAGTGGGTGGCAAAAGCCCTGGAAGCCCTCCCCGCCCACCCCCAGGGCCAGGCCCGCCAGGTGAACGCCCTGGAGGCGGCCAACGGGGTGCCCACCCCACCCCTCATCTCCACCGACCCCCCCTACTACGACAACATCAGCTACGCCGCCCTCTCCGACTTCTTCTACGTCTGGCTCCGCAAGGCCCTGGGGGACACCTACCCCACCCTCTTCCGCACCCTCCTCACCCCCAAGGCCGAGGAGCTGGTGGCCGACCCCTACCGCCAAGGAGGGAAGGAGGCGGCCAGGCGCCACTTTGAGGAGGGGATGCGCCAGGTCTTCCAAAACCTCCGGGCCAAGGCCCACCCCCACTATCCCCTTTCCCTCTACTACGCCTTTAAGCAACAGGAAGCGGAGGTAAATGGGAACGGGGAGGAGGAAGACGAAACCCCCAAGGTGGCCTCCACCGGCTGGGAAACCTTCCTCCAGGGCCTGGTGGATGCGGGCTTCCAGATCACCGCCACCTGGCCCATGCGCACGGAGTTAGCCAACCGCCCCAGGGGACAGAACTCCAACGCCCTGGCCTCCTCCATCCTCCTGGTCTGCCGCCCCCGGCCCCAACATGCCCCCATAGCCACCCGCCAGGACTTCCTCAGGGCCCTCAGGCGGGAGCTTCCTGAAGCCCTGCGCCACCTCACCCAAGGAAGCATCCCCCCTGTGGACCTGGCCCAAAGCGCCATCGGCCCCGGCATGGCGGTGTACAGCCGCTTCCAGGCGGTGCTGGAGCCCGATGGCCGCGCCATCCCCGTGCGGGAAGCCCTGGCCCTCATCAACCAGGTGCTGGACGAGTTCCTGGCCGAGGAGGAAGCCGAGCTGGACGCCCCCACCCGCTTCGCCATCGCCTGGTACGAGCAGTACGGCTACGCCGATGGCCCCTACGGGGACGCCGAGACCCTGGCCAAGGCAAAAAACGTGTCCGTGACGGCCATGGCAGAAGGGGGCATCCTCTGGGCCAAGGGGGGCAAGGTGCGCCTCCTCCGCCCCGAGGAGTACCCCCCGGACTGGAACCCCGCTGGCCACCGCTCCCTCTCCGCCTGGGAAGTGGCCCACGGGCTTATCAAAGCCCTAAAGGAGCAGGGGGAAACCGCCGCCACCAGCCTTCTGGCCCGCATTCCCGAGGCCCTGGCGGAAGGGGCCAGGGCCCTGGCCTACCGCCTCTACGGCCTGGCCGAGCGCAAGGGCCGCCTGGCGGAGGCCCAGGACTTTAACCTCCTGGCGGGCAGCTACAGCCACCTCAGCGTGGAGGCCCGCAAAACCCGGCGGGCGGTGCAGGAAGGGCTCTTCTGAGGTTAGCCTTGACTAACCTCTTACGTAGGTATACCATGGGGGTGTGAGGTGGGGCGCTACCGGGTGGTCTTCTACGTGGATGCTCGGGGGCACTCGCAAGTTCGGGACTGGCTGGAAGAGCTTAGGCGCCACAATCCCAAGCTTCACGCCTTTGCCCTGCGCCTTCTGCGCATGCTGGAAGAGCAAGGCCCAGACCTCCGCCCGCCTCTGGCCAAGCGGCTTGGCCACCTGGAGGCACCCATCTGGGAGCTCCGCCACCGCACGGGTATCCGCCTCTACTACTGGCGCCAGGAAGAGCTTCTCTTTGTGGTGGCGGCGGGGGAGGTCAAGGACCAAGACAGCCCGGACCCTAAGCTCCTCGAGCTGGCCGAGCAAGCCTACAAGGCCATGAAAAAGGGAAAGGTGAACTGATTATGGGCCGGCACATGGATTTCCGCGACTACTACCAGGAGTCCCTGAAGGATCCCGAAAGCGCTCGGCTTTACCGGGAGGTTCTGGACGAGGAGCTTTCTTGGCTTCTGAGCTACCTCCGGGAACACAGGGGGCTTTCCCAGAAGGAGGTGGCCGAGCGGCTGGGGGTGTCCCGGAGCCGCGTCAGCCAAATGGAAACCTCCGCCGGGCTTTCCATGACCCTCGAGGGGCTGGCCCGCTACGCCCAGGCCCTGGGGCTTTCCCTGCGCCTGGAGTTCACCGACGAAGAGGGCGAAGTCCTGGCCCGGTTCCACTTGGGCGCGGACGAGCCCGTGGCCGAGCCCGTGACCAAGACCTGGGAGCCTGTGGCGGAAGCCTGGGTCGCTTTGAGACAGAAGGGAAAGCGGGCGTGGGAGGAAATCGCCTAGGCCGATGGAAAGCAAGTCCGCCACCATCCGCAGGCTCTACCAGGAGGGCAAGAGCGTCTCCGCCATCGCCAAGGAGCTGGGCCTCACCTACCAGCGGGTCTACAACACCCTGCGCCGGGCGGGGCTCCTCCCCACCAAGGAGGGCGGAGAACCTTCCCCCAAGGCCTACGCCGACTTCATCGCCGGTTTAGAGATCCTGGGGGTGGAGCTCCTCGAGGTCCACGCCAAGCTGGAGCGTCCCCCCCAGGGCCAAAAGCGCTTCAGCCCCTCCCCCGATGGGCTTTCCGCCTTTGGCCCCACAAAGACTGAGGAGGGCTTCCAAGCCGGCCTGGAGCTTAGGCTGGAGTTCCAGGACGAGGAGGGCCGCTTTGGCTTCGTCCACCTGCGCCTGGCCGCCCACTACCGGAGCCCCATCTTCCCCGACGAAGCCCTCTTCAAGGTCTTCCGCGAACGGAACCTGCCCCTGAACCTCTGGCCCTACCTGAGGGTCTACGTGGACTTCCTCACCGCCCAGATGGGCCTGCCCCGCCTGGTGCTGCCGGTCCTGAAGCTCTAGGCTCTCCGTGTCCATTTGGCCAGGCTCCGGGAACCTGGCCAAGTATTCTTAGGGATATGGCGCTCAGCAACCGGGAAATCGTGGGGCGGGGCCTGGACCTTTTGAAGGCGGGCCTCGGCCCTTTTGTGGAGCGGGAGTACCGCCGGGTGTACGGGGAGGCGTGGGCCCAGCAGGCCCTCGAGGTGGTGCGGGGGGAGCGAAGCAAACTTCAAAACCCCGACGCCCAGGCCCTCCTCAAGCTCATGGACCACCGCTGGCACGAGGTTTTTGACGAGAAGCTGGGCCAGTGGGGGCGCACCCTGGTGAAGGAGCTCCTCGAGGTGCGCAACCGTTACGCCCACCAAAACGCCTTCACCCTCGAGGACGCCCACCGGGCCCTGGACACCATGACCCGCCTCCTGGAGATGGTGGCCGCTGAGGAAGCCCGGGAGACCGGGCGGCTCGCCCGGGAACTCCTGCGCCGCCGCTTTGAGGAGGAGGCCCGGCGGGAGATGGAACGGGCGGCCAAGCTTCCCCAGGTCCCCACCCCCTCGGGCCTCAAGCCCTGGCGGGAGGTGGCCACCCCCCATCCGGACGTGGCCTCGGGCCGCTTCAGCGAGGCCGAGTTCGCCGCCGACCTGGCCCAGGTCCTCCGGGGGGAGGCAAGCCCGGAGTACGGCGACCCCTTGGAGTTCTACCGGCGCACCCACCTCACAGGAGGCCTCCGGCGGCTCTTGCTGAACGCCTTAAGGCGGCTTTCAGGAGAGGGCGGCGACCCGGTGGTGGAGCTCCAAACGGCCTTCGGCGGGGGCAAAACCCACTCCATGCTGGCCCTCTACCACCTCTTTGGCGGAGGGCTTGACCCCCACGAGGTGCCGGGCCTGGAAGAGGTGCTGAAGGAGGCGGGCCTCACCCAGGCCCCCAAGGCCCGCCGGGCGGTGCTGGTGGGCACCGCCTTGGACCCCGCCAAACCCCGCCCCAAGCCGGAAGGGGTGGTGGTCCACACCCTATGGGGGGAGATGGCCTACCAGCTGGGCGGGGTGGAGGGCTACCGCCTGGTGGCGGAGGGGGACCTGAGGGGTGTGGCCCCCGGCTCCGACACCCTTAAAGAGCTCTTTGATCGCTTCGCCCCGGTTCTGATCCTGATTGACGAGTGGGTGGCCTATCTGCGCAACCTTTACGGGGAGGTAGACCTTCCCGCAGGCACCTTTGACCAAAACCTCACCTTCGCCCAAGCCCTCACCGAGGCCGCAAAGCGTAGCGGGCGGGCCCTGTTGGTGGCCTCCCTCCCCGCCTCCGATGCCGAGGTGGGAGGTAGCGGGGGACGGGAAGCCCTCTTCCGTCTGCAAAACGTCTTTGGCCGCCTGGAAAGCGTCTGGCAACCCGCCACCCAGGACGAGTCCTACGAGATCGTGCGCCGCAGGCTTTTCCTGCCCCTCTCGGCCGAGGGCTTCCGGGACCGGGATGCGGTGGTGCAGGCCTTCATGCGGCTTTACCGGGAACACAAGGGGGAGTTCCCTGCGGAAACCGCAGAGGCCGACTACGAGCGCCGCCTGAAGCTGGCCTACCCCATCCACCCGGAGCTCTTTGACCGCCTCTATGGGGACTGGTCCACCCTCGAGGGGTTCCAGCGCACCCGGGGGGTGCTCCGCCTTATGGCCGCCGTGGTCCACACCCTTTGGACCCGCGGGGACACCTCCCTCATGATCCTCCCCGGGAACCTGCCCCTGGATGCGGGAGGACCCCGGTACGAGCTCACCCGCCACCTCTCCCGCTTCCACGAGGGCTTTGACCAGGTGCTGGACACGGACGTGGACGGACCCAACGCCAAGGCTTTTCTCCTGGACCAGGAACGGCCCAACCTGGGCCGCTACCAGATGGCCCGGCGCACCGCACGGGCGGTCTTCATGGCCACCGCCCCCGCCGCCGCCCCCATTGGCAGGCCCCGGGGGGTGGAGAGCATCCGGGTACGCCTGGGGGTGGTCCAACCTGGGGAAAACCCCTCCTTCGTAGGGGACGCCCTCCGGGCCCTGGCCGACAAGCTTACCTACTTCCATGCTGAAGGGGATCGCTTTTGGTTTGAAACCCGGCCCAGCCTGAACCGCCTGGCCCAGGACCGGGCCGCCGCCTTGGACGAGGAAAAGGTGCGCCAAGAACTGGCGGAACGGCTCCGCACCTGGGCCAGGGAACGCCCTAGCCTCTTCGCCGCCGTTCACGCCATCCCTGAAGGGAGCGGAGACGTCCCTGACGAACCCGCCTTGCGCCTGGTGGTCCTGCCCCCTTGGACCCCTTACGCCAAGGGAGGATCGGAGGCGGAGCGTTTGGCGAGGGAGATTCTAGAAAGGCGTGGGCAGGCCCCGAGGCGCTACCGCAACACCCTCCTCTTCCTGGCGGCAGAGGCCAGCTCTTGGCCGGATCTGGAGGCGGCCTCGAGGAGTTACCTGGCCTGGAAGTCCATCTGGGAGGAAGCTTCCGCCCTGGACCTGGGGGACAGGAACAGGGCGCAGGTGAAGTCGCGCATGGCCGAGGCGGAAACCACCCTGAACACCCGCCTGGAGGAGGCCTACCGCCACCTCCTCAGCTTCCACCAGCCCGACCCCAAAGCGCCGGACCTGGAACTCCAAGCCCTCCGTCTTCAAGGGAGCGGCAAACCCCTGGAACGGGCAGCAAGCAAGGCCAGAAACGAGAGTCTGGTCTACACGGAGTGGCACCCCCGGTTCCTGCAGGATACCCTGGAGCGCTACGGCTTCTTCACCGCCCGGGAACCCCAAGGGATCCTCTCCCTACGCTGGCTTTGGGAGGCTTGCTGCACCTACCCCTACCTGCCTCGGCTGAAGGACGAGGAGGTCCTCCTGGCCTCCGTGCGGAAGGGGGTGGAGGAGGGGCTTTTCGGCTACGCGGAGCGCCTCGAGGAAGAGCGGCCCAAAGGGGTGCTTTTGGGTGAGGGGGGTTTTGCCCCCAACCTGGCAGGGTTCCTCCTGGCAAAGGAAGTGGCGGAAAAGGCCAAAGCGGAGGAAGGGGGCCAATCCCCTAGGCCCCCAACGTTAGGGCCGCTTTCCTCCCACACGGAACCCCTTCCCCCACCCCCTCCCCCACCCCAACCCAAACCTCGGCGGTTCTACCTCAAAAAGGAGCTTCCCCCCACCAACCTCCTGCGGGAAGCTGAACTCCTGGCCCGGGAGATCGTCCTCCAGCTGGCTAAGGAGCCGAAGGTGCGGGTGAGGGTGGTCCTCGAGGTCCAGGCGGAGGCCGAAGAGGGTTTCCCAGAGGACCTGGCCCGGGCCCTTCGGGAAAACAGCCAGGCCCTCAGAGCGGAGTATGGCCTCGAGGAGGCGTGAAGACCCAGGAGACCTTTCCCTGGGAAGGCCTCCTTTGGCGAAAAAGCGGGCGATCAAGGGTACCTCGCCTTCCCAAACCCCCACCCCAGGAGCACCTGGAGGAGGTGCGCCGGGGCCATGCGATCCGAAAAAATGCCCGGGCAACCAACCCCAAAACCATGTACCCCGTTGTGGCGCAAACCACAACGGGGGCCCTAAAACGCTTCCCCCCTCGGCGCCGAGGGGGGAAGCCTCATGTTTCGTGGTGGGCGATGGTGGACTTGAACCACCGACCTCACGCTTATCAGGCGTGCGCTCTGACCAGCTGAGCTAATCGCCCCCGCACGCAAAGAATAGCTTATCCAGGAACCCGCCTGGCGTCAAGATGCCCCGGGCTTGCCTAGTAAATCGCCTTGTACCCCCCCTGAGGGGGAAGCAGGGTGAGCAGGATGCGCAGGCCGTAGGCAAGGAACTCCATAAAGGCCCGCCACATGGCCGTATGCGGTTTCCGCTCCTGCAAATAACCCCTCCGCAAACGCGTCTTCATCCCCCCAAACACCCCCTCCACCACCCCTCGCCTCCGATACACCTCCCCGTCCCACCTCGCCGCTACCTCCCGCCGCACCTCATCCCGCACCTCTCCCCCTCCCCGCAGCCGGATCAGGGGCCACACCCCAAGCCCCCGCACCACCTCCCACACCTCCCTCCCGTCAAAGCCCGCGTCCCCCAAAAGCACCCCGCCCCCCAGCCCAAACCGCAGGAGCACCCCCGCCCCAAGCCTCGGGTCAGGGGCATACGCCCGCCCCACCCCGCCCCCCCAAGGGGCCAAAAGCTTCTGCCCCCTCCTCCACCGCACCAGGGCCAAAAGCCGGCTGTGCCCCCGCATCCGCCGCTCCTCCTGCCCCCTGCGCCAGCGCAGCACCGTGTCTTTGCTACGGTAGGCCAGCCCCGTGCTGTCCATCAAGAAAAGGGGGGTTCCCCTTCCTCTTGGGGAAGCCGGGCTTCCACCTCCTGTACCAGCCGTTCCAGCAGCGCCTGCAGCACCTCTTCGTTCAGGTGTTTCTGTGCATAGGCGGCCAGGGCCTGGTGGGAGGGGAAGGGGCCCTCTAGGAGGTCCTGGAGATGGGCCTCTGTGGCTCGGTAGGTGAGGCCGTAGAAGGCGCGGAAGAGGAGGAGGGCCAGGTACAGGGCATGGGTGTAGCGCCAGGGTCTGCCGCGGTGGCCTTTGGGGGTGGGTGGGGCCACCTCTTGGGCCAGGTACAGGCAGAGCTCCAGGACTTCCTTGGGCCTCGGTTCCCTTCGGACGAAGCCGCGCTTGCCCATCTCGGGAAATGCATAACTCAAGAGGGCTTGCAAGGCAAGCCCCACCCCCCTTGACAGTGGTGCTCGGGTCTGGTAGTTTTTTCTTTGCGCTGCCTGAAGGGGCGGCGGGGGATCTTGAAAGCTGGGGTGGAGGAATAGGTGAGTTAAGGCCGCGCGAGCGGTCTTGTGGGGTCAAGATGCTAAGGGCCCACGGTGGATGCCTTGGCACCCGAGCCGATGAAGGACGTGGCTACCTGCGATAAGCCAGGGGGAGCCGGTAGCGGGCGTTGATCCCTGGATGTCCGAATGGGGGAACCCGGCCCGTGGGAACACGGGTCACCGCTTTTAGCGGGGGGAACCTGGGGAACTGAAACATCTCAGTACCCAGAGGAGAGGAAAGCGAAAGCGACTCCCTGAGTAGCGGCGAGCGAAAGGGGAAGAGCCTAAACCGTCCGGCTTGTCCGGGCGGGGTTGTGGGGCCCTCGGATACCGAATCCCTGATCCTAGCCGAAGCTGTTGGGAAGCAGCGCCAGAGAAGGTGAAAGCCCTGTAGGCGAAAGGGGAGGGGATAGGTGAGGGTACCCGAGTACCCTGTGGTTCGTGGAGCCATGGGGGAATCTGGGCGGACCACCGCCTAAGGCTAAGTACTCCGGGTGACCGATAGTGGACCAGTACCGTGAGGGAAAGGTGAAAAGAACCCCGGGAGGGGAGTGAAATAGAGCCTGAAACCGTGGGCTTACAAGCAGTCGCGGCCCCTTTGGGGGTTGCGGCGTGCCTATTGAAGCATGAGCCGGCGACTCACGGTCGTGGGCGAGCTTAAGCCGTGGAGGCGGAGGCGTAGGGAAACCGAGTCCGAACAGGGCGCGAGTCCGCGGCCGTGGACCCGAAACCGGGTGAGCTAGCCCTGGCCAGGGTGAAGCTGGGGTGAAACCCAGTGGAGGCCCGAACCGGTGGGGGATGCAAACCCCTCGGATGAGCTGGGGTTAGGAGTGAAAAGCTAACCGAACCCGGAGATAGCTGGTTCTCCCCGAAATGACTTTAGGGTCAGCCTCAGGTGCTGACTGGGGCCTGTAGAGCACTGATAGGGCTAGGGGGCCCACCAGCCTACCAAACCCTGTCAAACTCCGAAGGGTCCCAGGTGGAGCCTGGGAGTGAGGGCGCGAGCGATAACGTCCGTGTCCAAGCGCGGGAACAACCGAGACCGCCAGCTAAGGTCCCGAAGTCTGGGCTAAGTGGGAAAGGATGTGGCGTCGCTGAGACAGCCAGGAGGTTGGCTTAGAAGCAGCCATCCTTTAAAGAGTGCGTAATAGCTCACTGGTCGAGTGACGCTGCGCCGAAAATGATCGGGGCTTAAGCCCAGCGCCGAAGCTGCGGGTCTGGGGGGTTATCCCCCAGGCGGTAGGGGAGCGTTCCCGATGCCGATGAAGGTCGTCCGCGAGGGCGGCTGGAGGTAAGGGAAGTGCGAATGCCGGCATGAGTAACGATAAACAGGGTGAGAATCCCTGTCGCCGTAAGCCCAAGGGTTCCTACGCAATGGTCGTCAGCGTAGGGTTAGGCGGGACCTAAGGTGAGGCCGAGAGGCGTAGCCGAAGGACAGCCGGTTAATATTCCGGCCCTTCCTGCGGGTGCGATGGGGGGACGCTCTAGGCTAGGGAGACCGGAGCCATGGCTGAGCCCGGCCAGAAGCGCAGGGTGGGGGGCAGGCAAATCCACCTCCCGCGAGCTCTGCGTGGTGGGGAAGCCCGTGAGGGTGACAACCTCCTGAAGCCAGGGAGCCAAGAAAAGCCTCTAAGCACAACCCGCAGGAACCCGTACCGCAAACCGACACAGGTGGGCGGGTGCGAGAGCACTCAGGCGCGCGGGATAACCCTCGCCAAGGAACTCTGCAAGTTAGCCCCGTAACTTCGGGAGAAGGGGTGCTCCCCGCAAGGGGAGCCGCAGTGAACAGGCTCTGGCGACTGTTTACCAAAAACACAGCTCTCTGCGAACCCGTAAGGGGAGGTATAGGGAGCGACGCTTGCCCGGTGCCGGAAGGTCAAGGGGAGGGGTGCAAGCCCTGAACCGAAGCCCCGGTGAACGGCGGCCGTAACTATAACGGTCCTAAGGTAGCGAAATTCCTTGTCGGGTAAGTTCCGACCTGCACGAAAAGCGTAACGACCGGAGCGCTGTCTCGGCGAGGGACCCGGTGAAATTGAACTGGCCGTGAAGATGCGGCCTACCCGTGGCAGGACGAAAAGACCCCGTGGAGCTTTACTGCAGCCTGGTGTTGGCTCTTGGTCGCGTCTGCGTAGGATAGGTGGGAGCCTGTGAAGCCGCCCTTTCGGGGGCGGTGGAGGCGCCGGTGAAATACCACCCTGATGCGGCTGGGGGCCTAACCCAAGGGATTGGGGACAGCGCTTGGCGGGCAGTTTGACTGGGGCGGTCGCCTCCTAAAAGGTAACGGAGGCGCCCAAAGGTTCCCTCAGGCGGGACGGAAATCCGCCGGAGAGCGCAAGGGTAGAAGGGAGCCTGACTGTGAGGCCTGCAAGCCGAGCAGGGGCGAAAGCCGGGCCTAGTGAACCGGTGGTCCCGTGTGGAAGGGCCATCGATCAACGGATAAAAGTTACCCCGGGGATAACAGGCTGATCTCCCCCGAGCGTCCACAGCGGCGGGGAGGTTTGGCACCTCGATGTCGGCTCGTCGCATCCTGGGGCTGAAGAAGGTCCCAAGGGTTGGGCTGTTCGCCCATTAAAGCGGCACGCGAGCTGGGTTCAGAACGTCGTGAGACAGTTCGGTCTCTATCCGCCACGGGCGCAGGAGGCTTGAGGGGGGCTCTTCCTAGTACGAGAGGACCGGAAGGGACGCACCTCTGGTTTCCCAGCTGTCCCTCCAGGGGCATACGCTGGGTAGCCATGTGCGGGAGGGATAACCGCTGAAAGCATCTAAGCGGGAAACCCGCCCCAAGATGAGGCCTCCCACGGCGCAAGCCGGTAAGGACCCGGGAAGACGACCCGGTGGATGGGCCGGGGGTGTAAGCGCCGCGAGGCGTTGAGCCGACCGGTCCCAATCGTCCGAGGTCTTGACCCCCTTTGCCCTGATGTCCACCCCAGCCAAGGTTCCCCCGCCCCCCAAGGGTGGCGTGGAATTTTGAAAGGCAAAACACGAGAATCCCCCGTGCCCATAGCGGCGTGGAACCACCCGTTCCCATTCCGAACACGGAAGTGAAACGCGCCAGCGCCGATGGTACTGGGACCGCAGGGTCCTGGGAGAGTAGGTCGGTGCGGGGGATTTTTTCCATGCGGGAGTAGCTCAGTCGGTAGAGCACGACCTTGCCAAGGTCGGGGTCGCGGGTTCAAGTCCCGTCTCCCGCTCCAAGTAGCCCCCAAGCTTAGGCTTGGGGGTTTGTTTTTTGGTCCCTTGCCCTCGAGGCCAAGGCGTAGTATGGTGGCCCAAAGGGGGAAAAGGCATGAAGCTACTGGACAACCACGGGCGCATCATCAAAGACCTTCGCATCTCCATCACCCCCCGGTGCAACCTGCACTGCCTTTACTGCCACCCCCTGGGCCTCGAGATGGCCGAACCCCCGGGAACCCTCACGGTGGAGGAGGTGGACCATTTCCTGGAGGCCGCCTCCCTTCTGGGCCTTTCCGCCGTGCGCTTCACGGGCGGGGAGCCCCTGGTGCGCAAGGAGCTTCCCCAGATGATCGAACGGGCCCGGAGCAAGGAGGGGATTGAGGACGTGGCCATCACCACCAACGGCCTCCTCTTCGCCAAAAGGGCCAAGGAGCTGGTCCAGGCGGGCCTGAACCGGGTGAACATCTCCCTGGACGCCATCACCCCCGAGGTCTTCACCCGCATCACCCGGGGCGGGAAGGTGGAGCGGGTGCTGGAGGCGATAGAGACCGCCTTGGAGCTTGGGCTCCACCCCGTAAAGCTCAACGCCGTGGTGATCCGGGGGATGAACGAGGAGGAGGTGGTGCCCCTGGCGGGCCTCTCCCTGGACCGCCCCTTGCACATGCGCTACATCGAGTACATGCACCTGGACAACTCCGACCCCGAGGAGTACCGCCACCGCTTTGTCCCCGGGAAGGAGATCCGGGCCCGGATCGAGGCGGTCTATGGCCCCTTGGAACCCGTTCCCCACGACCCCTCCTCCCCGGCGCGGGTCTTCAAGATCCCCGGGGCCCAGGGCACCGTGGGCTTCATCAACCCCGTCACCGAGCCCTTTTGCTCCAACTGCTCCCGGCTTCGCCTCACCTCGGACAAAAAGCTCAGGCCCTGCCTCCTCACCGATTTGGAGATGGACATCGCCTGGGCCTTTGCCGCGGAGGAGCCCGTGGAGGCCCTGGTGGATGCCATCCTCATCGCCACCAACCGCAAGCCCGCCTTCGGCAACACCCTCCCCACCCTCAGGAAGCGGGTCATGCTGGGGATCGGCGGATAGCCTGTAGGGTGGCCAGGATCACCAAGACGGCCCCCAGGAGGCCCGTTACCCCGAGCCTTTCCCCCAGGACAAGGAAGGCGAAGAGGGTGGCCCAGACGGGTTCCAGGGTGTAGAGGATGGCCGCCTGGGGAGCAGGCACGTACTTCTGTCCCCAGGTCTGGAGCCAGGTGGTGAGGGCCGTGGCCACCACCCCCAGGTAGAGGACCGCCCCCCAGGGTATTCCTTCCCACTCCACCCCTTCCCAAAGGGCCCAGGGTAGGGCCAAGAAGGCCGTGCCGAAGACCTGCACCGCGGTGAGGGGCAGGGAGGGGAAGGTTTTGGCGTGCACCTCGAGGCGCACGATGTAAAGGGCGTAGGTAAAGGCGGTGAGCAGGGTCCAGAGGTCCCCCACGTTGAGGGGGGGCTGGCGAGGATCGTAGGAGAGAAGGCCCACCCCCAAGAAGGCCAAAAGGGCGGCCAGCCACACTGGGCCGAGCCGCCTGCCCGCCAGGCCCAGGAGAAGGGGCACCAACACCACGTTTAAGGCGGTGATGAAGGCGCTTCGGCTCGCCGAGGTGTACATGAGGCCCACCGCCTGGGAGGCGTAGCCCAGGAGGAGCCAGAAGGCCAGCTCCAACCCCGGGCCCCAAACCCCCTTGGGCAGGCGGAGGGCCCAGGGCAAGAAGAAGAGGCTCGCCAGAAGGAAGCGGAGAAGGACCAGAAGGCTTGGGGCCATCTCCCCCACCGCCCCCTTGACCACCACGAAGGTGGTGCCCCAAAGAAGGGTGAGGAGGTTGAGGGCAAGGAGGCCCAGGGCGTAGCCGTGCATGGCCTAAAGTGTATAGCATGGTGCCCACCCCCCAGGAAGTGAAGGATGCCCTTTATGCAAGGCTTCTGGGCCACCTGGCCCACCCCGATCCCGTTTACCAGGCGCTCCTCCAGGAGTATCCCTCCCGAGGCGGGAAAATGCTCCGGGGGCTTTTGGTGGTCTACGCGGGGCTGGCCCATGGGGCTCCCCTGGAAGCCAGCCTCTGGGCAGGCACCGCATTGGAACTTTTCCAAAACTGGGTGCTGATCCACGACGACATAGAGGATGGTTCTGAGGAACGCCGAGGAAAGCCCGCCCTACACCGCCTCTACCCCCCATCCCTGGCCCTGAACGCCGGGGACGCCCTGCACGGGGAGATGTGGGGGCTGCTGGCGAAGGGCCTCGAGGCGGGCCTTCTTACCCCTGGGGTGCTGGCCGAGTTCCACAAGGTGGTGCGCCGCACCGCCTACGGGCAGCATTTGGACCTCTCTTGGACCCTTTCCGGCCGCCTGGACCTGGCCCCGGAGGACTACTTCCTCATGGTGGCCCACAAGGCCGCCTATTACACCGCCGTGGCCCCCTTGCGGCTTGGGGCCCTGCTTTCCGGGAAAACGCCCCCCGCCGCCTACGAGGAAGCGGGGCTAAAGCTGGGGATCGCCTTCCAGATCGTGGACGACGTGCTCAACCTGGAGGGGGACGAGGCCTACGGCAAGGAGCTGGCCGGGGACCTCTACGAGGGCAAGCGCACCCTGATCCTGATCCGCTACCTCCAGGAAGCCCCAAAGGAGGCGCGCGCCCGGGCCGAGGCCCTTTTACGCCTCCCCCGCGAGGCCAAGCCCGAGGCCGAGGTGCGCTGGCTTTGGCAAAACCTCCTGGCCTCCGGAGCCGTGGCCTGGGCCAAGGAGGAGGCCAGGAGGCTGGCCCAGGAGGGGATGGAGGCCCTAGCCCCCCATCTGGACCGCCTGCCCGGCCAGAGTGCGGCCTCCCGGCTTCG
This sequence comes from Thermus amyloliquefaciens, assembly GCF_000744885.1. Taxonomy (NCBI): domain Bacteria; kingdom Thermotogati; phylum Deinococcota; class Deinococci; order Thermales; family Thermaceae; genus Thermus; species Thermus amyloliquefaciens. The sequence continues at coordinate 393,497 of NZ_JQMV01000003.1, read as the reverse complement.
GGACCTCCTCACCGCCTTGGTGGAACGCAGGGCATAATGGGGCCATGCAGGGGGTTCGGTTCAAGGTGATCACCGCCAACGATCCCGACATCTTTCAAGAAAGGCTTAACCGCTTCGTGGAAGAGCTTCCCGAGGACGTGGTCTTGGTGGAGGTGAAGTTCTCCGTGGCCGAGGGGCCCTCTCCCCTCTTCGCCGCCCTCGTGCACTACAAGGAAGTGGAGGCGTGGAAGGACTAGGGGCCTTTCTCTTCTTCCTGGCCCTGAGGGGTGAGGCCAAGCGGGAGGAGGTGCGGGCCCGCTTCCCCAGGCTGGTGCCCCTGCTCAAGGCCTTGGGCCAGGAGGTGGAAGCCCAAGGGGAAACCTTCCGTCTGGGAAAACCCCTCCGCCTCTCCTGGTTCGCCCCCCTCTTCCGGCAGGAATACTCCCCCCTTCTGCCCGAGGAGGAGCGGAGCCTGGCCCTGGAGCGGCTCCTCGAGGCGGCCCACCTTTCCGCGGAAGCCGGGGAAGCCCCGGTAGCAGGGGAGGGCCTCCTGCAGGTGGCCCGCACCTTCCAGGAGGGAAGCCAAGCCCTCCTAAGGGGTGCCTACCGGGAGGCCCTCCACCGCTACGGGGAGGGCTTAGGGCTTTTGGAAAAGGAAGGCCTCCCCTTCCCCGCCACCGCCTTGGCCCTCCTAGCCCTGGCCCAAGAAGGCTTCCGCCCAAGGGGCAAGGGGCGGGAAACCGCCCGGAAAGCCCTGGAAAGGGCCAGGACCGCCTTCGCCCGGGAAATGGCCCAAAAGGCCCTATCCCAAGCCACAAAGGAAGCGGAGAGGGAGGCCTAGAATGGGGGGCATGGAGCTTGAGCGGGTGTACCTGGCCCGGCCCCGGGGTTTCTGCGCTGGGGTGGTGATGGCCATCCAGACGGTGGAGCGCTGGGCCGAGGCCCTCCAGGAAAAGGGAGAGCTCGTGGTCTACCACGAGATCGTCCACAACCGCACCGTGGTGGAGCGCCTTAGGGCCCAGGGGGTGCACTTCGTGGAGGACCTTTCCGAGCTGGAAAAGCTCCGCCAGGAAAGGCCCCTGGCCGGCACCCTGGTCTTTTCCGCCCACGGCCACCCCCCCGCGGTGCGCGAGGAGGCGGCAAGGAAGGGGTTCCACATCCTAGACGCCACCTGCCCCTTGGTCACCAAGGTGCACACCGAGGCCAGGCGCTACGCCCAGGAGGGGTACTGGATCCTCCTGGTGGGGGATTCCGCCGACCACCAGGAGGTGAAGGGCACCTACGGGGAGGCCCCGGAGAGGACCATCCTGGTGGCGGTGCACACCCACGTGGGCAAGGACCCTCGTCTGGCGGACCCCAATACCGTGGAGGTGCCGGACCCGGAAAGGGTGGTGGTGCTCACCCAGACCACCCTGAGCGTGGACGACACCCTGGCCACCATTGAGATCCTCAAAAGGCGCTTCCCCAAGCTGGTGGTGCCCAAAAGGAAAGACCTCTGCTACGCCACCCAGAACCGCCAGGAGGCGGTGAAGCGCATCGCCCCCAAGGTGGACCTCTTCCTGGTGCTCACCAGCCCCCATTCCTCCAACGGCATGCGCCTTTTGGAGCTGGCCCAAAGCCTCACCGGGAGGGCCTACCGCTTGGAGACGGCCAAGGACCTCCGGGAGGAGTGGCTTTTGGGGGCGAGGAGCGTGGGCATCACCTCCGCCGCCAGCACCCCTGAGGACCTGGTGCAGGAGCTGGTGGCCCTTCTAAAGGCCAAAAACCCCGGGCTGGAGGTGGTGGAGGAGGGGGAGTGGGAGGAGATCGCCTTCCGCGAGCCCAAACCCCTCTCCCCGGAGGAGGTCCTGCGGGGTGGCTGACTTCCGCCTCTCCGTGGCCCCCATGGTGGACCGGACGGACCGGCACTTCCGCTTTCTGGTCCGCCAGATCAGCCGGGGGGTGCGCCTCTACACCGAGATGGTGGTGGACCAGGCGGTGCTCCGGGGAAACGCCGAAAGGCTGCTGGCCTTCCACCCCGAGGAGCACCCCATCGCCCTGCAGCTGGCGGGCTCGGACCCTAGGAGCCTGGCGGAGGCGGCGCGGATCGGCCAGGCCTTCGGCTACGACGAGGTGAACCTGAACCTGGGTTGCCCCTCGGAGAAGGCCCAGGAAGGGGGGTTTGGCGCCTGTCTCCTCCTGGACCCCCAAAGGGTGCGGGAGATCCTTAGGGCCATGGTGGAGGCGGTGGAAGTCCCCGTCACGGTGAAGCTCCGGCTCGGGGTGGAAGGGGAAAGCTACCCCCTCCTCGCCCGTTGGGTGGAGGCGTACGCGGAAACCGGGGTGCGGGTCTTCATCGTGCACGCCCGGAGCGCCCTCCTCAACCTCTCCACCCGGAAAAACCGGGAGGTGCCCCCCTTGCGCCACGAATGGGTCCACCGGCTCAAGGGGGATTTTCCCCAGCTCACCTTCGTCCTGAACGGGGGGGTGCGGAGCCTGGAGGAGGCCCTCCCCCACCTGGAGAGGGTGGACGGGGTGATGATGGGCCGGGCGGTGTACGAGGATCCCTTCGTGCTGGCGGAGGCCGATTCCCGGGTGTTTGGGATGGGGGGAAGGCCAAGCCGCCTCGAGGTGGCCCGGCGCATGCGGGCCTACCTGGCCCAGGAGGCCGAAGGGGGCACACCCCCCTGGGCCGTGCTGAGGCACATGCTGAACCTCTTCCGGAACCAGCCCGGGGGGCGGCTTTGGCGGCGCCTCCTTTCGGAAGGGCGTTCCCTGGAGGCCCTGGAGCAAGCCCTAGGGCTTCTTCAGGAGAAAATAGGCCACGAGGGCGAGGAGGAAAACCCAGACCCAAAGGGGAACGCGGCGGTGGAGCGGGCGGGGTTGGGGCTTTCCCGTGAGGGGGTCTAGGGAAGCGGGCGGGCGCAGCTTGAGCCGGGTGGCCCGCTTCATGTGGGCCACCATCTTGTCCAGGTCGCCCTTCCGCTTGTAAAGGGCGGCCAGGTTCTCGTGGATCAGGGGGTCGTCCGGGGCCAGCTTCAGGGCCCTTTGGTAAAGGTCCAAGGCCGCCTCCGGCTCCCCCCGTTCCTGGTAGAGGTTGCCCAGGTTGGCGAGGGCTCGGTGGTGGTGAGGGTCCAGGGCCAAGGCCCTTTGAAAGTGGGCCTCCGCCTCCTCCCGCCTCCCCTCCCCCACGGCCCTCACCCCCAGGAGCACCTCCCGCTCCGCGGCGAAAAGGGGGTCCTGCAAACCCTCGGGAGCTTCCTCCAACAGGCGAAGCCCCGCCAAAAGCCTTTCCTTGGCCTCCTCAGGAAACTCTTCCGCATAGGCCCTGGCCCCAGGGTAGTCCTTGTGCCGAAGGAGCCGCACGAAGTGAAGCAAGGCCTGGGCCTCGGGATCCCCCGCCAGGGCCTTGGCCTCGAGGTCCTTCACCATCCCCCTTAGCCTAAGGCCAACCGGTACACCCGGCGGTAGGCCTCGGCGCTTTTGCCCCAGGAGAAATCCTTTTCCATGCCCCTTAGGCCCAGGGCCTCGGGCCCCAGGCGGAAGAGGCGCAGGATCCCGTAGAGGAGGCCCTCGGGGTGGTAGGTCTGGAAGAGCACCCCCGTACGGCCATCCTCCACGGTGTCCCTAAGCCCCCCCACCGCCCGGGCCACGGGCGGGGTGCCGTAGCGCTGGGCGATCATCTGCACCAGGCCGCAGGGCTCAAAGCGGCTCGGTACCAAAAGGGCATCCGCCCCCGCATAGACCAGGCGGGCCAGGGCCTCGTCGTAGGCCTCCACGAGGCGCACCCGCCCGGGATGGGCCGCCTCCGCCGCCCGCAAGGCCTGGGCCAACCCCTCCTCCCCCACCCCCTGGACCAGGAGGCTGAAACCCAGCTCCAGGAGATGGGGAAGGGCCTGCAGGATCAGGTCCAGCCCCTTCTGGGGGTCCAGGCGCCCCACGTAGGCGAGGAGGGGGGTGGGAAGCCCGGTGCGCTCCCCCAGGGCCTCCTTGGCCCGGGCCTTGCCGGAGGGGTCCTCCCGGGAGTAGGGGGCGGGGAGGTGGGGGTCCTTGGCCGGGTCAAAGACCTCCGTGTCCAGGCCGTTCAGGATCCCGAAGAGCTTATCCGCGTGCCGGCGCAGGACCCCATCCAGGCCCATGCCGAACTCGGGGGTCTTGATCTCCTCCGCGTAGGAGGGGCTCACCGTGGTCACGGCCCGGGCGAAGACGATGCCCCCCTTCATCAGGTTCACCTGGCCGTGGAACTCCAGGGCCTCCATATGGAACAGGCTCCAGGGAAGCCCCGTCCAGTGGAAGAAGGGGGCGGGGTCCACAAGGCCCTGGTGGGCCAGGTTGTGGATGGTGTAGACGACGGGCACGGGAGCGGTCAGGGCGAGGAGGGCGGCCGTCCAGTCATGGGCGTGGGCCAGGTCAAACCCCCGGGCCACCTGGCCGGCCGCCAGGGCGAAGCGCAGGTAGCGCTCGGGGTCATCGGGGTAGCCGTAGACCCGCTCCCGGTCAAACCCCTCCACCCCTAGGAGGAGGAAGCGCACCCCCCCCTCCAGCCGCTCCCCCAGGGAGGCCCGGGCCTCCTGGCCCGCGAAGCGGTAGGCCACCTCCCCCACCCCCTGGGCCTCGAGGCCCCGGTGCCAAGGCAGAAGCACCCAGGCCTCCACCCCCAAGGGCCTTAGGGCCTTGGGCAGGGCCCCCACCACATCGGCAAGCCCCCCCACCTTCACCAGGGGGTAGGCCTCGGGGGCCACCATGAGGACCTTCATGGTCATACTATAGACAGCGCCGGGCGTCGGTGGGCCAGGCCAAGCCCACCTCTCCAGGCTCCCAGGGAGTGGCCCAAGGGAAGCCTAGGCCGGCCACACCCCTTGGGGAAGCCAAACCGCCCCCTCGAGGTTCCCCAGGTAGACGTAAGCCCAGGCGGAAAGGGGGCCCTCCTCCGTCCCCACCACGACCCGGACCCGCCGGTACTCCTCCTCCAGCTGGTCCAGGAGGGGAAGGACCTCCTCCGGCAAAACGAGGACCTCCCCGTACACCCTCCCCTCCCCGGGCACCATGCCGGGATAGGGGTAAGGCCGGTCCCGTCCCTCGGCCAGGTGAAAAAGGCGGAAGCCCTCCACGTGCCCGGGCAGCACCTTCACCACCCACCCCTCCACCAAGGGGTGGTTCCTCTGCCCGCGCCTCAGGGTGCCGTAGACGAAGACCGCCTCCACCTACTCCCCCACGAAGCGGTACCCCATCCCCACCACGGTTTCGATGAACCGGGGGGCCCGGGGATCGTCCTTTAGCTTTTTGCGCAGGAGGCGCACGTAGGCGTCCACCACCCGCTCCGAGCCCTCAAACTCCGGGCCCCAGACCCGCTCCAAAAGCTCCTCCCGGCTGAAGACCCGGCCCGGGGTCTGGGCCAGGGCCAGGAGGAGGTTCATCTCCGTGGCGGAAAGCCTTAAGGGCTCCCCCTCCAGGTAGGCCTTGCGCCCCTCCAGGTCCAGCTCCAAGGGACCAAACCGCCGCCTCCCCTCCTTCCCGCTCCGGCGCAGGAGGGCCTTGATGCGGGCCAAGAGCTCCTTGAGGGAAAAGGGCTTGCCCAGGTAGTCGTCCGCCCCCTCCAAAAGCCCCTCCACCCGGCTATCCTCGTCCGCCTTGCCGGTGAGGAGCAAAACGGGGAGCAAAGGGTCCAGGTCCCGCAGGGCCTTGAGGACCTCGAGGCCCTCCATATCGGGAAGCCCCCGGTCCAGGACCACCAGGTCCGGCTTGCCGGCATCCCAGACCAGTTGCAAGGCCTCCCGGCCCGTGCGGGCCCAGGCCACCCCAAGCCCCTCCTTCTCCAAAAACCGCTTAACCAGCTCCCCCACCTGGGGATCGTCCTCCACCAAGAGAATCCGCACCATAAACTTTTCCCCAAATACGCCTAACGTCCCAGAATGACCACCACCCCAGGGTATTCCCCCTCGGGCAACCGCAGGAGGTGAGCCACCATCTCATCATAAAAGGTTTCCGCCGGGTAGGCGGCCAGACCCTGGCCGATGGCGGCCAGGAGAACCAGGCCTGCGGCGTAGCCCGCCTCGAGAAGGGCGTACCGGTACCCCCTAAGGCCGAAGAGGGCCTCGCTCCTCTCCGGAACCAGGGTGAGGACCAGAAGGGCTGCCGCCTGCTCCAGGCCGAGCCCCAAAAGCGCCTCCGACCAGGAGGCCTCCTCCACCTTGGCGGCGATCTGGAAAAGCTGGTGCTCCTTGGGGAAGTAATGGTAGACCCCGGGAAACACCCCCTCCACCCGGCGCACCACCAGGTAGGCCTCCAAGGGGTAGGCCTCCCCCGCCGAGGGGAAACCCCGCCTCCCGGAGCGCTCCGCCAGGGGGTAGAGGACCTGGGAAAGGTCCTTCAGGGTCAGGGCCGAGCCCACCTCGGGCAAGAGGGGCCTGAGCTGGGAAAGAACCCGGAACAAAGGCGGCCCTCCCTCCTCCCGAAAGGGGGGCAGGGCCTGGGTCTCCAGGGGATTGGCGTACACCTTGGACTTGGGCTTCCGCTTCAGGGGAAGCTCCTCCCCCTGGCTCAAGCGGGAAAGGCGGTAGAAGAGCTTGCCCGGATGCTTCTCCATGGCTAGAAGCGATAGCCCTTGGGCACCACCACCACCCCTTCCGGGGTCACGGTGAAACCCCGGGCGCGGTCGGCTTCCAGGTCGTAGCCGATCTCCGTATGGGGCGGGATCTTCACGTTCTTGTCCACGATGGCGTTCCGGATCTTGCAGTAGCGGCCCACCTCCACGTCGTCAAAGAGGACGGAACGCTCCACCAGGCTGTAGGAGTTCACCCTGACCCGCCGGAAGAGGACCGACTCCCGCACCGTCCCCCCGCTCACGATGACCCCACCGGCCAGGAGGCTGTTCAAGGCCCGGCCCACCCTCTCCCCCGTTTCGTGCACGAACTTGGCGGGCGGGCTGAAGAGGTTGGCGGTCCTGAGGGGCCACTCGGGGTTGAAGAGGTCAAACTCGGGGACCACCTTCACCAGGTCCATGCTGGCCTCAAAGTAGGCGTCCAGGGTGCCCACGTCCCGCCAGTAGAGGTTGGGACCCTCCTGGCCGGGGATGGGGTTGCGGTGGAAGTCGTAGGCAAAGACCCTATACCCCTCCTTGAGGGCCCTGGGGATCACGTCCTTGCCGAAGTCGTGGCTGGAAGTGCTCTCCTTGGCATCGGCCTCCAGGAGTTCAAAGAGGGCCTCGGTGCGGAAGATGTAGTTGCCCATGGAGGCCAGGGCCAGGTGGGGCTTATTGGGAAGGGGCTTGGGGCTTTGGGGCTTTTCCTGGAACTCGGTGATGCGCCACTCCTGGTCCACCTGCAAAACCCCAAAGCGGCTGGCCTCCGCCACCGGCACGGGGTAGGCGGCGATGGTGATGTCCGCCCGCTTCTCGTAGTGGTACTCCACCATGTGGCGGATGTTCATCTTGAAGATGTGGTCGCCCCCGAAGACGGCCACCGCGGTGGGGGCGTGGTTCTGCACCAGGTGGAGGTTCTGGTAGATGGCGTCGGCGGTGCCCCGGTACCAAACGGGGCCGAGCTCCTCGTAGCGGTACATCTGGGCGGGCACCAGGAGGATGAAGTGGTCCTCCAAGAAGGCCCCGAAGCGCCAGTAGCGCTGGATGTGCTCGGTGAGGGACTGGGCCTTGAACTGGGTGAGGACATAAATGGAGTAGATGCCCGAGTTCACAAAGTTGTTGAGCACGAAGTCAATGATGCGGTACTTGGCCCCAAAGGGCACCGCCGGCTTGGCCCGCTTGGCGGTGAGGGGGTAAAGGCGGCTCCCCTGCCCCCCTGCCAGGATCATGCCCAGAACCTCCACCTTTACCATGAAATCCCTCCTTTGACCGCTAGTTTACCCCAGGCCCCCCGGGGCATGGGTCCGGGTATAGTGAGCCCGATGCGGGTCAGCGCTCTCGCCTGGTTCACCCCACCTACCGAGCCCAAACCTGCCCCTCCCTTCTTCGGCCAGGAGCGGGCCCTTAAGGCCCTCGAGGCCGCCTTCCGCCAGGGGGGCCACGGCTACCTGGTGGGGCCAAGCGGCCTCGGCAAACGGAAGCGCCTCCTCGCCTACCTGCAGGACCGCCCCTTCCCCAAGGAGGAGGTGGTCTACCTTCCCCTGGGGGAAGAGGCCTTTCCCCTCCTTCTCCCCGAGGGGCAGGGCCGGGCGCTGGTGGAGGGGGTGGAGGCCCTCTTGGCCGAGTTCACCCCTGCCCTCTTCCGGGAAAAGGGGTTCCTCTACGCCAAAAGCCTGGTGGAGGCCCGCTACGAGAAGGAGGCGGAAGCCCTCCTGAGGGCCCTGGCTCAGGAGGCGGAGGGGTATGGCTTTGCCCTTTTGGAGGGCGAAGAGGGCCTGAGGCTTTCCGGTAAGGGCCCCATGCCCCCCGAGCTTTCCGCCAAGCTGGCGGAAACCGTCTTGGCCTACGTGGACGTGCGGCAACGGGCGGAGGCGGAGGTGGCCGCCTTGAGGCGGGGCTTCGCCGAGCGCTTCCTCCTGCCCAAGGCCTTGGAGCTCAAGGGGCGCTTCCCCCAGGCGGGCCGGTATCTGGACTGGATCACGGAAACCCTGCTGCGGGCCGCGGCCCTGGAGGAAACCCTGAAGCTGGAGAAGCTTCTCCCCCGCCTCCTGGTGGAGGGGGGGGAACGGGTGGTCTATGAGCCCAACCCCAGCCCGGAAAGGCTTTTCGGGCACCTGGAGTACGAGATGCAGGAGGGCCTCCTATCCACCCATCTGGGCCTCCTGCGCCCCGGGGCCCTGCACCGGGCCACGGGGGGGGTGCTGGTCCTCGAGGCCCACCGGGTGTGGGAGCTGGGGAGCTACCCCCTCCTGAAGCGGGCCCTGGCCACGGGGGAAGTGGAGCCCCTCGCCCCCCGGCCCGAGGTCAAGGGCCCGAGGCTCAAGCCCGCCCCCCTCAAGGCCCAGGTCTTCCTGGTGGGCCCCCCGGAGGTGATCGCCTTTTTGGAGGAGGACGAGGAATTCCTGGAGCTTTTTCCCTTCCGCGTGGAGTTTAGCCCGGAAATCCCCTACACCAGGGAAAACGTGGCCTACCTGGGGGGGTTTTTGCAGGCCGAGGGGGTGGCGCTAACCCCGGAGGGCCTGGCGGCCCTAGCGGACGAGGCCCGGCGCTGGACGGGGCACAGGGAAAGGCTGGACGCCAGGCTCTACCGCCTGCTGGACCTGGCCAAGGAGGCCTCGGCCTTGAAGCACCCCCTGGACCGGGAGGCGGTGGAAAAGGCCCTCCTGGCAAGGGAGGAGCGGTTTGGCCTGGAGGAGGAGCTTTACCTGAAGGACCTCGAGGAGGGGGTGGTGGCCCTGGAGGTCCAGGGGATGCGGGTGGGGGAGGTCAACGGCCTGGTGGTGGTGGAAGGCCCCCTGCCCCGGGGGCGGCCCGTGCGCATCACCGCCCAGGCGGGCCCCGGACGGGAGGGCATCCTCTCCATCGACCGGGAGGTGGGCCTGGGGGGTCAGGTCTTCCACAAGGCGGTCCTCACCCTGGCGGGCTACCTGCGGGGAACCTACGCCAGCCTGGGAGCCCTTTCCGCCACGGTGAGCCTGGTCTTTGAACAAAGCTACGGGGGCATAGAGGGGGACTCGGCGGGGCTGGCGGAGCTTTTGGCGGTGCTCTCCGCCATCTCGGGCCTGCCCCTGAGGCAGGACTTGGCGGTCACGGGGGCCATAGACCAGACGGGCCGGGTCCTGGCCGTGGGCCGGGTGGCGGAGAAGGTGGAGGGGTTTTTCCGGGTCTGCCAAACCTTGGGCCTCACCGGCACCCAAGGGGTGGTGCTCCCCAAGGCCAACCTTCCCCACCTCACCCTGCGGGAAGAGGTGGTGGAAGCGGTGGAAGGGGGCCTCTTCCACCTCCATGCGGTGGAGGAGGTGGACGAGGCCATAGAACTCCTCTTCGGCCGCAAGGCCTACTGGGTGCACGAGCGGGTGAGGGAAGTGCTGGCCCACTTCCAAAGCCTGGAAAACGGCGAAGAAAACAAGGGTTAACCCCTAGCGCCCAGGCTCCAGAAGAAGGGTTTTACCCCCTTCCGCAAAGCGCATGGGCAGGTACGCCCCCCTGGCCCAAAGGGGCAGGAGGTCGGCGTAGTGGGGGGAGAGGAAGTGCCCCGCCTGGCCCATGGGGTGGACGAAGAGGGAAGCCTCCGGATCGGAAAGGTCCACGATCTGCCGGTAGCTGGGCCCATGGGTCATCTGGAGGGTTTCGGGGACGAAGGGGCCCACGTTCACCGTGTACCGGTCCCCGCCGAAGGGCACCCTCCGGTCCGTGAGCCGCCTCAAGGGGGTGTGGGTGAGGACGGCGTGGGGGAAGACCGCCCGGTGCACCTCGCCCCAGGAGCGCCCCCCTAGGGCCTCCTTCCGGTCCAGGGCCCGTTCCAGGGCCAAGGCGGCGAAGTCCAGGCAGGTCTCCGGGTACCCGGTGTCCGGCTGGTCGCAGTTTTTATCCCCCTCCTTAAGGGCCCTTAGCAGGTAGCGGGGCTCGTCCCAGAAGGCCTCCCCCACCTCCCTCTCCGGCAACCGGGTGAGCTCGGTGTACCAGAGGGCGAAGACCAGGGCCTCCTCCGAGCCGGCGGCCATGGTGCCGTCCCAGGCAAGAAGCCTTTGGCGCCAAACCCGGCCCCGCTCGGAGAGGGGGTTCAGGAGCTCCAAGGCGGGGCGGAAGTCCCGGAAGAGGAGGGTTTTCTGATCCTGCTGGATGGCCCGCATGTCCTCCAGGGAAAGCTTTTCCTTGGCCAAGAGGAGCTCGCGGATGCGCTCTGCCCGGTAGGGCTCGGCCCAGTCGTAGGTGAGGGCGTAGGGGAAGCCCTCGGGGGTGGCCTTGTGGTTGGCGGTGACCACAAAGCCCTCCTTGGGGTTCAGGACCATGGGCCACGCCTCGGGCCTGCGGTAGCCCTGCCAGTCCCACTCCCCGTTCCCGGGCACGGGCACGGTGCCCGTGTGCCCCTCCTTGCGGATGGGGAACTTCCCGGGGGCGATGTAGCCGATGTTGCCCTCCACGTCGGCGTAGACGAAGTTCTGGCTGGGGGCGGAGTAGTGGCGGAGGGCGGCCACGAACTCCTCCCAGCTCCCCGCCCGGTTCACCCCCAGGAAGGCCATGAGGATGTGGTCCTCCGGGTCCAGGCTCACCCAGCGGAGGGCCATGGGGGTCTTGGGGGGGTCTTGGAGGGCGTCGGTGATCACGGGGCCATAGAGGGTTTCCCGCACCCGCAGGACCTCCTCCCTACCCCCCTTGACCCGGATCCTCTCCTCCCGCACCCGGTAGGGCACCACCCGGCCCTTGTACCGGTAGCCCCTACCCTCCACGTCCTCCAGGAGGTACAGGTCCTGCACGTCCGCCCCCACGTTGGTCACCCCCCAGGCGATGCGCTCGTTCCGGCCGATGACGATGCCCGGCACCCCGGGGAGGCTGGCCCCCATGGCCCGGTAGCCGGGGGCCTCGAGGACCATCAAGAACCAAAGGGAAGGCGCCTGGAGGCCCAGGTGGGGGTCGTCCGCCAGGAAGGGCTTCCCCGTGACCGTGCGGCTTCCCGCCACCACCCAGTTGTTGCTGGCCTCCAGGCGGCGGGGCGGGGCCATCCTCAGCAGGGCGGCCGGGGCCTCCTCCCGCTTTAGGGGAAGCCTCAGGTCCTCCCCTTGCAGGATGGTGGGGGCGTCCTCGGGGTAGGGGGGCATGAGCTGGAGGAGCCTCTCGGGGCTTATCCCCCGGGCGAGGAGGCGGTGGCGGAGGAGCTCCTCCTCCCAGTTGCCCGAAAGGTCAAAGCTCATCATCTTGGCCCACACCAGCACGTCCGGCCCCGACCAGGGCTCGGGGCGGAAGCCGAGGAGGCGGAACTCCGGGGGCAAGGGGGCCCCGCTTTCCAAAAAGGCGTTCACCCCGGCCACATAGGCGTCCACCGCCCGCTTTTCCTCCGGGTAAAGCCGCTCGTAGGCGCTCTTTGCCGCCTGGTAAAACCCCCAGGTGCGCAGGAAGCGGTCTTGAGGAAGCGTGGCCTCCCCCAGGACCTCGGAAAGCCTGCCCTGCCCCACCCGGCGCTGGAACTCCATCTGCCAAAGCCTTTCCTGGGCGTGGACAAAGCCCTGGGCGAAGAGGAGGTCCTCGAGGGTCTGGGCCCGCACCCGCACCACCCCCCGCCCGTCCCGCACCACCTCCACCGGGGCCGAAAGGCCCTTCAGGGCGATGCGCCCCTCCGCCTGGGGCAAAGAGGCCCGCAGGGTGGCGTAGACTCCCAGGGCCAGCAAGAGGACCGCCAGAAGGGCCAAGCCCAGGGCCCAAGCCAGAAACCGCAAGAAGCGTTTCATGGTTGGACGGAGTATACCATGGGGCCTGGGCCCCCTGAGCCAAGGGAAGACCCTGGTGGGGTGTTCCTGCGGGTCTTCCGGGCTCCCCTTCCCTTAGGATGGAGCCATGCGGCTGGAGTTCGTGGAAAACGGTCCCATCCGGTTGGAGGGCGGACGCTTCCGGGTGCGGGTGGGGGAGCGGGAAGAGGTCTTGGAGAAGCCCCGGCTCTCCCTTTGCCGCTGCGGCGCCTCGGCGAACAAACCCTTCTGCGACGGCACCCATAAGCGCATCGGCTTCCAGGCCCCTGGTGGGGTGTTGGAGGTGGAAGGGGACTGACCCGCTGGTCAACCTTGGGCCAAGGGGGTAAACTCCGGTAGCTATGGGCACCATGCGCTACCGGAAGCTGGGCAAGTGGGGCCTCAAGGTCTCCGAGATCTCCTTGGGGGCCTGGGTCACCTTCGGCGACGTGGTCAAGGACAAGGAAACCGTCCGGGAGATCGTGAAGATCGCCTATGAGGGCGGGGTGAACTTCTTTGACAACGCCGACGTCTACGCCAAGGGCCTGGCGGAGGAGGTGATGGGGGAGGTGCTAAGGGAGTTTCCCCGGCACACCCTGGTCCTCTCCACCAAGGCCTACTGGCCCATGTCCGAGGACCCCAACGACCGGGGCTTAAGCCGCAAGCACCTCCTGGAAAGCCTCACGAAAAGCCTAAAGCGCCTCAGGACCGACTACGTGGACCTCTTCTTCGCCCACCGCTACGACCCCGAGGTGCCCATGGAGGAGATCGTCTACGCCATGCACACCCTCGTGGAAAAGGGCTACGCCCTCTACTGGGGCACCTCGGAGTGGCCCGCGGCCAGGATCGCTGAAGCGGTAGCCTTCGCCAAGGCCAACGGCCTCCACCCGCCCGTGGTGGAGCAGCCCCAGTACTCCATGCTCTACCGGGAGCGGGTGGAGGGGGAGGTCCTTCCCGAGGCGGAGCGCTTCGGCATGGGCCTGGTGGTCTGGAGCCCCCTGGCCATGGGCATGCTCACCGGCCGCTACGACGAGGGCATCCCCCCGGAAAGCCGCTTCGCCCGTTACCCCCAGTTCGCCGAGCGCTTCCTCACCGAGGAGAACCGCAGGAAGGTGCTGCGGCTTAAGGAGGTGGCGGAGGAACTGGGCCTCACCCGCACCCAGCTGGCCCTGGCCTGGGTTTTGCGCCTCCCCGGCATCTCCAGCGCCATCACCGGGGCCACCCGGCCCGAGCAGATCCGGGAGAGCCTGGGGGCCGCGGGGGTGGACCTGCCCCAGGAGGCCCTGGAGCGGATTGAGGCCATCCTGAAGGGCGAGGCGTAAAGAAGCCTATTTCGGTGCCGGGGCCAGGCCCAGGTGGACCAGGTACCGGGCCTGGCCCTCCGCCTGCCGCGCCGGGGACAAGGCCGCATAGCGGTGGTACAGGGCAAGAAGCTCCCGCTGGAAGGCCTTGGCCTCCTCCCGGCTCAGGTAAAGCCCGGCGCTCCAGAGGTTCACCAAGGGGGGAAAGCCCTCGGCCAGGAGGTCGGATTCCGCCTCGCCCCCGAACTCCAAAAGGCCCTCCTCGTTCAGGAAGACCCGGAGGACAGCCCCGTGGCCGGGGTCGTGGGCCTCGAGGGCCCTCGCCCACTCCTCCTGCCAGCTCCTGGCCCCCTCCAGGGCCCGCAGGACCCTCTCCGGCACCAGCTCCCGGGGGATGCGGAAGTCGGTGTCCACCGCCCGGTAGAGCCGTATGGGCCGCCCCCGCCTTTGCCGGGTCCCGACAGGCAGCAAAAGCCCCGCCCGCACCAAGAGGCCCACCCGGTAATGGGCCTGCTGCAGGGAAAGGCCCTGGGCCAGGGCCAGGTCCTTCACGCTGGCCGGGCCCTTCATGAAGGGCTTCAGGGCCACGGCCATCTCCGGGTCCGCCAGGAGGCGGGCCGCCAAGGGGTTTTCCACCCGGAAGGCCATGCCTCTACTCTAAAGGTCCGCTTGCGCCTGGAGTAGAGGGAGGGGGAAAGTGGGCGGCATGCAGGGCTTCGCCGCCTTCCGCCTGCTCTGGGTGGGCCAGGCCCTGGCCCTGGTGGGCCGGGAGATGACCTGGTTCGCCCTCACCCTCTACGCCTACCAGAAGACGGGCCTGGCCACCACCCTTTCCCTCTTGGGCTTCTTCCACTTCCTCCCCCTCATCCTCCTCTCCCCCCTGGCGGGGGCCCTGGTGGACCGCTACCCCCGGCGGTGGGCCATGCTGGCCGCGGACCTGGGCGGGGGGCTGGCCACGGGCTTCCTCCTCCTCATGCTCCTCCTGGGGCGGCTGGAGGTGGGGCACCTCTATGTGGTTTCCGCCTTCACCGGGGCCCTTTCCAGCCTCCACTGGCCCGCCCTCTCCGCCGCCCTTTCCGCCATGCTGGAAAAAAAGGACTACGCCCGGGCCAGCGGCATGATGAGCCTGGCGGAGTCCCTGGCGGGGGTGGGGGCCCCTGTGCTGGCCGCAGCCCTCCTGAAGCCCCTGGGCCTTTGGGGCATCTTCGCCCTGGACCTCCTGGGGGCGGGTGCCGCGGTCCTCACCCTCCTCATGGTGCCCATTCCCAGCCCTCGAGCTCAGGCTGGGAAAAAGACCTCCCTCCTGGAGGAGGCCCTCTTCGGCTTCCGCTTCATCCTGCAAAGGCCCCCCCTCCTGGGCCTGCAGCTCATGTTCTTTGGGGTGAACTTCCTCACCACCCTGGCGGCCACCGTCCTTCCGGCCATGGTCCTGGCCAAGACCGCCCTCTCCGAGACCGCTTTGGCCCTGGTGCGCTCGGCCTCGGGGCTCGGAGGGGTGGCGGGGGGGCTTCTCCTCTCCCTCTGGGGCGGCCCCCGGAAGCGGGTGCACGGGGTCTTCCTGGGCATGGCCCTTTCCAGCCTGGCCCTGGCCCTCATGGGCGTGGTGGAGGGCCCCCAGGCCTGGGCGGCCTTGGCCTTCCTGGAGAGCCTCTTCATACCGCTGCTGAACGGCTCCAACCAGGCCATCTGGCAGTCCAAGGTGCCCCTCGAGGTCCAGGGCAAGGTCTTCGCCGCCAGGCGCATGATCGCCTGGTTCGCCAACCCCCTGGCCATGCTCCTCTCTGGCCCCCTGGCGGACCGGGTCTTCGGCCCCCGTTACGGCCAGGGGGAGGGGATCGCCCTCATGCTCCTCCTCTTTGGCGGCCTGGGGGTGGCCCTGGGGCTTTTGGGCTACCTCCTCCCCCCGGTCCGGGAAGCGGAACGCCTTCTCCCAGACGCCAAGCCGGACTAAACTTTCCTCATGGCGAAGCTGGAAGCCCTTAGGCGCCTCCTCCCCGGGAAGGTGGACACCTCCCCCTCCGAGCGCCGCCGCCACGGGCGGGACGAGGGCTACCCCGAGGAGGGGGAGGTGTTGGCGGTGGTCTACCCGGAGGGGGTGGAGGACGTGCAAAAAGCCCTCCTCTGGGCGCGGGAGCACCGCGTGGCGGTCATCCCCTTCGGGGCGGGCACCAGCCTGGAGGGCCACCTCCTCCCCTTGGGGGAGGCCATCAGCCTGGACTTCGCCCGCATGAACCGCCTCCTCGAGGTCCGCCCGGAGGACTTCCTCTGCGTGGTGGAGCCCGGCCTCACCCGCAAGGCTCTGAACGAGGCCCTGAAGGGGACGGGCCTCTTCTTCCCCGTGGACCCCGGGGCCGACGCCACCTTAGGCGGCATGGCCGCCACCAACGCCAGCGGCACCACCACGGTGCGCTACGGGGGGATGCGGCCAAACGTCCTGGCCCTGCAGGTGGTCCTGGCGAACGGGGAGGTGCTGGAGCTCGGGCGGCCCGTGCGCAAGACCAGCGCCGGCTACGACCTCAAGGACCTCTTCATCGGCTCGGAAGGGACCTTAGGGGTCATCACCCGCCTCACCCTGCGCCTGCACCCCTTGCCCGAGCACGTGCACACCCTAAGGGTCTTCTTCCCCGGGGTGGAGGAGGCGGCGGCGGCGAGCTATAGGGTGATGGCCAGCGGGCTTCCCGTGGCCCGGCTGGAGCTTTTGGACGAGCTGGCCCTAAAGGCCCTGAACCGCCACCTTGGGGCGGGGTTTCCCGAGCGCCCCGCCCTCTTCCTGGAGTTCCACTCCTCCACGAGGGAGGCCCTGGAGGCGGAAAGCGCCCTGGCCCTTACCCTCATGGAGGAGGCGGGGGCCTTGGCGGTGGAGGCCGCCAAGACGGAGGAGGAGCGCAAAAGGCAGTGGGAGGCCCGGCACCAGGCCTACTGGGCCCTGGTCCACCTCTTCCCCGGCCACCGCTTCATGATCACCGACGTGGCCGTGCCCCTTTCCCGCCTGCCCGAGATGGTGCGCTATGCCCAAGGGCTTCTTTGGGAAATGGGCCTCACCGGCAACATCCTGGGCCACGTGGGGGACGGGAACTTCCACACCCTGGTCCCCGTTTTGCCGGAGGACTACCCCAAGGCCGAAGCCTACGCCGAGGCCCTGGTGCGCCGCGCCCTGGAGCTTGGGGGCACCTGCACCGCCGAGCACGGGGTGGGCCTGAGGAAGAAGAAGTACCTGCCCCGGGAGCACGGCCCTGCCCTGGATTGGATGCGAAAACTGAAGGCGCTCCTGGACCCCGAGGGCCTCCTGAACCCGGGGAAGGTGCTTGACACGCCCTAGGCCCTCCGCTATAGTTAAGGATGGCGACGCGGGGTGGAGCAGCCTGGTAGCTCGTCGGGCTCATAACCCGAAGGTCGCGGGTTCAAATCCCGCCCCCGCAACCAAAAGGGAGCCCAAACCCCAAAGGGTTTGGGCTTTTCCTTTACCCTTTAGGCATGGACTGGGAGGTGCGGCAAGACCCAGAACGCCTTTACAAGGCCTTCCGCTTCCCGAACTTCCGGGAGGCCCTGGCCTTCGCCCAACGCGTGGGGGAGCTGGCCGAAAGGGAAAACCACCACCCCCGCCTCACGGTGGAGTGGGGCCGGGTGACGGTGGAGTGGTGGACCCATAGCCAAGGGGGCATCACCGAAAGGGACCGGGAGATGGCCCGCCTCACCGACCTTCTCCTGTAGCCTGGGAAGGGTATGGAGGCGCGGACCTTAGAGCTTGTCTTCCCCGAGCACACCAACCCCCTGGGCGCCGCCTTCGGCGGCTTTGTGCTGGGCCTCATGGACAAGGTGGGCTCCTACGCCGCCGCCAGAAGGGCCAAGAAGCCCGTGGTCACCGTGGCCGTGGGCGGGGTGGAGTTCAAGGTGCCCATCCGCACCGGGGACCTCCTGGAGGTGGTGGCGAGGGTGGTGCGGGTGGGACGCACCTCCTTGACCGTGGAGGTGGAGGTGTACAAGGAGCGCTTTGGCCAGGAAAACGGCCGGGTCCTGGCCACCAAGGGGGAGCTCACCTACGTGGCGGTGAACGAGCGGGGCCAGCCGGTGCCGGTGGACGAGCATGCGGGTATGGATTGATGCCTCCTGCCCCTACTGCCGGGCCTTTGGCCTGGGGCCTAGGCTCTACCGCACCCTGGCCCAGAGGAGGCCCCGTGCCTGAGCTGCCCGAGGTGGAAACCACCAGGCGGCGCCTCGAGCCCCTCCTTCTTGGGCAACGCCTCCTGGAGATCCACCACCAGGACCCAAGGCGCTACCGCCACACGCAAAAGGCCCAGGGGCAGATGGTGGAAAGCCTCCTGCGCCGCGGGAAGTTCCTCCTCTTTCCCCTCTCTGGGGGCTTGGAGATGGTGGTCCACCTGGGCATGACCGGGGGGTTTCGCCTGCAAAAGACCCCCCACACCCGGGTGGCCTTCCGCCTGGAGCAGGGGGAGCTCTTCTTCCACGACCCGAGGCGCTTCGGGCGCATCTGGGTGGTGGAAAAGGGGGATTACCGGGAGATCCCCCTGCTCTCCCGCCTGGGCCCCGAGCCCCTTTCCGAGGCCTTCCGCTTCCCGGAGTTCTGGGAGGGCCTAAGAAGGAGCGGCAAGCCCCTCAAGGGCCTCCTTCTGGACCAGCGCCTCGCCGCCGGGGTGGGGAACATCTACGCCGACGAGGCCCTCTTCCGGGCCCGCCTCTCCCCTTTCCGCCGGGGGCGGGAGCTTAGGGAGGAGGAAGCCCAAAGGCTCTTCCTGGCCCTTAAGGAGGTGCTGGCCGAGGCCACCGCCCAAGGGGGAAGCACCCTTTCCGACCGCACCTACCAGCAACCCGATGGCCTTCCGGGAGGGTTCCAGGAGCGCCATGCGGTCTATGGCCGCGCGGGGCTCCCCTGCCCCCTTTGCGGCACCCCCGTGGCCCGGGGGGTGGTGGCGGGGCGGGGCACCCACTTCTGCCCCCGGTGCCAGGCCTGATGCCGCCCCACGCGGAGGGAGTCCGCACGGGGTGGCATCAGCCCCACCGGCCGCGGCCCCGGTCCAGGAGGTAGAAGAGGAGGGCGGAAAGGAGGGCCAGCAGGAAAGCCAAGGCCAAGGCCTCCCGAAAGGGGGCCTCCCCGGGCCGGCCCAGCCGCTCGTAGATGGCCAGGGTCAGGGTGGTCCACTCGGGCCGCCAGAGCACCAGGCTGGCCCCAAACTCCCCCAGGATGGCCGCCAGGGCCAGGGCCAGCCCCGAGGTGAGGGCGGGGAGGACCAAGGGGAGCTCCACCCGCAGGAAGGCGCGAAGGGGCGTGGCCCCCAGGACCCGGGCGGCCCAAAGGAGGCTTGGGGGAAGGCTCTTCAGGGCGGGAAGCAACGCCCGGGCCAAGAGGGGGTAGGCCAGGAGGGCGTAGGCCCCGAGGAGGAGGCCTAGGGAGCCCCTAAGGGAGGGGTAGGCCAGCAGGTAGCCCAGGCCCACCGCCACCGGGCTCACCATGAGGGGGAATAGCCCCAAAAGGTCCATAAGGCGGCTTCCCCGGGCGGCCACCGCGTAGGCCACCCCCAGGGGAAAGGCCAGGAGCAGGGCCAGAAGGGTGAAGCGGAGGCTATTCCCCAAGGCCAGGGAAAGGGGGGTGAAGTCCTCCGAGGCCCAGGCGGAGGCCAAGGCCCCGGGGTGAGCCTGGAGGAGGAGGGCCCCCAAGGGCGCGAAGAACAGGAGGAAGAAGGCGGCAAGCCCCACCGTGCCAGCCCAGGAAAGGCCAGGCCCCAGCCCCCCTGGGGGCAGGGGGTAGGGGCGGAGGCGCAGGTACAGCAAGACGGCGAGCCCCAGGGTGAGGATCTCCAGGAGCATGAGGGCGCTGGCCTCGGGAAAGGCCAGGCGGTAGGCCAAAAGGGTGTAGACCTCCACCTCGAGGGTGGCGTACCGGGGCCCGCCCAAGAGAAGCGGCACCCCGAAGGCGGAAAAGGTGTAAAGGAAGACCAGCAACCCGGCGGAACCCAAGGCGGGAAGCAGCAGGGGAAGGCCCACCCTTAATAGGGCCCGAAAAGGGGTGGCCCCCAGGACCCTTGCCGCCCGCATGGGCTCGGCCAGGTGCACCGCCACGGGAAGGAGGATGCGCAGGGCGAGCCCCAGGTTGTAAAAGACCGCCGCCAGGAGGAGAAGGGCCTTGGTGCCGTAGAGGTCCACCCCCAGGAATCCGCGGGGGCCCAGGAGGGCCAAAAACCCCAGGGCCACCACCGGGGTGGGGAGGACGAAGGGGAGGGTGGAGAGGGCAAGGAAGGCCTCCCTGAGGGGAAACCGCCTGCGGAAGAGAAAGGCCAGGGGAAGGGCCAGGGAAAGGGTCAGGAGGGCAGAAAGGAGCCCATACTCCAGGCTCCAGAGGTAGCGCCCCCAGTAGTAGGGGTTGGCCAGGGCCCTGGCGAACCCCTCCCCCACCCCCAGGGCCAGGATGCGCCCCAAGGGGTAGAAAAGGGCCAGGCCCAGGAAGAGGAGGACGAGAAGCCCCGCGAGCCTGGCCACGCCCCTTTATACCCCCTCGCCTAGCCAGGGGAGGCTTGGGGAAGCCTCACCGCCGCCCCTTGCGCACCGCCTCCGGGCTTTGCCCCTGGAGGACCACCTTGGTCCACTCCTCAATCCAGCGTTCCCGGTGCTGGGCCATGGCCTTGGGGTCCATGCGCACGCTCCCCAGGGGCTCGGGGGCGAAGCGGAAGACCTCGGGGAGCCCCGCATCCCGGCGGGCGGGGTACATCCACATCTCCGTGGGGATGTTCTCCTGCACCGGCTTGGAGAGGAGCCAGTCCACCACCTTCCTGGCCCCTTCCAGGTTCTTGGTGCCCTTCAGGATCCCCACGAACTCCACCTGGAAGAAGGCCAGCTCGGGGAAGAGGTTCCCCGTGGGGGGCTCTTGGTACTTGCCCTCGGAGTAGTAGACCTCGGCGGCGGGGCTGGTGGTGTAGGAGACCACCAGGGGCCTATCCCCCTTGTAGAGGGTGAAGTGGGTGTAGTAGGCCTCGCTCCAGCCCTTGGCCACCCGCACCCCCCCATCCCGGAGCTTGGCCCAGAAGTCCAGGTAGCCGTCCTCCCCAAAGCGGGCCACGGTGGCCATGAGGAAGGCCAGGCCCGGGGAGCTGGTGGCGGGGTTTTGCACCACCAAAAGCCGGGCGTACTCGGGCCGGGCCAGGTCCTGGGGCACCTTGGGCAGGGGCCGCTCCTTGAAGTAGGCCCGGTCGTAGTTCAGGCTCACCCAGCCGTAGTCCACGGGCAGGGCGCGGAAGGTGGGGTCCAGAAGCAAGGTGGCCTTCAGGTTCCGGACCTCGGGGCTGCGGTAGGGGAGGAGGATGTCCGCCTCGAGGGCCCGGGAGAGGAAGGTGTTGTCAAAGCCATAGATCACATCGGCGATGGGGGCCCCCTTGGTGAGGATGGCCCGGTTCAGGGTCTCCCCCGCATCCCCTCCCTTGAGGAAGCGGAGCCTCAGGCCCGTCTCCCGCTCAAACCGGGCGATGAGCCCCTTGTCCAAGGAAAAGCTGCTGTGGGTGAGAACGGTGATCTCCTGGGCGAAGCCGAAGGCCAAAAGGGCCAGCAAGGCCAAAAGGCGCAACATACAACCCCTCCTTGTCACCGGGAGGGGCCTTGGTCACCTTCCCTACGCCGGCATTACCCGGTTCAGGTTCCAAGGGTATCTCTCAGCCCCGCAAACGGAGCACCCCCGGTGACGCCTAGAGTTTACCACCTTCCCCGGCCCCAGAAGGGCCACCCAGGCCCCCTTCACACCCCCCAGGGCACCAAAAGGCCCTCGAGGGCCTCCCGGAAGGCCACGCCAAAGGCCTCCGGCTGGTCGATCCAGGGGTAGTGCCCGGCCCCGGGGATCACCCGGATGGGGGCTTTGAGGCGCTCCGCCACCTCCTCCGCGTAGGGGTAGCTGGTGCCGTCCCTCTCCCCCACCAGCAAGGTCACCGGGCTGCGGCCCGGGGCAAGGTAGGGGGTGTAGTCCAAGCGCCAAAGGCCGTTGTGCAGGAAGCCCCAGGCCGGGGTGTCCGGCCCCAGGATGCCGGAGCCCTCCACCACCCACTCGTACTCCAGGCGGCCATGGGGGGTGGGAAACATGAGGCGGTCAAAGAGGAGCTTGGGCTCGGCCTTGGCCAGGGCGGCCTTCAGGTTCTCCTCGGGGTCGGGAAGGGGCTCAAGCCCCGCCGCCTCGGCCAGCCGGGCAGCAAGCCAAGGGAAGCTCACCCAGGGCCCCAACAGGAGGGCCCCCCCGGCCTCGGGGTAGCGGCGCAGAAGCTCCAGGGCCACCAGGGCGCCAAAGCCGTGGGCCAGGAGGTGGAACCGCTCCACCCCCAAGGCCTCGGCCAGGGCCAGGGTGTCCTCCACCAGGGCATCCAGGGTGAAGAGCCGGGGATCCTGGGGAAGCTCCAGGCTCCGCCCCGAACCCCGCTGGTCAAAGTAGATGACCCGAAAGCCCTCCAGGTAGTCCTGAAGCCCCTCCCTGAGGGCATAGGCGTTGCCCCCGGGCCCGCCGTGGAGGACGAGGATGGCCGGGGCATGCTCGTCCCCCACGTCCTCCACGTAGAGCTCCGCTTCCCCTACGGGGATGTACCCGATTTCTTCCCGCATCCCCTATAGACTACCCCATCCCGAAGGGTAAAGGCCCAAACCTTAACCCCAGGCAGGGCCTGGGCCCTCCGCCAAGCCTCCTCCCCCGCACCCAAGACCTCAAGAAGCCACACCCCTTCCCCCTCAAGAAGCCAAAAGGGATGGGGAAGCTCCCGGGCCAGGGCCAGGAGGGCCTCCCGGTCCTTCCCCTCCACGAAGAGCACCCTCATCCCTTCCCCCAAAGGCGGTGGTAGAAGAGGATCTCCGCGCTCTCCTCCAGGGTGGTGAGGAGGCTGTAGGCCTGCAAAAGGGCCTCCTCTGGCCGCTCCTTGAGTCCAATGGCGAAGGCCCCATGCCCCCGCAAAAGGCAAACCGGCCTCTCCCTAAGGGCCTCGGCCACGGCCAAGGCCGCCTCCTCCGTGGCGGAAACCGTCTTGGGGGAAAGCACCGGCACCTCCTTCAGGTGGTACTGGCCCTCGAGGTCCAGGGGAACCAGGAGGTCCAGGTGCAGGGAAAGGGCCACCGCCACCCGGGGATGGGCGTGGACGATGGCCTGGGCCGCGGTCCTTAGGTAGACCTCCCGGTGGACGACGCTTTCCACGCTGGCCCCTTCGGGAAAGGGGCCCACGAGGGGCACCTCCACCAGGTCCTCCGGGGTAAGCCTCCCCTTCTGCACCCCGCTTTTGGTGATGAGGAAACCCTCCTTGGTGCGCACGGAGAAGTTCCCCGCGGTGGCGGAGACGAGCCTTTGCTGGAAGAGGTCCTCCCCCACCTGGCGGAAGGCGGTATAGATCCGCGCCAGCATGGGCCCATTATGGCGCAACCCGGGGCCCCACCCCAGCCGGACTGGGGTGGGGGGCCCTTAGGCCTGTTTCCCGGGCTGTTCCCGACGGGCAGGGCGGCGCAGGGCGGGTTCCTTTTCCTTGGCCTCCACCGCCTCCTTCCTGGCCTCCTCGATGGCCTTGAGGGTCTTTTGGTCCACCACCTGGGTGAAGCGGACGAAATCGCTCCCCGTGCCCGCGGGAATGAGGCGCCCCAGGATGACGTTTTCCTTGAGGCCGATGAGCTCGTCCTTCTTGCCGGCGATGGCCGCCTCGGTGAGCACGTGGGTGGTGTTCTGGAAGCTGGCGGCGGAAAGCCAGCTCTTGGTGGAAAGGGCGCTCTTGGTCACCCCCATGAGGAGGGGCTTCCAGGCCACGGGGGTCTTGCCCTCGGCGATGAGCCGCTCGTTCAGGGCCTCCACGTCCCACTTCTCCAGGATCTGGCCCTCCAAAAGGCGGCTATCCCCGGGGTCGGTGACCTCCACGTACTTGAGCATCTGCCGCACCACGATCTCAATGTGCTTGTCATGGAGCTTCACCCCCTGGGCCCGGTAGACCTTCTGGATCTCGTCCACCAGGTAGCGCTCCACCGCCTCGGGACCCTTGGCCTCCAGAAGCTGATGGGGATCCACGGCCCCGCGGGTCAGGGGCTGGCCCGCCTCCACATAATCCCCATCCTTCACCACCAAGCGGGCGTCCTTGGGAAGCTTGTACTCCTTGGAGAAGCCCTCGGACTCCACGAAGACGGAGAGCTTCTCCTCGGTTTCCTCGATGCGCACCACCCCGTCGATCTCGGAGATGACCGCCTTGGCCTTGGGCCTGCGGGCCTCAAAGAGCTCGATGACCCGGGGCAGACCCTGGGTGATGTCGGTGCCCACCGCCACGCCGCCCGTGTGGAAGGTGCGCATGGTGAGCTGGGTGCCGGGCTCGCCGATGGACTCCGCCGCCACCACCCCCACCGCCTCGCCGATGGACACGGGGCGGGCCATGGAGAGGTCGTAGCCGTAGCACTTCTGGCACACCCCGTAGCGGGTCTGGCAGGTGAGGGGGCTGCGCACGGGCACCTCCTTGATCTCCCCCGCCTCCGCCGCCTTGATGAGGAGCCCCACGTCCTCCAGGGTGAGGTAGCGCCCCTCCTCGAGGCGCTCCCCCAGCACCTCCACCTCCCGGGCCAGCACCCGGCCATAAAGCCCAGACTCGATGTCGGAACGCTTCCTCAGGCGCAAGGAGCGGGTGACCTCGTCGGGCTGGAAGAGGGGAACGGAGATGAAGTTGGTGGTGCCGCAGTCCGCCTCCCGCACCACGATCTCGTGGGCCACGTCCACCAGCTTCCGGGTGAGGTAGCCGGAGTCGGCGGTGCGGAGGGCGGTGTCCGCCCCACCCTTGCGGGCCCCGTGGCTGCTGATGAAGTACTCCAAGACGGTGAGGCCCTCCCGGAAGGAGGAGCGCACGGGCACCTCGAAGGTCTCCCCCGAGGGCTTTTGCATGAGGCCGCGCATGCCGCAAAGCTGGCGGATCTGCTGGGGGTTACCCCGGGCCCCGGACTGGGCCATCACGTAGAGGGGGTTGAAGGGGTAGTTCTCTTCAAAGTTCTTGAAGACCGCCTGGGTGACCTTCTCCGTGGTCTCGGTCCAGAGCTGGATCACCTGGTCGTACCGCTCCCGGTCGGTGAGGAAGCCCATCTCGTAGGCTTGCTCAATCTGGCGGAGCTTGCGGTCGGCCTCTTCCAGGTACTTCTGCTTCTCCGCCGGGATCACGGCGTCGTCAATGCCGATGGTGATCCCGCTGGTGGTGGAGAGGGTGAAGCCGTAGTACTTGAGGGCGTCCAGCAGCTTGGCCGTTTTTTCAATGCCCAGGCGCAGGAAGGACTGGTAGACCAGGTCCTTGAGGGAGTTCTTCTCCTGGGGCACGTCCATCTGGAGAAGCTCCTGGGCCACCTTCTCGTCCCCCACCGCCTCCCCCACGATGCGGGCGAAGAGCACCCGCCCCGGGCTCGTCTCCAGGCGCCGGCCCAGGTAGCGCACCGTGACCACGTCCTGGAGGTCCAGGTACCCGTGGGCCACCGCCAAAAGGGCCTCGTCGGGGCTGGAGAAGACGAACTTGAGGCGGCCCACGCTGGTCTCCTTCCCCGCCACCCTTATGGGCGCGTTCAAGGCCACCTCGCCCCGCTCGTAGGCGGCCAGGGCCTCTTCCGGCGTGGCGAACTCCCGGCCTGCGCCCTTCTTCTCCCGGCGCACCTGGGTGATGTAGTAAAGCCCCAGGATGATGTCCCGGCTGGGCTTGGCCAAGGGTTCCCCGGAGGCGGGGGAGAGGAGGTTGTGGGCGGAGAGCATCTGGACGCGGGCCTCCGCCTGGGCAAAGGAGGAAAGGGGCACGTGCACCGCCATCTGGTCCCCGTCAAAGTCGGCGTTGAAGGCCTCGCACACCAGGGGGTGGAGCTGGATGGACTGCCCCTCCACCAAGACCGGCTGGAAGGCCTGGATCCCCAGGCGGTGCAGGGTGGGGGCCCGGTTCAGGAGGACCACCTTGCCGTGGATCACCTCCTCCAGGGCGTCCCAGACCTCGTCCTTGATGTCCCGCTGCCTTTCCAGCATCCTGCGGGCCGCCTTCACGTTGGGGGCGATGCCCTTCTCCTCCATCTTCTTGAGGAGGAAGGGCTTGAAGAGCTCCAGGGCCATGCGCTTGGGCAGGCCGCACTGGTGGAGCTTGAGCTGGGGCCCCACCACGATCACGCTCCGCCCCGAGTAGTCCACCCGCTTGCCCAAGAGGTTCTGCCGGAAGCGGCCCTGCTTGCCGGAGAGGATGTCGGTGAGGCTCCTCAGGGGCCGCTCGGAACCCGGGTTGGTGACGGGCGCCCCGCGGCGGCCGTTGTCGATCACCGCATCCACCGCCTCCTGGAGCATGCGCTTCTCGTTGCGGATGATGATCTCCGGGGCCCCCTGGGCGAGGAGCTTCTTCAGGCGGTTGTTGCGGTTGATGAGGCGGCGGTAGAGGTCGTTGAGGTCGCTGGTGGCGAAGCGGCCCCCGTCCACCTGCACCATGGGCCGGAGGTCGGGGGGCAGCACGGGCACCGCCTCGAGGACCATCCACTCCGAGCGGTTGCCGGAGTCCAGGAAGGCCCGCACCACCTCGAGGCGCTTCCTGGCCTTGGCCCGCCGGGCCCGGGAGGGGTGCTTCATCTCCTCCAGGAGCTCCGCCTCCAGCTTCTCCAGGTCCAGCTCCTTCAGGAGGGCCTGGATGGCCTCGGCCCCCATGCGGGCGTCAATGTCGTAGGACTCCACCACCCGCACCGCATTCCGGACCAGGTCCACCTCCACCCGGCCGTAGATCTCGCTCTTGACCTTGCCCCCGTCCGCCAGGGTATCCCCCGGGGCCACCCGGTCCCCGGTGGAAACCTCCACGTCGTCCTCAAAGGGGTAGAGGCGGGCCTTCATCACCACGATGCTGGCGGGCTCGTGCAGGTGGACCACCCCCTCGGCCTCGGCGATCACCTCCTCCTCGGGGTCAATGGCCGCCACCACCTTCTCCCCCGCCTGGACACGGGCCCCCTCGGGCACCACCACGTTCATGTGGGGAGCCACCGCATAGTCCTTGGGCTCCGTCCACTCCAGGAAGAAGGTGAGGTAAACGGTATCCCCCTCCTCCTCCACCTCCACCTCTTTGGCGCTCATGTGGCGGGGCATGCGCACGAGGCCCTGGCCCTCCGCCAGGGGCTGGCCCTTCTCCACGATCTCCCCCTGGACCACCAAGGGGGTAAGCCCCACGGGCAGGAAGTAGCGGGCCACCACCGCCTCCTCCTGGCGCAGGTAGAGGAGGTGGCCTTCTGCAAGCTCCCTAAGCTCCACCACCCCCTCCTCCTCCGCCCGGAAGAGGTAGGGCTCGGGAAGCTCCGCCAGGACCTCCCCCGGCCTGTACGCCTCCTTTTCCACCCAGGCGGAAAGGGGAAGGCGGAGGCCCGCCCGCTCCTTGCGCAGGTAGTCCACCCGCACCCGCCGGGGGAAGCGGTAGAGGGCGATCCCGTCCATGCGGCTTGTCACCCCGGGGGCCAGCTCCTGCCCCTTCACCACCTCCTCCCCGTCCTTGACCAGGGCATCCACCCCGGGGGGCAGGGGGTAGGTCTCCTGCTTGCCGTAGCGGAGCTCCCGGTACTCCTCGTCGGTGAGGAGCTGGCGCTTCTGCACCGGCACCCCATCCAGCACCGCCCCCTTGGGGTCTAAGACGATGTACTTGCTGAAGTAGAGGACCTGCTCCAACTCGGTGGCGGAGAGGTCCAAGAGGGTGCCGATCTTGGAGGGCACATCCTTCACGAACCAGATGTGGGCCGCGGGGGTGGCCAGCTCAATGTGCCCCATGCGGTAGCGGCGCACGATGCTCTTGGTGACCTCCACCCCGCAGCGCTCGCACACCTTCCCCTCAAAGCGCTGGCGCTTGTACTTGCCGCAGGCGCACTCGTAGTCCTTGGTGGGGCCGAAGATGCGCTCGTCGAAAAGCCCATCCCGCTCTGGCTTCAGGGTGCGGTAGTTGATGGTTTCGGGCTTCTCCACCTCCCCGTAGCTCCAGGAGCGGATCTTTTCCGGAGAGGCCAGGGCGATGCGGACCTTGCGAACTTCCTTTTTCATTCTTCCTCCACAAGAGCAATCCCGCTTCTTCCGTGCGGTCTACCGCTTGGAGGCCAAGCCCTCGAAGATGTCCACGGGGTTGTCCCGCTCGTCCAGGGTCTGCACATCCAAGGCCAAGGCCTGAAGCTCCTTCACCAGAACCCGGAAGGACTCGGGCACGCTGGGCTCGGGCACGTCCTCCCCCTTGATGATGGCCTCGTAGGCGGCGTTGCGGCCCTCGATGTCGTCGGACTTGAGGGTGAGCATCTCCTGCAGGGTGTGGGCGGCCCCGTAGGCCTCGAGGGCCCACACCTCCATCTCCCCAAAGCGCTGGCCGCCGAACTGGGCCTTACCCCCAAGGGGCTGCTGGGTGATGAGGGAGTAGGGGCCGGTGGAGCGGGCGTGCATCTTGTCCTCCACCATGTGGTAGAGCTTCATGATGAACATCTGCCCCACCACGATGGGGCCCTCAATGGGCTCCCCGGAGCGGCCGTCGTAAAGGACCACCTTGCCCTGGAGGAAAAGCTCCTTAAGCTGCTCCTCGGGGCTCTTGCCGGGGCTCACCAGGCCCAGCTTCTCCGCCCGGGCCAGGACCTCCAGCTCCCGCTTGTCCACCCCGAAGCCCTCCTCCTTCCGCTTGCCGAAGTAAAGGTCAAAGGCCTCGGCCAAAAGGGCCTTGACCTCGGGCTCCGTGGCCCCGTCAAAGACCGGGGAGATGTAGCGCTGGCCCAGGAAGAAGCCCGCCAGGCCCAGGTGGGTCTCCAGGATCTGGCCCAGGTTCATCCGGCTGGGCACCCCCAAGGGGTTCAGGATGATGTCCACCGGGGTGCCATCCGGCAGGTGGGGCATGTCCTCCACGGGGAGGATCTTGGCCACCACCCCCTTGTTCCCGTGGCGGTTGGCCAGCTTGTCCCCCACCTGGAGCTTGCGCTTTTGCGCCACGTAGACCCGCACCACCTCCCGCACCCCGGGCTTCAGCTCCACCCCGGGGTCGCCCCGCCTCAGGCGCAGGGTGCCCACCACGATGCCCCCCTCGCCCGGGGGAACCCTCAAGGAGGTGTCCTTCACGTCCCGGGCCTTATCCCCGAAGATGGAGCGCAGGAGGCGCTCCTCCGGGGAAGGCTCCTGCTCCCCCTTGAAGCTGGTGCGGCCCACCAGGATATCCCCCGGCTTCACCTCGGCCCCGATGCGCACCACCCCCTCCTCGTCCAGATCCCTTAGGGCGGCCTCGGAGAGGTGGGGGATGTCCCGGGTGATCCGCTCCGGGCCCAGCTTGGTGTCCCGGGCCTCGATCTCGTAGCGCTCGATGTGGATGGAGGTGTAGAAATCCCGCTTTAAGAGCTCCTCGCTGATGACGATGGCGTCCTCAAAGTTGTAGCCATCAAAGGGCATGATGGCCACCAGGACGTTCTGCCCCAGGGCCAAGAAGCCCTCCTCGGAGGCGGGGCCATCCGCCAGGAGGTCCCCCTTCCTCACCCTCTGGCCCACGGTCACCCGGGGGCGCTGGTCCAGGGCGGTGCCCTGGTTGGAGCGCACAAAGCGGCGCAGGGCGTACTCCACCAGGCGGCCGTCCTCGTAGCGCACGGCGATGCGGCGGCCATCCACCGCCACCACCTCCCCGTCCCCCTCGGCGTAGACCGCGGCCAGGGAGTCCCGCACCACCCGCTCCTCGAGGCCCGTCATCACCACCGGGGCCTGGGCCCGGATGAGGGGCACCGCCTGGGTCTGCATGTTGGATCCCATCAGGGCCCGGTTGGCGTCGTCGTGCTCCAGGAAGGGGATGAGGTTGGTGTTCACGGAGAAGACCTGCTTGGGGGAGACGTCCATGAACTCCACCTCCTCCGGGCCCACGATCACCGGCTCCCCCCGCCGCCTTGCCACCACCCGGTCGGTGGCGATCCGGTCCCCCTCCAAGGGGGTGTTGGCCTGGGCGATGGTGTACCGGTCCTCCTCGGTGGCGGTCATGTAGACCACCTCGTCGGTGACCACCCCACCCCTCACCCGGCGGTAGGGGGTGCGGATGAAGCCCAGCCCGTCCACCCGGGCATAGGCGGCCAAGGAGGTGATGAGGCCGATGTTGGCCCCTTCCGGGGTCTCCACGGGGCAGATGCGGCCATAGTGGGTGCGGTGAACGTCCCGCACGTCAAAGCCCGCCCGCTCCCGGGTAAGGCCCCCAGGGCCCAAGGCGGAGATCCGCCGCTTATGGCGCAGGGAGGAGAGGGGGTTGGTCTCGTCCTTGAACTGGGAAAGCTGGCTCCGGCTGAAGAACTCACGGATGGCCGCCTCCAGGGGGCGGTTGTTCACCAGCTTGGCCGGGGTCAGGGTGTCGGCGGACCCCATCACCATCCTCTCCCGCACCCCCCGGGCCAGGCGGCTTAGGCCCACCCGGAACTGGTCGGCCATGAGCTCCCCCACGGTGCGGATGCGGCGGTTGCCCAGGTGGTCGATGTCGTCCGCCTCGTGGCCCGGCGCTCCAGCGGTGAGGGCGAAGAGGTAGCGCAAGGTGGGCAGGAAGATCTCGTCCTTGAACTCCCCGTCCTCAAAGCGCACCAGGGTGCGGCCGGAAAGCCTCACGCCCAGCTTCTCCTCCGCCTTGTACCGCCCCGCCTCCCCCAGGTCGTAGCGCTTGGGGTCGGCGAGGAGGCCGAAGAGGTAGGCCAGGGCCTTGTCCTTCTTGGGGGGATCCCCGGGGCGGAGCAGGGTGAAGAGGCGCACCAAGGCCTCCTCCGGGCGCATGGCCAGCACCGCCTCGTCCAGAAGCCCCTGCACCAGCTCCCCATAGGCCCCAAGCTCCCGGTTCAGGGTTTCGGCATCGTAGCCCAGGACCCGGAGGAGGAGGATCAGGGGGAACTTGCGCTTGTTGACCTTCATGGAAACGGTGCCGTTTGACTCCACCTCCAGGTCAATCCAGGGCCCCCGCTTGGGCAGGGGGATGATGCTGGCCACGTAACGCCCGGGCCGGGCGGGGTCCGGGGTGAAGTAGACCCCCGGGGAGCGGTGGATCTGGGAGACGATCACCCGGTCGGCCCCGTTGATGATGAAGGAGCCGTCCTCGGTCATGAGGGGGATGTGGCCCAGGAAGACCTCGTCCTCCTTGATGAGCCCCGTGTCCTTGTGGATGAGCTGGAGGCGGGCATAGAGGGGGGCCTGGTAGGTGAGGTCCTTCTCCCGGCACTCGTCCTGGGAGAAGGGGGGCTCCCCGATGCGGTACTCCAGGAAGTCCAGGACCATGCCGCCCTTGCCCTTGTCCCCCTCCTCCACGGGGAAGGTCTCCTTGAAGGCCGCCTGGATGCCCACGTCCTCCCGCTTATCCGGGGGCACATCGGCCTGGAGGGCCCTCTTGTAGGACTCCACCTGGATTTCCGTCAAAGGGGGAAGGGGAATGACCTCTCGGATGCGACCAAACCGCTTAATCTCCATGCATCACCTCAAGGATGGAAAAGCGGGCCGCCCGAGGTAAGCTAACAGGGTTCTTCCGCGGGTTCTGGTGTCCCGCGGCGGCTGGCTCTTACCGTGCTCCCTTGGCCCGACCAAAGAGCACAAACCTTAGCTTATAGGGCAATCCCTTAAGCCGTCAAGCCTACCCGCAACCCTGGCCCTTCGCTCCTACCGTTCCACCTCCACCTTGATTTTATAGTTTCCCCGCCTGGTTTCGCCAAGCACCTCCAAGAGCCTCAGGCTCCCCAAACCCTCCGCCAAAAGGGTGTCCCCGGGGGCCATCTCGTCCTTGGGGGAGGCCACCTTGCCCCTTAGCCGCACCTTCCCCGCCCTCACCCCTTGGGCGAAGTAGTTGCGGGAGACCCCGAACCCCTTGGCCCCCACCGCGTCCACCCTTAAGGAGGGCACCACCAGGGTGCGCACCCGCTCGCCCCTGGCCCTTAGGGCCCCCTCGGGCGGGGGAAGAAGGGCAAAGCCCGCCTCCTGGAGGGCCTTCCTCCCCTGGGGCAGGAGGGCCACCAGAAACCCCCCCTCCCACACCTCCAGGTCCCCCATGGCCTCCCCCAGGTCCGGGGGCTCCTTCTCCAGGAAGGCCACCTCCACGGGGTCGTGCACGGCAGGGATCTCCGGGGGGTAGAGCACGGCCACCTTGCGCTCCGCCAGGGGAAAGCCCCCGAAGAAGGCCACCTTGAGCCCCTCGGCCCGGGCGGCCGCCTCCAAGAGGGCCTGGGCCTCGAGGTCCAAAAACCCCGTCTGCACCACCCGCCCACCCCGGGCCCGCTTGAGGTAGGAGGCCAGGTCCGCCATCTAGCCCCCCCGCACCGCAAAGCTCAGGGTGGCGCTGGCCCTTTCCTCCCCCTCCACCAGGGCCCTGACCGCCACCTTGCCCAGGCCCCGGCGGAAGAGGAGAAGCTCCCCCTCCAGGATCAGGGTGTCCCCTGGCACCACGGGCTTTTTGAAGCGGGCCTCCTCCACCCCCACCAGGAACACCAAGCCCCCCGGCTTGAAGCCGGGCTGCCGGGCGATGGTGCCCACCGCCGCCTGGGCCATGGCCTCCAGGATCAGCACCCCCGGCATGATGGGGTAGCCGGGGAAGTGCCCCTGGAAATGGGGCTCGTTGAAGGTGACGTTCTTCAAGGCCCGGAAGGACCTTTCATCGGCGTGAAGAACCCGGTCCACCAGGAGAAAGGGATACCGGTGGGGCAGAAGGCTGAGAATCTCGGTGATCTCCACCGCCTTACCTCTTCAGCACGTCGTCGGAGGAAAGGATGGTGTCCTCCAGCACGTGGAGCATCTCCAGGGCCCGCCCCGTGCCCAAGGCCACCGCCTCAATGGGGTTCTCCGCCACCACCACCGGCACCCCCGTGGCCTCCTGCAGGGCCACGTCTAGGTTTTTAAGCAGGGCCCCGCCCCCGGTGAGGAGGATGCCGCGCTCGTAGATGTCCGAGGCCAGCTCGGGGGGGGTGGTCTCCAAGACCCCCTTCACCCCTTGGAAGATTTTCTCCAGGGGCTCTTTCAGGGCCTCGGCCACGTCCTCGGCGGGGATCTCCGCGGTGCGGGGGAGGCCGGTGATCAGGTCCCGGCCCCGCACCTCGGCCACCTCTTTCTCCTCCCCCGGCAGGAGCTTGGCCCGGCCCAGCTGGATCTTGAGCTCCTCGGCGGTGCGTTCCCCGATGAGGAGGTTGTACTTTTGCCGCACGTAGCGGATGATGGCCTGGTCCATCTCGTTGCCGGCGATGCGCAGGCTCTCCGAGCGCACGATGCCCCCCAGGGAGATGACGGCGATGTCCGTGGAGCCTCCCCCGATGTCCACCACCATGCTGCCCGTGGGTTCGGCCACGTTGATCCCCGCCCCGATGGCCGCCGCCAAGGGCTCCTCGATGAGGTAGACCTTGTGGGCCATGGCGGAAACCGCCTGCACCACCGCCCGCCGCTCCACGTCCGTGACCCCGGAGGGTACCCCCACCATGACCCGGGGACGGAAGAAGCGGCTCATGGGGGAAAGCACCTTTTGCAGGAAGAGGAGGAGCATGCGCTCCGTGAGGGCGTAGTCGGCGATCACCCCATCCTTAAGGGGCCGCACCGCCACGATGTTCCCCGGGGTGCGCCCCAGCATGCGGTAGGCCTCGGCCCCCACCGCCTTCACCTCCCGCTTCCCCTGCACCACCGCGATCACGGAGGGCTCGCGCAGGACAATGCCCTTCCCCCGCACGTAGATGAGGACGCTGGCCGTCCCCAGATCGATCCCGATGTCCTCGCCCCTCAGCATATCGCCCCATTCTACTCAGGAAGAACCCGGTAGCGGACCCCCTGGTCCTCTACCCCCGCCAGCACCTGCTTTCAAAGGACACCCGCCCCTCCGCGAGATAAAAGGCGAAATCCAAGGGCGGCCTCCAGGTGCGAAAACCCTTGCTCGGGGTCTGGCGCTTGAAGGGTTGCCGGAGCGTGGCCACAGGAAAGGGCATACCTCGCCCCCCATGACCTCCGGGTCCGGGCTGATGCGCCCACGCCAGACCATGTCACTTAGCGTACTCCACCGCCCGGGTCTCCCGCACCACCGTCACCTGCACCTGGCCGGGGTAGTTCATCTCCCGCTCGATGCGGCTTGCGATCTCCCGGGCCAGGAGGGTGGCCTTGGCGTCGGTGATCTTGTCGGGCTTGACGATGACCCGCACCTCCCTTCCCGCCTGCACGGCAAAGGCCGTCTCCACCCCAGGGAAGGAAAGGGCGATGCGCTCCAGGGCCTCGAGGCGCTGCAGGTACTCCTCCAAGCTCTCCCGCCTGGCCCCGGGCCGGGCGGCGGAAAGGGCATCGGCGGCCGCCACCAAAACGGCATACACGGTTTCCGCGTTCTCGGGGTCGTGGTGGTGGGCGATGCCGTCCAAAACCTCTGCGGGTTCCCCGAAGCGGCGGGCCAGGGCGATGCCGATCTCCACGTGGCTTCCCTCCACCTCCCGGTCCACGCTCTTGCCGATGTCGTGCAAAAGCCCCGCCCGCCGGGCCAAGGCGGCATCCAGCCCCAGCTCCGCCGCCATGATCCCCGCGAGGTGGGCCACCTGCACCGAGTGCTTCAGCACGTTCTGGCCGTAGCTGGAGCGGAAGTGGAGCCGCCCCAAGAGCTGGATGAGGCCGGGCTTTAAGCCCACCACCCCCGCCTCGAGGGCCGCCTCCTCCCCCCGCTCGTAGATGAAGGTCTTCATCTCCTGCTTGGCCTTCTCCACCACCTCCTCGATGCGGCTTGGGTGGATGCGCCCATCCTTGAGGAGCTCCTCCAGGGCCATGCGGGCGATCTCCCGGCGCACGGGGTTGAAGGAGGAAAGCAAGACCGCCTCCGGGGTGTCGTCGATGATCAGGTCCACCCCCGTCAAAGCCTCAAAGGTGCGGATGTTCCGCCCCTCCCGCCCAATGATCCTGCCCTTCATGGCATCCGAGGGGATGGGCACCACGGAAACCGCAAGCTGCGCCGCCGTCTCCGAGGCCTGGCGCTGCATGGCCTGGGCCAGGATCTTCTGGGCCTCCTTGCGGGCCTCGAGGCGCACCCTCTCCAAGGCCGCCCGCACCCTTTGGGCCTTTTCCTCCTCCAGCTCCCGGTCCAGCCTCTCCAGGATGAGGCGCCGGGCCTCCTCCGGGGAGAGGCCCGCCACCTCGTAAAGCCTCCTTTCCGCCTCCCGCTCCTTCTCCTGCAGAAGGGCCTCCTGCGCCCTAAGCGCCTCCTCCCGCTTGGAAAGGGCCTCCTCCAAGGCATCCAGCTTGAGGGCCCGGGCGTCCAGGGCCTCACCCCGCTTGGAAAGCCTTTCCGCCTCCCGCCTGAGCTCCTCCCGCTCCCCCTTGAGGCGCTCCCTTTCCGCCTTAAGTTCCTCCTGCAAGGCCCTAAGCCTCTCCCGCTCGGCCTTAAGCTCCTCCCGCTCGCCCCTTAGGCGCTCCTCCGCCTCCTGCAAACGCCTCTTGGCCTCCGCCTCCAAGGCCTCCGAACGGCGCTTCAGCTCCGTCTCCAGCTCCTGGCGCAAGGCCTTGGCCCGCTCCTCGGCCTCCTGGCGCAGGGCCCGGGCCTCGGCCCGGGCGGCCTCCAGGATCTCCTTGGCCTCCTTGCGGGCCGCCTCGAGGGCCTCCCTGGCCTCCTCCCTGGCGGCCTCCAGGAGCCTTTTGGCCTCCTCCCCGGTCCGGTCCTCCCCCTTGCGCCTAAGAAACAGGGCCCCCGCCAGGACCAAGACCAGGAGGAGAAGCCCCAGGTCCAAAAGGGTCAGGGTCATCTACTCCTCCCCCTCCTCGCTTCCCGCGAGCACCACCTCGTGGGCCCTCTCCAGCACCTTGGCCCGGATCTCCTCCAGAAGCTCGGGACGCTCCCTGAGGTACTCCGCCGCCTTCTCCTTCCCCTGGCCCAGGCGGGTCTCCCCGTAGGAAAACCAGCTTCCCGCCTTCTCGATGACGTTCGCCGCCACGGCCACGTTCACCAGGTCCATCACCGGGTCCAGGCCCTTGCCGAAGTAGATCTCCAGCTCCGCCTCGCGGAAGGGTGGGGCCAGCTTGTTCTTCACCACCTTCACCTTGACCTTGATCCCCACCGCCTCATTCCCCACCTTGATGGGCTGGCCGCTTTTGCGCACGTCCAGGCGCACGCTGGCGTAGAACCTGAGGGCCCGGCCGCCCGGGGTGGTCTCGGAGTTTCCGTACATCACCCCCACCTTCTCCCGCACCTGGTTGATGAAGATGGCGGCGGTGTTGCTCTTGGAGAGGACCGCGGTGAGCTTCCGGAGGGCCTGGCTCATGAGCCGGGCCTGCAAGCCCACGTGCTGGTCCCCCATCTCCCCCTCGATCTCCGCCTTGGGCACCAAGGCGGCCACCGAGTCCACCACGATCACGTCCACCGCCCCCGAGCGGGCCAAAAGCTCCACGATCTCCAGGGCCTGCTCCCCGGTGTCGGGCTGGGAGACCAGGAGGTCCTCCACCTTGACCCCCAGCTTCTGGGCGTAAAGCGGGTCCAGGGCGTGCTCCGCATCCACGAAGGCGGCCACCCCCCCTTGCTTTTGTGCCTGGGCGATGATGGTGAGGGCCAAGGTGGTCTTCCCCCCGGACTCGGGGCCGTAGATCTCAATGACCCTTCCCCGGGGAATGCCCCCGATCCCCAAGGCCAGGTCCAGGCCCAAGGAGCCCGTGGGGATCACGTCCACCTGCAGCTTGGGCATCTCCCCCAGGCGCATCACCGCGCCCTTGCCGAACTCCTTCTCAATGGTCTTGAGTGCGTTTTCCAGCGCTTTCCTCTTGTTCTCGTCCATGGTCACCTCGCAAAGGGAACTTCTCCAAAATGGTATAGACGGGCCCCTTGGGCTTAAGCTCCGAGCGGACCAGGGCAAACTCCGTCACCGGCCATTCCAAGCCAAAGACCACCGGGGGCACCCGGGGAGCCGGGGCCTTGCGCCGGGCCAGGGTGATGTGGGGCTTGAAGGGCTTATCGCCGCCCGCCAAAAGCGCCTCCTCCCCCAGCAGCTCCCGCACCCCTTCCCGAAGCCCTTCCGCCAACAGGGCAAACCCCTCTCCCTCCGCCTTGGCGAACCACACCCGGGGGGTGCCCTCGTTGGGGAAGTAGCCGGTGCCCCGGATGCGGGCGGTAAAGGGGGGGTGAAGCCGCCCCAGGCGGTGGCCCAAGGCCCGGAGATCCGCCAGGTCCTCCTCCGGCCTTTCCCCCAGGAAGAGAAGGGTGACGTGGAGGTGGTGGGGCGCCACCTCCCTCCACCCCTTGTAGCGGGCCACCCGCTCCTGAGCCTCCACCAAGGCCCGCTTCACCTCTTCAGGAAGAAAAATCGCGTAGAAGAGCCTCATGTTAGGAGTAAGGCCAAGGCGGCATACACGCTTCGCAGCCGCACCGCCTCGCGGTCCCCGGGAAAGCGGTAGCGGCGCACCTCCGTCCCCTTAGGCCCCGCCAGGGCCACGAAGACCGTGCCCACGGGTTCGCCCTCCAAGGGGTCCGGCCCCGCCACCCCCGTGGTGGAAAGGGCATAGGTGGAACCGAAAAGCACCCGGGCGGCCTCCGCCATGGCCTTGGCCGTCTCGGCGGAAACCGTCTTGGCGAGGAGTTCCTCCGGCACACCGAAGCGGGCCTTGGCCCCTAGGGAATAGGATACCACGCCGCCCAGGTAGAACCGGCTCGCCCCCGGCACCCGGGTGATCTCCGCCCCCAGAAGCCCCCCGGTGAGGCTTTCCATGGTGGAGAGGGTGGCGCCCTCCCGCTCCAGGCGGCGCTTCACCGCCTCGGCCAGGGTGAGCTCCCCTTCACCCCAGACCTCCTTCAAAAGGCGCTTCTTGACCTTCTCCGATAGGTCCGCCACCAGGTCCTCCCGGCCCCGCACCACCACCTCCACCCCCTGGAGCTTGGGGTAGGTGCCCACCTCCACCTCCTTGTCCCGCCGAAAAAGCTCCCCGAGCCTCTCCACAATCTCCGACTCCCCTATGCCCCAGGTCTTCAGGACCCGCTTGGCGTAGGGGCGGCGGGGGAGGTTCAGCCGGGGCAAGACCTCTTGCCACATGGGCCGCCACTCAGGGGGAGGCCCGGGCAGGAGGATCAGGTCCTTGCCCTCCTTGCGCACCCACCAGCCGGGGGCGGTGCCCCAGGGGTTCTTAAGCCAGATGGCCGAGGGGATCTTCAGGGCCTGCTTGCGATTCGCCTCGGGCATGGGCCGCCCCCGGGCCCGGAAGAGGGCCTCGATCTCCAAAAGCATGGCCTCGTCCAACACCAAGGGCTCCCCCAAGGCCTCGGCCACCGCCTCCCGGGTCACGTCGTCGGGGGTGGGGCCCAGGCCCCCGGAAAGCACCACCAGCCTGGCCCGCTCCCAGGCCTGGCCCACCTCCCGGGCCAGGGGGAGGGGTTCGTCCACCACCCTAAGGGTCCTTTCCACCTTGAGGGCGTAGCCCTCGAGGCTCCTGGCGATCTCCGCCGTGTTGGTGTCCAGGGTCTCCCCGTAGATGAGCTCCGTGCCTACCCCGATGATCTCCGCCCGCTCCATGCCGCCTCCTCAAAGGGCCAGGCCTCCACCTGGAAACGCCCTCCCCCTCCTTCCAGAACCGCCTTCAGGGGCACCTCCTGGCGCACCACGGCAAAGCCCAGGACCCCCCAGGGGGTTTCCACCACCCGCTTGGCCTCCCCCACCTTCCGCCCCTCCAGCAGGAGGTCAAAGGGGGCCCCTTGGGAAGGGGCAAGCCCCCTCAGGCCCACGGGGCGGTGGTGCACCTCCTTCCCCTCGAGGCGGGCCATGATCTCCTGGCCCACGTAGCACCCCTTGCCGTAGTCCACCAGGTGGAGAAGCCCCACGCTCTGGGGAAGCTCGCCCCGGATGTCGGCGAGGAGGGGAAGGCCCTTAAGCAGGGCGTAAAGGGGGTAAAGCCCCGCCGGATGGGCCCCCTCCCCGCTTTGGGCCACCTCCTCCCGCCCGTCCGCGTGGAGCAGGCGGTAAAGAGGAAGCTCCACCAGCTCCACCTGGTCAAAGACGATGTAGCGCCGAAGCCGGGCCCTTAGGCCCTCCAAGGTACCCCAGGGGGCCAGGAGAAAGCCTTCCGGGTGCAAAAACACCGTGGCCGCCTCCTCGATCTGGCCCCGGTGGTTGAGGAAAAGGGTCCCCGCCGGTGGGGAAAGCCGCCGCAGGTCCCGGGTGGCCTGGCCCTGGAGAAAGGAAAAGGCGTCGGGCCCCCGCACCAGGAGCACGCCGGGGAAGGCGAAATACCCCTCACCCGCCAGGGCTTTTTCCAGGGCCGCCTCCATGCCTCCCATTATTGACCACAGGGTCAGGAAGGGGGAGAATGGCGGACGTGCGCCTTTTCTGGGGCTCCTTCCTGGCGCTCTTTCTGGTGGGGGTGATCGTGGCCCTGCCGGGGGCAGCCTTGCCCGAGTGGCGGGAACGCCACGGAGTGGGCGAGGAGGTTTCCTGGTTCTTTACCGCCCTTCTCCTGGGCCTCCTCCTGGGGGTCCGCCTGGCCCAGGGGGAGAGGCGCCACCCCCTTCTTCCCGCCGCCTTGGGGCTGGTGGGCCTGGCCCTATGGGGGGTGGCCCTGGCCCCTTCCTTTACCCTGGTGGTGGCCCTGGCCTTCCTCCTGGGGCTTGGGGAAGGGGTGATGAACGTCCACGGCAACAGCCTGGTGGGGGAGCTTGACCCCGGGAAGCGGGTGGAACTCCTGAACCGGGTGAACGTGGCCTTCGGCCTAGGGGCGGTCTTCACCCCCTTTGCCCTCACCCTACTGCCCTATGCCGGCGTGCTCGGCTTGGCGGGCCTCCTGGCCTGGGTGGGGGCCCTCCTCCTCTGGCGGGCGCCAGCGGTCAAGCAAGCCCCTCGGGAAGGCGGGAAAAGGCTTTGGCCCTTTCTCCTGGCGGTGGCGGTCTACACGGGCCTGGAGGGAGCCCTGGCCGCCTGGAACCGGGTCTGGCTGGAGGGGCTAGGCCACTCCACGGCCCTGGGCGGCCTCCTCCTTTCCCTGTACTGGCTCTTCCTGGCCCTGGGCCGCCTCCTTTTGGCCAGACGGGTGGCGGGAAGCCCCTTGGCTTCCTTAAGAAACCTGCTCCTGGGCGTCCTGGCCCTCCTCGCCCTCAACCTCCTCCCCCCCGCAGCCCTCCTCTTTCCCCTGGTGGGCTTCTTCCTGGGCCCCCTTTTCTCCACCCTTTTCGCCTTGGTGCAGGCCCAATACGGCCACCGGGCCCTGGGCGGGTTGCTCTATGCGGGGGCCACGGGAAGCACCCTGATCCCTGCCCTCTTCGCCCTCCTGCCCACGGCGGGGATTCCCTATGGGCTCCTCTTCCTGGCCCTGGCCCTTTACCTTTTGATCTCCGGCCTGGAAGGGAGGGTGGCCCATGCTTAAGGCCTTGCTCTTTGACCTGGACGGCACCCTGGCCGACACCGACCCCCTGCACCTCCAGGCCTGGCGGGAAGCCCTGGCGCCCTGGGGCCTCCAGGTGGACGAGGCCTTCTACCGCAAGCGCATCTCGGGCAGGCTGAACCCGGACATCGTGCAGGACCTCCTGGGCCTGGAGGGCGAGGCGGCCCAGCGGCTCATTGAGGCCAAGGAGGCCCGTTTCCGGGAGTTGGCCCAGGACCTGAAACCCACCCCGGGGCTCCACGGGCTCTTGGCGAAGGCCGAGGCCCAGGGCCTCACCTGGGGCGTGGTGACCAACGCCCCCAGGGAAAACGCCCTGCACGTGCTTAGGGCCCTGGGGCTGAACCCGCCCCTCTTGGTCCTGGCGGAGGAGGTGGGCCGGGGCAAGCCCGACCCCCTGCCCTACCGGGTGGCCCTGGAGCGGCTGGGGATTGAACCGGGGGAGGCCCTGGCCTTTGAGGACTCCCCCTCCGGGGTAAGGAGCGCCGTGGGGGCGGGGATACCCACCTACGCCCTATTGACGGGGCACGGGAAGGAGGCGCTCCTGGAGGCGGGGGCTCTAGAGGCCCTACGGGATTTCCAGCAGATCGTGGATTTACTCTAAGGCATACCGCCGAAACGCCTCCTCGTCCCACCGGCCCTCCACCAGGTCCTCAAAGTAGAGCCAGCCCTCGCGGAAGGCGGGGAAGGAGAAAAACCCCCCCTCGGCCTTGAGGTGGAAGGCCAGCTCGTTGGGCTCGGTCACCCCCTGCTGGAAAGCCAAGAGGGCCGACTGGTAGGCGCCGAAGGCGCTTTGCGCCTGGCTTCCCACCATGGCCCGCTTCCCCTTCTCCCGGGCCAGGGCGAGCATCTCCAGGGTCCAGGTGATGCCGGTGCGGGCGGGCTTGAGGTTCAGGATGTCAAAGGTGTCCAGAAGGAGTTCCCGGCGCAGGTCCTTCGGGGTCATGGCCGAGTCGTCGGCGATGAGGGGGAGGATTTTCTTCTCCCGTAGCCTCCTCCTGGCCTCCACCTCCTCGGTGGGCAAGGGTTCCTCCACGTAGAGGAGGCCCAGTTCTCTCCAGGCCCGCAAATAGCCCTCGGCGTCCTTGGGGGAGAGGGCCTCGTTGGCGTCCGCGTAGAGCTCGGCATCCGGGAAGGCCTCCTTGAGGCGGGCGATCCGCCTGGTGTCCCCCTCGAGGTCCCGGCCCACCTTCACCTTGAAGACCCGCACCCCCGCCTCGTAGGCCATGCGGGCATCCGCCAGCACCTCCTCCTCCGGCCCCAGGCCCAGGATGTAGGCCACCCGCACCCGGTGCTTGGCGGGCTTCAGGACCTGGTAAAGCTCCTCCCCCTCGCTCCGGGCCCAGGCCTCCCAGATGGCCGTGTCCAGGGCCCCCTTAAGGGCATAGTTGAAGGGAAAGCCCTCCAAAACCGCCCGGATCGCCTCTTGGTCGTCGGCCTCGAGGCCCAAAAGCTTGGGCCTTAGGTACGCAAGCCCCGCCTGCACGCTTCCTAGGGTCTCCCCGTAGATGGTGGGGCGGATGGCCACCTCCGCCCGGCCCAGGGAACCATCGGAAAGCTCCACCTCCAAGAGGGCGTGCTCCAAGGCACCCAGCTCCGAGGCCTTCCCCCAGCGCAAGGGGGCCTTCAGGGGGATACGGAAGGG
This sequence comes from Thermus amyloliquefaciens, assembly GCF_000744885.1. Taxonomy (NCBI): domain Bacteria; kingdom Thermotogati; phylum Deinococcota; class Deinococci; order Thermales; family Thermaceae; genus Thermus; species Thermus amyloliquefaciens. The sequence goes on along the minus strand of NZ_JQMV01000003.1, from coordinate 352,015 downwards.
GATGAGGCGAAGGTCCTTAAGGGTCGCCATAGGGCCCATTTTAGAGGCCCTGCTCACGCAAAAAGGCCCGCACCGCCAAGACCTCCTCCTCTGGGGAAAGCCTTTCCGTATCCAAGAAGAGGGCCCTTGGGTGGCCCTGGAGGAGGCGCAAGGGGCCCAGGGGATCGTAGTTCCGCTTCTCCTCGGCCACGATCTTCAGCTTGGCCAGGACCTCCTCCAGGGGCGCCAGGGCCAAAGCCTCCTCCAGCTCCTCCGGGGCCAACACCCCCTGGGCCAGGGCTTGAAGCTCCGCCCTCTCCTCCGGGCGAAGCTCCACCCGGTCAAAGGCGTCCCGGCGGGCGAGGAGCCTCTTGAGCCTTGTGGCCTCCCGGGCGTGGAGGACCACGAAAAGCGCCTTGGGCAGGTGTTCCAGGGCGTAGGCCACCTCCGCCTCACCCCTTAGGCCGTCAAAGAGGAGGAGGGAGTGGGGCGCCACGTACCCCCGGGCCAGCACCTCCGCCACCCCCCCGGGAACTCCTCCCGGAAACGGCGGGTGAGCCGGAAGCGCTCCTCCCGGGGGATGGGGGGCTTGGCCCCATAGCGGGGTAGGACGTAAAGGTCCACGAGTTCCCTCCGGTCCGGGAGCCGGGGCAGACCCAAAGCCTCCACCAGGGTGCTCTTCCCCACCCCCGTTAAGCCCACAAGGACGAGGAGGGGAGTTTCTGGAGTAGGGCGCAACCCGATCCCGGGTTCCATGGAAAAAGGCACCATGCGAACATAGTAAATACCCCCTGGCGGCGTGCGCCAGGAGGAAAGCCCCAGAAAGCCCTTGGCCACGAGCGGAACCCCTGGCCTGCGGCAACCCCCAGGCCTCGGGGCTTGGCTGTTAGGATAGGGAGGATATGAAGCGCACCCTGGCGTTCCTGGCTTTGGCCTTGGGCCTCTCCCTGGCCCAGGCCCCCGCCTACCCGGAAAACACCCTCGGCCTCGGCTACGCCCCGGGCAAGGGGGTCTACCTGCAAGGAAGCGCCCTTTTGCCCTTTAGCCCCTTGGGGATCGACACGGGGCTAGACCTCCAAGCCCTCCTTGCCCAGAACCCCGAGGTCTTCGCCCTCCTCAAGGCCAACCTCTTCCCCGGCCTGGTCCTCATGGACCTCTACACCTCGGTGGGGCTGGGCCTGGACCTGCGCTACCCCTTCGGGGCGCACCTGGGGCCGGTGGTGAGCGTGGAGGTGCCCGGGGGGGCCCTTTCCGGCACCCTGGGCCTGGGGTACCAAAACGGGTTCCACCTGGCCTGGGGAGCGGGCTTTAGGCTTTACCTCGAGCCCCTGGCCCTGGAGGTTTCCGCTTCCGACCGCTACCCCTTTCTCCTAAGCCTCCTCTACCTCTGGTAGCCCCGTGCAGCGCCTCCCCCTTTTCCTCTTCTCCCTGCCCGCCCTCCTCACCCTGGGGGTTTTCGTCCTCTACCCCTTCCTGGACGTCCTTCGCTTTTCCACCTGGGAGTGGTCGGGTCTATCCGAGCCCAAGCCGGTGGGGCTCAAAAACTACCAGGACCTCCTCCGGGACCCCGCCTTTTGGGGAAGCCTCTGGGTAACCCTGAAGTTCATGCTCCTGGCCCTGCCCCTCTTCGTGGGGCTTTCCCTGGCCTTGGCGGTGGCCCTGGACGGGGCCCCTTACGAGCGCTTCGCCAAAAGCCTCCTCTTCCTCCCGGGCCTGGTCACCCTGGGCGGGGCCACCTTGAGCTGGTACACCCTCTTCACCCCGGAGTACGGGGCCCTGGCCCAGTTCCTGCCCATCCCCCCCTGGGACCGGGAGGGGTTCTGGGCCCTGGCCATGGTGGTCCTCTTCACCCTCTGGCGGCACCTGGGCTACGGGGTGCTGGTGGCCTCGGCCCGGCTTAAGGCCATCCCCAAAACGCTTTTGGAAGCCGCCTATGTGGATGGGGCTGGGCCTTGGGAAGCCTTCCGCCATGTGGTCCTTCCCCTCATGCGGCCGGCGGTGGCCTTCTTGGTGGTGGTGGGCACCATCCTCTCCTTGCAGTCCTACTCGGCCGTCTTCCTCCTTACCCGGGGCGGGCCTTACGGGGCCACCCGGGTGCTGGGCTACTACCTTTACGAGTCGGGGTTTGAGAACTTCCGCCTGGGCTATGCCGCCGCGGTCACCGTGGTGATCCTGGTGCTCACCCTTCTTTTCGCCTACGCCCAGCTTCGGCTTTTGCGTCAGGGGGAAGAGTAGCGGTGCCGGCGTAGGCCCTCCAGGTGGGCCTCAAAGGTGGTGTTGAGGAAGAGCTTCCCCTTGGCGTGGAAGAAGTACAGGTAGGGCCGCCCCTGGGCATCGGTGCGCAGGGGATTGAGCACCGCCAGGAGGGCCGCCCGCCCCGGGTTTCCGATGGGCCCTGGGGGAAGCCCGGGGTAGCGGTAGGTGTTGTAGGGGGAGTCGTGGGTGAAATCCCCCGCCTTCCGGGAAAGCTCCGGAAGCCTCTTGCCCAGGGCGTAGGCCACGGTGGGATCCGCCTGGAGGGGCATGCCCCTTTCCAAGCGGTTCAGGAAAACCCCGGCGATCTTGGGCATCTCCTCAGGGCTTCCCGCCTCCGCCTGGACGATGGAGGCCAGGGTCACCCAGGCGTGCACGGAAAGCCCCCGCTCCTCCAGAAGGCGCTTGACCGGGGGGGTAAGCTCGGCCTCAAAGCGGCGCAGGAGGGCCCGCACCACCTCCTCGGGGGTGGCCAGGAGGTCAAAGGTGTAGGTGGCGGGGAAGAGGTAGCCCTCCAAGGACCGGCCCTCCACGTAGGGGGGGCGCAAAGGCCCGGGCTCCTGGACCATCCTCAGAAAACCCTCCCCATCCAGCCCGGCCTGGGAAAGCCTTCTGGCGTAGTCCACCGCCCTTTCCCCTTCCGGGAAGGTGAGGGTCACGGTGAGGGGCTTCTCCCCCCCCGTGAGGGCCCGGGCCAGGCGGAAGGCCCCCTCCCCCTCGAGGCGGTAGACCCCCGGGACCAGCCTCTTGGCCCGGCCGGAGAAGCGGAGGTAGGCGGAAAAGAGGTATCCGGAGCGCAAAAGCCCTGCCTCCTCCAGAATCCTGGCCACCTCCTGGCCCGTGGCCCCCCGGGGGATGCGCACGGTGGCCTCCTTTCCCGTGGGACCCAAAAGCCAGAGGGCGTAGAGGAGGAGGAGGGCGAAGGTGAGGAAGAGGACCACCACCCCCCGCCAAAGCCACGTCCTAGAGCTTTCCCGCAAGATAGCCCTCCAACAGGATCACCGCGCTCATCTCGTCCAGCCGGCCCCTCTCCCGGCGGACCCGCTTGGGGGCGTGCTTTAGGCGCCTGGCCGCCGCCTGGGTGGTGTAGCGCTCGTCCACTAGCTCCACCTCCACCCCCCGGGCCCTGAGCGCCTCCACCAGGGGAAGGACCCGTTTGGCCTGGGCGCTTTCCTTGAGGTCAGTGCGCAAGGGGAGGCCCACCAGGAGCCTCCCCACCCCCTCCCGGCGCACGAAGTCCAGGAGGGCCGCCACGTCCTCCTCCAGGCTCTTCCGCACCAGATACCCCCGGCCGAAGGCGAAGGGGCTTCCCTCCTCCCCCACCGCCAGGCCGATCCTGGCCTCCCCCACGTCAAGCGCGCCGAGACGCATACTGCACGCTACGGTCCGCCAAGGCCACCCCCAGGTAGAGGAGGAAGACCCCCAAAGCCCTTCCCGCCTCCTCCAGTCCCACCACCCCAAAGCGGTTCAGGGTGCTGGTGGAGGCCAGGTCCAGGGCCGAGAGGAAAATGAGCCCCGTGCCCTGGGCCCTGAGGGGGTTCTTGCGCCAGAAGAGCGAGGTGGTGTAAAGGGCCACCCCCGCCATGAGGAGGGTGCCCAGGAGGTTGAAGGGGATGGTCCAGAGCCTGGGCGAGGTCAGGCTGGGCTCGGGGAAGGCCTTCCCCAGGGGGGCGTAGGGCGTGGGCAGGAGGAAGAAGTCCAAAGGCGCCGAGGCCACCAGGAAAAACCCGTAGAGGATGAAAGGGGAAAGCCCAAGGAGGAGGGTGCGGGCCGCCTTGGGGTTCAGGAGGGCCAGGCTTCCCAGGCCAAGGAAGGTGACCCCGTGCATGGCCCCGGTGAAGTACCAGAGCCGGTAGAGGAAGGGGTTCCAGGCCCCTAGGAGCTTGGCCAAAAGCTCCGCGGAAACCCCCAGGGCGAAGAGGAGGAGGCCCAAGGCGTAGAGGGCGTTGTGCAGGGCGGGCCGCCTGCGGTACCGGGCGAAGGTGAGGCCGAAAAGGGCCCAGGATAGGGCCACCGCCACCAGGCTCAAGAGCATGGCCATACGGCCATTTTACCCCGCAAGATACCCGGGATGGGTGTCTTCAGGGAAGGAGGTCTGGGAGCGCCCCTCGGGCCTTCTCCGGGTCCAGGCCGGCCCCCTGGGCCAAGGCCCCCGGCCGCCCCCCGGCCCCAGCCCGCTCCACCAGGGCCCGGAAGAGGGCCCCCGCCTCGAGGCCCCTTTCCTGGGCCCTGGGGGAGAGCTTGAGCACCGCCTGCCCACCGGAGAGGACCAGGGCGACATCCGCCCCCTTGGCCACCAGGTCGTCCGCCGCTTGGCGCAGGGCGGCCGCATCCACCCCGGAAAGCTCCACCGCCCCGTAGCGCAGGCCCCCCTTCTCGGCAAGGGCCACCTCCCCCCGGAGCTCCGCCTGCACCAGCCGGGCCTTGAGGCTTTCCACCTCCTTCTCCCTTTGGCGGAGCTCCTGAAGGAGCTTTTCCAGCCGCTCCTCCAGGGCGGCCTCGCCCACGGAGAGCTTCTCGGAAAGGGCCCGCAGGCGGTTCAGGCCCTGCCGGGCCAGGCGCACCGCCCACTCCCCCGCCACCGCCTCGATCCGCCGCACCCCGGCGGAGACCGCCTCCTCCTTCTGGATGAGGAAGGCCCCGATCTCCCCCGTGCGCCGCACGTGGGTGCCCCCGCAGAGCTCCTTGGACTCCACCCCCGGCAAGGGGCTCCCCTCCACCCGTACCACCCGCACCACCTCCCCGTACTTCTCCCCGAAGAGGGCCATGGCCCCCTCCCGCCTGGCCTCCTCCAGGGGCATGTGGTGCCAGGTGACGGGGAAGTCCGCTATGATCCAGCGGTTCACCAAAAGCTCAATCCGCTCCAGCTCCTCCGGGGTGAGGGCCTCGGGGTGGGTGAAGTCAAAGCGCAAGCGGTCGGGGGCCACCAGGCTTCCCGCCTGGCGCACGTGGGGGCCGAGGACCGCCCGCAGGGCCGCGTGCAGGAGGTGGGTGGCGGTGTGGTGGCGCTCCGTGTCCCGGCGGGCGGGGTCCACCATCGCCCGCACCCTTTCCCCCACCCTGAGGACCCCCTCCTCCACCCGGGCCTTGTGCAGGAAAATGCCCCGCTCGGTCTTCTGGGTGGTCTCCACCCGGGCCCGGCCCGAGGGCCACTCCAAGACCCCGAAGTCCCCGATCTGCCCGCCCCCTTCCGCATAGAAGGGGGTCCGGTCCAGGACCACCTGGACCTCGGTGCCAGGGCCCGCCTCCTCCAGGCTCTGATCCCCGGCCAGCAGGGCCAAGACGGTGGCCTCCGCCTCGAGGGCCCCGTAGCCCAGGAACTCCGTGGCCCCCGTTCCGCGTAGAGCTCCTCCAGCACCTGGGCGCTTTTCTTGAAGATCTCCCGCTCAAAGGCCATGGCCGCCCGGGAGCGCTCCTGCTGGGCCTCCATGGCCCTTTGGAAGCCCTCGGTGTCCACGCCGAAGCCCCTTTCCGCGGCGATCTCCACGGTGAGGTCCAAGGGGAAGCCGTAGGTGTCGTAAAGGCGGAAGGCCTCCGCCCCCGGAAGCACCTCGCCCGGCCTGAGGCCCGAAAGGAGGGTGTCCAGCCGCCTCAGCCCCCCTTCCAGGGTCTCCAGGAAGCGCTCCTCCTCGAGGCGGATCTGCTTCTCCACCGCGGGCAGGTTCTCCCGCATCTCCGGGTAGAAGTCCCCCAGGACCTCGGCCACCACCGGGGCCAGGCGGTGGAGGAAGGGGTCCTGCAGGCCCAAAAGGTAACCGTGCCGGAGGGCCCGGCGAAGCAACCTGCGGATCACGTAGCCCCGGCCGGTGTTGGAAAAGGTCACCCCGTCGGAAAGGGCCGCCACCACCGCCCGGATGTGGTCGGCGATCACCCGGTGGCTCACCGAAGCCTTGCCCTCGTAGGGCCGGCCGCTAAAGAGGGCCACCCGCTCAATGATGGGGTAGAAGGTGTCCGTGCGGTAGAAGTCCTCCACGTCCTGGAGGATGGCCGCCACCCGGTAAAGGCCCATCCCGGTGTCGATGTTCTTCTGGGGCAAGGGTTTCAAGATGCCGGGGCCGGGGATGGGGCCTTGCCGGTCGTACTGGGTGAAGACCAGGTTCCAGATCTCCACGAACCGGTCCCCGCTTCCGGTGTTGGGGCCGGTCTCGTCCGGGGTGCCAAAGGCCGGCCCACGGTCGTAGAAGATCTCGGAGCAGGGCCCGGAAGGCCCGTTGGGCCCGTGGGTGATGGCCCCCCCGGGCCAGTAGTTCTCGTCCTCCCCGAAGCGGCCGATCCTTTCCTCCGGCACCCCCACCAGGTCCCGCCAGAGGGCGTAGGCCTCGTCGTCGTCCTCGTAGACCGTGACCCAAAGCCTCTCCGGGTCCAACCCCAGCCACTTGGGGTCGGTGAGGAACTCCCAGGCCCAGAGGATGGCCTCCTTCTTGAAGTAGTCCCCAAAGGAGAAGTTGCCCAGCATCTCAAAGAAGGTGTTGTGCCGGGCGGTGCGGCCCACGTTCTCAATGTCCCCCACCCGCAGGCACTTCTGGCAGGTGGTGATGCGCCACCACTCCTTGCCCCCGAAGATGGGCTTAGCCCCTAGGAAGTAGGGCTTTAGGGGAGCCATGCCCGCCGAGGTGAAGAGGAGGGAAGGGTCGTTCTCGGGGATGAGGCTGAAGGAGGGCAGGCGCAGGTGCCCCTTGCTCTCAAAGAAGGAGAGGTACTTTTCGCGGATCTCGGCGGTACGCATGCCTTTGATTATAGGATGTCCTTATGACCGTGGAGATGCGCCGCTACCGCCTGAAGGAAGGGGCCAAGGAAGCGTTCCAGAAGGTTTTCTTGGAGGTCATCGTCCCCTTGCGCCAGGCCATGGGCTTTACGGTGCTTGGGGCCTACTGGCTTTCCGAGCGGGACTTCCTCTGGTTCGTGGGGCACGAGAACTTCGCCGAGGCGGAGAAGGCCTACTACGAGCACCCCGAGAGGAAGAAGGTGGACCCCCGCCAGTACATTGAGGCGATGGAGACCCGCTTCGTGGAAAGGCTCCTCTGACACCGGCCCCCTTCCGCGCACCTGTGGCTCCCCCCACACCCAGATCCCCCGCAAGGGGTAAGCTTGGCCCCGTGGAGATCTTCCACCTGGTCCTGCGCAACCTCTTGGCCCGCCCGGTGCGGAGCCTCCTCACCCTCCTGGGGGTCCTGATCGCCAGCGCCAGCATGGTCCTTTTCCTCTCCTTCGGGGAGGGCCTAAGGCGCTCCCTTTACCAGGAGCTTTCCCGGGTGGGGCCCGCCATCCAGGTGGTGCCGGAGGGCACGGAGGGCCTAGGCTTCGGCGGCTACCCGGAGATCACCCCCGAGCAGGCCCAGGCTCTGGCGGAGGCGGGCAAGGCCCTCGAGGTGCGGGCCCTCATCCCCACCCTCTTCCTGGCCCGGGGAGGGTTTGACCCCCAGACCTCCTTCTTCTTCCAGGGCCTGCCCCAGGGGGTGGGGCCGGACCTCCTCTACCCCGGGGTAAGGGTCCAGGAGGGCCGTCTGGTACCCACGGCGGGCGGCGCGGTGGTGGGAGGGAAGGTGGCCAAGCGGAGCCAGCTCGCCCTGGAAAGCCCCCTGCGCCTTTCCCCCCAGGTGACCCTTAGGGTGGAGGGTGTGCTGGAGGAAAGCGGGGGCCTGGCGGACAACCTGATCTTCGTACCCCTTTCCGCCTTGCAGCGGGTGCTGGGAACGGAGAACTATAGCGCCATTCTGGTGGCCCTCGGTCCCGGCCAAAGGGCCGAGGAGGTGGCCAGGGAGCTGGAAAAGGCGGTCCCCGGCCTCAAAGCCCAGACCACGGGGGACGTGATGCGCTTTGCCGAGCGCGCTTTGCGCATCAGCGACCTGGTGCGCTTCGGCATCAGCCTGGTGGCCCTGGTGGTGGGGGGGCTCCTCGTGGCCAACACCGTGATGATGTCCGTGTACGAGCGCACCCGGGAGTTCGGGGTCATGCGGGCCCTGGGGGCCAGGCGGGGCTTCATCTTCCGGCTGGTGGTCCTCGAGGCCCTCCTCCTGGCCCTCTTGGGGGGGCTTTTGGGCCTGGCTTTGGCAAGCGGCGTTTCCTACGCCATCAACCTCTACACCCTGGGCGAGGTGGGGCTCGCCCTTTCCGCCGTCACCCTCAGGCTATCCCTCTTCGCCCTTCTGGTGGCCCTGGGGCTCGGGCTCTTTGCCGGCCTCCTCCCCGCCTACAACGCCAGCCGCATCCCCGTGGTGGAAGCCTTGGGAAGGGTGTAAAGGAGCGCCATGCTTAAAGCGGAGAACCTCACCAAGCGCTACCGCCAAGGGGAAAGGGAGGTGGTGGCCCTAGCGGGCTTCACCTACGCCTTCCCCCAAGGGGCCACCGCGGTGGTGGGCCCTTCCGGGAGCGGCAAAACCACCCTTTTGAACCTGCTTGCGGGCTTTGACCTGCCCACGGAAGGGGGGGTTTTCCTGGGGGATGTGCCCCTCCACCGCCTTCCCGAGGACGGCCGGGCGGAAATGCGCCTCAAGCACATGGGCTTCGTCTTCCAGCAGTGGAACCTGATCCCCACCCTCACCGCCTGGGAAAACGTGGCCTTTCCCCTCCTCCTGGCGGGCTGGCCCCCGGCCAGGCGCCGGGAGCGGGCCTACGCGCTGCTGGAGGAGGTGGGGCTCGCCCACCGCCTCCACCACCTGCCAAGCCGCCTCTCGGGGGGCGAGCAGCAGCGGGTGGCCCTGGCCCGGGCCCTGGCCTTGGACCCCCCCATCCTCTTCGCGGACGAGCCCACGGGCAACCTGGACGCGGAGTCCCGGGAGCAGGTGGCGGCCTTGCTCTTTGCGGCGGGGCAGAAGCGCACCCTGATCCTGGTTACCCACGACCTGGAGCTGGCGGGCCGGGCGGAGCGGATCCTGTACCTCAAGGGAGGCCGGCTGGTGCGGGAAGAGGTGGTTGGGCTTTCCCGGTAGCCCCCGCCAAACCCCACCCCAGCCCCGCCAGGCCCGGGACATCCTGCCCACCCCGCCCGTGGCACAATACCCCCTATGGGCAAGCGGCTGGTGGTTGTGGGTGGTGTGGCGGGCGGGGCCTCCGCCGCCGCCAAGGCCAAGCGGGAGAACCCGGACCTCGAGGTGGTGGTCTACGAGAAATCCGCCTGGGTTTCCTACGGGGCCTGCGGCCTTCCCTACGTGCTCTCGGGGGAAATCCCCCGCCTGGAACGGCTCGTGGCCCGAACCCCGGAGGAGTTCCGCAAACAAGGGATAGCGATCCACACCCGCCACGAGGTGGTGGACGTGGACCCGGAGCTGAGGACCCTCACGGTCTTTGACCACGGGGAAGGGCGGACCTTCCAGGACCGTTACGACCACTTGGTCCTGGCCACGGGGGCCAGGCCCCTCATCCCCCCCATTCCCGGCACGGAGCAGGAGGGGGTCTACACCCTGCGGAGCCTGGAGGACGGGGAAAGGCTCCTTAAGGCCCTGGAGGGGGCCAGGAGGGCGGCCATCCTGGGGGCGGGGTACATCGGCCTCGAGGTGGCCGAGGCCTTCCGCAAACGGGGCCTGGAGGTGACCCTCCTGGAGCTCAAGAACCGCCCCCTGCCCCAATGGGACGAGGAGGTGGGGAACCTCCTTAAGGAGGAGCTGGAGCGGCACGGGGTGGAGGTCTGGACCGGGGTGAGGGTGGAGGCCCTCCGCGGCCAGGGGCGGGTGGAGGCGGTGGAGACCTCGGAAGGGGTGGTACCCGCGGACCTGGTCCTGGTGGCCACGGGGGTCCGGCCCCACACCGCCTTGGCCCAGGCCATGGGGGTGGCCTTGGGGCCCACCGGCGCCATCGCCACCGACGAGGGCATGCGCACCAACCTGGAGGGGGTCTACGCCGCCGGGGACGTGGCGGAAAGCTACCACCACATCCTGAAGCGCCCTTACTGGCTCCCCTTGGGGGACGTGGCCAACAAGCACGGGCGCACCGCCGGAAGCGTCATCGCCGGCAAGGAGGCCCGCTTCGGGGGTGTGGTGGGCACGGCCATCTTCAAGGCCTTCGGTTTGGCGGTGGCCACCACCGGCCTCCCCCTGGAGGGGGCCCTAAGGGAAGGCTTCCGGGCCAAAAAGGTCTTCATCCAAAGCCGCGACGGGGCCCACTACTACCCGGGCAGCCAGCCGCTTTGGGTGGAGCTGGTCTACGAGGAAGGGACGGGGAGGCTTCTGGGTGGGGCGGTGGTGGCCCACGGCCACGGGGCCTTGCGCATCGACGCCCTGGCCGCCCTCCTGCACCAGGGAGGCACCGTGGAGGACCTGTTGCGCTTGGACCTGGCCTACGCCCCGCCCTATAGCCCCGTATGGGACCCCCTCCTCATCGCCGCCCAGCAGGTCCGGTGAAGCGGTGTAGGTAAGGGGAGAAAACACCGCCAAAAGGTGTCAAGCCCCTTTGCCTACACCCTACACCATAACGCCTCCCGGCCCCAGACTGGGTCTGGGAGGTGAGGGATGGATCCCTTGAGCGTGCTGACCCCAGAGATGCGGCAGGAAGCGGAGGAGCTTCGGCAGGAGTGGGCCACCAACCCCCGCTGGAAAGGGGTTAAGCGGGACTACCGCCCCGAGGACGTGGTGCGGCTCCGCCCCAGCGTGAAGGTGGAGTACACCCTGGCCAAGCGAGGCGCGGAAAAGCTCTGGCAGCTTCTTCACGAGCGGCCCTACGTGCACACCTTCGGGGCCTACACCGGGGCCATGGCGGTGGAGATGGTGCGGGCCGGACTGGAGGCCATCTACCTCTCCGGCTGGCAGGTGGCCGCCGACGCCAACCTGGCCTGGCAGACCTACCCCGACCAGTCCCTCTACCCCTACAACTCCGTGCCCCAGATCGTGAAGCGCATCAACAACGCCCTGATGCGCGCCGACCAGATTGAGCGCTCCGAGGGCAAGGTGACCCGGGACTGGTACGTCCCCATCGTGGCCGACGCCGAGGCGGGCTTCGGCGGGGCGCTCAACGTCTTTGAGCTCACCAAGGCCATGATTGAGGCGGGAGCCGCCGGCATCCACTACGAGGACCAGCTGGCCTCGGAGAAGAAGTGCGGCCACCTGGGGGGCAAGGTCCTGGTGCCCACCTCCCAGCACATCCGCACCCTGCAGGCCGCCCGCCTGGCCGCGGACATCATGGGGGTGCCCACGGTGATCATCGCCCGCACCGACGCCGAGGCCGCCACCCTGATCACCAGCGACATCGACGAGCGGGATAAGCCCTTCATCCTTTCGGACGAGCGCACCCCCGAGGGCTTCTACCGGGTCCGGAACGGGATTGAGGCGGGGATCGCCCGCGCCCTGGCCTACGCCCCCTACGCGGACGTGATCTGGATGGAGACCTCCAAGCCGGACCTCGAGGAGGCCCGCAAGTTCGCGGAGGCGGTGAAGAAGGAGTTCCCGGACAAACTCCTCGCCTACAACCTCTCCCCCTCCTTCAACTGGAAGAAGTTCCTGGACGACGAGACCATCGCCAAGTTCAACCGGGAGCTGGGGGAGATGGGCTACAAGTTCCAGTTCATCACCCTGGCGGGCTGGCACACCCTGAACTACTACACCTGGGAGCTGGCCAAGGGCTACAAGGCCCGGGGCATGCCCGCCTTCGTGGAGCTCCAGCAGAAGGAGTTCCTGGCCCAGGCCCAGGGCTTCACCGCCGTCAAGCACCAACGGGAGGTGGGGGCGGGCTACTTCGACGAGGTGGTCCTGGCCCTCACCCAAGGGGAGGCCTCCACCCTGGCCCTTAAGGGCTCCACCGAGGAGGCCCAGTTCAACGAGCCCGTGCACTGAGGGGAGGCCCCTCGCCCCTCCTGCCGCCCCCAGTTCTGGGGGCGGCATCGTTTGGGGTAAGGAGCAAGAACACCGGGGCTGATATAGTGTAATCACTATGCCGGAGGCCAATACACCCTGGCTGCGCTACCTGGAGGACCTCCGCCCCCATCTCCGGGGCCGGGACCACCGGGGCAAGCGGGGCTCCCTGCGCTGGCTCGAGGCCCTCATGGCGGAACGGGGGGGCAAGGCGGGGACGGTGCGCAACATCCTCTACAAGGACCTGGGAAGCCCCGAGGAGAAGGAAAGGCTTTACGGGGTCATCGCCGACCTGTACCAGGAGGCTGGCCTCCCACCCCCCCCGCCCCCGGCGGAGCTTTTCCTGGAAAGCGCCCGCAAGACCCTGGGCCGGGACAAACGCCGCATCTTCCGCCGTTTCCTGAAGGAGTTGGAGGCCGGGGGAAGGCCGCAGATGGTGGTGGTGGGGGGGCCGGCCACGGGCAAGGGGGTTCTCCTGGCCGCCCTCGGCCGGGCCCTCTCTGCCCTGCCAGGCAAGGAACCCTTTCTCCTCAACCTGGGGGGGGAGCTGGCCCACGCCCTGGTCCCCTTGGCCGAGGGCCTGGGGGTGGGGGAGGAGGTCCGCTCCCTTCTGGCCCAGCTCTCCCCCACCCAGCCCTACATCCTGCAGGGGGCCTTGGAGCAGGAGGTCCTGACCCTTTTGGCCCGGGGCCTGAACCGGGAAGGGCGGCCCCTCCTCCTGCGGGCCGAGGCGGAGGGCACCCTGGAAGGCCTCCCCCTGCGGGGCCCGGACGGCACGCAGCGGGGGCTCGCCGCCTGGCTGGAACCTTTCTTAAAGGCTTTGAGCATCCCCTACGTGGCGGCCCTGAGCGAGCCTCCCCCCACCCTCCCCTACCAGCCCCTTTCCCCCCCGAGCCGGGAGGAGGCCCGGCGCTTCGTGCGGGAACGCCTTCCCCACCTCTCCCCGGAGAGGCTGGAGGCCTTGGTGAACCAGGCGGGGCGCAACTTCGGGGAGCTTTCCCGCCTGGTCCTCCTGGAAGCCGCCAAGCACGATCCCAAAACCCCTTTGCAGGACGACCCGGCCCTCAAACCCCTGCTCCTGGCCCTCGCCGCCTTCAGCCCCGAGGCCGATCCCTCCTTTCCCGCAGAGCTCTTGGAAAAGGCCCTGGGCAAGCCGCTGGAACGCCTTTCCCAAGCGGAAAGGGCCCTTTTGGACTGGGTGGGGGAAGGCCTGGTGCGCCCCGCCTTAAGAAGCCTCCTCCCCCAGGAGGCCCCCAAGGAGCTCCACCGCCTGGCCCTGGCCTTCTTCCCCAAGGAAAACCTCTTCCGCAAGCTGCACCACGCCTACAAGGCGGGGGAAATCCGGGTTCTTTTGGACCTCTTGCAGGAGGATCCCGCCCGGCTGGCCCTCCTTCCCGGGCTCTGGCAGGAGGCCCAGGCCTGGCCCCGGGAGGACCTCGAGGCCCTGGCCGCGGTGGTGGTGCGCTACCGGGCCGTGTTGGGCCAGTATGCCCACCCTGAGGCGGAGGAGGCCCTCAGGGTGCTCTCGGAGGCCCAAAACCCCTCCTTGCGCACCTGGGCCCGCATCAAGGCGGCGGAGGCCAAGGCGGACGCCGCCCTCTACCGGGAGGCGGAGGAGCTTCTCCCCCCCAAGGAGGACCTGGCGCTCCTGGACGAGACCGCCCAGGCGGAGGGGCTTTTGGTGATGGCGGCGGTGGAGCGCTGGAAGGGGGATTACGAGAAGGCGGCCCGGTTCGTGGCGGAGGCCCAGGGGCTTCCCGTGGCCCCCTTCCTGCAGGACCGGGTACACCTGTGGCGGGGACTGGTGGCCAAGGACCTGGGCCGCTACGCCGAGGCCTTGGAGGCCCTATCCCGGGTGGGCCACGACCCCCTCCTCTTGGGAAGGGCCCGCTACCAGATGGGGGACCTCCTCATGCGCCTGGGGGACCCCCAGGCCAAGCCCCGCATGGAGGAGGGCCTCAAGGCCCTGGAGGAAGCCGGGGCCCCCAAGGACGAGGTGGCCCGGGTAAGGGCCCGCTACGCCACCCTCTTGCGGCGCCTGGGCCAGTACCAGGAGGCGGCCAAGGCCATCGAGAAGGCCCTGGCCGAGGCGGAGGACCCCTTCACCCGGGCCCGGGTGGAGAGCGAGGCGGGGATCCTGGAGGTGGCCCAGGGCCATCCCTTTGAGGCCCTTGCCCTCCTCCGCCGGGCCGAGGCTTACTTCCGGACCACCCGCGAGAGGCCCAAGGAGGCCCGCTACCGCCACCTGCGCACCCTCTTCCGCCTGGGGGCGGCCTACCTCCTGCTGGAAACCGGCCAACCCTACCGGGCCCCCTTCCTGGGGGGCCTCGAGGCCCCCGCCGCCCAGAGGCTCCTGGAGGAGCTCCTGAAGGAGGTGCCCGAGGAGGCCACGGACCGCTACACCGCCCTCAGGCTGGACACCGCAAGCCTCCTGGCCCTCCTCCTCCCCCCCGCGGAGGGCAAGGTCCTCCTCAAGCCCTTCCTGGACTTGGAAAACCCCTACCTCCGCGCCCAGGCCCGCCTGGGCTACGCCGAGGTCCTGGTCCGGGAAGGGAGCCTGGGGGAGGCCCTGGCCCAGATCGTGGCCCTCCCCCGCCTGGAAGACCCCGGCCTCCTGGCCCAGGCCCGGGCCGTGGAGGTCCTGGCCCTCCTGGGCCTGGGGGAGAAGGAGGCCGCCTGGCACAAGCTTTCGGAGGTGAGGCAAAGCCCCCTCCCCGAGCCCTTCCGCTTCCAGCTGGGGCGGGCCTTGGGCCGCTTCTGCCCCGAGCTCCAAAGGCGCCTTCCCCCTTCCCCCTTGGCCCTCCCCGAGGCCCTGGGCTTCCACCTGGCAAATCCCGACTAAATCACTATACTTTTGGAGGTGCAGGGGCTATACTCTTACTGCGAATGGGTCGCAGTAAGAACCCGACCCGGCATCAGGAGGCAAAAGCATGAACCAGCTGGAAATCCGCGACCTCTGGGCTTCCATTGACGGGGAAACCATCCTCAAGGGCGTGAACCTGGTGGTCCCCAAGGGCCAGGTCCACGCCCTCATGGGCCCCAACGGGGCCGGCAAGAGCACCCTGGGCAAGATCCTGGCGGGGGACCCCGAGTACACCGTGGAGCGGGGAGAAATCCTCCTGGACGGGGAGAACATCCTGGAGCTCTCCCCTGACGAACGGGCGAGGAAGGGCCTCTTCCTGGCCTTCCAGTACCCGGTGGAGGTGCCGGGGGTCACCATCGCCAACTTCCTGCGCCTGGCCCTGCAGGCCCGGCTCGGCCGGGAGGTGGGGGTGGCGGAGTTCTGGGGCAAGGTGAAGCGGGCCCTGGAGCTTCTGGACTGGGACGAGGGCTACCTCTCCCGCTACCTCAACGAGGGCTTCTCCGGCGGGGAGAAGAAGCGCAACGAGATCCTCCAGCTTCTGGTCCTCGAGCCCACCTACGCCGTCTTGGACGAGACCGACTCCGGCTTGGACATCGACGCCCTCAAGGTGGTGGCCCGGGGCGTGAACGCCATGCGGGGGCCCAACTTCGGCGCCCTGGTCATCACCCACTACCAGCGCCTCCTCAACTACATCGTCCCCGACCGGGTGCACGTGATGATGGACGGGAAGGTGGTGGCGGAGGGCGGCCCCGAGCTGGCCCTGGAGCTGGAGGAGAAGGGCTACGAGTGGCTCCGGGAAAGGGTGAAGGAGGGAGCATGAGCGAGGTGGACCTGAGGGCGTTGGGCGAAGAGTACAAGTACCACTTCGTGGACGAGGTCAAGCCGGTCTACGTGGCCGAGCGGGGCCTCACCCGGAGGGTGATCGAGGCCATCAGCTACCACAAGGGGGAGCCCGAGTGGATGCTGAAGTTCCGCCTACGGGCCCTGGAAATCTTCCAAAAGAAGCCCATGCCCACCTGGGGCCCCGACCTCTCGGACCTGGACCTGGACCACCTGGTCTACTACGTGAAGCCCGCGGAGACCCGGGACGCCAAAAGCTGGGAGGAGATCCCCGAGGAGATCCGCAGGACCTACGAACGCCTGGGCATCCCCGAGGCGGAGCGCAAGGTGCTGGCCGGGGTGGGGGCCCAGTACGACTCGGAGATGGTCTACCACCGGGTGAGGGAGGAGCTGGAGCGGCAGGGGGTCATCTTCGTGGCCATCGAGGAGGGAATGAAGAAGTACGAGGACCTCTTCCGGGAGTACTTCGCCAAGGTGGTCCCCCCCGAGGACAACAAGTTCGCCGCCCTGAACTCCGCCGCCTGGTCCGGGGGCTCCTTCGTCTACATCCCCCCGGGGGTCAAGGTGGAGCTTCCCCTGCAGGCCTACTTCCGGGTCAACACCCCCGAGTTCGGCCAGTTTGAGCGCACCCTGATCATCGTGGACGAGGGGGCGGAGGTGCACTACATCGAAGGCTGCACCGCCCCCATGTACTCCACGGAGAGCCTGCACACCGGGGTGATTGAGATCGTGGTGAAGCGGGGGGCCCGGAGCCGCTACACCACCATCCAGAACTGGTCCACCAACATGTACAACCTGGTGACGCAGCGGGCCCTGGTCTACGGGGACGCCTTCCACGAGTGGCTGGACGGGAACCTGGGCTCCAAGGTCACCATGAAGTACCCCTCCAGCTACCTGCTGGAGCCGGGGGCCCGCACGGAGATCCTCTCCATCGCCTTCGCCAAGACGGGGCAGCACCAGGACACCGGGGCCAAGATCCTCCTGGGTGCCCCCCACACCTCGGGGACCATCGTTTCCAAGAGCATCTCCAAGGGAGAAGGCCGGGCCAGCTACCGGGGCCTGGTGAAGGTGCTAGAGGGGGCCAGGGGGGCCAAGGCCAACGTGGAATGCGACGCCCTCCTCATCGATCCGGAAAGCCGCACCGACACCTACCCCTACATCGAGATTGAGGAGGAAACCGCCCACGTGGGCCACGAGGCCACGGTGTCCAAGATCAACGACGAGCAGATCTTCTACCTGCAGACCCGGGGGCTCAAGGAGGACGAGGCCGCGGCCCTCATCGTCCGGGGCTTCATTGAGCCCATCGCCAAGGAGCTGCCCCTGGAGTACGCGGTGGAGCTCAACCGGCTCATCGAGCTGGAGATGGAGGGCTCCGTAGGCTAAGGAGTCCCTTTGGGGGGTGGGGCCTTAGGGCCTCCCCCCTGCCCACGCAAGGAGGCGCGATGCAGGTACTGGACAAGGCACAGGTGGAGGCCATCTCCCAGGCCCTGGGCGAGCCCGCCTGGGTGCTGGAGAAAAGGCTGAAGGCCCTCGAGGCCTTCGCCCGCCTCCCTTACCCCAGCAAGAAGGACGAGCACTGGCGTTACACCGACCTCTCCGAGGCCCCCCTGGAGGGGGAGGTGGAGACCCCCAAGGGGCTAAAGCTTTCCCGGGACGAGCTCCCCGAGGCGGTGAAGCGCCGCCTGGAGAAGACCGATGTTTCCGGCTTCCTGGTCTTCGTGGGGCCGGACCTGGTCTACGCCGAGGTGCCCGAGGAGCTCCGGCAAAAGGGCCTGGTCTTCACCAGCCTGGCCGAGGCCCTGAAACTCCACCCCGCCAAGGTGGAGGCCGCCCTCTTCCGGGGGGTCTACACCGAGGACAAGTTCGCCGCGGAAAACGCCGCCTTTTTCACCCACGGGGCCTTCCTCTACGTGCCCGCGGGGCTGGAGGTGGAAAGGCCCCTAGGGGTCTTCAAGGTGCTGGAGGGGGGCAAGGCCTCGGCGGGCCGGAGCCTCCTCTTCCTGGAGGACAACGCCCAGGCCGCCTACATTGAGGAGTACCTCTCCTCGGACCTCCCCCCCACCCTGCACCTCTCCGCCACGGAGATGGTCCTCCGCCCGGGGGCCAGGCTCCGCCACGCCCACGTGCAGACCTTCGGGGAGGGGGTCTGGCACTTCCACCGGCAGCGGGCCCTTTTGGAGCGGGACGCCACCCTGAACGACCTGGTGGTGAACCTGGGCGGGCGCTACGCCCGGAGCGAGGTGGCCTCGGAGCTCTTGGGCCCGGGGGCGGAAAGCGAGATGCTGGGCCTCTACTTCGGCCACGGGCGGCAACACTTTGACCACTACACCCTGCAGCACCACGTGGAGCACCACACCCGAAGCGACCTCCTCTACAAGGGGGCGGTGAAGGACGAGGCCCGGGCGGTCTTCTCCGGCCTCATCCGGCTGGAGCGGGGGGCCCAGAAGACGGACGCCTACCAGGCCAACCGCAACCTGATCCTCTCCCCCACCGCCCGGGTGGACTCCATCCCCCAGCTGGAGATCGGGGCCAACGACGTGCGCTGCACCCACGGGAGCACCACCGCCCCCGTGGACGAGATGCAGCTCTTCTACCTCCAGTCCCGGGGCCTGCCCCGGACCCTGGCCCAGGAGCTTTTGGTCAAGGCCCACCTGGCGGACGTCTTGACCCGCATCCCCCTCAAGGCCCTCAGGGCCCACCTCGAGGCGGTGATCGAGGAAAAGGTTAGAATCTAAGGCCATGTGGACCCCGGTAGCCAAGCTGGGTGACCTGGAAAACGGCCGGCTGGTGATCCAAAGGCCCGAGCACCGGAAGCCCATCCTCCTCCTCTACACCGGGGAGGAGGTCTTCGCCCTGGAGGACGTCTGCACCCACGACGACGGCCCCCTGCACGAGGGGGAGGTGGAAGAGGGCAAGATCGTCTGCCCCCGGCACGGGGCCCGGTTTGACCTGAAAACAGGCCGCCAGACCCTCCCCGCCCCCAGGCCCGTGAAGGTCTTCCCCGCCAGGCTGGAGGGGGAGACCATCCTCCTGGACCTCTAAACGCCCACCCCGCCCACCAGGCCCCAAGGAAGACTTGGGGCCTTTGCCCTTGACGGCGGGCGAAAGAAGGGCTAAGGTGAGAGTACCCACCCCCCCTGGGGTGGGGGGAGGTACGAGGATGCTGAAACTCAAGGTGGAAGGCATGACCTGCAACCACTGCGTCATGGCGGTGAAAAAGGCCCTCATGAAGGTGCCTGGGGTGGAGAAGGCCGAGGTGAGCCTGGAGCGGGCCGAGGCCCTGGTGGAAGGCCAGGCGGACCCTGAGGCCCTGATCCGGGCCGTGGAGGAAGAAGGTTACCGGGCCGCCCTGGCGGGCTAAGGAGGCCCTGTGCCCCGCGAACACCTCCACCTGGACCCCAAGGTGCGGGAGGAGGCCAAAAGGCGCCTCCTCTCCGCCAAGGGCCACCTCGAGGGCATCCTGCGCATGCTGGAGGATCCCCACGTCTACTGCGTGGACGTGCTGAAGCAACTCAAGGCGGTGGAAGGGGCCCTGGACCGGGTGGGGGAGATGGTCCTAAGGGCCCACCTGCGGGACCATGTGGCCACCGCCCACGAGCGGGGGGACGTGGAGGAGATCGTGGAGGAGCTGATGGAGGCGCTTAAGTACCGCTAGGCCATGGAGGGCCCCCTTTACGCCGGCTTAACAGAGCCCACGTAGCCTAGCCCATGGAGGTAAAGCCATGAAGTACCTTTCCCTTCTCTTCCTGGCCTGGACCCTGGCCCTGGCCCAGCACGCCCACCCCGCCCCAAGGGATGCCGGGGAAAGGGCCTTTCTCTCGGGCATGATCGCCCATCACGAGGGCGCTTTGGAGATGGCCCGCCACCTCCTGCAAAGGGGCAAGGACAAGGAGGTGCGGGCCTGGGCGGAGGCCATCCTGAAGGACCAGGAGCGGGAGATCGCCCTCATGCGGAGCTGGCTCCCGAGCCTGGGGGGGCTGGATCAGGCGGCTTACGAGGCCATGCGGCGGGAGATGGCCGCCATGCTGCAGGAGCTCAGGGCCGCTTCGGACCCCGACCGGGCCTTCGTGGAGCTCATGCTCCAGCACCACAGGGGGGCGGTGGAGATGGCCCTCTCCGCCCTCACCACCGCCAAGGACCGGCGGGTCTTGGACCTGGCCCGGGACATCATCCTGGCCCAGGCCAAGGAAATGCACGCCTTTAGGCTATGGCTCTTGAGGCAAAGGTAAAGGTCAGGGGCATGACCTGCGCCGCCTGCGTGGCCCGGGTGGAACGGGCCCTGAAAAAGGCTCCTGGCGTAGAGGAAGCCCGGGTTAACCTCGCCACCGAGGAAGCTTTTTTGCGCCTTCAGGAGGGGATAGACCTCAAGGAGGTCCTGAAGCGGGTGGAGGAGGCGGGCTACGAGCCCGTGGTGGCCCGGGTGGAGATCCCCATCCGGGGCATGACCTGCGCCGCCTGCGTGGCCCGGGTGGAACGGGCCCTGAAGGGGCTACCCGGGGTGCTTTCCGCCCACGTGAACCTGGCCACGGAGAAGGCCTTTGTGGAGTACCTCCCGGACACCGTGACCCTCCCCCGCCTGCGCCAGGCCATCCGGGAGGCGGGCTACGAGCCCCTGGAGGTGGCCCAAGAGGAAAGGAGGGCCCCCGCTTACCCCACGGACCTCCTCATCGCCCTGCCCTTGGCCCTCCTCACCCTCCTCCTGGCCATGGGGCCCATGCTCCTGCCCCTTCCTCACGTTCCCCCGCTCCTCCAGGTCCTCACCGCCCTCCCCGTCCTCTACGCCGGCCGGCGCTTCTTCCGCCAGGCCCTGGCGGAAGTCCGGCACCGGGCCTTGGGCATGAGCACCCTGGTGGCCCTGGGGGCGGGAAGCGCCTACCTTTACTCCTTCCTGGTCCTCCTATTCCCCACCCTCTTCCCCGAGGAGGCCCGCCACCTCTACCTGGAGGCGGGGGCGGTGATCCTGGCCCTGATCCTCCTGGGCAAACACATGGAGGAAAGGGCCAAGGGGAAGGCCTCGGAGGCCATCCGCAAGCTCCTCGCCCTTAGGCCCAAGACCGCCCGGGTGGTCCAGGGGGGGGAGGAAAAGGAGATCCCCGCCGAGGCCCTCATCCCCAACGACCTGGTGCGGGTGCTCCCCGGGGAGCGCATCCCCGCGGACGGGGTAGTGGTGGAGGGCTCTAGCCATGTGGACGAGGCCATGCTCACCGGGGAGCCCATCCCCAAGGCCAAGGGGCCCGGGGATGAGGTGGTGGGGGGAACGGTGAACGGGGAAGGGGTCCTCCTCATCCGGGTAAGCCGGGTGGGGGAGGCCACGGTCCTGGCCCAGATGGCCCGCCTGGTGGAGGAAGCCCAGGCCTACAAGCCCCGGGTGCAGGAGGTGGCGGACCGCATCGCGGGCGTCTTCGTGCCCATCGTGCTGGTCATCGGCCTCCTCACATTCGCCCTTTGGCTTCTTCTGGGGCCTGGCCTCTCCTACGCCTTTGTGGCCCTTCTTTCCGTGCTCCTGATCGCCTGCCCCTGCGCCATGGGCCTGGCCACCCCGGCGGCCATCGCCGTGGCCACGGGAAGGGCCGCCGGCATGGGCCTCCTTTTCCGCAAGGGCCAGGCCATAGAGGGCCTTGCCCGAGCGGACACCGTGGTCCTGGACAAAACCGGGACCCTGACCCAAGGGAAGCCCACCCTCACGGAAACCCTGGGGTTCGCCCTAAGCCCGGAGGAGGCCCTGCGGCTCGCCGCCGCCTTGGAGCGGGGAAGCGAGCACCCCATCGCCAAGGCGGTCCTGGAGGCGGCCAAGGGCCAGAGCCTCCCCGAGGCCGAGGGGGTACGGGCCCTGCCCGGGGAGGGCCTCGAGGGGGTGGTGGAGGGGAGAAGGCTTTACCTGGGGGGCCCGGCCCTGATGGAGCGGCTTGGGGTGAGGCTTCCCCAGGAGGCCCAGGCGCTTTCCCAAAGGGGCTACACCCCCCTTTACCTGGCGGATGGGGAGAGGCTTTTGGCCGCCTTTGGGGTCTTTGACCCCCCCAGGCCCGAGGCCAAACGGGTGGTGGCGGCCCTAAAGGCCCTGGGCCTCAAGCCCGTCCTCCTCACCGGGGACCACCCCATCCCGGCCAGGCGGGTGGCCGAGGCCTTGGGCATAGAGGAGGTGCTGGCCGGGGTGCGCCCCGAGGGCAAGGTGGAGGCCATACGGCAACTCCAGGCCCAGGGGCGGAAGGTGATCTTCGTGGGGGACGGCATCAACGACGCCGCCGCCTTGGCCCAGGCCGATGCGGGCATCGCCCTGGCCACGGGCACGGACATCGCGGTGGAGGCGGGGGACGTGATCCTGCTTTCGCCGAGCCTGGAGGGATTGGTGCAGGCCATTCTCCTCTCCCGGCGCACCCTAAGGACCATCTACCTCAACTTCTTCTGGGCCTACGCCTACAACCTCCTCCTCATCCCCGTGGCGGCCGGGGTTCTTTACCCCTTCACCGGGCTCCTGTTAAACCCCATGCTGGCAGCCGCCGCCATGAGCCTCTCCAGCCTCTTCGTGCTCACCAACTCCCTGAGGCTTAGAGGTTTCCGGGCTTACCCCCGGCTAACCGCCATTTCCTAGGCTGGCAAAGCGGGGAGGCCTTCTCCCCGAAAGGAGGTACCGCATGATGGCATGGGCACACGCAGGATACGGCTATGGGCCTCACATGGGCTGGGGCTGGGGATGGCTGGGCTGGCTTTACCCCTTCCTGTTCCTGGTCCTCCTCGTCCTGGGGGTGTACCTGGTGGCGCGGGCCCTGGCCCCTAAGCAGGAGAACCGGGCCCTGGAGATCCTCAAGGAGCGCTACGCCCGGGGGGAGATCGACAAGGAAACTTTTGAGCGCATGAAGCGCGAGCTCGCATGAGGGTTCTCCTGGTGGACGACGACCCGGCCCTCCTCGAGGTCCTGGGGGCCTACCTGAGGGGGGCTGGGTTTGAGGTGCTGGAGGCAAAGGATGGGGAAAAAGCCTTGGAGCTTTTTCCCCGGGCCGACCTCGTCATCCTGGACCTCATGCTGCCCAGGCTGGACGGCTTCAAGGTCCTGGAAGAGGTGCGCCGGGAAAGGCCCGAGCTTCCCATCCTCATGCTGACCGCCAGGGGGGAGGAGGAGGAAAGGGTTAAGGGGCTGGAGCTAGGGGCCGACGACTACGTGGTCAAGCCCTTCAGCCCCAAGGAGGTGGTGGCCCGGGTCAAGGCCCTCCTACGGCGGGCCGGCCTCAAGGAGGAACTCCGCTATGGTCCCTTGCGGCTGCTTCCCAAGGAGCGGCAGGCCTACCTGGGAAACAGGCCCCTCTCCCTTTCCCAGCTGGAGTTTGACCTCCTCCTCACCTTGGCCCAGCACCCAGGCATGGTCTTCACCCGGGAGAGGCTTCTGGAAAAGGTGTGGGGGCCAGACTTCCCGGGCATAGACCGTGTGGTGGACGTGCACATCGCCGCCTTGAGAAAGAAGCTCATGGACGATCCGGAAAACCCCCGGTTCATCGAAACGGTGCGGGGCGTGGGCTACCGCTTCCGGGAAACCGATGCGCCTTCAGATAGCTCCGCTGATCTTCGCTAAGCTCTTCTTCAGCCACCTTCTGGTGGCCCTTCTAACCCTTTTGCTCTTTTTTCTGCTGGCCGAGGCCCTCGCCCCCTCCTTCTACCGGGGGCATGTGGAGCGCATGTACCACGCCCTCTCCATGATGGGGGGGCTCATGATGGGCGAGGTCTTGAGGCGGGACCTCGAGGAGGGCCTGCGCTCCACCCTCACCACCGCCCTCCTCGCCGCCCTCCCCCTCTCCGTGGCCGGGGCCGCCCTCTCCGCCTCCTTCGCCAGCCTGCGCTTCTCCCGCACCGCCAAGCTGTTGGCCGAGGGAAGCCGCCGCATGGCCCAAGGGGAGTACCGGGTACGCCTCCCTCCCCTAGAACGGGACGAGCTCGGCGAGGTGGCCCTCCACTTCAACCGCCTGGCCGAGGCCCTGGAACGGGTGGAACAAAGCCGGGTAGAGCTCATCGGCACCGTGGCCCACGAGCTCAGGACCCCCCTCTCCGCCCTCCAGGCCTACGCCGAGGCCCTGGCGGACGGGGTCATGGAGCCCGAGAAGGCGGCGGAAAGGATCCAGCAGGAGGTGCGGGCCATGAGCCGGCTGGTCCGGGACCTCTCCCTGGTTTCCCAGGTGGAATCGGGCGCCGTGGAGCTCCATCCCGAGCCCCTGGACCCCCAAGGCCTTCTGGCGCAAGCGGCGGAGCGCTTCCGCCCCGCCTTCCAGGCCAAGGGGGTGGCCCTGGAGGTGGAGGTCCGAAACCCCCTTCCCCAGGTCTGGGCCGATGAGGAACGGACCCTCCAGGTGCTCGCCAACCTGCTTTCCAACGCCCTTCGCCACACCCCAGCGGGGGGAAGGGTGCGGCTTGGGGCGGAGGCCATGGGCCAGGCTGTGC
This sequence comes from Thermus amyloliquefaciens, assembly GCF_000744885.1. Taxonomy (NCBI): domain Bacteria; kingdom Thermotogati; phylum Deinococcota; class Deinococci; order Thermales; family Thermaceae; genus Thermus; species Thermus amyloliquefaciens. The sequence continues at coordinate 327,877 of NZ_JQMV01000003.1, read as the reverse complement.
TCTTCAGCGTGGAGGACACCGGGCCCGGCATCCCCGCGGAACACCTCCCCCGTATTTTTGAGCGGTTTTACCGCATTGACCCCTCCCGCAGCCGCCAAGACGGGGGGACAGGGGTAGGCCTCACCATCGCCAAGGGCCTGGTGGAAGCCATGGGAGGGAGGATCTGGGCGGAAAGCCAGCTGGGCCGGGGAAGCGCGTTCCGCTTCACCCTGCCCCTTTACACGGGCTTAACGGGTAGGGCTTAGGGTGGGTGCCATGAGGAGGCTTCTAGCGCTGACCCTCGGCGTGGCTTTAGGTCTGGCCCAGGCCCCTAGCCCCGAGGCCCTCAAGGGCCTGGGGCCCGAGGAGGCCCTGGCCCTGGCCAAGCGGTGGCGGGAAGAAGGGCAAAGGGTGGTGAGCTACGTGACCCCCGAGGCCTTCTTCTTTGAGTTCCCGGACGGCCGCAAGGCCCAGGTGGGCCTCAAGGACCGCTTTCTCCTGGCGGTGGCCCCCTATGTGAGCCGGACCCACCCCTGCCAGGTCCACTACTTCTCCAGCTGCACTGGGGAACTGCAGGAGGAGGTCTTTGAGGTCCGGGTCCTGGAGGGGGAAAAGGAGGTGCTCAAGACCCAGGTCAAAACGGGGAAAGATGGCTTCTTTGAGCTCTGGCTACCCCGGAACCGCCGCTACACCCTGGAGATCCGCAAGGGGAACTGGGTAGCCACAGGACCCGTAACCACCTTCGGCCAAAGCCCCACCTGCCTTACCGGCTTCCGCCTGGCCTCGCGGTAGAAGACCATGCGCCCCCTAGCCCTTACCCTCTTCCTCGGCCTCGCCCTGGCCCAAACCCCCTTGGGCCCGGTGTCCACCCGGGATGTCCACGCCCTCTTGTGGCACCCCTCGGGAGCCCTTCTCCTGGGCCACCACGACGGCATCGTTGCCTGGGGCGACACCCCCCAGGACCTGGTGCGGCGGCGGGACTGGGACGCCATGAACCTGGCCTGGGACGGCAGACGCCTCCTGGTTGCCGGGCACTGGATCCTTGCGGAAAGCCAGGATCTCAAGCGCTTCCGCGACCTAAGCCCCAAGGGCCTTCCTGCCTTGGACCTCCACGCCTATGCCGTGGACCCCAAGAGGCCCGAGGTCCACTACACCCTCGAGGCCACCCACGGCCCCTTCCGCAGCCAGGATGGGGGGCGCACCTGGAGGAAGCTACCTGCCCAAGGCTTGCCCAAGGCGGGGATGGCCTTTTTCCTGGTGGACCCCAAGGGCCGCCTCTGGGTTTCCCTCATGGAACAGGGGCTCTTCCTGAGCGAGGATGGGGGGCAGAGCTTCCGGCCCCTCCCCTCCCCGGACCCCGCCCCGGGGCCCTTGGCCCTTTCTCCCTCCGGCACCTTGTACCTGGGGGGCCAGCTCGGCCTATGGCAGCGGACGGCAACGGGGTGGCGTAGGCTCTGGACGGGTGCGGTCCTGGCCCTGGCTGCCCATCCCCAGGAGGAGGGTTTACTGGCCTGGGTGGACGGGAAGGGCACCCTTTGGCGAGGGCGCTGATGGCCCCTCCTTCCAGGCCACCCCGGCCACATGGGGGGCCACCAGGGGAAGGGGCAAGGCGAAGGTTTCCGCCTCCACCCGGACAAACCCGGCCTCCTGAATGAGGGCCAGGGTTTCCCGGTTGGGGTGGCAGCCATCCCCTAGGGCCTTCCAAAGAGGTGAGACCAGGTCCTGGGCCTTGCGTAAAGGAGAACCCCGGGGGGCGGCCACGTGCTCCAGGAAGACGAACCGCCCCCCGGGCTTCAGCACCCTCTGGATCTCCGCCAGGGCCCGCCTGGGGTCCGCCACCGAGCAGAGGACCAGGGTGGCCACCACGGCCTCCACGCTTCCCTCCGGCAGGGGGATGGCCTCCGCCTGGCCCAAAAGAACCTCTCCAGGAAGCCCCCTCAGGCCCAGGGCCCGCTGGAGGTGGGGGTGGAAGTAGGGATTGGGCTCGAGGCCAATCCAGTAAACGCCGTCCGGCAGGTAGGCCAGGTTGACGCCCGTTCCCGGGCCGACCTCTAAAACTTTCCCCGCCAGGCTTCTCAGGAGTTTTTTCCGCCAGGGTTCGCTCAGGCCCACGTGCCCCCGGGAAAGGGCAGGAAGGAGGGCGGCGAACAACCGAGCCCTTAGGCCCCTCTTCATCCCCACGCCTTCCATGCTAGAGGTTCCAGTAAAGAGCCGTGTCCAAAATCCCCAAAACCACGAAGACCACCCCTGCGCCCCTCAGAAGGCGGCTTCCCACACGCCGCATTCCCTTGAGGGCCTGACCCCGGCCCATGCGGGCGAAGAGGAGGAGCAGTAAACCGAGGGGAAAACCCGTCCCCAAAGCGAAGAGAAGGGGAAAGAGAAACCCAACGGGAGAGGCCAGGGCCAGGGGAAGGAGAAGCCCGAAGAACAGCCAGAAGAGGGTGGGGCAGAAGGCCAGGCCGTAAACCCCACCTAGGGCCAAGGGCCCAAGAAGCCCGCCCCATGCCCCCAACCGGGCCCCCCAGCCCTCCGGCACCCCCCAGGCCAAGGGCCAGCGCACCACCCCTAAGAGGCCCAGACCCACCAGGACCATGAAGGGCCCAAGGGCCAGCCGCACCGGACGGAAGACCGCCCCGGGGTTCTCCAAAACCCCGCCCAGGAAAAGGAGAACGACCCCGGCGAGCACCAGATAGGTGAGGGCCTTCCCCAGGAGAAAGGCCAGAAACCTGGGCCAGACCCTTCCCTCGAGGGCGGAAGGGGCCAAATAGGCCAGGGCGCTGGCCCCGGTGGTGATCTGGCAAGGAGCAAAGGCCGCCAAGACACCAAGAAGGAAAGCGGAAAACCAAGGGACCCCCACTTCCCGCCTCAGCCCATCCACCCAAGGGGCCAAGAGGGCGTATAGGGTGTTGGCCACCCGGTAAAGGCCTCGGGAAGCCTCCTCCAACAGCCCACTCCCCAAGGCCAACCCCCCCAGGGCCAGGATGGCAAAACCAAGCGCCAGGAGCCCTTTTCGCATGCCCACCAGCCTAAGGGCCAAAGGTTAAGCGCCGGTAAAGCCCCTTTACGCCAGCTTAATCGTACGGGTCTAGGGTATGGGTGGAGGTGGATGGTGGGCATGATGGGTTGGGGCGGCATGGGCTTCGGGTGGTTCTCCGGGCTTCTCAGCATGCTCCTGGTGCTGGTTCTCCTGGGACTCTTCCTGTACCTGGCCCTTGGGGTCTGGCAATGGGGAAGCGGGGAAGGGAAAAGGGATGCGGCCCTGGAGGCCCTGCGCCTCCGGTACGCCAGGGGCGAGCTGGACGAGGAGACCTACAGAAAGCTGCGGAAGGAACTGGAAAAAGGAGGTGAGGCATGAAGCGGTACGGTATGGCCTTAGGGGTTTCAGCCCTTTTGCTTTTGGGCCTCGCCCTTACCCAGGGCATGATGGGGGGCTTTGGCCCAGGAATGATGGGCTACGGCCCGGGAATGATGGGCTACGGGATGATGGGCGGCCACGGGATGATGGGCATGATGGCGGTCTACCCCCCGGAGGCCCAACCCATCCCCCAGAAAGAGGCCAGGGCGCGGATGGAGGCTTACGCCAAGCGGCTGTACCCAGGAGCGCGCCTTAAGGACTTCATGGCCTTCAGCCAAAACTACTACGCCCAGGTGGTGGACGAGAAGGGGCAGGGGCTTTTGGAACTCATCGTGGATCGTTACACCGGGGTGGTCTCCCCGGAGCCTGGGCCCAACAGGATGTGGAACACCCGTTACGGCATGATGGGCGGCCTCGCCGGGATACCTGCCCGCTTCTCCTTAGAGGAGGCCAAGACACTGGCGGAGACCTTCCTGAAAGGCTACCTCCCGGGTGCCCAGGTGATGGAAGCCGGGGCTTTCCCCGGGTACTACACCTTTGACTTCGGGCGTAAGGAGGTGGAGGGCATGCTTTCCGTAAACGCCTACACGGGGGAGGTCTGGGTCCACACCTGGCACGGCTCCTTCCTGGGAGAGTAAGCCCGGTTGGCCCCTTGCCCGGGAAAGCCTCTCCGGGCGGGGCCTAGGCCTTTTCCCATACCCCCCTATGCTGCCCGTTATCGCCCTCAGGAAAAGCTTTCTCCTAAAGGTTCTGTTACACTTTAGCCAGGGAGGGTATCCATGACGGACCTGAGGAAAACCCTGAGGACCAGCCTGGCCGAGGCCCGGGCCCGGCTGGAGGCCGCCTTGAAGGAAGAGGGCTTCGGGATTCTCACGGAGATCGACGTGGCCGCCACCCTTAGGGCCCGCCTGGGGCTGGAAAGGCCCCCTTACCTGATCCTGGGGGCGTGCAACCCCAGCCTGGCCGCCAAGGCCCTGAAGGCCGAACCCGACATCGGCCTCCTCCTCCCCTGCAACGCCGTGCTCAGGGAAAGCGGGGAAGGCGTGGAAATCCTCCTTCAGGACCCCGGGGGCATGTTCCAGGTCCTCCCCCCGGAAAAGCAGGAGGCGCTCAAGCCCGTGGTGGAGGAGGCCCGGAGCCGGTTGGAGAAGGCCTTGGCCAGACTCTAGAGGGACCTTTATACTGCCTTTACAAACCCTCGCTACCCTCTGGGGGCATGAAGGCAAACCGTCGAACCCTTTTAAAGGTTGCCGCAGGCTTCCTGCTTTCCCCGTTGGCCCGAGGACAGGCCTCCTTCCCCGAACCCCCGGTCCTCCAAAGCCGGGAAGGGCTATTACAGGTGCGGCTGAAGGTGGCCCCCACCCCTGTTGCCGTGGCTGGGCGGGAAGCGCAGCTTTGGACCTATGGGGGCAGCTTCCCCGGGCCTACCCTTCGGGTACGCCCCGGGGATACGGTTCGCCTCGAGCTGGAGAACCTCCTTCCCGAACCCACCAACCTCCACTGGCACGGGCTCCCCCTCTCCCCTAAGGTGGACGATCCCTTTCTGGAAATCCCGTCCAAGGAAACCTGGAGCTACGCCTTCGCCGTTCCTCAGGACCTGGCGGGCACCTTCTGGTACCATCCCCACCTGCACGGCCGGGTGGCCCCCCAGCTCTTTGCCGGCCTGGCGGGGGCCATCCTGGTGGAAAGCCCCCTGGACGGGATCCCTGAGCTTCGGGAGGCCGAGGAGCACCTTCTGGTGCTCAAGGACCTGCAGCTTGTGGGCGGCCGGCCTGCGCCGCACGGGCCCATGGACTGGATCAACGGCAAGGAGGGCAACCTCCTCCTGGTGAACGGGGCCTCCCGCCCCACCCTGCGGGCCGGCAAGGCCACCTTGCGCCTCCGCCTGCTGAACGCCAGCAACGCCCGCTATTACCGGCTCCAGTTGGAGGGACACCCCCTTTACCTTATCGCCAGCGACGGGGGATTCCTGGAGGAACCCTACGAGCTTTCCGAGCTCCTCTTGGCCCCTGGGGAGCGGGCCGAAGTACTGGTAAGGTTCCAAAAAGAAGGGGTCTTCCGCCTCCTCGCCCTGCCCTACGACCGAGGGGCCCACATGATGGGCGGGATGGAGCACATGGGCCACGGAGGGATGCCCATGGGGACAAGCCAAAGTAGCCCGCAAACCCTCCTCACCCTGGTAGCCCCGCCCCGTCCCAAACCCCTCCCCCTGCCCAAGGCCTTGGCCAAACCATCCGCCCTCAACCCCAGCCAGGCCAGGGTGACCCGGCGCCTCACCTTCACGGAGGACATGATGGCCGGAAAGTTCTTCATCAACGGCCAAACCTTTGATCACCTTAGGGTGGACTTCCAGGGACGGGCGGGGGAACTGGAGGTCTGGGAGGTGGACAACCAAGGGGACATGGACCACCCCTTCCACCTCCACACCCACCCCTTCCAGGTCCTCACGGTGAACGGAAAGCCCTTCCCCTACCGCGCCCTTAAGGACGTGGTCAACCTTAAGGCCAAGGAGGTGGTGCGCCTCCTGGTTCCCCTAAAGGATCTGCCTGGGAAGACCGTCTTCCACTGCCACATCGTGGAGCACGAGGACCGGGGCATGATGGGGGTGCTGGAGGTGGTCTAGTGCATCCCCACCCCCATCCTCCCCCGCCTCCCCCTCCCAGCCCCGGGGCCGGCATGCGGGCCACACCCCGGAGATGTTCCGGGACCGCTTCTTGGTTTGTCTTCTCCTCACCCTGCCGGTCCTCTACGCCTCCGAGGAGGTACGGGGTCTCTTCGGCCTTCCCCCCTGGGAGAAAGCCTCCTGGATCCCCCTCCTGGGAACCCTGATCTACCTCTATGGCGGCGGCGTGTTTCTCCAGGGGGCCCTGCGGGAGCTTGGGAGCAGGCGGCCAGGAATGATGACCCTAGTGGCCTTGGGAATCACCGTGGTCTACGCCTACAGCCTGGCCGTAGAGCTGGGCCTGGAGGGGAAGCCCTTCTGGTGGGAACTGGCCACCCTGGTGGACGTGATGCTCCTCGGCCACTTTTTGGAAATGAAGGCCATTCTGGGAGCTGGGGAGGCTTTAAGGGCCTTGGCCAGGCTGATGCCCCAGACAGCCCACCGGTTCCGGGATGGCCGGATCGAGGACGTGCCCATCAGTGCCCTTCAGGAAGGGGACCTCATCCTCATCCGCCCGGGGGAGCAGGTGCCCGCAGACGGCGTGGTGGTGGAAGGGGCCACCAGCATGAACGAGGCCTTCCTCACCGGGGAGTCCCGGCCCGTGGCTAAAGGGGTGGGGGATGAGGTCCTGGCCGGGGCATTAAACGGGGAGGGGGCGATCCAGGTCCGGGTGATTCGCACCGGAACCTCCACCACCCTGGGGCAGATCATGCGCCTGGTGGAGGAAGCCCAAGCTTCCCGAAGCCGCTTCCAGGACCTGGGGGACCGGGCGGCGGGGTGGCTTTTCTACCTGGCGGTGCTAGGGGGAAGCGCAACCCTTCTCCTTTGGCTTGGTGCCGACGCCTCCTTGTCCTTCGCCCTGGAGCGGGCGGTGACCGTGGTGGTCATCGCCTGTCCCCACGCCTTGGGCCTGGCCATTCCCTTGGTGGTGGTCAACGCCACGGCCATGGCCGCCCAAAGGGGCATCCTCATCCGCAACCGGGAGGCCTTTGAGAGGGCCACCGGCCTGCGATACGTGGCCTTGGACAAGACCGGTACCCTCACCGAGGGGCGGTTTGAGGTGCGGGGGGTGTATGCGGAGGGTTTACGGGAAGAGGAAGCCCTGGCTCTAGCCGCAGCCCTCGAGGCCGAGCCCGAAATCGGCCTCCTTCTTCCCTGCTCCCCTGCAACGTGGTCCTCCGGGAAACCGAAGGGGGCGTGGAGGTCCTCATCCAAGACCCGAGGCCATGTTCCGGGTTCTCCCCGAGGCCACCCAAAGGGCCCTGGCCCCCGTGGCCGAGGAGGCCCGGACCAGGCTCTCCCGCGCCCTTTCCCGGCTCTAAAGACCCATTCTCGCTTTTTCCTCCACCCCTCCCCTCAGGGGAAGGGGGGTAAAATCTCCTTAAGAAGAGAAGCGAAGGAGGTGCCCAGATGAAGGACAATCGCACCCACCACGCGCACGAGCACCATCACCACCCCTCCCCCTCCGAGCCCAAGCACGCCCATCCTCCCCACACGGGCCACGACAAGCACGCCGGGCACACCCCGGAGATGTTCCGGGACCGCTTTTTCGTAAGCCTCCTCCTCACCCTCCCCATCCTCTACTTCTCCGAACACCTCCAAGATTGGTTCGGCTACCGGGCAGCCCAGTTCCCGGGAAGCGCCTGGGTGAACCCCGTCTTGGGGACGATCCTCTACTTCTACGGCGGCCTGGTCTTCCTAAAGGGGGCGCTTCGCGAGCTTCGGGCGCGCACCCCCGGGATGATGACCCTCATCGCCCTGGGGATCACCGCGGCCTACGGCTACAGCCTGGCCGTCTCCTTGGGCCTTCCGGGAAAGCCCTTTTACTGGGAGCTGGCCACGCTCATTGACGTGATGCTCCTCGGGCACTGGCTGGAGATGGCCTCGGTGCAGGCAGCAAGCCGGGCCCTGGAGGAACTCTCCAAGCTCATGCCCACCACCGCCCACCGGATCTTGGGCGACCGCATAGAAGACATACCCGTCTCCGCCCTCAAAGAGGGGGACCTGATCCTTATCCGCCCCGGGGAGCAGGTGCCGGCGGACGGGGTGGTGGTGGAGGGCGCTTCCACGATGAACGAGGCCTTCCTCACCGGGGAGTCCCGGCCCGTGCCCAAAGAACCGGGAGACGAGGTGATAGCCGGGGCGGTGAACGGGGAGGGCGCCCTCAAGGTCCGGGTCACCCGCACCGGGGAGGCCACCACCCTAAGCCAGATCCTGCGACTGGTACAGGAAGCCCAAGCCTCCCGGAGCCGCTTCCAGGCCCTGGCAGACCGGGTTGCGGGGTGGCTCTTCTACATCGCCCTTACCCTCGGCACCCTCACCTTCCTCGTCTGGCTCGCCCTGGGACGGGACTTCAACTTCGCCCTCTCCCTGGCAGTAACCGTGGTGGTCATCGCCTGCCCCCACGCCCTAGGCCTCGCCATCCCCCTGGTCATGGTGAACGCCACGGCCCTGGCTGCCCGGCACGGCATCCTGGTCCGAAACCGGGAAGCCTTTGAACGCGCCCGGGAGATCCGCTTCGTGGCCTTGGACAAGACCGGGACCCTCACCGAGGGGCGCTTCGCCGTTCGGGCAATATACGCTGAGGAGTTTTCCGAGGAAGAGGTGCTTTCCCTAGCTGCGGCCCTCGAGGCTTTCTCGGAACACCCCTTGGCCCAGGCCATCGTGGAAGCGGCGGAAGGCAGGGGGCTTCCCCGCCCTGAGGTCCGGGACTTCCAAGCAGTCCCCGGCAAAGGCGTGGAGGGCACCCTCGAGGGTAAACGCTACCGGGTGGGCCGGCCCGAGTGGGCGGAGGAGCTTGGGCTAAGGGTGTCCGAAGCCCTAAAGCGAGGCCTCCGGGAGGCCGAAGGCCGGGGGGAAAGCGCCGTTGCCCTCATGGACGAGGAGCGGGTTTTGGCCTACTTCGCTTTGGCCGACCGCATCCGTCCCTCCGCCAAGGAAGCCGTCCAACGGCTGAAGGCCATGGGCCTCACCCCCGTGATGATCACGGGGGACGCCGAGGCCGTGGCCAAAACCGTGGCCCAGGAGCTGGGAATTCAGCGGTACCACGCCCGGGTCCTACCCCAGGACAAAGCCCGGATCGTACGCGAGCTCAAGACCCAAGGCCCCACCGCCTTCGTCGGCGACGGCATTAACGACGCCCCCGCTCTCCTCGAGGCCGACCTGGGCATCGCCATCGGGGCGGGGACCAACGTGGCCATCGAGGCGGCGGATCTCGTTCTGGTGGAAAGCGACCCCCTGGACGTGGTCCGCGCCCTCCTCCTCGCCCGGGCCACCTACGCCAAGATGGTGCAGAACCTCTTCTGGGCCACGGGCTACAACGCCATCGCCCTGCCCCTGGCCGCCGGGGTGGCCTACCCCTTGGGGATCGTCCTTTCTCCGGCGGTGGGAGCGCTTTTTATGAGCCTCTCCACGGTGATCGTGGCCCTAAACGCCACGCTCCTCAGACGGGTGCGCCTGGACTAGACTGAGGGCATGGACCTAAGCACCTTAAGGGTGGACTTCCCCCTGATCGCTGGGCGGCCCGACCTCGTCTATCTGGACTCCGCCGCCACGAGCCAAAAGCCAAGGCGCGTCATTGAGTCCCTGAAGCGCTTCTACGAGACCCTGAACGCCAACGTCCACCGGGGGGCCTACCGGCTTTCCGCCGAGGCCACCGAGGCCTACGAGGAGGCCCGAAAAAGGCTTGCCCGCTTCCTGAACGCAAACCCCCAGGAGATCATCTTTGTGCGCAACACCACCGAGGCCCTGAACCTGGTGGCCTACGCCTGGGGTCTCCGGAACCTGAAGGAGGGGGATGAGATCCTGGTCACGGAGATGGAGCACCACGCCGGGCTTGTGCCCTGGCACCTGGTGGCGGGGCTCAAGGGGGCCCGCATCAAGGCCATCCCCCTCACCGAGGAGGGCCGGCTGGACCTTTCCGCCTTGGACACCCTCCTCACGGAAAGGGTCAAGGTGGTCTCCGTGGTCCACATGTCCAACGTCCTGGGCACCATCAACCCCGTGGCGGAGATCGCCAGGAAGGCCAAGGAGGTGGGGGCCTTGGTGGTGGTGGACGGGGCCCAGTCCGCCCCCCACCTCCCCGTGGACGTGAAGGCCCTGGGGGCCGACTTCTTCGCCCTCTCCGGGCACAAGATGCTGGGGCCCACGGGGGCCGGGGTGCTTTGGGGCCGCTACCCGGTGCTGGAGGAGATGGGGCCCTTCCTGGGAGGCGGGGAGATGATCCGGGAGGTCCACGTGGACCGCTCCACCTACGCCCCCCCGCCCCAGCGCTTTGAGGCGGGCACTCCCCCCATCGCCGAGGCCATCGCCTTGGGGGAAGCCGCCAGCTACCTGATGGAGATCGGCATGGAGCGGGTCTTCGCCCACGACCGGGCCCTTCTGGACTACGCCCTGAGGCGCCTGGCGGAGGTCCCAGACCTCAAGGTCTACGGGCCCCAGGGGCCGGACCGGGGCGGGGTCATCCCCTTCACCCTAGGGCGGCTTCACGCCCACGACCTGGCCACCTTCTTGGATGAGGAGGGGATTGCGGTCAGGGCCGGGCACCACTGCGCCCAGCCCCTGCACCGGAAGCTGGGCCTTGCGGCCACCGCCCGGGCAAGCTTTTACCTCTACAACACCTTTGAGGAAGTGGACCGCCTCGTGGAGGCCCTCCTCCGCATCCACACCCGGTACCGGGCCTGGCTATAATGGGGGAATCCATGAGCGTCCTTGACGAGCTTTACCGGGAGATCATCCTCAAGCACTACCAGAACCCCAAGAACTTCGGGGTCCTGCCCCAGGCCACCAAGGTGGCGGGGGGCATGAACCCTTCTTGCGGGGACCAGGTGGAGGTGATGGTGCGGCTGGAAGGGGATACCCTGGCCGACATCCGCTTCCAGGGCCAAGGGTGCGCCATCAGCACCGCCAGCGCCTCCCTCATGACCGAGCTGGTGAAGGGGAAAAAGGTGGCGGAGGCCCTGGAGCTTTCCCGGAAGTTCCAGGCCATGGTGGTGGAGGGCGCCCCCCCGACCCGGCCCTAGGGGACCTGGTGGCCCTCCAGGGGGTGGCCAAGCTCCCCGCGCGGGTGAAGTGCGCCACCCTGGCCTGGCACGCCCTCGAGGAGGCCCTGAAGTGAAGCGCTACCCCGCCCATCGGGTGACCCCCCTTCTGGTCCAGTACCCCGACCTTATGGAGACCTGGAAGGAGGCCGCCAAGGCGGGGCTCCTGCGGGCGGAAACCCAGGATGGGCACAACTATGTGGTGGTGGAGGACCCAAGCCTCATCGCCCGGCTGAAGGCCTTGGGCGTGGAAGGCGAGCCCGTGGAGGAGGGATGACCCGCGGCCTGGTCTTTCTGCACGCCTTTCCCTACAACCCCCGCATGTGGGAAGAGGAGGTGGCTTATTTCCGGGGAAGGCTCCCGGTCCTCGCCCCCCACTACCTGGGGCTTTCCCTGCCCGATGGGGCGGAGAAGGTGCTCCGGGAGATGGACGAGGCGGGGATGGAGGAGGCGGTCTTCGTGGGGCTTTCCATGGGGGGCTACCTCATCTTTGAGCTTTGGCGCAAGGCCCCCGAGCGTTTCCTGGGCCTGGTCCTGGCGGACACCCGCGCCGGGGCGGACACCGAGGAGGGCAGGAAGAACCGCCTTTCCCTCAGGGAAAGGGTGCTGCGGGAGGGGGTGGGCTTCCTTCCCGAGGCCCTCCTCCCGGGCCACCTGGGGAAGACCACCCGGGAAGAGCGGCCCGAGGTGGTGGAAAAGGCCCGGGCCCTCATCCTGGAGGCCAGCCCCGAGGCGGTGGCGAATAGCCTCCTGGCCCTGGCGGAACGGCCGGACTCCACCCCGCTTCTTCCCGGGATGCGCCGCCCCGCCCTGGTCCTGGTGGGAGAGGAGGACACCCTTACCCCCCCGGACGAGGCCAAGGCGATGGCCAAGGCTTTACCCGACGCCCGCCTCCTCATCCTCCCCGAGGCCGGGCACCTGGCCAACCTGGAAAACCCCAAGGCCTTCCGCACCGCCCTCCTGGGCTTTTTGGCGGAGGTGCTTTAGCTACTCCGCCTTGGGTTCCCGGGCCATGAGGGCGGAAAGGGCCCTCAGGGGGTCTAAGCCCTCGTAGGCCACCCGGTAGACCGCCTCGGCGATGGGGAGCTCCACCCCCGCCTTCGCCTTCCAGGCCATGAGGGCCTTCACCGCATAAAGGCCCTCCACCACCCCCCGGTCCTCCAGGCGCTCCAAGGCCTCCCCCCGCACCAGCCTCTCCCCCGCCCCCCGGTTTCGGGAGTGGAGGCTGTAGGCGGTGGCCAGGAGGTCCCCCAGGCCGGAAAGCCCGTAGAAGGTGGCCTCCTCCCCCCCCAAGGTGGTGCCGAAGCGCACCATCTCCCTCAGGCCCCGGGTGAGGAGGGCCGCCTTGGCGTTGTCCCCCAGGCGGAGCCCGTCCACCATCCCCGCCGCCAGGGCCAGGACGTTCTTAAGGGCGCCGCCCAGCTCCACCCCCCGCCGGTCCCCGCTGGTGTAGACCCGGAAGGTGGGCCCGGAGAAAAGCTCCTGTACCCTTTTCGCCAGCTCCGAAGGCCCCGCGGCCACGCTGGCCGTGGGCAGGAAACGGGCCACCTCCTCCGCGTGGTTGGGGCCGGAAAGGGCGGCCACGGGCCTACCGGTCAAGGCCTCCACCACCTCGCTGGGGGTGTGCAGCCCCCCTTCCTTGAAGAAAAGCCCCTTGGTGGCGGAAAGGTACCAGGGGGCCCGGGGCAAAGCCCCTATGGTCTCCTCCAGGGCCTTGGAGGGCAGGGCCACCACCGCCAGCTCCGCCCCCTCCAGGGCCTCCTCAGGGTCGGCGGTGGGGTAGAGGTAGGCGGGAAGGGCCACCCCCGGCAGGTAGTCCCGGTTCTCCCGCATGGCCCTAAGGGCCTCCGCCTGCTCCTTGCGCCGGGCGAGGAGGGCGGTGGGCACGCCCTTGCTGGCCAGAAGCACCCCCAAAGCCGTGCCCCAGGCCCCAGCCCCCAGGATGGCCACCTTCATAGGAGAACGCTCACCTCCCAGGCCTCGTACCAAGCCGCCAGAACCAGGAAAAGAGCCCCCAGGTAAAAGGCCAAGAGCAAGGCCCTAAGGCCCTTCCTGTACCCCTCCCCCCGGACCGTTTTGGCCAGCAGCACAAGCCCCCCGAAGGTGACCAGGATGTAGGCCTGGAGTTCCAGGAGCAGGGTGGGCAGGTGGGCCAGAAAGGTGGGGCCCAAAAGCGCCGGGGAAAGGGCAAAGCCGAAGACCAGGTAACGCAGGGCGTTTAGGAGGAAAACCGGAACCCCAAGAAGCAAAGCGGGAAGGAGGCCGGTGAGGAAAAGCCCTTGGCTGAAGTTCCATTGGAAGATCACCCCGGCCAGGACCGGGATCCCCTTCCCCATGGCCTCCTCCAGGCCCAAGGCCTCGAGGGCCCCTCCAAACAGGGCCTGCACCGCCTTGGCCATCTCCGGCATCCCGTAGGCCAGGAGGGCCCCCAGGGCAAACAGGCCGTAGAGGCAAAGGTTGGTGAAAAGGTAAAGCCCCCTATGGGCGCGAAGAAGGGCCAGGGCCTCCCCAAGCCAGGCGCGAAAGGGGGAGGGCTGGAAGAGGAGGAAAAGCCAGAAGAGGCTCAGGAGGGAAAACCCCCACCCCGCCAGGGGGCTTAAAAGGTAGCTGGGAAGGGAAAGCCCCTGGGGGCGGAAGTAGACCCGCTTCGCCTCCCCCCCCTCCAGGACCACCACCACCTCCCCCACCTCCTCCCCCACGGCCGCGGGGAAAAGGACCCGGTTCCCCTCCACCTTGGGGCTATCCAGGTTGAGGGAGAGGCCCTTAGGGGGCGGCGGGAATAGGGCGTAGCGCTCCAAAAGCTTAGGGACTTCTTGAGGGGAAGCCCTGAGCACCTCCTCGAGGCTTGGGGAAAGCTCCCCCGCCCACCAAGCCTCCACCGCCTGGCGGGCCAGCTCCGCGGGGGAAGAGGCCAGGGCCCAAGGGAGCAGGACAAGAAGCCAGGCCAGGAGGCGCATGGCCTCAAACCTCCTCCAGGGGCACCCCATCCCGGCAGAGGGGGCAGGCCGCGGGAAGGTACTGGGGCACCTCCAGCCTCAGGAGGGCCCGGAAGGGAACGCCGAAGTCCACCTTCCCCCCGCTCCGGTCCACGATGGCCCCCACCCCCAGCAAAACCCCTCCCCTGGCCTCCGCGGCCCGTATGGCCTTCCTCACGCTCTCCCCGGTGGTCACCACGTCCTCCACCGCCAAAAAACGGTCGCCGGGGTTCACGGTGAGGCCCCGGCGCAAGGTCATGCCCCCCTGGCCGTCCTTTTCGGCGAAAAGGGCCCGGGCCCCCAGGGCCCTGGCCACCACGAAGGAGAGCACCACGCCCCCCAGGGCGGGGCCGATGACAAAGTCCACCCTCTCGTCCTCAAACAGCTTGCCCAAGGCCTCCCCCACCGCCTCCGCGTAGAGGGGGTGCTGCAGGAGGGCGGCAGATTGCAGGAAGACCGGCGAATGCAACCCCGAGCGCAGGAGGAAATGCCCTTCCAAAAGGGCGCCTGTCCTGCGGTAAAGCTCTAGGACATCCATCCCCCCTACTCTACCAAAGCCCGCCCAAACTCCTCCGCCGCCCGCAAAGCCCCCTGGAGATCCGGCCTACCCCCCGGGTAGAAGAGGGCCCGGCTAACGGTGGTTAAAAGCCCGGGGCCCTTCAAGGGCCTCCCCCCCTGCGCCCCCACCCCAGGGAGGAGCAGGGGGCCCGGGGGGCCACCTCCCGCACCCTCCCCACCGCCTCCGGGTAGGTGGCCCCCACCACCATGCCGATGCGGCTCCACTCCCCTTCGCGGTACGCCTCCCCCTCTTGGGCCAAGGCCTCCGCCAGATGGAGGTAAAGGGGCCTTCCCCCTACCTCCAGGTCCTGGAGGAAGCCCGAGCCGGGGTTGGAGGTCTTGACCAGGACGAACACCGCCCCCTGGCCCTCCTGGGCCGCCCGGAAGAAGGGGGTTAGGGCATCCAGGCCCAGGTAGGGGTTCACGGTGAGGGCGCTTCCCGGGAAGCGGAGGAGGTAGGCCTCGGCGTAGGCCTCGGCGGTGGAGCCGATATCCCCCCGTTTGCCGTCAAAGATCACCGGGAGGCCCATCACCCGGGCCCCGCTGGCCAGCTCCAGGAGGAGGGCCATCCCCTCAGGGCCCAGGGCCTCAAAGAAGGCCAGCTGGAACTTGACCGCGGCCAGGCTAGGGGCCAAGGCCTCCAAGAGTTCCAAGGTGTAGCGCCGTAGGTGGGGAATGGGTTCCTTGCCGTGAAGGCCCGGCCTGGGGTCCACCCCGAGAACCAGGGGGGGACGGGCGAGCGCCTCCAGAAAGTCCATGCCTCCCACTATAGGCCTTGACGGGCTGCCCACCCAGGCCCTAAAGTGGCAGGCGTACCTCAAGGAGGTGGTATGAAAAGACTGCTCCTGGCCCTAGCCCTACTGGTCCTCGCCGCCTGCCAGCAGCAGGCGCGGGTGGAACCCCAGGCCGCCCCCGGGTCCACCCAGACCTACATCGCCGTCCTGGAGCCCGGGGGAGGCCTGGCCCCCTTGGCCACCCGCTTTGGCGAAAAGCTCTCTGCCCTGGAACGGGAGCTTGGCCTCAGCATCCCCGCTGAGGACCGCCTCGAGGCCCTGGGGGCCGTCATCCTGCGCAACCTCACCCCGGCCCAGGCCCAGCGCCTGGCCCAGGACCCCCGGGTCTACGCCCTGACCCCGGACCGGGAGGTGCACGCCTACGCCCAGACCGTGCCCTGGGGTGTGGAGCGCATCGGCGCCCCCACCACCACCGCCAAGGGGGCAGGCGTGTCCGTGTACGTGGTGGACACGGGCATCAAGGTGGGCCACGAGGACCTCACCAACCTCAAGGGCGGCTACGCGGTGGTGAAGTGCCGGGGCAAGTGCCGCACCGCCTACGACGACGACAACGGCCACGGCACCCACGTGGCCGGGACGGTGGCCGCGGTGAACAACAGCGTGGGCGTCTTGGGCGTGGCCCCTGCCGCCGAGCTCTGGGCGGTGAAGGTCCTCTCCGGCTCAGGCTCCGGCTCCATCAGCGGCATCGTCCAGGGCCTCAACTGGGTGATCACCCACAATAACGGGGGGAAGCCCAAGGTGGTCAACATGAGCCTCGGCGGGGCCGGCACCGACGACCAAGACGGCCAGTACTGCCCCGCCACCCGCTCCACCGACGCCTTCCACAACGTCATCCAGAAGGCGGTGTGCGACCATAAGATCACCGTGGTGGTGGCCGCGGGCAACGAGGGGGACAACGCCGCCAACCACACCCCCGCCGCCTACGACGAGGTCATCACCGTAAGCGCCACCAACAGCCAAGACGACTGGCCCTCCTGGTCCAACTATGGCCCCGATGTGGACCTGGCCGCCCCCGGCGTGTCCATCCTCTCCACCTGGAATGCCTCCACCAGCAGCTACAACACCATTAGCGGCACCTCCATGGCCAGCCCTCATGTGGCCGGGGCCGCCGCCTTGGTCCTCTCCCGCTACCCCAGCTACACGCCCGCTCAGGTGAAGGCCTTCCTCCTGCAAAACGCTGAAAGCACCGCCACCTGGCAAAACACCTCGGGGCATCCGCACCCTGAGCCCTTCCTGAACGTGCGGGGCCTCTAGGCTTCTTCATGGAAGACCCCCCGCCCTTAGGCGGGGGGTCTTTTCTTCGGAAAAAAAGAAACCCCCCAAAAAGGGGGTACCGGTTTGAACCGCGGGGTCTTGAAAGCGCAGGAACGGGCCTGATGCTCCTTAGAAAGGAGGTGATCCAGCCGCACCTTCCGGTACAGCTACCTTGTTACGACTTCGCCCCAGTCACGAGCCCTACCCTCGGCGCCTGCCCAATGGCTCCCGGCGACTTCGGGTAGAACCCGCTCCCATGGCGTGACGGGCGGTGTGTACAAGGCCCGGGAACGTATTCACCGCGGCATGGCTGATCCGCGATTACTAGCGATTCCGGCTTCATGGGGTCGGGTTGCAGACCCCAATCCGAACTACGCCCACCTTTTTGCGATTCGCTCCCCGTCACCAGGTCGCATCGCTCTGTAGTGGGCATTGTAGCACGTGTGTCGCCCAGGCCGTAAGGGCCATGATGACCAGACGTCGTCCCCGCCTTCCTCCCGCTTTCGCGGGCAGTCCCCCTAGAGTGCCCGGCCTATCCCGCTGGCAACTAGGAGCAGGGGTTGCGCTCGTTGCGGGACTTAACCCAACATCTCACGACACGAGCTGACGACGGCCATGCAGCACCTGTGCTAGGGCTCCCTCGCGGGCACCCCAGGCTTTCACCTAGGTCCCCTAGCATGTCAAGGCCTGGTAAGGTTCTTCGCGTTGCTTCGAATTAAACCACATGCTCCACCGCTTGTGCGGGCCCCCGTCAATTCCTTTGAGTTTCAGCCTTGCGGCCGTACTCCCCAGGCGGCGCGCTTATCGCGTTGGCTTCGGCCCCCAGCTTGCACCAGAGACCTAGCGCGCATCGTTTAGGGCGTGGACTACCCGGGTATCTAATCCGGTTTGCTCCCCACGCTTTCGCGCCTCAGCGTCAGAAGTGGACCAGGTGGCTGCCTTCGCCATCGGCGTTCCTCCCGGTATCTGCGCATTTCACCGCTACTCCGGGAATTCCACCACCCTCTCCCACCCTCTAGCCTGAGCGTATCCCACGCTCCTCCACGGTTGAGCCGTGGCCTTTCACATGGGACGCCCCAAGCCGCCTACACGCCCTTTACGCCCAGTAAATCCGGGTAACGCTCGCGCCCTCCGTATTACCGCGGCTGCTGGCACGGAGTTGGCCGGCGCTATTACCTGGGTACCGTCATCCCCCTCCACAGGGCTTTCGTCCCCAGTTCAGGAGTTTACACCCCGAAGGGCTTCCTCCTCCAAGCGGCGTCGCTCCGTCAGACTCCCGTCCATTGCGGAAGATTCCTAACTGCTGCCTCCCGTAGGAGTGGGGCCCGTGTCTCAGTGCCCCTGTGGCCGGCCATCCTCTCAGACCGGCTACCCGTCGTCGCCTTGGTGGGCCTTTACCCCACCAACTAGCTGATAGGACGCGGGCCCATCCGGAAGCGGGTCGCCCCTTTAGTCATGCCCCACAGGACATGACCACATGGCGGATTAGCCTGAGTTTCCCCAGGTTGTCCGCCTCTTCCGGGTAGGTCACCCACGCGTTACTCACCCGTCCGCCGCTAAAGCAGGTATAAACCCGCCCCGCTCGACTTGCATGTCTTAGGCACGCCGCCAGCGTTCACCCTGAGCCAGGATCAAACTCTCCAACAAAAACGCCCGAAGGCGTGATCTTTCGTGCGTTGCCCTGTTCCTGCGCTTTCAAGATCCCCCGCCGGTCCAACCGGCGCAACATTGAATGTACCAGGCGGGGGCTTTTCTGTCAAGATGGGGGCATGCTGGACCTCTTGGTGGTGGTCCCCCATCCCGACGACGAAAGCTTCGGCGCTGGGGGAGCGCTCCTTTTGGCCAAGAAGGATGGCCTTCGGACGGGCGTCCTCACCCTCACCCGGGGGGAAGCGGGAAGGACCCTGGGGCTTTGTGCCCCCGCGGCCCTACCCCAGGTGCGGGTGGAGGAGCTCAGGCGGGCGGCGGAGATCCTGGGGGTGGATTTCCTCGAGGTCCTCCCCTTCCCCAACGCCCTGCCCCAGGGGCGTCGGGGCCAAAAGGAGGCGGCGGAGGGCTCCCGCGGCCTGGCCTCGGGAAGGGGCCTGCCGGACCATCCCGAGGCGGAAGCGGCCATCCGGGAAAGGCTCCTCAGCCTAAGGCCCCGCTACGTCCTCACCTTTCCCCCAGACGGCATCAACGGCCACCCCGATCACGTGGCGGCAAGCCGCTACGCCACCCGGGCAGCGGAGGGCCTGGCCCAGGTGGTGTACTTCGTGCGGCCTGAGGGCCCTTGGCCCGTCACCCACCGCCTCCACCTTCCCGAGTGGGCCTTGGCCCGGAAGCTCCAGGCCCTGGCCCAGCACCGGACCCAGGCCCTGTCCCTTCTGGAGTTCATGGAGAAGCACCCAGAGCGGCTTTGGAGGGAGACCTTCCACCTTCCCGGGGCGGAAGGCCCCCAGGAGGGACCATGGTGGTGAAGCCCCTGGACCACACCGCCGATGTGGGCTTCCTTCTTGAGGCGGAAAGCCTCGAGGGCCTCTTCCAGGCCGCCCTGGAAGGGCTCCTCCAGGTGATGTTCCTCTCGCCCCCAAAAGGGGGTAGCCGGCGCCGGCGGCTTTCCCTGGAAGCCGAGGACCTGGAAACCCTCCTGGTCCGCTTCCTCAACGAGCTCATCTACCTGATCCAGACCAAGGGCTTCGTGCCGGGGAAGGCCCGGGTGCAGGTGAAGCGGGAGGCGGGGGGCTACCGCCTCACCGCCACCCTCTTGGGCGAGCCCTTCCAGGAGAGCTTTGGCTTTCAAGGGGAGGTGAAAAGCGCCACCTTCCACGGCCTAAGGGTGGGCCAGGAAGACGGGAGGTGGAAGGCCCAGGTGATCCTAGACGTGTAAAGCGGAAAGGCCCGCCCGCACCCGGTCCAAAAGCCCCGCCGCCACCAGGTTCCTGGCCCGGAGAAGGGCGTTTTTCACCGCCAGGGCGTCGGCGGAACCGTGGCCGATGAAGACCGCCCCCTCCACCCCCAAAAGGGGCATGGCCCCGTACTGGGAGGGGTCCACCTTGTCCCGCACCCGGCGCAGGGCCCCCTTGGCCAGCAGGGCCCCGAGCCTGGCCAAGGGGCTTGAGGTGAGGGCCTCCTTGACCCAGCCCAGAAGCACCTTGGCCTCCCCCTCCGCCAGCTTCAGGACCACGTTCCCGGTGAAGCCGTCGGTGACCACCACCTCCGCGGTGCCCAGGAAGACGTCCCGCCCCTCCACGTTGCCGTGGAAGCGCCCCCCGAAAGCGGCCTTCAGGAGGGGATAAGCCTCCAGCACCAAGGCGTTGCCCTTCCCCTCCTCCTCCCCAATGGAAAGAAGGCCCACCTTGGGGTCCTTAAGGCCGCTGGCCTCGGCATAGGCCAGGCCCATGGCGGCGAACTGTACCAAGAAGAAAGGGCGGCAGTCGGCGTTGGCTCCCCCGTCCAGGAGGAAGGTGCGTCCCCTTTGGCTGGGGAACTCCACCAAGAGGGCAGGCCTTTCCACCCCCTTGACCCGCCCCAGGGTGAAGAGGGCTGCGGCCATGGTGGCCCCGGTGTGGCCCATGGACACCACCGCCTGGACCTCGCCCCGCTTTAGAAGGTCCATGGCCACCATGATGGAGCTTTCCCGGCGCTTCCTCACCTCGGTGGCATGCTCCTCCATGGGAATCCAGTCTGGAGCATGGTGGATGGGCAAGGAAGTCCCCAGGCGGGCAAGCTCGGCCCGCAGGCGGGCCTCCTCCCCCACCAAAAGGACCTCCACCCCTTCCTTGGCGGCCAGGAAGGCTCCCTGGACCGTAACCCCGGGGGCCCGGTCCCCCCCCATGGCGTCCAGGGCGATCCTAATGCTCATGCGCTCGCAGGGAGGTGCTTCTGGATTTTGGCCTCAAAGTTGCGCTTGGGCTGGGCCCCCACCAGGACCTCCACCGGCTGGCCGTTTTTGAAGAGGATCACCGTGGGGATGCTCATGACCCTAAAGCGCATGGCCGTCTTGGGGTTCTCGTCCACGTCCAGCTTGGCCACCAAGAGCTTCCCCTCGTACTCCCTGGCCAACTCCTCCAGGATGGGAGCGATCATGCGGCAGGGAGCGCACCACTCCGCCCAGAAGTCCACCAGGACCAGGGGGTGTCCGCCTAAGGTCTGGTCAAAGTTGGCGTCGGTAACCTCTATGGGCTTCACCATACCCCATCACTTTAAAGCAAAACCCCGGGGGCATACACCCCCGGGGGGAACCCTTTGGGGTTAACGCTTTTTCTTGCCGCCCTTCTTGCCCCCCTTGCCGCCAAAGCCCCCGGTGCCCCGGAGGAAGCTTTTGAGCTTGTTCTCAAACTCGGGGGACTGCTTGGGCAGGCGCCTGGGCCTGGGGGGCGGAGCCCCTTCCGGGGCGGGGGTGAGGTCCTTGATGGAAAGGTCCAGACGCCCCTTGGCGTCCCGGCCCTTCACCATCACCTGGACGATGTCCCCCTCGTTGAGGAAGTCCCGCACGTTCCTCACGAACTCGTGGGCGATCTGGGAGATGTGCACCAGGCCCTGCTCGCCCCCCGGGAGCTCCACAAAGGCGCCAAAATCCGTAACCCGCACCACGCGGCCCTCTACGATGCTTCCCGCTTCTATCTCCACTTTCCTTCTCCTCGCGCGGACCTGCCGCGATGCCCCCACTATAGCACAAGGCCCCTCTGGGGGCGGTAGGGCCACACCCCTTGCGGGCCCAAGGCGGCGAGGAGCTCGGCGAAGGTGCGGCCCAAGAGGGGGTGGCGCCCCTCGGGGAGGAGGTCCAAAAGGGGCACCAGGACGAAGGCCCTTTCGTGGAGCCTTGGGTGGGGAAGCTTCAGGCCCTCTTCCTCCAAGACCAAGTCGCCATAAAGGAGGAGGTCCAGGTCCAGGGTCCTGGGGCCCCACCGCTCCTTGCGCTCCCGGCCCAAAGCCTCCTCTATGCGGAGCATCTCGGAGAGGAGGGCCCGGGGCGGAAGCTCTGTCTCCAGCTCGGCCACCAGGTTCAGGTAGCGGGGCTGGGGCGGGCCCAAAGGCTCGGTCTCGTAGAGGGGGGAAAGCCTGAGGAGGCGGGTCTCGGGAAGCCGGGAGAGGGCGGAAAGCCCCCAAAGGAGGTGGGCCGCCCGGTCCCCCAGGTTGCTCCCCAGGCCCACGTAGGCCAGCACCTTCCGAGTTTATAGGGCAAAGGTCAAGGCGAGGGAGGGTATGGGGATGGGCAGGAGGTAGGGTCCAGCGTCGGGAGGAAAGAAGATGGGCAGGAAAAGCTCCAGGCGGCCCTCGAGGTTCCTCCCCAAGACCCAGGAGTAGCCAACGTAAGGAGCGGCGAGAAGCAACCTGTCTGGAGGCCCGAAAAGTCGCAAGAGGGAACCCGCCGCCAGGCCCAAAGAGAAGCTACCCACATAGAGGTGCCCCCCAAGGGCCACCAGGACGGCATCTGGGTAAGGCGTGGCCCAAAGGGCGTATCCTTCTCCCTCATAGGCAACCGCAAAGGAAGGCCAAAGGCCCGCGAGGAGCCGGGGGTAAAGCCGGAGATTTTCCGTCCGGACAGAGGATTCACCCCCCCAGCCGGAAGGGTAATAGCGCACCCCAAAGTGCGCCCGCAAGGAAGGGTTGGCCGCAACCAGGGTTGCGAGTTCCAGAAAAGGAACCGCCTCCACGCCCAGAGAGGCCTCCACCCCCCAAAGGAGGGAAGGGGCGACCTTTCCAAAGCCTCTGCCCTCCACCCCCAGGCCGACGTAGTAGGCCCCAGGCAAGCCAAAGCCAATCCCCATAAGCCCCAAGGGTACCAGGGGACTTACGGTCCCTTCCCGGCGGAGGTAGAGGTGGCCCCCCCAACTCAGGTCGGTGTTCAGGAAGAGGCCTACCCAGTATCCCTCCGGAAGGACCTGGCCGTAGCCAAAAGATAGGTAACGGCCAACCACCGAATACGTGTCATTAGGGGAGGTGCCGCCGTCATACCCCACCGCCAGCCCGAAAAAGCGTTGGGTTTGCGCGAAGACGCCGCTCCCGAGCATCAAAAGAAACACCAATATGCGCATATTTCTAAAATATGCCCGTTGACACCCCCTGTCAAGACCCCTACTCTGGAGGGGAGATGGCCGCCCGCGGCAAAACCTAAGCACGCCTGGGAAGCCTGGCTTCCCGGGCCCGCCCGGGGGCTTTTCTTTTGGGAGGGAGCATGGTCAAGGAGGACTGGCGCGCGCTATTGGAAGCGGAGAAGACCCTGGACAGCGGCGTCTACACCAAGCACGACCTCCTCCTGGTGCGGGGACAGGGGGCCAAGGTCTGGGACGCCGAGGGCAACGAGTACATAGACTGCGTGGGGGGCTACGGGGTAGCCAACCTGGGCCACAGCAACCCCGAGGTAGTGGAGGCCATCAAGCGGCAAGCGGAAACCCTCCTTTCCATGCCCCAGACCCTGCCCACGCCCACGCGGGGGAGTTTTACCGCACCTTGGTCTCCTTGCTGCCCCCCACGCTTAACCGGGTCTTCCCCACCAACTCCGGCACCGAGGCCAACGAGGCCGCCATCAAGTTCGCCTGGGCCCACACCAAGAAGCGGAAGCTGGTGGCCGCCATGCGGGGCTTCTCCGGGCGCACCCTGGGAAGCCTTTCCGTCACCTGGGAGCCCAAGTACCGGGAACCCTTCATGCCCCTCTTGGGCCCCGTGGAGTTCATCCCCTTTAACGATGTGGAGGCCCTGAGGAAGGCGGTGGACGAGGAGACCGCGGCGGTGATCCTCGAGCCCGTGCAGGGGGAAGGAGGGGTGCGCCCCGCCACCCGGAAGTTTCTGGAGGCTGCCCGGGAGATTACCCGGGAAAAAGGAGCCCTGCTGATCCTGGACGAGATCCAGACCGGCATGGGGCGCACGGGAAGGCGCTTCGCCTTTGAGCACTATGGGGTGGTACCCGACATCCTCACCCTGGCCAAGGCCCTTGGGGGCGGGGTACCCATCGGGGTAGCGGTGATGCGGGAGGAGGTGGCGAAAAGCATGCCCAAGGGGGGCCACGGCACCACCTTCGGGGGGAATCCCCTGGCCATGGCCGCCGGGGTAGCCGCCCTGCGCTATCTGGAGCGCACCCGGCTATGGGAGAGGGCCGCCGAACTCGGGCCCTGGTTCATGGAAAAGCTGAGGGAGATCCCCTCCCCCAAGATCCGCGAGGTGCGGGGGCTTGGGCTCATGGTGGGCCTCGAGCTCAAGGAAAAGGCTGCCCCCTACATCGAGCGCCTGGAAAAGGAGCACCGGGTGCTGACCTTACAAGCCGGCCCCACGGTGATCCGCTTCCTTCCCCCTTTGGTCATCGAAAAGGCGGATCTGGAGCGGGTGGTGGAGGCGGTGCGGGCTGTGCTAAGCTAACGGGATGAGGCAGCGCTTCCACGTGGAAGTGGAATGGGACGAGGAAGGCTACCTGGTGGCCCACGTCCCGGAACTTAGAGCCCACACCCAGGCCAAGAGTTTCGCCGAGCTGTTAGAACGCCTCCAGGAAGCCATAGCCGTTTCCTTGGACACGGAGGAAGAAGTCGTCGTGCGGGGATTTTCCGGGGATTTGGAGATCGAAGCGGCGTGAGCCCCCGCCTAACCCCCATCGCCGGGAAGGAGCTGGTCCGCCTCCTACAGGAAGAAGGCTTCCAGGTGGTGCGCGTGAGGGGGAGCCACGTGCGCCTTAAACACCCAGACGGCCGAGCCACCACGGTGCCGGTACACGCAGGAGAACTCCTTCACCCGGGAACGCTTCTAGGGATCCTCCGGGACGTGGGATGGAGCAAGGAGGAGTATGAGCGCAAGCGCCTTGGACCCCGTTGAGTTCCTCAAAGGGGCCCTGGAGATCCCCTCCCCTTCAGGGCAGGAACGCCTGGTGGCGGAGTACCTGGCGGAGGGGATGGAGAGGCTGGGCCTTAAGGGCTTTGTGGACGAGGCGGACAACGCCCGGGGCCAGGTGGGCCAAGGGCCCATCCAGGTGGTCCTCCTGGGGCATATCGACACGGTTCCTGGGACGGTGCCCGTTAGGCTGGAGGGGAACAAGCTCTTCGGCCGCGGGGCGGTGGACGCCAAGGGCCCCTTCGTGGCCATGATCCTGGCCGCCGCCGGGCTTTCGGAGGAGGCGAAGGAGCGCCTCACCGTCCACCTGGTGGGGGCCACGGAGGAGGAGGCCCCCAGCTCCAAGGGGGCCCGCTTCGTGGCGCCCAGGCTCAAGCCCCACTACGCCGTCATCGGGGAACCCTCGGGCTGGGAGGGGATCACCCTGGGGTACAAGGGCCGGCTTCTGGTGAAGGCCCGGCGGGAAAAGGACAACTTCCACTCCGCCCACCACGAGCCCAACGCCGCCGAAGAGCTCATCAGCTATTTTGTGGCCATCAAGGCCTGGGCCGAGGCCATGAACGTGGGGCAAAAGGCCTTTGACCAGGTGCAGTACGCCCTTAGGGATTTCCGCATCCAACCCGCGGAGCTCAAACAGGTGGCGGAGATGTTCTTTGACCTCCGCCTCCCCCCCAGGCTTCCCCCGGAGGAGGCCATCCGCCACCTCACCGCCTACGCCCCCCCCACCATAGAGCTGGAGTTCTTCGGCCGGGAGGTGCCCTACCTGGGCCCCAAGGACACCCCCCTCACCCGGGCCCTAAGGCAGGGCATCCGCAAGGCCGGGGGGAAGCCCGTGTTCAAGCTGAAGACCGGGACCAGCGACATGAACGTCCTGGCCCCCCACTGGAAGGTGCCCATGGTGGCCTACGGGCCAGGGGATTCCACCCTGGACCACACCCCCTACGAGCACCTCGAGGTGGAGGAGTTCTTGAAGGGGATTGAGGCCTTGCGGGAGGCCCTCGAGGCCCTGGCCAAAACGCACACGCCCCTAGAAAACCTGGGCTAAACTGTGGGCGTGGTTCCCTATGTTCTGGGCCTTTCCGCCCTTTTCCTATTCCTCGGCCTATTCCCGCCCACCGCACCCTGGAGCGAGCGCTTCCTCACGCCTTTGGTGGCCCTGGTGGGGGGCGGTTTCCTCATACGCCAAAAAGAGCCCCTCCCTGGCTTAGGGCTCCTCTTCTTTGGGGTGGGGGATCTGGCCTGGACCCTGGAGGACTTGGGCAACCTGCCCCGCGGACTCTATCTGGAGTTTCCCTATTTAATCGGCTACGCCCTCCTCACCCTTTGGCTCCTCCGCCTTCCCGGGAAGCCGCCCCGCCTATCCCTTGGCCTTCTTCCCCTGGGGCTTTTGGGCCTGCTTTTGGCCTTCAAGCCGGAACTGGGTATAGACCGCATCTACGCCGCGTGGGACGCCCTGCTCCTCCTTTTCCTCCTGCCCCGGCTGGAGCCCCTCTTCCAGGTGGGGCTAGGGGGGCAGGCCCTTCGGGGGGTGGGCTTCCTCCTCTTCTTGGCGGCGGACATGGCCTACGCCTTCCTGGAGGCAGCGGGCGGCTACCCCATGGGCCACCCCGTCCACCTCCTCTGGACCCTGGGGTATCTGCTCCTGGCCTGGGGCGTGGAGGAGGAGAGGCGTGGGGAAAACACCTTTTTGGGGCAGGCCCTGGCCCTAGGGGGGCTCTTCCTGATGCCCGCCCTTCTCCTCCACGATCCCACCCCCTGGGGGGTGCGGGCCATGGCCCTCTGGGGAGGGCTGGTGGGCGCCCTGGGCCTCCTTTATGCCCTCCACCTGGAGTGGCGGCGCACGGAGGCCAAGCGGCTCCGCTGGACCCGCTTCTTGGAGGAGCTCACCCGCCTCTCCCCCAGCGTGACCCAGACCCTAAGCCCGGAAGTCGTCCTCTTGGGGGCCTTGGAGGCGGCAAGGCACCTCCTGCCCCAAGCCGTGGGCCTCGAGGTGCGGGGGAGGCGCGGCCTGGTGGGGGAGCGCACCCCCCACTCCCTGGCCATCCCCTTCAACGGGGACACGGCCTACCTCTACCTGCGCCTCCCTCCCGAAGAGCCCGTGCCTTCAGGCTTCCTCTCCCTCCTGGGCGAGCGCCTTCGGCAGGTGCTGAAACAGGTGGAGTGGGGTACCCTGGCCCTCACCGACCCCCTCACGGGGCTTTTGAACCGCAGGGGTCTGGAAACCGAGCTCCCCAAGCTCCTGGCCCTGGCCCGCCGTTACCAAGCCCCCTTGAGCGTGGTGATGCTGGACATCGACCGCTTCAAGCGGGTGAACGACACCTACGGCCACCCCGTGGGGGACGAGGTCCTAAAGCTCCTAGGCCGCATCCTCCAGGCCAGCGTGCGCCGCGAGGACCTGGCGGTGCGCCACGGGGGGGAGGAGTTTTTGCTTCTCCTTTACGGGGCAAACCGCGAGGCGGCCAAGGAGGTGGTGGAGCGCATCCGCTACCGCTTCCGTACCCAGCGGGTGGACCCCATCCCCTACCCCCTGACCCTTTCCGCGGGCATCGCAGGGGGGGAGGTACCGGAGGACGAGGCCCAGCTGGAAGAGTGGATCCTCAAGGCGGACTACGCCCTCCTGCGGGCCAAGGAAACCGGGCGGGACCGCGTCACCATGGCGTAAAACCCCCTAGGCCGCGCGGCGGCCCAGGGATCCTAGCCCCCCTCACTTCTTGGGCATCATCTTGGCCATGAGGGCCTGGATGGCCTTCATGTCCTCGTTCAGGTGGCCGAAGGCCTTGCCCAGGGCCTTTAGGAGCAGGAAAAGCACGCCCAGGGCCTTCTGCACCTCGGGGTCGGAAAGCTGCTTCAAAATCCCCGCAAGGCCCACCCGGGGCGGGTCCTGCATCACCTCGGGGGTGAAGGTTTCCGAAAGCCCCCGCTGCAGGGCGCTGGCCATCATGCCGATGGCGGCGGGCTCAATCCGGGAAAGGATGTCCAGGACGTTGGCTCCGTGGGAGGCGAGCCTTAGGAGCTGGGGCTCCATGAGCATCCCCAACCCCTCGCCGAAGTTCTCGGAGAGGTGGCCCAAGAAGGCCAGGGCGCCAGACTTGTCCAGCTTTTCCAGGGTATCCGCCAGCTTCTCCAAGGCCTCGGCCTGGTCCAGGAAACGGGCCAGGAGGGAGATGAGCTGCAGGTTCTTGGGGTCCATGAGGAGGCCCAGGTTCTCGGCGAGGGTCTCCCCTGCCCCCACCTGGGCCAGGAGGGCGAGGCCGCTTTTCTCCAGGACCTCCTCAATGCGGGCCAGCCGCTCTTCCACCGTCAGGGTCTCCATAGCCACCTCCTACTCGATGAGGGTGGCGAACCAGAAGCCCTCAAAGAGCATCTTGGTCACCCGCACCCACTTGCCCACCGCCATCACCCCGCAGGAGGGCATGCCCGTGCCCGCCAGGAGCCTCTCAAAGGAGCACTGCGGCAAAAGGGCGTTGTCGCCGAAGTCCATGATGCACATGGCCACGGGGTTGAAGGGCTCGCCGATGTAGGCCCCCTTGAGGTCGGAGGCGATGACCCCGGCCACGTACTCCCCTTGGAAGTGGGCCACCACCCCGGCGGGGGGCAGCATGAGGGAGGGGTTCACCGTGTCGCCGATGACGAAGACGTTGGGGAACCTGGGGGAGCGGAAGGTGGCCTTGTCCACCTCGGGGAAGCCCTGGGGGCCCGCCAAGGGGGACTCCCGCACCACCCGGTTGGGGGCGAAGGGCGGCGTGAGGATGAGGAGGTCGTAAGGAAGCTCCCGCCCGTCCTTGGCCTTCACCTTGCCCCCCTCAAAGGCCACGGGCTCAAACTCCCCGTGGAAGGTGATGCCCTTGGAGCGGAGGATCTCCATGACCTTCCCCGAGATCACCGGGCCCATGCCCGCCAGGGGCAGGGGGTTCAGGTGGAAGACCTCCACGGTGCTCTTCCCCCGCACCCCCTTGACCTTCAGGGCAAACTCCACCTGGCCCGCCACCTCGTAGGGGGCCGGGGGGCAGGGGTAGTAGGGGGAGGAAACCCCCACCACCACCCTGCCGCCCTTGAAGCCCTTGAGGGCTTCCCGGAGCTTCAGGGCCCCCTCGAGGCTCCAAGGGGCGTAGCTGTCCTCCGCTGGAGCAGGCAGGGCCTCGGCCCCCAGGGAGACGATCAGGTAATCGTAGGCGAGCTCCCCGGCGCTGGTCTTCACCTTGTTGTTGGCGGGGTCCAGGGCCTCCACCGTGGCCTGGAGGTAGTGGACGCCCCGCTTTTCCAGGTTGGCCAGGGGCCTTTTCACCTGCTCCGGCTCCCGCATGCCGAAGGCCACCCAAGGGTAGGCGGGCATGAACTCGTGGTAGGCGTTCTTGTCCACGAGGGTGACCTCCACCTCGCGGCCCAAGAGCTTCTTCACCTTGTTGGCCGCCACCAAGCCACCCGAGCCGCCTCCCAGGACCAGAATCCTCGTCGCCATCTTCCACCTCCTGGGTACCCTTACCGTGTACCCCTAGGTTCAGGATGCACCCATCCCTTTTGTGAAGGTAGGTGCAAATGCCCCGCCCCCCGGGCGGGGGATTGGGCTCCCCAAACCCTCAGGAAGGGTTCCGCAGGCGCTGGATGAAGAAGAGGCCCAGGCCCAAAAAGCCCAGCGCCTCCCCCACCCCCACCCCCCGCCCCAGGGCGGGGAGCACGTACCAGGCCAGGTGCAGAAGGCGGAAGAGGGGAATCCAAAGGGCCACGGGGAAGAGGAAGCGGGCCTCCCGCTTGGGGAGGTTGGTGAGGAGGTAAAGGAAGGGGAGGAAGAAGCCGCCCACCACCCAAAAGGCAGCCAGGGTTCCCCAAGGGCCCTCCAGCCGCTTCAGGTAGAACTCCACCTCATGGGGCAGGTCCGCCCCCCAGATGATGATCAGGGTGGTGGCCTCCACGTAGATCCAGATGATGGAAAGGGCCAGGAGGAGGTTGGTGTGGTTCTGGGCCTGGCCCATGAGGGCGGGCGTCCCCTTCCGGGCCGCCAGGGCCACGGCCACGGCCAGGGCCAGGAGGGCGGCGGAGAGGAGGAGGATGGCCCCGAAGGAGGCGGAGGAGAAGTGGGCCTCGAGGGCCATGAAGAGGTCGTAGCTGAGGAAGGTGCCGGCGGCGAAGGTGAGGGGTAGCCCCCAGGCCCCCACCTCCGCCCGGTGCTCCCCTGGCTTCAGCTTCAGGAGCACCCAGGAGAAGAGGGCGAAGAAGAGCACGTAGCGCAGGAGCATGAAGGGGGCGTTCAGGTACCCCGCGCGGTGGGCCAGGATGGGGTCCAGCATGGCCCCGGGCCGGGCCCAAGGGAAAAGGTCCGCCAAGAAGAGGAAGAAGGGTAGGCCCAGAAGCCCCATGAGGGGAAGGAGGCGGGCCAAGGGGTACAGGTAAGGCTCCAGGGGCACGCCCCAACGGCTCTTGAGGGCGTTGTGCAGAAGGAGCACCAGAAGCGCCCCTAAGGAAAGGAGGAGGAAGAAAGCAAAGGGAAAGTAAGCGGCCGGAGCCCCAAAGAGAAAGGCCAGGGCGTAAAGGACCAGGCCCAGGAACAGGATGCCTGGACGGCTTGCCTCAATAGACCTCTGCATTCACCACCTCCAGGGGGCAGGCCTCCATCTGGAGGCACCGCTTGATGTAGCGGGCGATGAGCCAGCGCTCCCTCTCCGGGATGCGGCTCTTGTAGGAGAGCATGCGGCCAAAGCCGTTGGTGGCCGCGAAGTAGAAGTAGCCTTCGGGCATGGCCTTCACCGCGGGGTCCAGGAAGGAGCGGGGCTTGGGCATCCCCAAGGGGATCACCCGCCCGTCCCCTTCCCCGTTGAGCCCGTGGCAGATGGCGCAGAAGGAACGGTAGAGGACCTTGCCCCGCAAAAACTCCCCCTCCGTGAAGGCGTAGGGGTTATCGGCGAACCCGCCCTCGGGCTTAAGGCCGGTGCGCACCTCCAGGTTCAGGTTCTCCCCGAAGCGCACCCGCTCCGGGGCCACCTGGACCTGCAAGGGGGCTTGTCGGAAGGGCTTCACCTTGGGCTGCTCCCACATCCAGCCGCAGGCGGAAAGGAGAGGGAGAAGGAGAAGGAGCCACCTAGCCACGCCGCACCTCCTCCACCTCCGCCCCCAGTTCCCAGAGAAGGGCCTTGGTGCCCTCCAGGTCAAACTTGGGGTCGGAGGCGTAGACGAAGATCCCGTACTCGTCCAGCAGGACCCGCACGTACTCCTTGGCCTGCACCGCGGGGTGGGCGGCCAAGGGCAGGCCGTTCATGTACAGAAGGAAGAGGAAGATGCCCACGGTGATGGTGAGGATGGTGAGCTCAAAGGTCACGGGGATGAAGGCGGGCCAGCCCAAAAGGGGCTTGCCCCCGGCGTTGTGGGGGTAGTCCAGGGTGGTATAGATCTGGAGAAAGAGGCCAAGACCCACGCCCAAGACCCCCAGGGCGAAGGCGATCCAGGGAATGCGCCCGTCCCCACCCAACACCTCCTCTATCCCCTCCACGGGGTTTGGGGTGAGGGCCTCGAGGCGCCGGTACCCTTGGGCCTTCAGGGTCCGCAAAGCCGCCAGCAGCTTCTCCGGCGCGTCAAAATAGGCCATGAGTCCGTAGAGCATAGGCCCCTCCTAGTGCTTGCGCAGGCGGTGGAACAGGTGCACCATCTCCGCCACCGCGATGGGGGGAAAGATGCGGATGAAAAGGGAAAGCCCAAAGAGGAAGAAGCCGATGGTGCCCAGGAAAAGGGTCCAGTCCACCCAGGTGGGGTAGTAAAGCTGGAAGTTTCCGGGGAGGAAGTCGTGGGACAGGCTGATGACCACGATCACGAAGCGCTCCAGCCACATGCCCACGTTGGCCAGGATGGAGAAGACAAAAAGCCAAGCGATGTTCCGGCGGAAGCGGGGGAACCAGAGGGTCTGCAAGAGGACCACGTTGATGAGCATCATGGCCCAGTAGTAGGGGGCGTAGGGCCCGGTCATGCGCCAAAGCTGCTGGGCCCACTCCGCGGGCTCCCCCGCGTACCAGGCGATGAAGATCTCCAAAAGGTAGATGTAGGCCACCCCGAGCCCCGAGGCCAGGGTCACCTTGGCCATCCAGTCCAGGTGCCGCTCGGTGATCACCCCTTCCAGCCGGTACCACTTCCTAAGGGGGATGATGAGGGTCAGGGCCATGGCGAAGCCCGAGTAGATGGCCCCCGCGGCGAAGAAGGGGGGGAAGACCGTGAGGTGCCATCCCGGCACCAGGCCGTAGGCGAAGTCCATGCTCACCACCGAGTGCACGGAGATCACCACCGGGGTGGCCAGGCCCGCCAGGAGCACATAGACCGCCCGGTAACGCTGCCAGTGCACGGCGTTCCCCGTCCAGCCCAAGGAGAGCCACCCGTAAAGCTTCCGGCGAAAGCCCCGGCTCCTCTCCCGCAAAAGGGCCAGGTCGGGGATCAGGCCCAGGTAGAGGAAGAGGGTGGAGATGGTGATGTAGGTCATGATGGCCAGCACGTCCCAGGAAAGGGGGCTTTTGTACTGGGGCCAAAGGGCCATGTGGGTGGGGTAGGGCATGACCCAGTAGAAGAGCTGGGGCCGGCCCATGTGGATGAGGGGATAGGTGGCCGCGGCCAGGATGGCGAAGAAGGTCATGGCCTCGGTGACCCGGTTCAGGGAGTCCCGCCAGTTCTGGCGCATGAGGACCAGGATGGCGCTGATCAGGGTCCCCGCGTGGCCGATGCCGATCCACCAGACGAAGTGGACGATGTCAAACCCCCAGGCCACGGGCTGGTTGATGCCCCAGGTGCCAAGGCCCTTCACGAAGGTGACGAAGATGGCGTAGAGCCAGGCCAGGGTCAGGGCCGCCCCCACGGCCACCACCACCCGCCAGGGCCTGGGGGCTGGCTTTTCCACGGGCTCCAAAAGCTTTTCCACCAGCGTCTTTTCCGTCCACTCCCCTTGGATGAGGTCGTGGTCGGGGTGGGGTTCCTTATGCGCCATGCTTCCCCTCCTTCAGCTTGGGATTGGGGTTTCTCAGATGGGCCAGGTAGGTGGTCCGGGGCCAGGTGTTGGCCTCCTCCAAAAGGGTGTAGTGCCGCCCCTCCTTACGGTGGGCCTGGATGGGGTCCTCGGGGTCCAGGAGGTCCCCGAAGTGGATGGCCTTCCCGGGGCAGACCTCCTGGCAGGCGGTCACCACCTCCCCGGTGCGGATCTTGCGCCCCTCCTGGGCCGCCCGGGCCCGGGTGGTCTCGATGCGTTGCACGCAGTAGGTGCACTTCTCCATCACCCCGCGGCTCCTGACCGTGACCTCGGGGTTCATGAGGAGGGAGAGGGGGCTTTCCTTCGCCCTTCTGGGGTCCCCCTTGCCCACGAAGGCCTCCCCGTAGGGGAAGAAGTTGAAGCGCCGCGCCTTGTAGGGGCAGTTGGCGGAGCAATACTTGGTGCCCACGCAGCGGTTGTAGACCATGAGGTTCAGGCCCTCGCTGGAATGCTCCGTGGCCGCCACCGGGCAGACCGCCTCGCAGGGAGCCTTCTCGCAGTGCTGGCACATCACCGGCTGGTGCACCACCCCCTCCTCGGCGAAATACCGGTCGATGCGGATCCAGTGCATCTCCCGCCCCTTCCGCACCTCCTCCTTGCCCACCACGGGGATGTTGTTCTCCACCTGGCAGGCCAGGGTGCAAAGCCCGCAGCCCAAACAGCGGCTTAGGTCCACGGTCATGGCCCAAGCGTGCTCCCCCTGGGGCCAAGGGGGGTAGAAGGAGACCCGCTTCTCCTGGTGGGGCTCGGCCTTCAGGGCTTCCTCCGCGGTCATCACCCTCGCCGCCTCCACCTCCCCCAAATAGCCGTGGTACTGGGTGGAGACCAGGGGGTAGTCCCGGCCCGTGGGGGCCACCTCCGCGGGGAAGGCCACCCCCTCGGGGTGGAAGAAGTGGGAAAGAGGGGCCACCCCGCTCCCCCGGGGCAGGCCGGGAAGGGGCCAGAGGGGAAGGAGGGCCTCCTTGCCCCCCGCCCTAACCCGCAGAAGGGGCCTTTTGGGATCCGCCCGGCGCTCCCGGGCCCGGATGTCCGCAAGAAGGCCCAAGGCCTCGGTATCCTCCTCCCCGAGGAGGAGGGCCCCATCCCACACCAACCGGCTCAGGGGCCGGGGCAGCTCTTGCAAATAGGGGTTGTCGCGGTAGCGCCCGTCGTAGAGGCTGGCATCGGGGCGTAGGGTGATCTCCAAGGGAGCCTCCTCCCGCAGAGGGGGAAGGCGGCCCTCCAGGCCGGGGCGCACCCCCAGGGGTACCTCCTGGGCCTCCGCCAAGGGCCTCCCCTCCACCAAGGCCCGCTTCTCCTCCGGGCTAAGGGCGGGAACCTCCTCCCCCAGAAGCCCCGCCAAAACCTCCTCCAGGCTCTTCCCGCCCCACAGGGGCTGGATCAGGGCCTGAGCGGGCCAGAGCCGGCCCTCGGCATCCCGGTGCTGGCCGGAGGCCTCGAGGGCATGGGCCAAGGGCAGGCTCCAACCGGCCCCCTTGTGGGGGTAGAGGGAAAGGACCGCGGAAAAGGCCTTGCCCGCAAGGCTGGGCAAGGGTCCCTCCGCCGCCCACACCAGGCGCTCGGCCCCCTCGGCCTGGGAAAAGGCCCTGGGGGTGGCCACCTCCTTCTCCGGGGGCTCCACATAGCGCACCGGCGCCCCGAGGGCCTGGTTGATGGCCATGACCAGGGCCTGGGCCCCCGGGGAGAGCTGGGGCCCGGCCAGGACCACCCCGCCCCTTTGCAGGTCCTCCGCCAAGGCCGGGAGAAACCCCCCGTAGTCCGAGGGGGGGGTCCCCTGGACCACCCCCAGGGTCTGGGCCAGGGCCAGGGCAAAGGCCTCCACCTGGCTGGGCTTCAAGGCCAAACGGTGGTCCGCCATGCCCCCCAAAAGGCTCGCCCCGCTTTCCACCGCATAGATGCGGTTCATGGGGGGAAGGCGCCTTTGGCTTAGGGCCGCCCACCAGAGGTAGCCCGCCGGGTGCTCGTGCGCCTCCACGTCCAGAAGGAGCACCGTCTCCGCCCGCTCCGGAGTGTACACGGGCCAGGCCCTCCGCCCGAAGGCCACCTCCGCCCCCAGGTAGACGTTCTCCAGGCTCCAGGCCTCAAACCGGGCCACCCGGAGGTTGGGGAAGCGGGCCTGGGCCCTTGCCAGGAGGCCCTCGAGCCTCGGGGAGGTGGTGCGGGGCAGGACCAGGAGGGTCTCCCCCTCCGCTAAGGCCTTCCGCCAGGCCTGGTAGAAGCCCTCCCAATCCGGGGCCTTCCCCTGGCGGGCCGGGTCGTAGAGGGCGTATAGGCCCGCCAGGGGATAGGGGCTCATGGCCCTCTCCAAGGGCGCCAGGAAGAGGGGCCTTTCCTGGTAGACCTTCACCCGCACCGGCTCGGCAAAGCCGGCATGGACCGTGGCGGTGACGAACTCCGCCTCCCCCCCCTCCACCACCCATTCCGGCTGGCGCACGTAAGGGACGCCCTGGCGCCGCACCACCGGGGTACAGGCGGCTAGGGACAAAAGGCCCAGGGCCAAGAACCCCCGCCGGGTCAGGGGGCCAAAAGGAAACTCCTCGCGAAAGAGCTCCCGTTCCAAAGCCTCTTCATAACCGCGTCGTTCCCTCATGAAGCCTCCTAGCGGTGACAGGTGTTGCAGCTGGTAAGGGCCTCCGCCGAACGCACCTGGTAGACCTGCTTCAACCGCTCAGCCAGCTGGGGATCGGGGGTGTAGGCCATGTTGAAGACCTGCTCCCTTGGCCTGAGGCGGGCTTCCGGCTGGCGGTGGCAGTCCAGGCAGAACTTCATGGTGAAGGCCTGGGGCTGGTACACCACCGCCATCTGGTCCACCCGGCCGTGGCACTCGGCGCACCCCACCCCCTTGGCCACGTGGGCGCCGTGGTGGAAGTAGACGAAGTCCGGGAGGTTGATGACCCGGTTCCAGCGCAAGGGCTCCCCCGTCTCCCAGCTCTTCCGCACCAGGGCCAGGTTGGGGCTGTCGGGCTTAATGAAGGTATGGCAGGTCATGCAGGTCTCCGTGGGGGGAAGCCCCGCGTAAGGGGCCCGCTCCACGCTGGCATGGCAGTAGCGGCAGGAAAGCCCCAAGCCCCCCGCGTGGAAGGCGTGGCTGAAGGGCACGGGCTGCTCCACGGGCTGGGTGCGGTACTCAAAAGCCCCCACCGCCACCCCGGAAAACACCACCCCCAGGAGGGCGAACACCCCCAGAACCGCTCCCCAAAAGAAGGTTTTGACCCATCGGTTGCGCCGCCTCATGCCACCTCCGGTCTTAAAGGGCAAGCGTAGGGGCAGGAAGCGGAGACTTCAATCAAGGGGGTCGGGTCTTTCCATAAGCCGGCTTGGCCTTCCCACGCCTACCCTTTAGCTAGGTCTTCTCACAGGTACCCTAACAAAAAGGGTAAGGGACAAATGTCCCAAGGGCGGCGAACCTGGGCTTGCCTAGTAAATTGGCTTGAACCCCTTGGGAACAGGGGTGAGGGTAAGGAGGATCCGGAGGTCATAGGCGATGGCCTCCAGGAAGATCCGCTTCATCGCCGAAGAGGGCTTGCGCTCCATCAAGTAGCCCCCGGCCCACCGGCTCTTCATCCCCCCAAACACCCCCTCCACCACTCCACGAAACCGATACAGCGCATCCTCCCAGTGGAAAGCCGCCCAACGCCGCACTGCATCCCGGACCTCCCCCTTCTCCCGCAACCGGATCAGGGGCCGCACCCCAAGCCCCTTCATAAGAAATCCGTTTATACCTCTCCCTCAGCACCCCCCAGGCCACCAGTGGAAGAGGGTGTAGCTCCGGATGAGGGCATGCTGGGTCCGGAGGTACGCACACCGCGCCTCCACCCGCTCCCAAAGCTCCTCCTCCGTCTCCACCTGCCCATTGGCCACCCCCGCATCCACCAAGCTCCACACCCGCTCCACCGGCTGTAGCTCCGGGGAATAGGGCGGCAAGAACACCAACCCCACCCCCTCAGGTACCCGCAGCTTCGGGGAAGTATGCCACCCCGCCCGGTCCAGAACCACCAAGACCACCTTGCCCTTCCCAGCCCCTCGGCCCCGGGCAAAGGCCCTAAGGACCGCCTCAAAGGACACCGTGTCCACGGAGGGCAACAGCCAGTGCTCGTTCTCCCCCGTGTTGGGCCGCACGAAGGTGTAGACGTAAAGCCACCGATAGCGCGGCCTCTCCCAGACCAGAGGGGTCTTCCCCCGCAGAGCCCACAGGCGACGGCGGAGGGGCTTCAGGCCCAAGCGATGCTCGTCCAAGGCCCATAGCTCCACCCCCAGCCACGGAAACAGGTAGCGCAGAAGGACCAAGGTCAGGAGGAGCTTTTTTTAAACTCCTCCCCCGCCTCCAGGTCTCGTTCCCGGTGCCGGGGACGGGGACGCAGGGGGGCAAAGCCCAGCCTCCGCATCCAACTCCAGGCCCGCCTGGGGTCCACCTCTCGCCCCAGCCTCTCGGAAAGCCACTCCGCGGCGTTGCGGATGGTCCACAGGCCATCCCGGGGGTGAGGGGCCTGCAGGGCCTGGCGAAAAGCCTCCTGGACCTCGGGGGGGAGGAGGGGAGGCTTACCCTTGTTGCGGTGGCGTAGGTCGGCCATGGCCCTCAGGCCCCCCTGGTTGTAGCGATGGATCACGGTGCGGACCCAGCGCTCGGAGTAGCCCAGGATCTTGGCCACCTGGGGGATAGGGTGGCCGGTGGCCAGGAGCCACAGGGCGTGCCAGCGGGCCCGTTCCACTGGGTCTTCTGTCTCCCGGTAGAGGGCGTGGAGGTTGTCGGGGTGGGGAGGGTCCTTGAGTTCCAGCCTGGGGCGGCGTCGGTGCTTGGCCAGTTGCACAAGCACATGCTACCGGATAAGGTCATGCCTTCGTTTGCTACTTCAAAGCTCCACCCCTGCCATCTTCAGGAGAACCCGACTCCGGATGAGGTTGTGGGCTAAGAGGACGAGGTTCACCCTCGCCACCAGCCCCCA
This sequence comes from Thermus amyloliquefaciens, assembly GCF_000744885.1. Lineage (NCBI taxonomy): Bacteria > Thermotogati > Deinococcota > Deinococci > Thermales > Thermaceae > Thermus > Thermus amyloliquefaciens. Next base: position 290,525 of record NZ_JQMV01000003.1, on the reverse strand, counting down.
GTAAGAACGAGCCTCAACCCGCCCAAGCCCCAGGGAACGCACCATCACACTGAAACGCGTCTCGATCCAGTTTCTCACCCTCCCCATCCACTCCCGCCATCCCGTCTCCACCACCTGTCCCCCCCGCAGGCGATAAGGTGGGGTGAGAACGCCCTCCACCCAGCGAAAGCCTCGGTCCCCCAGAACGTGCTCCAGCCCCTCCAGAAGCCCCCTGGCCCAGGTTTCCCGGGCATTCCCGGGCAACAGGGCCCAGCGGTGAAACAGCCCCCGGTCGTTGATGACCCCCACCAGGGCGTAGCCCGCAAAGCCTCCCAGGGGCCCCACGCCAATCCCCGATCCGGGCAGGGCATAGCCCCGGATGCGGTGGCCGTGGGCCATGGGGAGGGGCTTCAGGTCTACCACGTGCAGGAGGCTGGGCCCCTGAGCCAGGCGGAGGGCCAGGTGGGCCAGGAGGGGCTGGGCGTTTTGCAAGACGCGGAGGAAGCGGGAGAGGTGGGGTAGGGAGGGGAAGTAGGGGCGGAGGAGGGATTGGGAGAGGAGGTAGCCTTTGCTGAGGTCCAGGCCCAAGAAGGTCAGGAAGAGGGCGATGGTCAGGAGTTCGGGGAGGGTGGCCTTTTGGTGCTTTTGGGGTTTTGGCAAGCGCATTCCTTGGGCTTGGAGGGCTTTGAGCTGGTCATCGACCCAGACGTAGGTAGCCACCAGGAGGGTTTCTGCGTCAATATGGTAAAGGGGATGCTCGCGATCGAGTCGGGTCGTGTCAAGATTTATGTGTAAGCGTCTGTGTACGGGGGGCATACCTCTCCAGAAGCATCTTCTCCAGCACTTCCCGCACCTCAGCAAAGCCCTTCAATCGCCGCTCAGACCACCTCCCCTCCTGACGCTCCGCCTCCAAGTAAAGGAGCTTAAACACAGACTCGGGTCGGGGGAACTTATGATCCCGCACCTTCGTCCCACGCCTCACCTCCCGGATGAACCTCTCCATCAGGTTGGTGCTCCGCAGATAGGGCCAGAGCACCTGGGGGTAATCGTGGAAACGGAGCAGAGCCCCCGAGTTCTCCCACCAGGAGGCCACCAGGGAAGGGTACCTGGCACCCCAGGCCTCCCTCAGCCTCTCCAAAGCACCCAGGGCTTCCTGTCGGCTCCCCGCCATGTACACCCCCTTCAGGTCTTGGGCCAAAAGAGCCCTGTCCCGGGAACGCACCTGCCCCAGGCTAGAGCGCACCATGTGCACCACGCACCGCTGCCACCCCGCCATGGGATAAACCCTCCTGATGGCCTCCTCTATCCCAGGTAGACCATCGGTGACCAACAGCAACACCCGCCTTAGCCCCCTTTCCCAAAGCTCCTTCAGCACCTCCCCCCAGGCATGGGCGTTCTCCGTGGGAAGGAGCCAGAAGCCCAGAACCTGCCTCTCCCCTTTGGGGGTCACCCCCAGGGCCACGTATACGGCCGCCCTCTCCACCCCAAGTCCCTCCCTGAGCACCTTCAAGAAAAAGCCATCCAGGTAAACAAAGGCCATCTCCTCCGGCAAAGGCCGCTTCTGGAAAGCCTCGGCCGCTTCCAGCACCTGGTCGGTGATGGCGCTGATGGTTTCGTGGGTGTACCGGTGGCCCAGCAAGAGGCTCATCACCTCCGCCGCTTTGCGTTGACTCACCCCAGCGGCGTAAAGGGCAATGGCCACCTCCCCCACGTCCACCTGACGGCGGGCATAGGGTTGAAGGAGGCTGGGATAGTATTTCCCTTCCCGATCCCGGGGGATGGCCAGCTTCACCTGGCCAAAGGCGGTCTCCAGCTTGCGGGGGTAGTAGCCGTTCTTGCGTCCCCCGTGCTGGCGCAAGAAGGCTTCCCGGTCGGCGTCCAGGAGAATCTGCAAGACCTCGGTCACCGTCTGCCTCACCGCTTCCCTTAGCATCACCTGCAAGGTATCCTGGTCCACGGGGTACCTCCTTCCTAATCCTGGTACCCCCCTTTTATACACAAACCCCTACACATAATTCCTTACACGACCGGTGGAGCTTTGAAGTAGCAAACGAAGGAATACCACAATCATCATTTGATGTCAAGCCACTGTGGGCTTGCCTAGTAAATCGCCTTGTACCCCCCCTGAGGGGGAAGCAGGGTGAGCAGGATGCGCAGGCCGTAGGCAAGGAACTCCATAAAGGCCCGCCACATGGCCGTATGCGGTTTCCGCTCCTGCAAATAACCCCTCCGCAAACGCGTCTTCATCCTCGCCGCTACCTCCCGCCTCACCTCATCCCGCACCTCTCCCCCTCCCCGCAGCCGGATCAGGGGCCACACCCCAAGCCCTCGCACCACCTCCCACACCTCCCGTCAAAGCCCGCGTCCCCCAAAAGCACCCCGCCCCCCAGCCCAAACCGCAGGAGCACCCCCGCCCCAAGCCTCGGGTCAGGGGCATACGCCCGCCCCACCCCGCCCCCCCAAGGGGCCAAAAGCTTCTGCCCCCTCCTCCACCGCACCAGGGCCAAAAGCCGGCTGTGCCCCCGCATCCGCCGCTCCTCCTGCCCCCTGCGCCAGCGCAGCACCGTGTCTTTGCTACGGTAGGCCAGCCCCGTGCTGTCCATCAAGAAAAGGGGGGTTCCCCTTCCTCTTGGGGAAGCCGGGCTTCCACTTCCTGTACCAGCCGTTCCAGCAGCGCCTGCAGCACCTCTTCGTTCAGGTGTTTCTGTGCATAGGCGGCCAGGGCCTGGTGGGAGGGGAAGGGGCCCTCTAGGAGGTCCTGGAGATGGGCCTCTGTGGCTCGGTAGGTGAGGCCGTAGAAGGCGCGGAAGAGGAGGAGGGCCAGGTACAGGGCATGGGTGTAGCGCCAGGGTCTGCCGCGGTGGCCTTTGGGGGTGGGTGGGGCCACCTCTTGGGCCAGGTACAGGCAGAGCTCCAGGACTTCCTTGGGCCTCGGTTCCCTTCGGACGAAGCCGCGCTTGCCCATCTCGGGAAATGCATAACTCAAGAGGGCTTGCAAGGCAAGCCCGGCGAACCTTGACAAGAAGAGGGCTTTTGCTAAACTAAGGCTTGCGCGTGAGGCGCACCCTGCCGGGATGGTGGAACTGGTAGACACGCCATCTTGAGGGGGTGGTGCCCGCAAGGGCGTGCGGGTTCAAGTCCCGCTCCCGGCACCAAAAGGCCCCTCGGGGCCTTTTTCTTTATGCGGCTTCTCCTGGAGCGCACCCTTAAGACCCTGGAGGACACCCAGGCCCTGGCCCGGGAGGTCCTGCCCCTCTTCCCCGAAGGGAGCCTGGTGGCCCTGGAAGGCCCCTTGGGGGCGGGGAAGACCACCTTTGTTCGCCTCCTGGCCGAAAGCCTGGGCTTCAGGGGAAGGGTGACCAGCCCCAGCTACACCCTCATCCACACCTACCCCACCCCAGAAGGCCCCCTGGTCCACGCGGACCTTTACCGCCTAAAGGACCCAAAGGCCCTCCTGCCCCAGCTGGAGGCCGCCCGGGAAGGGGCCCGCCTCCTCCTGGTGGAGTGGGGGGACCCGCAGGCCCTCGAGGCCGACTTCCTCCTCCGCCTCACCCCCCAAGGGGAGGTGCGCCGGGCCGAGCTATGGCAGCTCCACCCCGGCCAGGAGCAGGGCGTCTAGCAGGGCCTCCCGCCCAGCCCGCCCCGCAAACAGGGCCACCACCTTCCCCTCGGCATCCACCACGAAGGTCCAGGGCTGGCCCACCACCTTGAAGCGGTTGGCCACCTCGTGGGGCTTATCCTTGTCCGAGGCCAAAAGGGGGATGAAGCGGGGATAGGCCTTCATGTACTCCAGCACCACCTCCTTGGTGTCCTTGGGCTCCCGGCTGATCACGTAGAAGGGCACCCGGGTCTCCTCCGCCACCCGGTGAAGCCCCGGGAACTCCGCCTTGCACACCGGGCACCAGCTGGCCCAGAAGACGATGACCGCGGGCTTCCTCATGGTGTTGGGGGTGACGAGGTTACCCTTGGGATCCAAAAGGGCAAACTCGGGCAGGCGCTGGCCAGGCTGCACCGCAAGGACCAGGCCGAGAAGCAAAAAAACCATTCCCCCTAGCCATCGCTTGAGCATGCCTCCATTGTTTACCCTGGCGGGGATGGGTATGTAAACCTCCTCACCTTGGCCGCCGTAGGCGCCTCAGGTCGTGGTCGGGCCAGATGCCATCCGCCACCAGGTGGAGCCATTGGGAGAGGTAGTAGCCCAAAAGGGCAAACCCCCAAACCTCCGGGGGCCAGGAGGGGGGTTTTAGGGCAAACCCCATGCCCAGGTACCCGGCGAGGCCCTGGGCCAGCACCGCCAAGCCCCCCAGGAGCCCCACCAGGTAGCCCAGGCGGGTCAAGGGCCCCAGCACCCAGGTGTGGGAAAGCCCTCGGTGGCGGAAAAGCCAGCCGTAGGGGCGCCAAAGAAGCCCCAAGAGGCCCCAACGGCGCTGGGAGCGGGTGCCCCTTTCCGCCAGGTCCAGGTCGGGGGAGAGGAGGAAGGTGCCCGCCAGATAGGCCAGGGCAAAGGCCAGAACCCGGGGCTCCTCCGGGGAACCCCCATAGGCCAGGTAGACCAGGGCCCCTCCCCCCAGGACCGTCAGGTTGATGGCCTCGTGCACCCGCCCCGAGGGCATAGGCCCATGCTAAAGGGCCGGCAGGGCAAACCGCTCCCCCGCCGAGAGCACATCCACCTTGAGCCCCTTCACCCCCCGGCCCGTGTACTCCGCTCCCCCGGCGTCCACCAGGGTCACCCCTCCCATCCAGACCTCCCCCAGGCCCTTTAGGAGGCGAAGGGCGGTGTTCTCCAGAAGGCCCAGGCCCATCAGGTCGGGGTTGTCGGCCACCAGGCGGGAAAGGGCCAGGAACCGCCCCCGTTCCTCCACCCGGGGGAGGAGGACCAGGCCCCGAAGCAGGGCCAGGCCCAGGGCGGCCCTAACCTCCCCCTCCAAGGAGTAGAAGGCCGCCTCGCCCAAAAGGCCCGCCGCCTCCCCCAAGGCCACCACCCCTCCCCCCTGGCGGTGGACCTGCAAAAGGGCCTGGAGAAGGAGGCTGCCCCGGATGAGATCCAAGAACTCCGGCAACCCCTCCGCGGCGAGAAGCACCAGGGGGCTTTCCACCACCCTTTGGGCTATCTCCGGGTCAAAGGCCTCCTCCCGCCGCCTGAGGTACAAGACCCTTCCCCGCCTCAGGCCCAGGCTGCGGTAGGCGAGCCGCCAGGCCTCGGCCAGGTCCCGCAAAGGATAGGGCACCAGGAAGAGGGCCTCCCCCCCGGCCTCCTCCAGGAGCCGGGCCTCCACCGGACGCAAGGCCCCCCGGAGGGGATCAGCGGTGAGCAAGGCGAAAAAGCCCTGGGGCATACCCGACCTCCTATACCCTTAGGGTAACCGCCTCCTCATGAAAGGAAAAGGGCGGTGTGGTAAACTTGAGGGCGTGGCCGCGATGGTATCCCCGCCGGGGGCGCTCTCCAGGGACAAAAAGAAGGCCATCCTCCAGGCCACCTTGGAAATCCTCCGGGAAATGGGGCTTTCCGGGCTCAAGATGGAGGAGGTGGCCCGGCGGGCGGAGGTGGGTAAGGGCACCATCTACCTCTACTTCCGCGACAAGAAGGACCTCTTGAAAAACCTGGTGGAGGAACGAACCTGGGCCTTCTACCGGGAGGTGGAGGAGGTGGTGCGCCAAAAGGCGCCCTTTTTTGTGCGCCTCGAGGACCTCCTGAAGAAACGCCTGGCCTGGATCGCCGAGTGGCGGGGCCTGTGGGCGGCGGTGGCCCGGGAGGCCATGGAGGACCCCACCCCCTGGCTCAAGGGGCTCCACCAGCACTACCTGGACCTTTTGGAGGCGTTGGTGCGAAGCGGCCAGGAGGAAGGGGCCGTGCGCCCCGAGCTTTCCCCCAGGGCCACCGCCCACGTGATCGCGGCCTTAGGATGCACCCCCCAGCTCGAGGCGGAGGCATATTTGGAGCACCTTATGGAGGTGTTCCGGAAAGGAGTCGCGCCGTGAAAGAGTTCCGTCCCGGCGACAAGGTGGTCTTGCCCCCTTACGGGGTCGGCGTGGTGGCGGGCATAGCCCAGAGGAGCGTGAGCGGCATCAACCGGGCCTACTACCAGGTGGACTTTCCCGGTTCCCGCTCCAAGGCCTACGTACCCGTGGAGGCTCCCCAGAGCGTGGGCATGCGCAAGGCCTTGGCCCCGGAGGAGGTGCCCATCATCCTGGACCTCCTAAAGAACGGGCGCATGCCCCTGCCCAAGCAGTGGGCCGCCCGGCACCGCAAGACCAGCGAGATCCTGGCGGACGGGAACCCTTACCGGATCGCCCAGATGGCGGGGCAACTCAGGGCCTGGGAGCTGGAACGGGGCCTGCCGGACCTGGACCGCCAGGCCCTGAGGCGGGCCATCTACCTCCTGGCGGAGGAGGTCTCCCAAACCCTGGAGATCACCGTGCAGGAGGCCAAGCGGCTCTTTGAGGAAGCCTGGGGCGAGGAACTGAACTGAGGAAGTTCTCCCCAGGCCCAGGGCCCCGGCCTCCGGGGCCCTTTTTCATGCCGCCTACAGGAGGAGGCTCCAGGTTTTCTTTTCCATCTCCAGGATGCGGGCCAGGTAGCGCTCCACCACCCCGGGATCCAGCCCCTCCACCTGGCCCTGGGCCATAACCTCCAGGTCAAAGAGCACCGCCTGGAACTCGGGGGCGGACCAGTGCTCGGCCAGCTCCCGCCAGGGGCCATCCCCCTCCACGTGGGCGTTCCAGGCCTCGAGGAAAAGGCGGTTCAGGAAGTAAAAGAAGACCAAGCGGTAAGGATAGGAGAAGCCCTCCATCTCCTGGAGCAGGGCGATGTACTCCTGGCGCACCGGGTGCACCGGCTCCCCGGGATCCGCCCCCTGGGAGAGAAGCCAGTCCAGCTCCTCCACCGTGGCCATGAGGGCCTGGACCAAGGGCGCCCGGTGGGGATGGGGCGCCTCCTTGAGAAGCCCCACCTGAAAGCGGTACAAAGCCTCCACGAAGGGAAAATCCTGCCTCAGCCAGAAGGCGAACCGCTCCTCATCCCAGCGGAGGGGCAAGGCCTTGATCTCCTCCAAGGCATCCGGGCTAAACCCAAAAAGCTCCCTAAAGCGCCCCATACCCTCCCCCCAGAATCCCCTTTCGGGCGTAACCGGTGTGCCTAAGGGCCTCCACCGCCCTCTTGGCCTGGGCCTCGTCCTCGGCCAGACCGAAGAAGGCGCTCCCCGATCCCGACATCAAGACCCCCCGCAACCCCAAGGCCCGAAGCCGGGCCTTCACCGCCTTTAGCTCCGGGTAGAGGCGAAAGGCGGGGCCCTCGAGGCTATTCCAATAGGGTGGCTCCTCCCCCCTCTCCAAGGCCTTCAGGATCTCCTCCACGGGAAGCTCGGGCCCGAAGTCGTGGGGCTTGACCTCCGCATAGACCCTGGGGGTAGGGAGGCGCAACCCCGAGGAGAAGACCACCACGGGCAAAGGGGGCAGGGAAAGGGGCCTAAGCCTCTCCCCTATCCCCCGGGCCTCCGCCACCCCCCCCTGGAGGAAGAAGGGCACGTCGGCCCCCAGGGAAAGGGCCAAGGCGGAAAGGTCCACCTCCGCCGGATAGAGCTCCCGAAGCCCAAGAAGCACCTGAGCAGCATCCGAACTCCCCCCGCCCAGGCCCGCCCCCTCGGGCAGGGCCTTCTCCAGGACGATGCGCACCCCCCCCGGCCAGCCCGCCGCCTCCAGGTAGGCCTGGGCCGCCCGGTAGGCCAGGTTCCGCCGCCCGTACCGCCCCCGGAACTCAATCCCCTCGGGGATGGGCTCCAAAAGGAGCCGGTCCCCGAAGGAAAGGCTGGCGAAGAGGGTATGGAGCTCGTGGTAACCATCCGGCCGCCTCCCCAAGAGGGAAAGGCCCAGGTTCACCTTGGCCACCGCTAGGCGTTCCATATCCGCGCCAAGGCCTCCGCCAGGGGAAGGTCCTCCGGGTAGGTGATCTTGAAGGCGGACCTCTCCCCCTCCACCAGGGCCACGGGGTAGCCCAGGGCCCGCACCAGCTGGGCGTCGTCGGTGGCGGAAAGCCCCCGCCTCCTGGCGTAGGCGTGGGCCTCCCGCAAAAGGGCGGTGAAGAAGCCCTGGGGGGTCTGGACCAGGCGCAGGGCCTCCCGGGGGACCACCTCCCCATACCCTTCCCCTTCCGGCCGGATGAGGGTGTCGGGAAGGGGCAGGACCGGCACCGCCGCCCCGGTGGCGCGGGTGGCCTCGAGGACCCGCCCCACCAGGCTGGGGCTCACGAAGGGCCGGGCCACGTCGTGGACTAAGACCAAGGGAAGGCTCGCCGCCTCCAGGAGACGGGCCACGGACTCCTGGCGGGTCCTCCCCCCCTCCAGGAAGACCGCCCGCAGGCCCCGCGGGGCCTCGGCCCCGGGGGGCAGGGCCACCAGGACCTCCGCCGCCTCCCGGAAGGCCTGGAGGGACCACTCCAAAAGGCTCCTCCCCCCCACCCGCAGGAAGGCCTTGGGCCCCAAGCCCAGCCTTTCCCCGTTCCCGGCGGCGGGGATGAGGACGGAAACCTCCACGCCCCTCATGGTAGCATGGGCCGCGTGAGCGCTTGGGAAGCCCTTCTCTTGGGCCTTGTGGAGGGCCTCACGGAGTTCCTGCCCGTCTCCTCCACCGGCCACCTGACCCTCCTTTTCCACCTCCTCGGACTGCCCATTGAGGAAGACCCCTTCCTGAAGACCTTCCTCATCGCCATCCAGCTGGGGGCCATCCTGGCCATTCTTTTCCTCTACGGAAGGCGCTTTGCCTTGGACCGGGCCCTGTGGCTCCGGATTGGGGTGGCCTTCCTGCCCACCGCGGCCATGGGCTTCCTCCTCTACCCCCTCATCAAGGGGAGGATCCTGGGGGATGACGGCATCGTGGTCTTCTTCCTGTTCGCCGTGGGCCTGGTCCTTCTCCTGGCGGACCGCCTGGCGGAGCAGGCCCGCCATGGGGACGTGCTGGAGCTCCCCCTGGTCCGGGTAGCCCTGATCGGGGTTTTCCAGGGCCTTGCCGCCCTTTTCCCGGGCACCAGCCGGAGCGGGGCCACCATCCTGGGGGGGCTCCTCCTTGGGCTAAAGCGCAAGGCGGCGGCGGAGTTCAGCTTCCTCCTGGCCCTACCCACCATGCTGGCCGCCGTGGGCTACGACCTCCTCAAAAGCGCCCCCCAGGTGCCGCCAGGGGGCTGGGACCTCCTTCTTCTCGGCTTCCTCGCGGCCCTCATCACCGCCCTCCTCACCGTGCGCTGGATGCTTTCCTTCGTGGAGCGCCACGGCTTTAGGCCCTTTGCCTACTACCGCATGGCCCTGGCCCTGGTCTACGCCTACTTCTTCTTAGGCTAGGGCCAGAACCCGGTCTAAGACCTTCAGGAACTCCCCGTAAAGTTCCCGCCGAGCCGCCTCCCCCATGAGGCCCAGCCGCAACACCTGCCCCCGGGTGGGCCCGATCCCCCCGGCCACCGCCACCCCCTGGGCGTACAGGGCCTTGACCAGGCGGTCCGCCTCCATCCCCTTCGGGGGGCGCACCACCAGCACCGTGGGCAAGGGGCTCGCCTTGGGGTAGAGGCTAAAGCCCCTGGCCCCAAGCTCCTCCCGCAACCAGGCATACACCTCCTTGGCCCGCCTTTCCCGGGCCTCCACCCCCTCCTCCAGGGCCACGTCCAAGGCCTCCAGCAGGGCGTAGTGCAAGAGGACGGGGGTGGTGTGGTGGTAGCCGCCCCGCTCCCAGTGCTCCGCCACCCGGGTGAGGTCCAGGTACCAGCCCCGCCTAGCGGTGAAGGCCCGGCGGGCCTCGAGGCTCACCGCCACGGGCGCCAGACCCGGGGGGGCGGAGAGGCACTTCTGGCTGCCCGTGAAGGCGTAGTCCACCCCCATCTCCCGCATGGAGAAGGGGAGCATCCCCAGGGTGGTGACGGCATCTAGAAAGAAAAGGGCCCCGGCCTCCTTGGCCAGGGCCCCGATCTCCCGGGCCGGGTTCAGCACCCCGGTGGAGGTCTCCCCGTGCACCATGGCCACCATGCGGTAGCGCCTGGCCCTCAGGGCCCGGGCCACCGCCTCCGGGTCCACGGGCTCCCCCGGGGGAAACTCCAAAACCGTGGGCTCCAGACCGTGCACCTGGGCCATCTCCGCCACCCGCTGGGAAAAGGCCCCGTTCACCAGGACCAGGACCGGCCCCCGGTCCAGGTTGGCGAGGCCGGCCTCCATGCCCAGGCTACCCGAGCCCGCCAAAGCCGCCAGCAAGGCGCCTTCCCCGGGGTCAAAGAGCCGGGCGAGCCTTTCCTGGATGGCTCGGTTGGTGGCCAGCACCTCGGGGTCCAGATGGCCCCGCATGGGACGGAGAAGCACCTTTTGCACGCGTTCGGGGATGGGGGTGGGTCCAGGGGTCAGAAGCAGCATCTTGCCTCCTTTGCGCCCGTGGGAAGCGGGCATAAGAAAAGCCCCCGCGGCCAGACCGGGGGGGCCCTTCCCGAGGGAAGGGGCCCCCTACCGGATAGCTCGCAGGAGCCTCATTGAGGCCCACTTTAGCCCAAGGCCCCTTTCCTTGTAAAGTGCTACCTGGATGAAGGACTACTACGCCATCCTGGGGGTGAGCCGGGAGGCCACCCAGGAGGAGATCAAAAAGGCCTACCGCAGGCTCGCCCTGCAGTACCATCCCGACCGCAACCCCGGGGACAAGGAGGCGGAGGAGCGCTTCAAGGAGATCAACGAAGCCTACGCCGTCCTCTCCGACCCCGAGAAGCGGGCCCAGTACGACCGGGGGCTTTTGGGGGCGCCGGGGTTCCAGGCGGAGGATCTCTTTGACCTCTTCGCCCAGGCCTTCGGTTTCCGCACCCCTCGCGCCGCCCCCAGGGGGGAGGACCTCGAGGCCCAGGTGGAGGTGGGCCTGGAGGACCTCCTTCACGGGAAGGAGGTGGAGGTAACCTACGGCCGCCTCACCCCCTGCGAGGCCTGCCACGGCCAGGGGGGCAGACGGGTGGTCTGCCCCACCTGCGGGGGAAAGGGCGTGCTGGAAAGCTACCGCCAGGGCCTCTTCGGCGCCTTCGTCACCCGCTCCACCTGCCCCCATTGCAAGGGGCAGGGCCACCTCCTGGCGGAAACCTGCCCCGTCTGCCGGGGCCGGGGCCGGGTGGTGCGGGAGGCAAGGGTCCGGGTAAACATCCCCCCGGGCATGGACGAAAACCACCTCCTGCGGGTACCGGGCCACGGCAACCTGGGGCCCGGCGGCCCAGGGGACCTCTACGTGCGCTTGAAGGTACGCCCCCACCCCCACCTGGAGCGGGAAGGGGCCGACCTCATTTACCGGCTGAACCTCGGCCTGGCCCAGGCGGCCTTGGGCACCCGGGTGGAGGTGCCGGGGCTTTCGGGTCCCATCCCCCTGGAGATCCCCCCAGGCACGGGGCACGGGGAGGTGTTTGAACTCCCCGGGGAAGGCCTCCCCTACCCGGGGGAGTCCAGGCGGGGGGCCCTTCGGGTGGTGGTGGCCCTCTCCGTGCCCAAGCACCTTAGCCCCAAGGCCAAGGAACTCCTTCGGGCCTACGCCAAGGAGGTGGGGGAGGAGGTTGCCCCCGAGGGCTTTTTTGAAAGGCTAAGGGGGTTCTTCCGCAAGTAGGCCCTTTGTGGTATAGTGAGGTATTCCGGGTCGCTATAGGGTGGCCCCTTGGGTCTAAAGCAACCCCTAAGGCCCCGGATGCGAGCCCAAGGGCTCGGAAGAGAAGGAGCAGTATGCAGAAGGGTCGGGTCAAGTGGTTCAACGCGGAGAAGGGTTACGGCTTCATTGAGCGCGAGGGGGACACCGATGTGTTCGTCCACTTCAGCGCCATCAACGCCAAGGGGTTCCGCACCCTGAACGAGGGCGACATCGTCACCTTTGACGTGGAGCCGGGTAAAAACGGCAAGGGCCCCCAGGCGGTGAACGTCACCGTGGTGGAGCCGGCCCGCAGGTAAAGGGCAACCTGGACCGCCGTGGGGAAAGCCCACGGCGGTTCCCTTTTGGCAAACCCATCCTCCCTTTCTCAGACCAAAGCCGGTAGCATGGGAGGGATGCGGACCCTCAACCTGAGCCTGCGCCCGGTCCTTCCCCTGGACGCACCCCTTCTGCACCAGCTCTTCCTGCGAAGCCCCGGGTACTTCGCCTTGATCGGTATGGAACCCCCGGCCCTGGAGGACGTGGCCCGGGACCTGGCCACCCTGGAGCAGGACAAACGCCGCCGGGCCTTTTTCCTCCTCCTGGAAGGGGAGGTGGTGGGCTACCTGGACTACAAGCTCCACTACCCCGAACCCGAGGACGCCACCCTAAGCCTCCTCCTCATCCGGGAAGACCGGCAAGGACAGGGCCTGGGGCGAAGGGCCCTGGAGCACCTCTTAGACCACCTGACGGGGGCCGAGCGGCTTTATGCGGTGGTCTACGGCCACAACACCCGGGCCAAGGCGTTCTTCCGGGCCCAGGGCTTCCGCCACGTGAAGGACGGGGGCCCCACCCTGAGCTGGTACGTGCGGGAGCTGTAAAAAAACCCCGCCAAGGTTTCCACCCTGGCGAGGGCCCCAAGCCCCTTGGGCCAAGGGCTTACCCCTTAGCCCAGCCCAGCCAGCTTGCGGTTCTTCTCAATGTAGGACTTCCACTGCTCGGGAACGTCCTCCTCGGGGAAGATGGCGTTCACCGGGCAGGCGGGCACGCAGGCCCCGCAGTCAATGCACTCCTCGGGGTGGATGTAGAACTGGTCCCCCCCGTCGTAGATGCACTCCACCGGGCAGACCTCCACGCAGGACTGGTCCTTTACGCCGATGCAGGGTTCGCAGATCACGTGCGGCATCCTTCACCTCCCGAGCTACCGCTCCCCCCTATTTTAGGGCAGCAGGCCCTTTGTCAAGCGCCTAAGCTCCCAGGTGCCGGAAGAAGGCCTCCCGGGAAATGGCCCCCAGGACCTCCTCCCCCTTCACCACCAGGACCAAGGGTTGGCGCAGGAAAAGAGGGGAAAGCTCGCTCATCGCCACCTCGGCCTCCACGCTGGGCACCTCCTCCAGGGGCAGGATGTGGTCGGAAAGGCCCAAAAGCCCCACCGGACGCCCCTCCTGCACCAGAAGGGCCACCCCCCGGCCCTCGTAGGCCTCGAGGGCCTCCACCCGGGGCAACGGCCTCGCCAGGCGGCGGGCCGGGGTGGGCCAGATGAGCCCGGCGGTGAGCAGGGTGGTGCAGGGCACCCGCACCGCCTTCTTGGCCACGTAGAGGGCAAAGGTTAAGGAGAGGAGAAACCCCAGCCCCTCCAGGAGCCCGGTAAGGTTAAAGTCCTCCCACCCCAACCGACCCCCACCCCCGAGGAGGGAGTGGAGGAGGTAGGAAAAGAGAAGGCCCAGCACCAAGGCGGCCAGATAGGCGAAAAGCCCGGCCAGGCGGAGCTCCTTCACCGTGCGCATGGGCTTAGCTTACCAGCTCCTCCTCCCGGTCCACGTCCACCCCCACCTCGGGGTAGGGGGTGATGAGGGCCCTGGCCTCCACCCCCAGGATCCTCCTGGCCCTCCTTTCCAGCTCAGGAAGGGTAAGCCGGCCCAGGAGAAGCTTCAGGAGGATATCCAAGCCGATAAGCCGGGCCAGGGCAAGGGGCTTCTTCCTAAGGGCCACCACCTTTTTGGCCAGGGGCAGGGCCTGGAAGAAAAGCCCCTTGTCCAAAAGCACCAGGTTCCCGCCGGTGAAAACGCCTTCCCGAAGACGGGCGTAGGTGCGGCGGGTATGGGGAAAGCGGGCCTCCACCACCTCCTTGGGCACGATGGGGTAGACCAAAGCGGCCTCCGGGGCCCTTTCCAGCACAAAGCGCACCGCCTCGGGGGTAAGGTGGGGGATATCGGCGGTGGCCACCAGGACCCGGCCCTCCACATGCCCAAGGGCCGCCTCCAGATTGCCAAGCAGGCTGCCGGCGTCGGGGAGGGTGAGGCGGGGGGCCGGGGTTAGCCCCGGGTTCTCCCCCACATAGACCACGGAAAGCCCCGCCTCCGCCAAGGCGGAAAGCACCCACTCCGCCATGGGCCTGCCCCGATAGGGCACCAGGGCCTTGCTCCTGACCCCGTACTTCCCCGCCCAAGCCTCCTCGCCGCCTCCCAGGACGATGGCCTCCACCCCCCCATGCTACCGTGAGGGCATGGGAAAGGGGCTTGCCCCTTTGGGCCTCTTCCTTGGGTTTGGTTCGCCGCCCTGCTGGCTGGGGGGCTTTACCTGGTGGTCCTCTCTACCTGGCCTGGCGGAAGGCCCCGGGAGGAGGATGCCGCCCCACGGGGAGGCCGCAGCAAAGGAGCCAAGCCGCCCCGGCCTGAGGCCGGGGCGGCCCCCTTCGCCCCCTAAAGGGGCCTAAGGGTGAGGCGCAAGACCTGGTTGCCCGTGACCTGGACCTCCTGCACCAGGGTACGGTACCCCGGGGCCACCAGGGTGAGCTCGTGGTTCCCGAAGGGCGCCTCGAGGCGCAGGTAACCCCCCTTGGCCAGGCCCACCTCCTGCCCGTCCAGGAAGACCCGGGCCTCCACGTTCAGGTAAAGCTCCAACACGGCCCGCACCGGGATGAGCTCCACGTAAAGCCTCAGGGACTCCCCAGGGCGCACCTCCACCTGCGCCCGGTACTCCGCATACCCGGGGGCCAGGACCCGCACCTCGTGGAGGCCCGCCTCCAGGCTCATCCGTAAGGGCGCCCGGCCCACGAGGCGGCCATCCACCTGGACCTCGGCCCCCTCGGGCCTGGCCTCCAGGTAGAGCTCCCCCGTGCGGATGGGCCTAAGGCTGGCGGAAAGCCGGGTCTCCCGGCCCCTTTCCACCCGCACCGTGGCCCGGTAGGGCTCGTGGCCCGGAAGCCTAAGCTCCACCTGGTAAGTCCCCTCGTCCAGGACCAGGCGCAAGGGGGTGCGGCCCCGCAAGGTGCCGTTCACGTAGGCCTCGGCCCCCGTGGGGCTGGACTCCAGGAAGAGGGTGCCGGTGCGGGGCAAGGGGGTGAGGCGCACGTCCAGCCTCGAGGTCTCCCCCCTCCGCACCTGGACCGTGGCCCGGTAGGGCTCGTAGCCCGCAAGCCTAAGCTCCACCGTATACCGCCCCTCGGGCAGGCTCAAGGAAAGGGGCGTACGGCCCCTGAGGGCCCCCTCCACGTAGACCTCGGCCCCGGAGGGGCTGGAGGTGACGGCCAGGGTTCCCTGCCTGGGCTCCGGCACCAGCTGGGCAAAGACCTGGACCCTTTCCCCCGGCTTGGGGTTCACCGTGACCCGGTAGGGCTGGTAGCCGGAAAGCCTGAGCTCCACCTCGTGCCGGCCAGGGTTCACCTGGAGGGTGACCGGGGTGCGCCCGGAAAGCCGCCCATCCAGGTAGACCTCCGCCCCGGTGGGCCTGGAGTCCACCGCCAGGGTGGCCGTGGCGGGGGTGGAGGGGGGAGCCGTCACCCGGCCCACGAAGTAGCGGGCCACGTCCGTGACCCAGTCCTTGTCGGGGATGGGCTCAATGACGATGGAGAGGGCCCTGGCCAACCCCTCGGCCCCCTGCACCCGCACCCGGCTCCCCTCCACGTCCAGGATCTCCCCCAGGGAAAGGGGCCTGCGGCTCGCCACCGCCAGGATGCGGTCCTCCCCCTCGGGGCCCGTCACGGTATAGCGGTAGCGGGCCCCTTCCGGGGGGAAGCGCCGGGTCTCCCCGGCCCGGAGGAAGTTATTCCGCTCAAAGGCGTTGGGCAGGATGGGATCAATCCTGCCGTCGGCATTGATGTTGAAAAGGTAGACGTAGGCATCCTGGTTCACGTTCACGTAGATGAAGATGGGCTCACCGATCTGGTATAGGGCGGTGCCCCGCTTCCCCGGGTCCTTGTCCACCCAGACCCTCACCTGAAGGTCGGTGGGCACGGGGTTCACGATGATCCCCTGGGGGCTTATCTGCTGGGCCAAGGCCGCCCCCAAACCCAGGATGGCCAAAAGCAGTTTCCGCATATCCCTCACCTCCACTCCCAGGCTAAAGCTTCCCTGTGAAAATCCTGAGGGAAAAGGCCCAAGGCCCCTTAAGACTCGGCGTAGGCCCCCAGGGCGCGGAAGCGGCGGTAACGGTCCTGGTAAAGCTCCTCCGGGGAAAGCCCCTTGAGCTCCTCCAGGGTCCTTAGGAGGGCTTCCTTGATGTTCTGGATGGCCCCAAGGGGGTCCTTGTGGGCCCCGCCCTCGGGCTCGGGGACGATGGCGTCCACCACCTTCTGGGCCAGAAGGTCCTGGGCGGTGAGCTTCAGGGCCTCCGCGGCCTTAGGGGCCTCCTTGGCGTCCCGCCAAAGGATGGCGGCGCAGGACTCGGGGCTGATCACCGAGTACCAGGCGTTTTCCATGATGAGGACCCGGTTGGCCACCCCGATGGCCAAGGCCCCCCCGCTTCCCCCCTCCCCCAGGATGAGGGCGATGGCGGGCACCCTTAGGCGGCTCATGCGCTGGAGGCTTTGGGCGATGACCCAGGCCTGGCCCCGCTCCTCCGCGGAAACCCCGGGGTAGGCCCCGGGGGTGTCGATGAAGGAGATCAAAGGGTAGCCGAACCGGTCCGCCAGGTCCATGAGGCGCATGGCCTTGCGGTACCCCTCGGGGTGGGGCATGCCGAAGTTGCGCATGAGGTTCTCCTTGGTGTCCCGCCCCTTCTGGTGGCCCACCACCACCACCTTCTGCCCCTCCAGATAGGCAAGCCCCCCCACGAGGGCGGGGTCGTCGGCGAAGGCCCGGTCCCCGTGGAGCTCCAGGAAGTCCTGGAAGGCCTTCTCCAGGACGTCCAAGGTGGTGGGCCGGCCCGGGGCCCGGGCCAGCTGCACCCGCTGCCAGGCGGTGAGGTTGCCGTAGACCTCCCGCTTGAGCCGGGCCAGGCGTTCCTCCAGGAGGCGGATCTCCGCCTCGAGGTCCACCCCCGTGGTGCGGGCCGTCTCCTTGAGCTCGGCGATGCGCTTTTCCAGCTCCAGGATGGGCTTCTCAAACTCCAGCGGCATAGGGCACCCCAGGGTGCAGGTGGCGGAGGACCTGGACCACCTCGGCCTTGAGCCGCCTGCGGTCGGTGACCCGGTCCACCATCCCGTGCTTCAGCAAAAACTCCGATCGCTGGAAGCCCTCGGGGAGCTCCTGCCGGATGGTCTGGCGGATGACCCTGGGCCCGGCAAAGCCGATCAGGGCCCCGGGTTCGGCGAAGATCACGTCGGCCAAGGCGGCGAAACTGGCGGTAACCCCCCCGGTGGTGGGGTCCGTGAGGACGGAAACGTAGGGCAGGCGTTTTTCCCAAAGGCGGTCCAGGCTCATCACCGTCTTGGCCATCTGCATGAGGGAAAGGGCCGCCTCCTGCATCCTGGCCCCCCCGGAGGCCGCCACGATCACCAAGGCCCTTCCCTCCGCCGCCGCCCTCTCGGCCCCCGGGCGATCTCCTCCCCCACCACGCTCCCCATGGACCCGCCGGCGAAGGCGTAGTCCATGACCAAAAGGACCGCCGGCACCCCGCCGATGGTGCAGGTACCCCCCAGGATGGCGTCCTGGCGGCCCGTCTCCTCCTGGTAGGCCCTAAGCCTTTCCGCATAGGGCTTGGTGTCCACGAAGCCCAAGGAATCCAGGGGCCTAAGCCGGGTGGTCTCCTGGAAGGTGCCGGGGTCGGCCAGCATCTCCACCCGCTCGGGGGCGGGCAGGCGGTGGTGGTGGCCACACTTGGGGCAGACGTACAGGTTCTCCCGGAACTCCTTCTTGTAAAGCTGGGCCCCGCAGGCCTCGCACTTGGTCCAAAGCTCGGGGACGTCCCGGTTCTCCCCGCTGGGCCTTTTTCTTCGGAAAAGCCGCTCTAAGGCCACGCTACGCCTCCTTGGGGGCCTCGAGGGCCCTGGTCTCCCCCGCCAGGCTCTGGCCGATGAAGACCGCCCCCGCCTCCACATCCAGGGCCTGGGCCCGCACCGTGCCGGTGAAGCGGGCCGTCTTGGAGAGGCTGACCTTGGCCGCCACCAGGTCCGCCTTCACCTCCCCGTGGATCTGGGCGCTCCCTGCCTCCACCCGCCCCCCTTCCACCCGGCCGGTGCGGCCCACCTCCAGCTCCCCTTCCACATAGACCGAGCCCTTGACCAGGCCGTCGATGCGCACCTGGCCCTTGGCCTTCAGGTCCCCCAGGACCTCGGTGTCGGGCCCCAGGTAGGTGAGGGTCCCCGCCTGTTTCCTCCCCAGCATCCGCCCCATTTTAACGGGAGGCCCAAAGGGGGTCCAGGTAGGGCCTGGGGTCCACCGGGGTGCCATGGCGGTAGACGCTAAAGTGCAGGTGCGGCCCCGTGGAGCGGCCCGTGGAGCCCACGTACCCCAGGACCTGCCCCTTCTCCACCCTCTGCCCGGGGCGCACCACCAGGCGGGAGAGGTGGCCGTAGAGGCTCTGGTACCCTTCCGCGTGGTCCAGGAGGACGGCCAGGCCATAGGCCCCCATCCAGCCGACTCGGGCCACCACCCCGCTTCCCGTGGCGTAGACGGGGGCCCCGTAGGGAGCGGCGAAGTCCAGCCCATCGTGGAACTCGTACCCCGGGCCAAAGGGGTTTTTGCGCACGCCGAAAAAGGAGGTGACCCCCTCATGCCCCCGCAGGGGCAGGCCCCGGGGAAGGCTTCGTTCCACCTCCAGGGTCCTTTCCAGGGCCGGGACCACCTCCCTAAGCTGGTTCCTCAGGTCCAAGACTTCGGCCCGCACCTCCCCCCAGAGGGCCAAGTCCTCCGCGGCCCCACCCCCCTTTCCCCCCTCCTGGTAGCGCACGGGAAGGGCGTTCAGGGGGGAAAGCCCCGCCCGGCGGCGGAGCTCCTCTATGGCCTTCCTGAGGGCCTCCAGCTCCTTCTGGGTACGCTTGGCCTCCTCGGTGAGGGCGCCGTTTTTGGCCCTCTCGGCCTCCAGGGCCAGGGAAAGCCTTCGGGCCTCCTGGGATAGGGCCTGGAGGCGGGTTTCCAGGGCCCGGGTTTCCCGGCTCCTCTGCCAGAGGTAGAGGTTGGCCCCGGTCCAGAGGGTTAGGAGGACCAGGAGGAGGGCCACCGCCCACCCCGGCAGGGACACCGCCCGGCTTCCCCCGCCGCTTCGGGCCAGAAGAAGGGTATAGCGCACGGGCCTCCTCGCCTGCCGCTTCATCCAAAGGAGTATACCCTACCCCGCCCCCCTGCCCCTCAGGGCCAGGCCTCCAGGACCAGGGGCAAGGGGTTGGGCTCCTCCCCCAAGCGGAAGGCCTCCCTTAGATGGGCCAAGGCCTCCTCCAGGCCCTTCCCCCGGTGGTAGACCAGGGCCAGGGCCTCCCCCTTGGCCACCCGGTCCCCCGGCTTTTTCAAGAGGTGGACCCCCACCCCGTGGTCGATGGCCTCGCCCTTCCTCCTTCGCCCGCCCCCCAGGGCCAGGACCGCCAGGCCCACCCGGTACGCGTCCACCTCGCGCACCACGCCCTCCTCCTCCGCCCGCAGGGGAAGCTCCTCCCCCAGGGGAAGCAGGGAGAAGTCGTCCACAACCCGGGGGTTCCCCCCTTGGGCCTCGAGGAAAGCCCGGAACTTCTCCAGGGCCTCCCCGCTCTCCCAAGCCCGGTGGGCCAGGCCCGGGTCCAGCCCCTCAAGCCTTAGGGCCTCCTCGGAAAGGCGCAAGGCCACCTCCAGGAGGTCTTTAGGCCCCTTGCCCTTGAGGGTTTCGATGGCCTCCCTCACCTCTATGGCGTTCCCTACCGCCCGGCCCAGGGGGGAGTCCATGCGGGTGAGGAGGGCCCTCACCCTGCGGCCCGCCCCCTGGCCGATCTCCACCATGGCCTTGGCGAGCAGCCTGGCCTCCTCGAGGGTCTTCATGAAGGCCCCCGTGCCCACCTTCACGTCCAGGACGATGCTCCTGGCCCCGGCCGCCAGCTTCTTGCTCATGATGGAGCTGGCGATCAAGGGGATGCTCTCCACGGTGGCCGTCACGTCCCGCAGGGCGTAAAGCTTCCCGTCCAAGGGGGCCAGGTCCGGGCTTTGGGCGGCGATGACCAGGCCGATTTGCCTGGCCCTTTCCATGAACTCCCCCTCCGTCATCTCCCCCCGCCAGCCGGGCACCGACTCCAGCTTGTCGATGGTCCCCCCGGTGTGGGCCAGGCCCCGGCCCGACATCTTGGCGAAGGTGCACCCACTGGCCGCCAGGATGGGGCCCACCACCAGGCTCACCTTGTCCCCCACCCCCCCGGAGGAGTGCTTGTCCACGGGGTGGGGCAGGTGGGAGAGGTCCAAAACCCTTCCAGAATAGGCCATGGTTTCCGTAAGCCAAAGGGTTTCCTCCCGGTCCAGACCCCTCAGGAAGGCGGCCATGAGCCAGGCGGAAACCTGGTAGTCCGCCACCTCCTCCCTCAAGTAGCCCAGGAGAAAGGCCTTCAGGTCCTCGCGCCGGTGCTTGAGGCCCTCCCGCTTCTCGCGGATGAACTCCACGGGGTTCATGCCCCCATGCTACGCTAGGGCCATGGCCCAGCGGTACCGCTTCGGGATAGAGGAGTTTGAGCGGGTTTTCCAGGGGGTCACGGGGGTGGAGCTTCTGGACGGGGAGGTGTACCAGATGAGCCCGATCGGTCCGAAGCATGCGGAGACGGTGGCCCGTCTGACCGCCAGGTTTGCCCAGGCCCTAGGGGAGAAGGCCCGCATCTGGCCGCAAAACCCTGTGCGCCTGCCCCCGGGCTCCGAGCCCCAACCGGACCTGGCCCTCCTTCGGCCCAAGGACTACTGGGAGGCCCTTCCAACCCCCGAGGATATCCTGCTTCTGGTGGAGGTGTCCGAGTCCAGCCTGGAGTATGACCGGAACATCAAGCTTCCCCTTTACGCCCAAGCGGGCATCCCCGAGGTCTGGATCCTGGACCTGGGGGAAAACCGCCTCCACATCTTCCGCCACCCCAAGGAAAACCTCTACACGGAGCACCGTATCCTCCTCCCGGGCGAGGAGGCCCGACCCCTCCACTTCCCTGGGGTGCGCATCCCCTGGCCTTGAAGGATGGGTAGACCCCCCCTCTCCACCCCGCAAGAAGCCGCCCATTGCCTGGGCATTTCCGTGACCGCCTTTCGATCCCTCCCGCTTCCTCAACCGCCACCCCTGGCCCAACCGTGCCGGAGGTGGCCTTGCGGGTTGCCATGGCCGAGCTTGGGGCCTTGGGCCCTCGTCCTCGGGGCGGTGCTTCTACAAAGGACAACGGGCTGGCCACCCCAAGCGGCCGAAGCCGTCGCACGAACCCACGCTCAAGCTGATCGCTTTCTAAATACGACCCCGCCTCCCCTGGTCGCTTAGTAGGCCTGCCCCGTGGCCTTGGTGAGGAGGAGCCGGAACTCGTGGGGGCTGGTGGCGGCGGAAAGGGCATCCTCCAGGGAGATGAGCCCCTGGGTGTAGAGCTCCACCAGGTGCTGGTCAAAGGTGTGCATCCCGTGGATGGAGCCCTCCATCATGGCCTCCTTGATCTGGGGGGTCTTGTCCTCGTCCTTGATGAGCTCCCGCACGTACGGGGTGGCGATGAGGACCTCGAGGGCCAGCACCCGCCCCTTCCCGTCCGCCCGGGGTAAAAGCCTCTGGGAAAGGATGCCAAGCAGGGACTCGGCAAGGAGGATGCGCACCTGCTGGTGCTCGTGCAAGGGGAAGAACTCAATGATGCGGTTGATGGTCCTGGCGGCATCCAGGGTGTGCAGGGTGGAAAGCACCAGGTGCCCGGTCTGGGCGGCCATGAGGGCGGCCTCCACCGTCTCCTTGTCCCGCATCTCCCCGATCAGGATCACGTCGGGGTCCTGGCGCATGGCGTACTTGACCCCGGAGTAGAAGCTGTCCGTGTCCAGCCCCACCTCCCGCTGCACCACCAGGCTCTTCTTGTGCTTGTGCAAAAACTCTATGGGGTCTTCTATGGTGATGATGTTCTTGGCGTAGTGCAGGTTGATGTGGTCGATGAGGGCCGCCAGGGTGGTGCTCTTCCCTGAACCCGTGGGCCCGGTGACCAGGATGAGCCCCCGCTCCTTGGCGGCCAGTCCCTCCATCACCTCCCGGGGCAGGCCCAAGGCCTCAAAGCTGGGGATCGCCTCGGAAACCACCCGCATCACCAGGCCGAAGCTTCCCCTTTGCCGCATAAGGTTGCAGCGGAAGCGGGCCACCCCGGGGATGGTGTAGGCGAAGTCCATCTCCTTGCGGTACTCCACCTCCTCCCACTGCTCCGGGGTGAGGAGGGCCTTGGCGATGGCCTCCGTGTCCTTGGGGGTAAGGGGCCGGTTGCCGAAGGGGCGGAGCTTCCCATCCACCCGGATCACCGGGGGGGCCCCCGCCTGCAGGTGGATGTCCGAGGCCCGGGCCTGGACCATGGCCTTGAGCATCTCCAAGAGGCTCTGCTTACCCTCCTGGGGGGAAGCCTCGCTCATGGGTACACCTCCAGGTTATCGATCAGGCGCACCTCGGGGAAGCGGCCGGCAACGATCCCCCGGGCCCCCGGCACCCAGTCGGAAAGGGGAAGGAGGGTTTCCGGGTGCACCAGGGCCAGGTAGTCCTTGCGGAACTCGGGCACCTCGGCCAAAACCCCCTCCCCGGCCCGCAGGGCCTCGGCCACGCTCCCGCCCGCCCGGGCCACCACCCGCATGGCCACGAGGGCCCGGTAGAGGAGGTTGGCCTTCCCGCGGGTTTCCGGGGAGAGGTAGACGTTGCGGCTGGAAAGGGCCAGCCCATCCTCCTCCCGCACCGTGGGCACCCCCACCACCTCCACGGGGAACCCCAGGTCCCGCACCATCTTGCGGATCACCAGGAGCTGCTGGTAGTCCTTCTCCCCAAAGTAGGCCCGGCTTGGCCCCACCAGGAGGAAGAGCCTGGCCACCACCGTGGCCACCCCCTGGAAGTGGCCGGGGCGCACCGCCCCCTCCCAAAGGGCCGTGAGGGGACCCTCCACGCTGACCCGGGTGGAGAAGCCCGCCGGGTACATCTCCTCCACGCTGGGGGCGAAGAGGAGGTCCACCCCCGCCTCCGCCAAAAGGGCCCGGTCCCGCTCGAGGTCCCGGGGGTAGCGGTGGTAGTCCTCCCCGGGGCCAAACTGCAAGGGGTTCACAAAGATGGAAACCGCCACAAAGGGGTTTTCCCTCCGGGCCCGCTCCACCAAGGCCAGGTGGCCCCGGTGGAGGTAGCCCATGGTGGGGACGAAGCCCACCCCCTCCTGGGGTAGGGCCTGCCTCAGCTCCGCCACGGTGCGCGCCACCTTCACGGGGCCCAGTATACTTTCCCCGTGGGCAAGAAAAAGCGCGAGGAAAAGCTTAAGAAAAAGCTCCTGAAAGAGTGGGAAGAAAAGCGGCCCAAAACTTTTCGCGAGGCCCTAAAGTACTTTCCTGGGGTCTTTTTGCGCACCACCTTGGTGATGGTGGGCGCAGTGGCCGTGATCCTTATGGTCAACCTCCTGGGCTTGAAGGTGGCTCAAAGCTTCTGGTTCCAGCTTCTGGTGTACCTGGGCTTTTACCTGGCCTTCCAGCGCTTCATCATGGGGCCTCTAGCCCCGCCCCGGATAAAATGAGGGCAGATGGCTGAACCCGCGGAGGTCCAACGCCCCATGACCCTCGAGGCCTACCTGGAGGAAGAGGCCCAAAGCCCCGTGCGCCACGAGCTGGTCCGGGGTTTCCCAAGGGCCATGGCCGGGGCCAGCCGCCGTCACAACCTCCTGGTGGTGGCCCTGGTAGCGGCCCTTTTCCCCAGGGCCCGGGAGAAGGGGTGCCGGGTCCATGCGGAGACCTTCAAGCTCCAAGTGGCTCCCGACACCGTCTACTACCCCGACCTCATGGTGGTTTGCGCTCCTCCCGGAGAAAACCCCTTCTTGGAAGAACACCCCTGCCTGGTCCTGGAGGTCCTCTCCCCTTCCACGGAGGCCCAGGACCGCTGGGAGAAGATGCGGGCCTATTTGGGCCTGAAGAGCCTCCAGGCCTATCTGCTCCTGGACCCCGAACGGAAAGGCCTTGAAGGGTATTTCCGCGAGGGAAAGGGCTTCAGCCTAAGGCGCTACGCCGGGGGCCAGGTGCCCCTGCCCTGCCTGGACACCTCCCTAGACCTCGAGGCCATCTACTCGGCCCTGGACTAAGTGCCATGGCCCCAGAAAAGCCCCCGGGCAAGCCCCTTCCGCTTTGGCGAAGCCACCTTGGTGCACGGGCCTTGGGGCCCAGGGCCTGTCAAATCCTCTTGGCGTCCGCCCAGAAGCCTTCCAGGTCGTAGTACTCCCGGGCCTCCGGGGTCATGAGGTGGACCACCACCTCCCCGTAGTCCAGGACCACCCAGCGGGGGCTCTGCCCCTCCGTGGGCCGGGGGCGAAGGCCCTCCTCCTCCAGCTTCTCCTGCAGGTGCCGCTCCAGGGCCTGGAGGTGAGGGGTGCTGGTGGCGCTGGCCAAGACGAAATAGTCCAGGCTCTCCGAAACCGCCCTCAGGTCCAGGGCCACCACGTCCTCCGCCTTCTTTTCCCAAAGGAGATCCTTGATCCTCGCGATCAGCTCCACCGCCTCCAGGGTCTTGACCATCTGGCCTCATTGTAGCAGGTCCTTCCCGAGCTCCACCACCACCCCAAGGACCGGCCGGTGAGGGACAAGGAGGGGCAGGTGGAAGAGCTCGGCAAAGTAGCTTCCCGCCTCGAGGCTTTGGGCATAGACCGCACTCTGGACCACCTCCGCCTCCTCCCCTTGGGCCTCAACCCCTTCCCGGGCGAGGAACGCCTGGCCCCAAAGGACGAGGCCCCTTTCCCCCCTAAGGCGCACGGGCACCTTGGGCGGGGAGGAAGGCACAGCCCCTCCCAAAAAGGGGGCCAGGACCTGGGCCCGGGCCTCCTCGTCCACGTGGAGGAAGGTCCCCGCCCCCTCCCGGGTGGGCAGGGTGGCCAGGGAAAGCCTCAGGCCCCGCACCCCGGGCAGGTACCCCAGAATCTCCTCCAGGGAGAGGTCGGTGTCCAGCTCCCGCCAGGTTTCCCGTAGGGCCAGGGCCAGGGCCGGCCAGGTGCGGGGGTCCTGGGCCCTCTTGAGCACCTGGCCGAGGACCCCCTTGATGCGGTCCAAGCGGGCGTAGTCCCCCAGGGCGTCGTGGCGGAAGCGCATGTACTTCACCGCCTCCTCCCCATTCAGATGGAGCCTTCCCGCGGGGAAGTCGATGAAGAGCTTGGCCGCCCGGTCGGTGTAACGCATGGGCCTCTCCAGGTGGACCTCCACCCCCCCCACCGCGTCCACCACCCGGGCCACGCTCCCCAGGGTCAGGACCAGGTGCCTCTCGGCCACCAGGCCCGTGGCCTCCTCCACCGCCCTCTTCAAAAGCTCCGCCCCCCCGCGGGCGTAGGCGGCGTTGATCTTGCCCCCCACCAAGGGGCTATAGAGGTCCCGGGGAATGGCCAGGGCCTGGACCTCCCTTCCCCTAAGGCGCACGTAGAAGATGGTGTCCGTGCGGCTTCCCGGGCCACAGGGGGTGTGGTAACCGCAGTACTCGATGTCCCGGGCCGCCACCACCACCCCAAGCTCAGGGAGGGCCCCCACCCGCTTCCCCCGCACGGGCCTTTCCTCCGTCCCCCGGGGCCAGGAGAGGACAACCCCCAGGGCGAAGAGGCTCAAGGCCAGGAGGAGGAAGGAGAGCCTAGGGCGCATGCCAAAGGCCCTGGTACACCGCCAAGGTTCTGGGGTGGACGGGGATGCCCTTGGCCTCCAGGTACCTCACCTTTTTGTCCACCGCCTGGCGGTAGGCCTCCAGAAGGTGCCCCGAAAGGGCCAGGTGGCGGATCTCCTCGTTCACCCCCCGGCCCGGCTCGGAGACGTCGGCGATGTAGAGGGCCATGCCGATGCCGTTTGCCGGGTCCACCCCGTACACGTGCCCCTCCACCGCCTCCAGGACCTCGAGGTCCCCCACCCCCCAGGCCTCCGCCAACCTGCGGGCTGCCCGGCCGTGGAGGGAAAGGGGATGGGCCTCCTCCACCTCGTTTTCCGGAGGGGCCAGGCGGCGGAGTTCCTCCAGGGGCAGGTCCCGGGCGGCATCGTGCAAGATCCCCGCCAGATAAGCCCTTTCCCCGTCCAGGCCGTTTTTCTCCGCGATCTCCCGGGCCAGGGCCGCCACCCTCTGGATGTGCGCCCACCGCTCGGGACGGACCAGGGCCTGGACCCTTTCCATAAGCTCAGCGGTAGAAACCGTGCTTTTCAAGGTACACCTCCACGGGCCTGGGCAGCCAGAAACGGACGCTCCTCCCCTCCCGGATGCGCCTGCGGATCTCGGTGCTGGATATCCCCACCTCCGGGACCAGGAGGGGCACCACGGGCACCGGCATGGCCTCCAAGGGGTAGCCGGGCCGGGCCACCGCCACCAGGGTGGCGAGCTCGGGAAGCCTTTCCCCATCCTTCCAGGTGAGGACGTCCCGGTAGGCGTCCGCCCCGGTGATGAAGAAGAGCTCGTCCCCTGGGAAAAGCCTCCGGGCCTCCTCCAGGGTATCCACGGTGTAGCTGGGCCCAGGCCGGTCCAGCTCGAGGCGGGAGGCAAAGAAGCGCTCCTCCTCCGCCGTGGCCAGGAGGGCCATCTCGTAGCGGGCCTCCGGGGGGGCCACCGGGGTCTTGTGGGGGGGGCGGGCGGCCACCACGAAGAGCACGCGGTCTAGCCCCAGGGCGCTTGCGGCCTCCTTTGCGGCCAGAAGGTGCCCCAGGTGGATGGGGTCAAAGCTGCCGCCGAAAAGACCGATGCGCAAGGCTAGCCCTCCGGTATGTACTCAAACTCCCGCTCCCCGATCCGCACCAGGTCCCCCGCCCGCACCCCCTTGGCCCTGAGGGCCGCCTCCACCCCGTGGCGCCGGAACACCTCCTGGAGGTAGCCCGCCGCCTCGGAAAAATCCCCCTTAAGCCGCCTCAGGTACCGCTCCAGGGCAGGGGCACGCACCTCATACACCCCCTCCTCTAGGGGTACCACCTCCACCCCGGCCTCCACCACCCCCTTGGGCGCGGGCTTGGGAAGCTCGGGGGCTGGAGTGGCCTTCACCAGGCCCAGGAGGGCCTCCTTGAGGGCCACGAGCCCCTCCCCCGTGAGGGCGCTCACCGGCAAGACGGGAAGCCCCTCCCGGGCCAGCTCCGCCACCTTAGCCCCCACCTCCTCCGGGGTGAGCAGGTCCACCTTGTTGAGGGCGATGAGGCTGGGACGCCGAAGGAGGCCTGGGTCGTAGGCCCCCACCTCCTGGCGCAGGGTACGGAAGACCTGGAGGGGCTCCTCGGCGGCGTCCAGCACATAAAGGAGCACCCGGGTGCGGGCGATGTGGCGCAGGAACTCTAGGCCCAAGCCCCTGCCCTGGCTCGCCCCCTCCACGATCCCGGGGATGTCCGCCAGGGTGAAGCGCTCCCCCTCCACCTCCACCACCCCCAGGTTGGGGCTCAAGGTGGTGAAGGGGTAGGGGGCGATCTTGGGGTGGGCCCGGGTGGTGGCGGCAAGGAGGCTGCTCTTGCCGGCGTTGGGGTAGCCCACAAGCCCCACGTCGGCAATCAGCATGAGCTCCAGCCTTAGGCGGCGCCTTTCCCCCTCCTCCCCCGCCTCGGCGAAGCGGGGGGCCTGGCGGGTGGGGGTGACGAAGTGGGCGTTGCCCCGCCCCCCTTCCCCTCCCCGGGCCACCAGGAGGACCTGGCCCTCCTCCGTGAGGTCCCCGAGGAGCTCCCCCGTGTCCGCATCAAAGACCCGGGTGCCCCGGGGCACCTCGATGTAGAGGTCCCGCCCGGCCCGGCCGTGCTGGCCGCTTCCCCGGCCGTGCTCCCCATCCTCCGCCTTATAGGTGCGCTTGGAAAGCTCCGAAAGGGAGTCCACGCTCCCCCTGGCCCGCAGGTAGACGCTTCCCCCCCGCCCCCCATCCCCCCCGTCCGGCCCCCCTTTGGGCACGAACTTTTCCCGGCGGAAGGAGACGGCACCGTCGCCACCCCGGCCGGCGGCGACGGTGATGAGGAGAAGGTCTTGGAACATCCGGGCACGCCTCCTTGGCCTACGCCAAGGGGCGCACGCTCACGAAGCGGCCCAGCCGCCCCTTGTCCTGGAACTCCACCACCCCGTCCACCAGGGCAAAGAGGGTGAAGTCCCGGCCCATGCCCACATTCTTCCCGGGCTTGAACTTGGTGCCCCGTTGGCGGACCAGGATGTGGCCCGCCTTCACCACCTGACCCCCGTGGCGCTTGACCCCAAGGCGCTTCGCCTGGGAGTCGCGGCCGTTTTTGGTGGAACCCAAACCCTTTTTATGCGCCATGGCTCACCCCTGGATTTCCTTGATGAGGATCTCGGTGTAAGGCTGGCGGTGCCCCTTCTTCCTGCGGTACTGGACCTTGGCCTTGAAGCGGGAGACGGTCACCTTCTTGCCCTTGCCGTGGCCCAGGACCTCGGCCACCACCTTGGCGCCCTCCACCACCGGCGTACCCACCACCGTCTTCTCCCCCCCGAGGAGGAGGACGGGAAGTTCCACCTGGCTGCCGGGCTCCGCGGAAAGCTTCTCCACCCTTAGCTTCAGCCCAGGCTCCACCCGGTACTGCTTGCCGCCTGTCTTCACGATCGCGAACATGGCCTCCCCTTCCTAAGGGCCCCAAAGGGGGCTACCGGTCTTCCACTATACCTAACCCGGCCTCTTCCTTCAAGCAAGGCCCTCAGCCAAGCCCCGCCCCCAAAGCCCTAGGGGCAGGGGCGCCCTACCCACCCCGGCCCCTACCCCGCCGCCTCGGTCCTGGGCGCCCGCAGGGCCTCGGCCAAGAAGGCCGCCATCACCCCCAGCACAAGCCCCAAAAACACCGCCAGGGCCAGGATCAAGGCCCGCTTGGGCGCCACCTTCTCGTACACGGGGAAAGCCGGGGCGATCACCTGGGCCAGGGCATTTTGGGAACTGGCCAGCTCAATCTGCAAGTCCGTCTTCTTCTGGGAGAGGGCCAGGTAGGCGTTCTTGGCCAGCTCCAGGGCCTGGTTCACCCGGTCCTGCTCCACCTGGGCCTTGGCCACCCGCTCCCGCAGAAGGGCGATGCGGGCCTCCACCTGGGCAATGCGGGCCTCGAGGGCCGCCTTGCGCGCCAAAAGCCTGGCTTCCTCCGCCTGGGCATCAATGAGGACCGAGCGCAGCCGCTGGTACTCGGGGTTGGGGTTATCAAAGGCCAGATCCTGGGCGGTGAGGTTGGCGATCTGGTCATAACGGGCCCGGAAGGCCTCATAGGCGGCCTTCTTGGTGTTGTACTCCAGGAGAAGGGACTCCTTTTCCCTCTCCTGAGAGGCGATCTGGGCCCGCAGGCCTTGGATGCGGCGCTCGTACTCCTGGGCGTTCTGTTCCAGCGCCCGGAGCTCCGCCTCCAAGGCGGCCCGCTCCGCCTCGAGGGCCACCACCTCGTCCCGGAAGCGGAGCACGTCCGGGTTCACCTCCCGAAGCCGCAGCTCCGGCTTGCCCGCCAACCGCTTCAGGTTCTCCGCATACCGGTACACCGCATTGTAAATGTCCCGCGCCACGTCCAACTCCGTGGCCAACCGCGCCCGCCTCGCCTCCTCCTCCGCTATCCGCTCCTGCAAAGACTGCACCTCCGGCTCAAGCCGCCTCACCTCGGCAGAAAGCGCCTCCTCCTCCGCCAAAAGCGCCGCCAGCTGAATCTCCAGGTCAATTATCTGATCCCGGAAGCGGAGCACGTCCGGGTTCACCTCCCGAAGCCGCAGCTCCGGCTTGCCCGCCAACCGCTTCAGGTTCTCCGCATACCGGTACACCGCATTGTAAATGTCCCGCGCCACGTCCAACTCCGTGGCCAACCGCGCCCGCCTCGCCTCCTCCTCCGCTATCCGCTCCTGCAAAGACTGCACCTCCGGCTCAAGCCGCCTCACCTCGGCAGAAAGCGCCTCCTCCTCCCGCTCCAAAGCCCCCAGGTCGGCGCGAAGGTCCAAAGCGGTGAAGAGGAGCTTTTGGTGGGTGGGGTTCAGCTCCTGATTCTTGAGCTTCAGCCCCACCAGGGCCTGGAGGTCACCCCCCCGGGCTATGGCTGCCGCCACCGCGGGATCGGCCACCACTTCCCTTTCCAAAGCCAGAAGCTTGGGCTCCTTGGCAAGCTCTGCCTCCGCCTCGGCAAGCCGCTTTTGGAGTATTGCCCGCTCGGTGGGGATCTTCTCTAGGCGCTGCCGGATGCTGGCCACCCGGTCGGCAAAACCCCCAAGCTGCTGCTTCAGCACCGCAAGCTGGCTCTCCCGCTGGTACGCCTGCCACGCCGCCTCCGCCGCCTTAAGCCGGCCATCCGCCTCCTTTAGGCGCTCCGCCACCAAGGCCTCCGCCTCGGCCACCGTCAACCCCGCCACCAGGTTCTCCAGGGAAAGATTCGGAAGCTCAGCCTTGAAAGCCTCAAAACGTTGGCGGGCAACCCCCAAGGCCTCCTGAACCCGCACCCTCTCCGTAAGAATAACGTTAAGCCGCTGCCGGATGCTGGCCACCCGGTCGGCAAAACCCCCAAGCTGCTGCTTCAGCACCGCAAGCTGGCTCTCCCGCTGGTACGCCTGCCACGCCGCCTCCGCCGCCTTAAGCCGGCCATCCGCCTCCTTTAGGCGCTCCGCCACCAAGGCCTCCGCCTCGGCCACCGTCAACCCCGCCACCAGGTTCTCCAGGGAAAGCCCCGGAACCTGCGCCTTGTATTCCTCCAGGCGGGCACGGGCCTCCTTGAGGCGGGTGGCGTTCACCGCAAGGTCCTTTTGCAAGGCCAGACTCCGGGAGCGGGCGGAAGCGTAAGCCTCGGTGTAAGCGGAAAGCTCCGCCTGCCACACGGGGATGCGCTCCTGGCGCTTAAAGACCTCCAGGGTCTGCGCCGCCCGAACGTAGGCCTGCCGGGCCCGTTCCGTCTCCCCCTTGAGGTTCTCCTGCGCTTCCCGTAACCGCTTGCCGATGATGGCCAGCTGCTCTGGGCTGGTCCCGATGGGTACCAAGGAGGCCTGCTTCCGGGCCTCGGCCTCCAAAGCCGCCACCCTGCCCTGCACCGCCGCCAAGTCCCGCTCCAAAGCGGAACGCTCCTGGTCCAGGCTCACGCGCTCCGCCGTTTTGGACTCCAGCTCCGCCTTGTCCTGGGCCAGGGTGGAGGCACGCTGGAAGGCCTCCCAACGGGCCTGGGCCTCCCGGTACGTCCTCTCGGCGGGGAGGATCTGCTCCTCCAGGGCCTTCAGGTTGGCCTCGAGGCGCCGCAGAGGGATCCGGTTCACCCGTTGGGTCACCGCCTCCGCCCAGAGGTTGGCCGTCCTAGCCGCCACCTCGGGGCTTGGCGCCTGCACGGTCAAGGAGGCCACCACCGGGGGCACCTGCCCCTGGGGCACCACCTGCTGCCGCGGGGATTCGTTCTTGATTTTAAAGTCCTTCACCATACGCTCTAGGCCCGGGGTGCCCCCCTGGTCCTGCCAGGCGGTGGGGAGCTTCCTCTCCCTCTTCAAGGCCTCCCAGACCTCGCGGGTAACCTCCTCCGAAAAGGCAATGGCCTTCAACCCCTCAAAGGTGAGGAGGTTTTGCCCCTGCACCTGGATGCGCTGCTCCAGCTGGGCCTGCACCTGGACCGGGGCCACGTTCACCGTGGCGGTGGAGGCGTAGCGGGGCTCGGCGATAAAGAAGGCGTAGATGAGGGCCACCGTAACCAGTACCAAGGGTAAGGAGACGACTAAGCGGCGGTGTCGCTCAAGAACCGCCACCAAATCCCGAAGGGAAAACTCCTCCTGAGGCGCCTGAAGCATACTCGGGCCAGTATACCCTCAATGTGCTCCCTTGGAGGTCAGAACCACCCAAACCGTACGTGCCAAGATGTAAAGGTCCAACCAAGGGGACCAATTACGAACATAGTACGCCTCCAGAGCAACCCTTTCAGCAAATTCAAGCTGGTTCCTACCCATTATCTGCCACGGCCCTGTCAACCCGGGTCGCACACTACAGTAGAGCTTCGCTAAAGGTCCGTAGTAAGCCTCCAGCTCTTCGTGGAAGGCCGGACGAGGTCCTACTAAACTCATATCCCCGCGTATTACGTTCCACAGCTGGGGTAGCTCGTCCAAACTCATTTTGCGAAGGATTTTGCCTACTACTGGCAAAAGCCGTGGATCGTTTTTCAGCTTGCGAAACTTTTGCCATTCCTCTTTGGCCTTTGGATCTTTTTCCAAAAGCACCTTCAACCTTTCTTCGGCATCCAAGCTCATGGTGCGCAACTTCCAAATGCGGAAAGGTTTGCATCCGTACCCAATACGCTCCTGGGAAAATAAAACGGGCCCTCTGTCAACAAGCTTAATTAAAAGTGCCAATACAGCCATAAGCGGCAAGCTAGCCAAAAACAAGGGTACGCTTATACCCAAGTCCATGGCACGTTTTATAAATTTATTCTGAGCAAAAAGCAGATTATTTCTCATTTCCAAGCCTAAAATCCCCCCTAAATCTCTCACCGAGACCCAAAGGCTCTGGGTTTCCAGCAGATCTGGCACCAAGACCACTTTGGGAAAGGGAAGACCCTCCAAAAGCTCCAATAAACGCTTCCGACCCACCCCTGGCATGGCTAGAACAGCCGTTCTCACCCCCTCCTGGACCCACCCCCCAGCTTCCGCAAGGGCGCCCAAGACAGGCAAGCCCTCTATCTGCTTCTCCCACTTCGTGGGATCGTCGTCCAAGAAACCAATAGGCTTCAGTCCCAGGGCCCTTTCCCGAAGAAGCGCTCGAGCCACCAAGGCTCCCGTCCTGCCCGCCCCAAGGATGAGAACCGGTGTGCCCCACAGCTCCAGACGCACCAATCCTTCACGCGCCAACGCCTCAAACAGGGAGGGTAAGACCAAGGCAAAACCCAGGGCTAGGAGCAAGACCCCTCTAGACCACCCCTCCCTTAAGAAAAGCCACTCCCAGGCGATAAGGGCCAGGAACATCAACAGGGTGACCAGCACCTTCCGGCGTATTCGCTCCACAGGGGGAAGCCCGTACCCTGGGTAAAGGCCTGCCAGGGCGTAGCCCAATGGAAATAGAAGGAGGGCGAAGGAAAGGGAACTTGAGGGAAAAAAGAGCCGTAAGAGTTTATTGCTGTTGAACAAAAGCGTATCCAAAGCTTCTCGGAGGACGTAGGCGAATAGAAGTGAAAGTTCCAAGGCCAAAAGGTCCACCACCAGCAACCCCAAGAGCACGGCCGCCCCCTTCCCTAAGCGCTTCGCAATCGGCTCCCGCCGGGGAATTCTCAAAACCCGTTCTTGCTGCACGGTTACTTCACCTCCCTGTAAAAGGCCAAGGTTTCCCGCACCATTTTGTCCTCGGTGTAGTCCGAAGCTCTTCTCCGACCCTCTTCTCCCATCTTACGCCGCAGAGCTTCATCCAACGCTAGGAGCGCCATATAATGGCTGAGGGATGCAAAGTCGTCCACAGGATAGAGAAACCCATTGACCCCGTGCCCCACTATTTCGGGAGCCCACCCCACAGGCGTGGTGAGTATCGGCAGGCCGGAAGCAGCAGCCTCCAAAAGCACAATCCCTGCCGATTCGTATGCGCTAGAAAGCACGAAAACGTCAAACCCTTGCATGGCCACCTTCCCATCCTGGTATCCAAGAAAAAGCGTGGCGTGCTCAATCTTTAAATCCTTAGCCATCGCCTCCAGTGACTGGCGAAGTGGCCCATCTCCCACAAGCACCAGCTTAGCCTTCCCCTCAAACTGGCGGGCAAACTCAGCGAAAGCCTTCAGGGCTACATGAGGAGCCTTCTGGAAGTCCAAGCGCCCAACAAAGCCAAAGACCACCTCGTCCCCCTCTAAGCCCCAAGAACGACGGAGGGACTCTCGCGTGGTTGCAAGTTCCGGCTGTGGAGATAAACCTATAGGGGGAATGATCTTAAAAGATGCTTTGGAAAACCCCAAGCGGTCAAATTCTCGGCGCTCGTAAGCTGAACCCAGGATAAAGCCATCCGTAAGCCGGGCCAGCATTTTTTCTGCAACAGTGTAAAGCCATCGTTCTGCGGGCCTCAAGTAAGGAGAAAGGGTTACAAACGCATGCGGATTGTAAATCACCCTAGCCCGAGGAAAAGTCAGCTTCAAGAGGCGCGCAAAGGCGCCTCCCTTGGAGCTGTGCCCGTGAAAAATGTCAAAGGGACCTTGACGCCTGACGTACCCCACCAGCGTTGCCCAAGCCCTCAGATCCGAGGGGTGAGGAGACCGACGCATGGGGACCTCCACAAGCGAAACTCCCGCCTCTCGGAGGGCCCCCAAGGCCCCCAACATAAAAGCGTCCGCCCGCAAGGGAGAGTAAGCCAAATGGTTTTCTACCCCCTCCCTCGCAAGCCCTAGCAATAACTGGACTGCATGTCGCGCGGTCCCACCCGCCGTGGCCTCTAGAATGTGAAGCACTCGCATCATAACCATCCGCGCCACTTTTCCAAGCGCCTTTTCAAGAATTGCACCACAGGAACCGGTACCGCCAAAAGTGCCACGCTCTTCATCAATCCAAGCCAGCTCTCTTTGCGGCCCACATCAAAATACGTCAACATCACCTTGATTCGGCTTAAAATCTGCCGCCTACGCTTGGTTAGCGAAATGCCCTTAGGATCCACATGGCAAATCAACACCGCGTCAGGTAGGTTGGCAACCTTGAACCGTTTTGTCAGCCTAAAAAACAGCTCGTAGTCTTCCGCAGCCGGGAAACGATCGGAATAAAAGCCTACCTCCTGCAAAGCTGAAACCCGCAACATCACCGCCGGATGAATGAAGCAACTTCGCGCATGCATTATTCGGCTAATGTCTTCATGTTCTGTGGGAAACTTTTCGCGGAACAAGTCTCTTCCGCTATCATCCACGAACCGCACTTGGCCGCCTACAAGGGCATACTGGGGGTTTTTTTCTAAAAACTCCCTTTGCCTAAAAAATCTTCCCGGATAGCACAAGTCTCCCGCATCCAAGCGGGCCACATAACGATAGTCCTTCTCAAGAATCCAGCGCAAGCCATGATTGAGGGCATGTTCTATGCCCATGTTTCTATCCAAGCGCAAAACAAATCCCCTATGTGGTTGGGGGAGCCCCCTTAGCTGAATCGGTGGGTCGCTACCGTCATCTACTACCACAACATCAAGGGGTAGTTTT
Source organism: Thermus amyloliquefaciens (assembly GCF_000744885.1). Taxonomy (NCBI): domain Bacteria; kingdom Thermotogati; phylum Deinococcota; class Deinococci; order Thermales; family Thermaceae; genus Thermus; species Thermus amyloliquefaciens. The sequence goes on along the minus strand of NZ_JQMV01000003.1, from coordinate 255,564 downwards.
TCATCTATTGAGGCCAGGGTTCGTTCCAAGCCTGCTTGGTTGTTGTATACCGGAATCAAAACAGCTACATCGGGTTTCATGGCCACCCCCTATGGAGAGTAGTTAAAGATTGTCCTGTAAGGCAAGAAGGGTGTCAGCGTGCCTGTCAACTGGCCATCGTAATCTGAGAGGAAGTTTCTGTACAGAAAAAGGCAACTCAGGATGCCAGCAAAAGCCAAACCCGACCAAAAGACCCTGCTAGGAACCACACTGTTGCGATCAAACCAACGAAGAAGCAGAAGAGGGGTCCCTACCGCCATCAAGTCCAGGATGCGCAAGCCGGCGTAGGAGAAAAGCGCCAGTGTCTGTCCCATGAGGGTCGGTACGAGTAGCCAAAGCGCAAAGCCTATTCTATCTTTGCTAAAGGGGATAACAAATCCTAACAAGATTAGGAAAACCGCGGATGAGCGTGACAACCCCGACCACGGCGACGGCGAACTATAGTCCGCATACAGAAATAGCTTCGCTTGAAAGTAGTCCTCTTTAATCACAATCAGAATAGCAAGGAGCGTTAGTAAAACCACCAAACTGAAAGCAACCTGTGGCTTTCTTAGATTCTTTTCCTGAAGAAAAAGCAAGAACGCCAAAACAAAGGCTGAGTAATGAAATAAGATGGCCAGAAGACTAAGAAAAAAATATGCCCAAACCTTCTTTCGCCTCAGCGCCTGCCATCCCAAGAGAACAAAAGCAAAGGCGAGCCCAAAGCGAATGGCATTCATGCCTAATTGATACACAAACGCAGGAAAAAGATACAGAAAAAAGACTTTTTGCTCCGCGCTATCCGCGCGCATGTAGAAAAGAAGCAACATAAGCATGAACAGAAAACCAATTGCACGCACCGCCCAAACTTCCGAGTGAGTAAAATACAAGAAAAGTTCCGAAACGACCACAAAAGCAGGCTCCCATCCGGCAAGAAAACCCGACCATTCGCCTCTCAAAAGTTGTCCCAACATCTGCTCATAAATTCCGTAAGTATCTGTACCGCTATAGCGTATTATAATGACAATCGTCATGTACAGTATTGCGGGAAAGAGAACGATCTTACTCCGGAATCCCAAATACCAAAGCGCTACGCCCCAGTAATTTAATAACCACCCCACGATGTATACCACCCCTAAGCCTCCCCACCTTCAGCTTTCGGCGCGTAGAAGCTTTCTGTACAGTCCCTCACTAAGCCTAGAACCCCAAATCACCAGTGCACCCCCGTGTCCTAATATATCCCTTCGTTTGCTACTTGACCTGCACCCCCAGGACATGAAAAAAGGGGGATGCCATGCGACCCGATCGCGAGCATCCCCTTTACCATATTGACGCAGAAACCCTCCTGGTGGCTACCTACGTCTGGGTCGATGACCAGCTCAAAGCCCTCCAAGCCCAAGGAATGCGCTTGCCAAAACCCCAAAAGCACCAAAAGGCCACCCTCCCCGAACTCCTGACCATCGCCCTCTTCCTGACCTTCTTGGGCCTGGACCTCAGCAAAGGCTACCTCCTCTCCCAATCCCTCCTCCGCCCCTACTTCCCCTCCCTACCCCACCTCTCCCGCTTCCTCCGCGTCTTGCAAAACGCCCAGCCCCTCCTGGCCCACCTGGCCCTCCGCCTGGCTCAGGGGCCCAGCCTCCTGCACGTGGTAGACCTGAAGCCCCTCCCCATGGCCCACGGCCACCGCATCCGGGGCTATGCCCTGCCCGGATCGGGGATTGGCGTGGGGCCCCTGGGAGGCTTTGCGGGCTACGCCCTGGTGGGGGTCATCAACGACCGGGGGCTGTTTCACCGCTGGGCCCTGTTGCCAGGGAATGCCCGGGAAACCTGGGCCAGGGGGCTTCTGGAGGGGCTGGAGCACGTTCTGGGGGACCGAGGCTTTCGCTGGGTGGAGGGCGTTCTCACCCCACCTTATCGCCTGCGGGGGGGACAGGCGGTGGAGACGGGATGGCGGGAGTGGATGGGGAGGGTGAGAAACTGGATCGAGACGCGTTTCAGTGTGATGGTGCGTTCCCTGGGGCTTGGGCGGGTTGAGGCTCGTTCTTACTGGGGGCTGGTGGCGAGGGTGAACCTCGTCCTCTTAGCCCACAACCTCATCCGGAGTCGGGTTCTCCTGAAGATGGCAGGGGTGGAGCTTTGAAGTAGCAAACGAAGGCTCCTTAGACATTCACTTAAGCTACCTACATTCCCGCACAGCCTTTCTTAGGACCCCGGGAGCATGCCCACTGCCCAGACTCCGCTTGGTAAAAGACCTCCTCGTAGCAGGTGAAAGGAAAGGATCCCTCTTCGCAAACCTTCTACCTTGGCCTCGCTCATGTCCAACACGGCCACCTGGTGGCCTATAGTCGCTCCCGTCGTCCACCACCACGTCCAGGGGAAGCTCCTGGGGCAGGCTACGAAGGCTCTTGGCGAGCCCCTCTCTGTCGTTATAGACGGGGATGAGCAGGGCTACTTGGGACTCCTTCACGGGCGAACGCCTCCTCGTAAGGGATCAGGTTCCCTCTCAGGCCCAGGAGAGAGGCCTTCCACCAGAGCCTCCAGCCCTTCCAATCCCCCCGGCGCACCAGGAGGAAGAACCAGGTGTGGCGGAGGATGTCCAGGGCCACCCAAAACCACCAAGGCCTTCGGTGCAGGCGGAAGATGTGCATCCGGTTGCGGTAGTTGTAGAAGTCTTTGCGGGGGTTACCCGAATACACTACCACGAGCCGCCTTCCCAGAAGCATGTTGACCTCCCCCTTGAAGCTCGGATGCCGGACGAAGGCGGTGGTTAGGGTGGCCAACCGCCCCCCAATCCCCTTCAAGCGCAGGCCGTACTCCACCTCGTCCCCCCGGATGAAGAGGCGTTTGTCAGGGAAACCCCCTTGGGCCAGGATCCCCCGAGCCACCAGCACCCCCAGGAAGAAAGAGGCTTCCCCCAGGATTAAGCCCCGCCCTTCCAGATCCTGCCTCCGCCAGGTCAGCCCTCCTTGGGTGTGGTGGGGATAGGCCAGCTCGGTTTCATTTTCGGAAGAAAGGGGGAGGGGGCCCACGGCATCCAAGCCCTCCCTTTCCGCAACCTGGAGGAGGCGTTCCAGCGTTTCCGGGTAGGCAAGGGTATCGTCGTCCATCAACCAGATCCACTCGTACCCAGCCTCATAGGCTCGCTTCATCCCCTCGTGAAACCCACCCGCTCCCCCCTGGTTCTCCGGCAGGCGCAGGACCTCCACCTGCGGGAACTCCTCCCGGAGCATCTCCGGCGTTCCGTCCGTGGAGGCGTTGTCCACCACCAGGACGTGGTCGGGGGGCCGGGTTTGCGAGAGGACAGCCTTGAGGCATTCCCTGAGGAGCTCCTTCCGGTTGTAGGTCACGATTACCGCACACACCCTATCCACGGGCTACCTCCTCAAAGAGCTTCAACGCCCTTGCCACCGCCTGGTCCATGTTGTAGTAGCGGTAGTCCCCAAGCCTCCCGGCAAAGAAGACCGTCCTGAGCTTTTCCGCTTCCTTCAGGTAAAGCTGGTACCGCGCCTCGTTCTCCTCCTTGGGCACCGGGTAGTAGGGCTCGTTCCGCCCCGGCTCGTAGGCCTCCGGGTACTCGTAGACCACGGCCGTGTGGGGCAGGTAATCCTGCCCCGTGAGGTGCTTGAACTCGGTGATGCGGGTGAAGGCGTGGTCGTTGGGGTAGTTCACCGTGCCCACCTCCTGAAACCAAGGCCTGGGGTGGTGCTCAAAGCGGAAGCGCAGGGAGCGGTAGGGCAGGGGCCCGTGGAGGTAGCCGAAGAACTCGTCGATGGGCCCGGTGAAGATGAGGCGGTCAAAGCGCACCTCCCCCTCCACCTCCCGCCAGTCCGCCCCCAGGAGGAGCTTGATGTTGGGGTGGGCCAGCATCCGGCGGAAGAGGGCCGTGTACCCCTCCTTGGGCATGGCCTGGTAGGCGTCTTGGAAGTAGCGCTCCTCGTGGCTCACCAGGACGGGGACCCGGGCGGTGACCGAGGGGGCAAGCTCCTCTGGGCGCATCCCCCACTGCTTCAGGGTGTACCCCTCAAAGACGTTCCTGTAGACGTAGTCCGCCAGGAAGCGGAGGTCGGGGTCCTCCATTTCCTTGAGGCGCAGGATGGGGACCCTGGCCCCGTAGCCGAAGTGGGCCAGGAGCTTTTCCTCCAGCTTGTCCGCCAGCCTCGGGGAGAAGAGCTTGCGCAAGGTGGCCAGGCTGAAGGGGAGGGGGACCTCCTTCCCCTCCACCACCGCCCGCACCCGGTGGAAGTAGGGGCGCCACTCGGTGAAGCGGGAGAGGTAGTCCCAGACCCGTTTGCTTTGGGTGTGGAAGATGTGGGGGCCGTAGCGGTGGACCAGGACCCCATGGGGGTCGTACTCGTCGTAGGCGTTGCCCCCGATGTGGTCCCTGCGGTCCACCACCAGCACCCTCTTGCCCAGTTCCGAGGCGATCCGCTCCGCCAGGGTGGCCCCGGTGAAGCCTGCACCCACGATCAGGTAGTCCACCCTCACCGGACACCTCCCATCCGGAGAAAGGACCAGGGATCGCGCCTATGCGCCCTTAGGTAGAGCCACATGCCTAAGGTGACCAGAAGCTCCGAAACCACCACCGCCAGGGCCATGCCCACATGGGCCAACCTGGGGGCCAGGACCACCGCCAGGGCCAGGTTGGCGAGCCCTGCCCCCACGATGATGACGTTAAAGGGGCGATCCAGGCCCAGAGGGAGCATCCACTGGATGCCCAGCACGTTGCTCAGGGCGATGAGGGGGACGATCAGGGCGAGGATCTGAAGAGGCAAAACCGCCTCCTCATACCCTTCCCCCAGGAAAAGCCTGACCCAAAAGGGGGCCAAAGCCCAGACCCCAAGCCCCAAGGCCACCCCCCCCAGCCCCATCCCCGCCAACCCCATCCGGGCTAATCTGGCCGCCTCCAGGGGGGCATTCTGAGCCAAGTGGCTTAGCCGCGGGTAGAGCGCCTGGCTTACCGGGGAGAGAAGCCCTAGAAACGCCTTGCTGATCTTCTCCGCTCCGGCGTAATACCCCACCACCTGGGGTGGGGCAAAAAGCCCCAAAATAAAGGTGTTAGCCAAGGTATAAAGGCTTACCGCACCGCGAAAGAGGAACATGCTCCACCCAAGACGGAGGGCCTCCAGGACCCCCTGGAAGGTGGGCAGGATAAAGGGCACCTCCCGGTAGGCAAGGGACAAGGCCAACAAAGTGGCTAGCAAGGACGCTCCCCCTTGCAAAGCAAGAACCTTCCAAACATCGCCAGGCCCTTTCACCCAAAGGAAGATCAGGACCAGGGCTAAGGCCCTGGTACCCACCTCCAGGCCGGCCAAGAGGCGCATCCTCTCCAGCCCTTGGAAGTACCACATGGGGCTGTAGGCCGTGGCCAGGGCCCAAAACACCCCTGCCCATAAAACCCCAGGGTGATCCCGGAAGGCGGGGATAGAGCCCCCCACCCATGCGGCTATGCCTGCCACCAGGAGGGTAAGCACGCCCTTAGCCCCCAGCACCCCGGCCAGAAGTTCAGCCCGCCTTCCCAAGGAATCCCGGGCCTGGGCCACCTGCCGGGTAGCGGAAAGACCAAAGCCATACTCCACCAGGAGGTTGAGGTACCCCCCAAAGGCCTGGGTGAAGGCCAGAAGCCCCCATTCCTTGGGCCCCAGGACCCTGGCCAGATAGGGAACGGTGACGAGAGGGAACAGGTAGTTGGCAAAGTGGACCCCATAGAGGGCCAGGATGTTCTGAACCAGGCCGTGGCGAAGGAAGCGGGATAAGTGACTTGTCATGCCTTTCCTTCAAGGAAGTTAGTCTCTGCCCGGAGTAGCCCTTGGGCCACCAGTTCCCTAAGCTCCTCATCGTGCACGTCGGGAATGTAGTTTTCCCCCCGGTTCACCTTCTCCGCCCGCCTCGGGTTCTGCTCCACCCCGATCACCCGGAAGCCCACCTTGGCCTTCTCCACGGCGAAGGGCAGGCCCACATACCCTAGGCCCACCACCCCCACCACCGCCTGCCGGGTGGCGATCTTGAGCTTAAGCTCTTCTAAGATTGTTGCGGAGCGCTCCAACATGATCCCCTCTCCTAGCCGAGAATACCATGCCCTTCCCTCCTTCCAGGTTTAAGTCCCCTTATGTAGAATCCCCAACATGAAGCGGCTCTTGGTCTTGGGGACCCTCTTGGGGTTGGCTCTGGCGGGCCCTTGCGGGCAAAGGCCCTACACCCTGGAAACGGAGGAGGGCCTTTTGGGCGGGGAGGAGATGGCCTACGACGGGGAGGTCCTGGTCTTTGAGGGCCGGGCCTGCTTGGAAAGGGAGGGGCTTTACCTGGAAGCCCCCGCCATCCGGTACCTGGAGGCCGAGGGGACCTTCCGGGCGGAAAACCTCCGGGGGGAGGCCCAGGGTTGGCGGGTGGAGGCGGAGGCCCTTTTGGGGAAGGCGCTTCAGGGGGTGCGCCTGAGCCGGGGAAGGCTGAAGGCCCAGGTGGAGCGGCTTAGCCTCGAGGCCCCCCTCCAGGGGGAAGGGATCCTCCTGGAAAGCCCCGCCTACCGGGTGCGGGCCAAGGAGGCCACCTTCACCCGGGAGGAGGCCCGGCTCAAGGGGTTCCTGGCCACCCCCTGCCCCTGCGGGGAGGACGTGCGCCTGGCCATGGACGAGGCCACCTTCCTGGTGGGTACCGGGGAGCTCAAGGGGGAGGCCACCTTGGGGCTTTGGGGCCTCGAGGTGCCCCTGGGGGAGGCCCGGGCCAACGCCAACCGGCGGCCGGAGCTCAGAAGCCCCCTGGTCTTGGCAAGCTCCGACACCGGGGGCTGGACCCTGGGGCTCCAAGACTTCCCCTTGCCCAAGCCCGGGGAGGAGATCGGCCGCTGGGAGCGAAGCCTCACCCTCCTGGCCACGGGGCTCGGGACCCCTGAAGAGGCCCTGCGCCTGGGCCTAAGGGAGGGAAACCGGGGGGCTGAGGTGCGGTTTGGGTACGCCCCAGGGGTGCAGGCCCAGTGGGAGGACTTCTTCTTCGCCGCAAGCCCCCTTCCCCCCGACCTGGACACCCCGAGGCTAGAGGCCCGCTACACCCCCACCCTCCGCCTGGAGAACCTCACCCTGAGGCCCTTCCTGCGCTACGCGGAAACGGGAAGGAGCCGGGGCCTCACCTTGGGCTTGGAGGGCGCCTACCGCCACGCCTTCAGGGAGGGGCCCCTCGGCCTCACCCTGAGCCCGGCCCTCCTCCTGGCCACCTATCCCTTCGCCGGCTACGAGCCCTACCTGGCCTTAGGGGGAAGCCTGGAGGGCACCTTCCGGGAAGGGGACCTCACCTTAAGGGCCTCCTATGCGGGGAGGCTCGAGGCCCTTTCCCCCACCCCCCCCTTCACCTGGGAACACCGGGACGAGTTCCAGCGCCTCCAGCTGGAGGGGACCCTGGGCCCCTGGGGCCTGGGCTACACCCTGGAAAACCCCTTGGGCCAGCGCCTGGACCGCCTGGAGGGAAGCTACCGGGACGAGGCTCTGGGGAGCTTCCGCCTGGCCTATCTGCGGGGAAGCCTCGAGGAGGTGCGCCTCTCCTACGCCATGCCCCTCCCCGACCGCACCTGCTGCCAGGCCCTCTGGCTCGCCCCCGAGGTGGGGCTAAACCAGGAGGGCCTCACCCGCCTGGGCCTCACCCTCCGCCTCTACGATGGCTGCTTGGCCTACGAGGTGCGGTGGCAGAACATCCTGAAGGGGCAGTACGACGAGGCCACGGGGCAAAGCCTTTCCTTTGGCCTTTCCCTCCGCTAAGCCAAAGCAGAAGCGGTTCGCGGAGAGGGTGGAGAAGCTGGCAGGGGCGGTGGAGACCACCATCCGGGTCCTTCCCCCCTGGGTGAAAAACCTCTCCCGGCGTATGGACGCCTCGCGGGAAGAGGTGAAAGGGGAGCTAAGAGAAACCCGGGCCTATTGGGAAAACCGCATCGGCTCCCTGGAGGAGCGCCCGGCGGAGAGCAGGCTAGACCCTATCAGTAAGTGCAGGCTCTCCTGACGGGCTAAACCCACACCGAGCCGGGAGCCCGCAAGGGAAGGTCTGAGGAAAAGAGGGAGGCCGTCCAGAAAGAGACGCGAAGGGAGATCCACACCGCTTTGAACAAGGCCATGCTGGCCTTCACCGCCCTCGAGGTGGTGCTGGCCCTGGTCTTCCTCTAATAGACCACCCGCAAGGCCCGGAGGAAAAGGTTGCGGTCCTCGGGGGGCTGGTAAAGGTCGTTGGTGAAGGCGAGAACCAGGGTGCCATTCCCCTTGGTCCTCACCCAGACCTCCCTTACCCCCCGCACCTCCCCCTGCCAAAGCACCCGGCCTCCCTCCACCACCAGGGCATAGGGCCCCTTCCCCTGGGCCAGGGTGCCCTCCAGGAGGAGCCCCACCTCCGCCTCCCGGCACAAGGGGATCTCCACCACCCCGTTGGCCCATAGCTCGGCCCTCTGGGGAAGGGGCCCTGGGGTGCAGGCCTCCTGGGTGAGGGGGGCTAAGCGGAAGGCCTGGTTCAAGGACCAAAGGGCCCCGCCAACCCCTAAGGCAAAAAGCCCCAGGCCCCAAAGCCAGGCCCACCCCTTCACCGCCTCACCTCCTTCTCCAAGGAGTAACGGGGCTTTAGGGCCAGCCGGTGTTGGCTAAAGAGGAGAACTTTAAGCCGGTACTCCCCCGGGGGGAGGTCTTGGGGTAGGGGGAAAGCGATGGGCCTATCCCCAGGCCCCTCCCACCCCAGGCGCTGGCAACCCTTCCGGCAAAGCCACACCTGGACCCTATACCCCTCCCCTCCCACCAGGCGCAAGAAACCCACCCCTTCCCGAGGCAGGGCCAGGTAAGCCAGCTTGGGGGGAGGGGCAGGAGGACGGGTGGCCAGGTAGAGGAAGGGTAAGGCCCAAAGGAGGGCCACCCCTCCGGCGAAGGCCAGGGTGCGGGAGGGCGGGGCTCCCCGGGCCAAGGCCACCCCCCCCAGGAGGAAGAAGATCTCGCCCCGGAAGGGGCTTGGGACGCTGAAGGGGTTATCCGTGACGCCCAGGGCCACGAAGGCCAGGATCAGGGAGAAGAGAAGCCCCTCCCCCCAGGCCCCGGCCAGGAACCCCCCCACCAGGAGGAGAAGCCCCACGGCACCCATGGCGCCGCTTTCCCCCAGGGCCTGGAGGAGGTGGTTGTGGGCAAAGCTCCAAAGCCCCCCCAGGGGCTTAAGCCCCTCGGGGCAGGTAAGGCCGCGGGCCTCGAGGAGGGTAAAGAGAAAGCAATCCCCGAAAAGGATGCCCTTCAGGTAGTCCCCCAGCACATAAGGCCCCACCCCCGTCCAGGGGTGGGCCTGGAAGACCTCATAAGCCCGAAGCCAAAGCCCCTCCCGCCCCGAGAGGTGGGCCTGGAAAAAGCGCTCGGAGATGGGGGTGTCCAGGGAGGCGGCGGCGAAGAGGAGGAACCCGGCAAGCCCCAGGGCCCAAAGCCCCCGCCCGCGGAAAAGAAGCCCCCCAGATCCCCCCAGGAGGAGGGCCGCCATCCCCCCGCGGCTTCCCGTGAGCAACAAGACCGCACCCCCCAAAAGCCCCAGAAGGAGACGGAAGGGCCAGGGGTAGCGGGTATAGATGGCAAGAAGCACCCCTAAAGCCCCCAGGAACCCCAGGCCCACGGGGTTGTGGAAGGGGTGCATAAGCCTTTCGTGGACCACCTTGTCCCCGAAGGTGAGGTAGGAGGCCAAAAAGGCGCTCCCATAGACGAGGAAAAGCCCATACCCCAAGGGCCCAAGGGCTTGGGAAGGGGTGGCGGCCTGCCGGGAAAGGGCCACCCCCGCCCCCACCAGCCCCAGGACATAGAGGACCCGGCCCAGGGCCAGGGGGAAGGCGAGGGGTTCCGGGGCCCCAAGGGCCGGGAGGATCACGGACAGGGCATAGATCCCCAAAAAGCCAAGCGCCCAAGGGGAAAGCCGCCTTAGGTGGCCCAGAAAGAGCGGGGCCAAGAGGGCTAAGGGGGGAAAGAGGGGAGCCAGAACCAAGGCCGGGGGCCAAAAACGCACGGGGACACTATACGCCAAGGAAGCCCTAAGCCGCTCCTCAGGAGCATCGGGTAAAGTACCCTTCATGAACGGGTATGGCCGACTGTTCCTAGCCTTGGCGTTGCTTCTCGCCTCCGCCCTGGGGGCCCGCTTCGCCGCCTTCAGCGTGGAGCCCTTCGGCCCCCAGCGGGTGAACCTGGACACGGGGGTCACCACCCTGCCCCAGGGAGGGATCCTCACCGACAACGAGCAAGCTTGGAAGCTCAAAGGCAGCTTTGTAGAGTACAAAGAAAACAGCTTTATTTTTGTGAAACGAGCCGAGTTTCTCACGGATGCATTTCGTCTAGACGCTCAAGAGTTGCGCTTGGACATACCCCGCCAGACGGTATCCATTTCTGGGCTGTCCTTGCACCACCCCCTCTTTTCCCGGTTGTGGGTAAAAAAGGGCCTCCTCTTTCTGGAGGAGGACATCCTGGTAGCCCGGGAGGAGGTGCGGGTAGAAAAGCCCTTATTGGAAGCCAGCCTCATGGTGGTGAACCTCAAGACCAAACAGGGGCTTGTCCTCGGGGAGTTTACTTTCTCCGACGGTAGAGGCACGTTGCGCGGAAAGGGGAAAGAGGCTCGCCTCTACCTCTACCTGGCAGGCAACAACGTGCGGGGTAGCACGCGTCTGCCTCCCCATGCGACGGTCCTCGAGGCCTGGATCAGGAGGGCTCCATGAAACCGTATGGGCTACTCTTATGGGCTATCCTAGGATTCTCTCTGTTCTCCCCTGGGCTAGGGCAATCGGAAACCATCTTCTACCTGCGGGCAGGACACGACCTGGGATGCCAAGGTTGGGGTGGCGACCTTGGTCTGCGAAACGGTGCTTTTTCTTACGGGGCAGAATACTACGCATGCCAGGGCGCTTCCCGGACTTCCTTTCGCTTGTCTTGGCAACCCCTTCCGATTTTTCCCCTGGAAGTGGGCGCCTACGGTGGGGTCCTAGGAGGGCTACCCAGCTGGGGCTTTTTGGTAGGAAGCTGGCTCCCCATGGCTTCCACTGACGAGGGTTGGCGGCTGGTTCTCCACGCTGCCGCAGGTTTGGGCTGGACCCACCTGCCTATAGGACAGCTCTTGCCAGGGATACGCCTTGTACTCTCATGGGAAGCCCGCTTTCCCGTGACCCTGAATCCCCCCACGAACAGGGCTATGGGAGAAATAGGGGTTGGTGATACATCAGATACCGCCTGTGTTCCGCCCACCCCTGAAACCCTAATGGCCTTTTTCAACGCCCTGGTCGAGAGCACCAGATCCGCAGTCATCTCCTCTTTGAGTGCCCTCTACACCGACTTCCAATACCAGCTGAGCGATTTAGAAGTCCTCGTGGAGGGAAACCGCGGAAGCATCCGAGGACGGTACGCGGTGGAGGCAACCCATCGTCTCACGCGGGTTCGCCACTCCTACTCGGGCCAGGGAGCAGCAGAGTTTCGCCACAACGGTTGCTCTTGGGAACTCGTGTCCTACCGCTATTAGGCCATGGTCCTTTACCGGCACATCCTGAAAGAAAGCCTGCCCGTCCTCCTCCTAGCCCTCCTCTTCCTCACCGCCGTCTACCTCTTCGGTTTCTTCTACGCCGGGGCCCGCTGGCTGGAAGGGGTGCCCCTCCTCAAGGTGGCCCGTTGGCTCGCCTACCACGTGCCCGGGGTGCTGGTCCAGGTCTTCCCCATCGCCTTGGTCACCACCACCGTCCTGGTCTTTGGCAGGCTCTCCGCGGAAGGGGCCCAGTTCGCCCTGCTCTCCGGTGGGATACCCCTCTGGCGGGCAGCCCTTCCCCTGCTTTGGGTGGGGGTCTTGCTGAGCCTTTTTGCCCTCTACCTCCAGGAGAGGCTGGTCCCCCACTACAACGAAAGGGTCCGGGTCGCCTGGTGGGACGAGATCCACACCCAAGGGGCGGGGCTCTTCCGCCTGAAAGGCCTGCAGATCCCCATCGGCCAGGGGCGGAGCCTCTACTTTGAGGACTTCGATATGGAGCGCAAGGAGATGGTGGGGGTGCGCATCGCCTCCTTCCGGGGGGAAGAGGGTACTTTTCTCTTTGCCGAGCGAGGAAGCTGGGAGGACCGGGTGATCACCCTGAGGGGCTACCGCTTCTACCGGGTGGACTTCCAGGAGGTGCCGCGCCTGGAGACCGCCCGGGACCTTTTGGCCCAGATCCGAAGGGTCTTCCGGGTGGTGAGCCGGGGGGAGGTTTTGGAGGTGGAGTCCGACCTTTCCCGGGCCCGGGCCATCGCCGACTACGCCGACACCTTCAGCTTTGGCCAGGATAGCCTCTCCCAGGCTTGGGCCAAGGTGCGGGACCCCTTCTTGGCCCCCCTGGAAAGGTGGCGGGCCCGGCTGGAGTTCCACTCCAAGCTGGCCCTGCCCCTGGCCAACCTGGTCCTGGTCCTCCTGGCCACAGCCATGGCCCTGAGGTACGGCCGAAGCACTGGGCTCGCCCTGGGCCTAAGCGTGGTGCTGGCCTTGGGCTATTACGGAACCTTCTTCCTGGGACGCTCCCTGGCGGGGATTGGGGCCTTGCCGCCGGAGGTGGGAGCCTGGGGAGCCAACCTCCTCTTCCTCCTTCTGGGGATCAGGGCCCTGCGCTAAAAGCTTTTCCCCCTGGGTTTCCCCAGGGGGCTTCTGGTGGAGCCGAGGGGATTCGAACCCCTGACCTCCTCAATGCCATTGAGGCGCGCTCCCAACTGCGCCACGGCCCCAGGCAACGCCTATGGTACCGAGGGGGAAGGGTTTTGTCAACGGGGCCAGAGGCCGATCAAGAGGGCCAAGGCGGCGAAGACCGCCCCGAGGATCACGGTGATGCGGTAAAGCCCGCCGGTGACGCCCCGGGCGGAGAAGAGGTCAGCGGAGGCGCCCATGAGGTCCCCCGCGCCCTGCTTGGGCTCCTGCACCAGCACCAGGTAGACCAAAAGCCCCGCCACGCCCAAGTAAAGGAGGATGACCAAGGTGTAGAGAAAGTCCATACCCCTACCACTTTAGCCCCGGAAGGGCAGGGTGTCCACCCCTGGCCCGGACACCCCCTTGCGGCCTGCGCCAGCCCGAAGGCCCCCAGGGGGCCCCTTCCCCATGCCTCGGCCCCCAAGGGGGGTATAAAGAGGCGTGGAGCTTGCTGAGATCTACGCCGCCTACCGGCGCATCCGCCCCTATGTCCACCGCACCCCTCTCCTCACCTCCCAGCTCCTGGATGCGCTTTTGGGGAAGCGCCTCCTCCTCAAGGCGGAGCACCTGCAGAAGACGGGGAGCTTCAAGGCCCGGGGAGCCCTTTCCAAGGCCCTTGCCCTGGAAAGCCCCAAGGGGCTCCTGGCGGTCAGCAGCGGCAACCACGCCCAAGGGGTGGCCTACGCCGCCCGGATCCTGGGGGTAAAGGCCCTCATCGTCATGCCCGAGGAGGCAAGCCCCTACAAGAAGGCCGCCGCCCGGGCCTACGGGGCCGAGGTGGTGGACCAGGGCGTACGGGTGGAAAACCGGGAGGAGGTGGCGAAGGCCTTGCTGGCGGAGACCGGCTACGCCTTCGTGCATCCCTTCGACGATCCCCTGGTGATGGCCGGGCAGGGAACGGCGGGCCTCGAGCTCATGGCCCAGGCGGGGAAGCTTGGGGTTTTCCCCGAGGCGGTCTTGGTCCCCGTGGGTGGGGGCGGACTCATCGCCGGGGTGGCCACCGCGGTGAAGGCCCTCTCGCCCAGCACCCTGGTCCTGGGGGTGGAGCCTAAAGGGGCGGACGACGCCCGAAGGAGCCTGGAGCAGGGGGAGATCGTGCGCCTCAAAGAAGCCCCCAAAACCCGGGCGGATGGGGTCAGGACCCTGGCCCTGGGGCGGCACACCTTTCCCGTGTTGCGGGAAAAGGTGGACGGCATCCTCACCGTGAGCGAGGAGGCCATCCTGGAAGCCGAAAGCCTTCTTTTCACCCGCACCAAGCAGGTGGTGGAGCCCACGGGGGCCCTACCCCTGGCGGCGGTGCTGGAGCATGGGGAGAGGCTTCCTGGGACGCTCGCCCTCCTCCTTTCGGGGGGTAACCGCCCGTTTGACCCCTGGCCTTGAGGTAAGGCCTTACCCTTGAAAATCAGGCATCGCGATGCGGTATTTTCAAGGCTTTCCCCGCGGACCAAGGTCATCCCCCTGCCCCAGCTGATGCAAAGGCTTTGGAACCTGGGCCTCCAGGGCGGGACTTCCTTCCCTGGGAAGGAGGTTCTGAACCGTTGACCCCTTGCCACCATCAAGCTACACTAAGCTTGGTTTTGGAGCCAATACACCCATGGGTAGAGCAGCTGAGAGGCAACCCAAGACCTACACCGGCCTAGAAGCCCTCCTGGTCTTCCCAAAGCATGAGGACCACAAGGACACCGTAGACCTCATGCGCCGGTTTTCCTCAGCCTTTCGCACTGCGTACCACCGCCTGTTGGAGGGCTGGGACCGCAAAACCTTGAAGCGGGAAGAGGGTTTCTTGTGCACCTGGTTTGGCCTCAACACCCGCTACGCGGACGATGCCCTTCTCAAAGCGCAAAGCCTCATCTCCTCCCTGAAGGAACGGGGGGAAGACCCCCGCAAGGTGGTCTTCGGGGGCAGGAAGCTCCACGGGGAGCTCTCCCGTTTCTCAAGGAGCAACCGGCCCCTTTACAGGGAGAAGAAGGCGGAATGGAAGGAAAAGCGTCAGGGCAACCTCTACGCCCGGGGGGACAAGACCAAGAGCGGCAACCTCAACCTGCGCCTGGTAATACAAGACGGAGCCCTTTGGTTACGTATCAACCTGGTGGACCGTTATGCTTGGGCCCTGGTCAAGACCTCCCACCCTAGGCTCCAGGAGCTTCTGGGGAGGGTATACGCGGGGGAACCTTACAATGTGGAGCTCAACTTGAGAAAGGGAAAGGTTTATGCTTCGTTCTCATGGGAAGAGGAGCTTCCTCCTTTGAGTATTAACAAGGGCCGAGGCGTCTTGGCATTAGACATCAACTCAGACCCATACCATATAGCCCTAGCGGTGGTGAACCCCGATGGGAACCTGAGGCGGTACCTGACCCTCTCTCTTGAGGAAGTTGATAAAGCTCCTAACCGAGGAGCCAAGGAAATCCTCCTTTGGAACATCGCCCACCAGGTGGTGGGTATTGCCGTGGAAGAGGAAGTCGCCATCGCCACGGAGAGGCTCAAGTATCTCCCCAAGGGAAGACGAGGAGACGGCTCTGGCAAAGACTTCCGCCGCAAAGCCCATCGCTTCGCCTACCGCTCCCTCCTCAGGAAGGTGCACACCCTGGCGAGGAAAAGAGGGGTCCAATCCCTACAGGTCAATCCCAGCGACACCTCCACCATCGGGATGCTGAAGTACGCGCCTCTCCTTTCCCTGTCCAAGGACGTGGCCGCAGCTTACGTCATTGGCAGGAGGGCCTTGGGGTTCAAGGAGGAGATACCCAAGGGTCTAAAGGTTCTTTTGCAAGACACTTCCTTCCACCAACACGCCCAGCATTTCTACGGGGAGCGGATAGCGCAGCTTCAAGACAAATACCGCCGGGAGAGGAACCCCTACCTGAAGCGCAGACTTGGGCGGGAGCTTAAGGAGACCAAGGGGGCTCTCGCCATGATTTTGAGCTCACAGGGTGAGCTAGGGAGCCCAACGGGGTCAACCAATGGAAGGAACCCCCAGGGCAATAATCCCTGGCGAGCCCTGAGGGTAGGCACCTTCCTTCCCCTTCTCGGGCGAAGAGTGCCGAGGGATCTCTCACCGCTCAAGCCCATCCTCATGGGATCGTGGGAGGGGTGGAAGGGAGGCTTAGGTCCACATCCTGGTGGTGGGCCGGCCATCACGAAGGCATCTCCTCGTGAAGAGGTGGGTAGTGGTGGCTAGAGTTGACCAGGGGTAAGCTTAGCCCGTGATCGTCAAGGAAGCGCTTTTACCCATTGAGGAAGTGGCGGCGAAGCTGGGCCTAGGCAGGGACCGGCTCTACCCCTACGGCCCCCATATGGCCAAGGTCCTGGGGGAACCCCCCAAGGCCAAGGGCAAGCTGATCCTGGTCACGGCCATCACCCCCACCCCGGCGGGGGAGGGCAAGACCACCACGGCCATCGGGCTGGTGGACGCCCTCTGGCGGCTTGGGAAAAAGGCGGCCTTGGCCCTAAGGGAACCCTCCTTGGGCCCGGTCTTCGGGGTGAAGGGCGGGGCCACGGGGGGCGGAAAGGCCCGGGTGGAGCCCCGGCACGAGATCAACCTCCACTTCACCGGGGACTTCCATGCGGTGACCAGCGCGGTGAACCTCCTGAACGCCCTCTTGGACAACCACCTCCACCAGGGAAACGCCCTGGGGATTGATCCCAGGCGCATTGAGCTCAAGCGGGCGATTGACATGAACGACCGGGCCCTAAGGCACATCGTCCTGGGCCTGGGGGGGAAGGCCCACGGGGTGCCGCGGGAGGGAGGGTTTGAGCTCACCGTGGCCAGCGAGGTCATGGCCCTCATGAGCCTGGCCCGGGACTTCAAGGACCTGAAGCGGCGCCTGGGCAGGATCCGCGTGGGCTTCACCCACGAGGGCAAGCCCGTCTACGCCGAGGACCTGGGGGCGGTGGGGGCCATGGCCGCCCTCCTAAAGCAGGCCTTCCTCCCCAACCTGGTGCAGACGGCGGAGGGGAACCCCGCCTTTGTCCACATGGGGCCTTTTGGCAACATCGCCCACGGCACCAACTCCCTAAGGGCGAGCCTCTTCGCCCTGGGCCTGGCGGACTACGTGGTGCAGGAGGCGGGCTTCGCCACGGATTTGGGCATGGAGAAGTTCATGAACGTGGTGGCCCGCACAGGGGGCCTGGTTCCGGAAGCGGTGGTGCTGGTGGCCACGGCGCGGGCCCTCCGCTACCACGGGGGCCAGGACGCCTACGAGATGCCGGACCTCGAGGCCCTGAAGCGGGGCCTGGCCAACCTGGAAAAGCACGTGGAAAACGTGGAGCTCTTCGGCTTTAAGCCCGTGATCGCCCTAAACCGCTTCCCCACGGACGCCCCCGAGGAGATCGCCCTCCTGCGGGCCTTCGCCGAGGAGCGGGGCCTGCCCTTTGCCGTGAGCGAGGTCTACGCCAGGGGCGGGGAGGGGGGTTTGGAGCTGGCGGAGCAGGTCCTCCGCGCCCTGGAGCTCCCCCACGCCTACCGCCCCCTCTACCCCCTCGAGGCCCCCCTGGAGGAGAAGGTGGAAACCATCGCCCGAAAGGTCTACGGGGCGGAGGGGGTGGAGTGGAGCGAGGAGGCCAAAAAGGCCCTCAAGGCCGCCAAGAAGGAGGGGTGCGAGGCCCTCCCCGTGGTGATGGCCAAGGCGGCCACCTCCCTCTCCGACAACCCCAAGCTCCGGGGAAGGCCCCAGGGCTTCAGGGTGCGGGTCACGGACCTCAAGTGCCGCTTCGGGGCAGGCTTCGTGGTGGTCTACATGGGGGGGATTGAGACCCTCCCCGGCCTGCCCAAGGTGCCCCAGGCCCTCTCCATCGACGTGGACGAGGAGGGAAACATCCGCGGGATGGACTACTGAGTACCCCGTGGTGGCCACCACGGGGGCCCAAGAACCGCCCAGGGAAGCTGGGCCCCCCCTTTTAGGGCTTAGATCCCGTGCCCGTCCGCCCTTTGCTTCTCCACGGGAAGCCCCGTGACCCCGTGGAAGGCCTCCACCTCCTCCAGGAAGCGGCGGAAGAGGTAGAGGGCGTCGTGGGGGCCGGGGGCCGCCTCGGGGTGGTACTGCACGGAGAAGACGGGGTAGCGGGCGTGGGCCATGCCCTCCAGGGTCCCGTCGTTCAGGTTGATGTGGGTGGGCCTGAACTCCTTCAGGGAGTCGATGTCCACCGCGTAGCCGTGGTTCTGGCTGGTGATCTCAATCTTCCCCGTGAGGAGGTTTTTCACCGGGTGGTTGGCCCCGCGGTGGCCGAACTTCATCTTGTAGGTGCGCCCCCCCGCCGCCAGGGCCAAAAGCTGGTGCCCCAGGCAGATGCCGAAGGTGGGAAGTAGCCCCATGAGCTTCCAGATGGTCTCGTGGGCGTAACGGGGCATGGAGGGGTCCCCGGGGCCGTTGGAGATGAAAAGGCCGTGGGGCTCGAGGGCCATGATCTGGCTGGCCGGGGTCTTGCCCGGCACCACCAGGATCTCAAAGCCTTGGGCCGCCAGGTTCTCCACGATGGCGTGCTTGATGCCGAAGTCCATCACCACGATGCGCCGCCCCGACTTCAGGGTGGGCCAGGCGTAGGGCAGGGGGGTGGAGACCTCGGGGGTCATGTCCCGCCCGTCAATGTCCGTCCAGGCCTTGGCCTCCTGGCGCAGGGCCTCCAGCTCCTCCGGGGTGAAGGCGTGCTTGGGATCCCCGAAAAGGCTGGCATGGGCGATGGTGCCCTTGAGCACCCCACCTTCGCGGATCTTGCGCACCAGGGCCCGGGTGTCGATGCCCTCAATCCCCACCACCCCGTAGAACTCCATGAACTCCCCCAGGGTCTGCTGGGCCCTGGGGTTGGAAGCCACGCGGCTGAACTCCTTGGCCACGAAGCCCTTCACCCAGGGGCGGTTGGACTGCATGTCGTAGACGTTCACCCCGTAGTTGCCCTGGTGGGGGTAGGTCATGACCACGATCTGCCCATGGTAGCTGGGGTCGGTCATGATCTCCTGGTAGCCGGTCTGGGCGGTGTTGAAGACCACCTCCCCCACCGTCTTCCCCCGGGCCCCAAAGGCGTAGCCGTGGTAGACGGTGCCGTCCTCCAGGACCAAAACCGCGCGCTCCCTCACCATCCCACCCATTCTAGCCCCCGAAGGGCCCCGGGGAAAGCCCCTTGATGACGGCAATCTCCCGGCAGTTCTCGTAGAAGGGGCAGGCGTTGCACTCGCTCCACACCTTGGGGGGCAGGGCCTCCCGGGTGGTGACCTGGTAGCCCAAGGAGCGGAAGAAACCCACCTGGAGGGTCCAGGCGAAGACCCGGGGAAGCCCCAGGTCCCGGGCCTCCCGCTCCGCCCCCAGGACCAGCCAGCGCCCGAGGCCCTGGCCCTGCCTCTGGGGGTGCACCGCCAGGCCCCTAATCTCCGCCAGGTCCCGCCAGAGCACGTGCAGGGCCACGGTGCCCACGATCCGCCCGTCCTCGTCCTCCAGCACCTGGAAGTCGCGGATGTTCTCGTAGAGGTGGCTGTGGCTCCGGACCAGCATGAGCCCCTTCTCCGCCCAGTAGCGGATGAGCCAGTAGATGGCGTCCACATCGGCAAGCCTGGCCTTCCTGAGCTCCACCGCCGCCTGGGGGCGCACCTCCGGCAGGACCACCGGGGAAAACTCCAGTCCCTTCGCCTCAGTCAAGGCCCACCTCCTTCTTGGCCTCAAGAAGCCTCTCCCGCACCGCCTCGGGGGCGGTGCCGCCATAGGACCTCCGGCGGTGGATGGCGGTCTCCAGGCGGAGGAGGGGCAGGGCGTCCTCGGCGAAGAGGGGGTGGTGGGCCTGGAGCTCCTCCAGGCTCAGGTCCTTCAGGGCCCTTCCCTCCTGCACCAGCCTCCGCACCAACCGCCCCACCACGTGGTGGGCCTCCCGGAAGGGAAGCCCCTTCTCCGCCAAGTAGTCGGCGAGCTCCGTGGCCAGGGCATACCCCTCCTCCGCCGCCTGCCACATCCTCTCCCGCCGCCACTTGAGGCCGGGGAGAAGGGCCGCCAGGAGCTTAAGGCTATCCCGGTAGGTGGCCAGGGCGTCCAAAAGGGGCTCCTTGTCCTCCTGCAGGTCCTTGTTGTAGGCCAGGGGAAGGCCCTTCACCACGGTGGAAAGCCCCACCAAAGCCCCCAAGACCCGGCCCGCCTTGGCCCGGATGAGCTCCAGGATGTCCGGGTTCTTCTTCTGGGGCATGATGGAGCTCCCCGTGGCGAAGGCGTCCGGCACCTCCACGAAGCCGAACTCCTCGGTGCTGTAGAGGATGAGCTCCTCCGCCAGGCGGGAGAGGTGGAGCATGCCGATGTTGAGGGCGGAGAGGACCTCGAGGGCAAAGTCGCGGCTTCCCACCGCATCCAAGGAGTTGCGCATGGGCCTATGGAAGCCCAGCTCCCGGGCGGTGTAGTGGCGGTCAATGGGAAAGCCCGTCCCCGCCAGGGCCGCTGCCCCTAAGGGGCTTTCGTTCAGGCGCTCCCGGGCGTCCTTTAGCCTTCCGGCATCCCGGGAAAGCATCTCGTAGTAGGCCAAAAACCAGTGGGAGAGCAAGATGGGCTGGGCCCTTTGCAGGTGGGTGTAGCCGGGGAGGACGTAAAGGGGCTCCAGGTGCTTCTCCGCCTCGCCCACCAGCACCCGGCGCAGGTGGTGGAGGAGGGCCAGAAGCTCGTCCAAGGCCCCCCGGAGGAAGAGCCGGAGATCGGTGGCCACCTGGTCGTTGCGGCTCCGGGCGGTGTGGAGCTTGCCCCCCGGGGGGCCCACCAGCTCGATGAGGCGGGCCTCCAGGTTCATGTGCACGTCCTCCAGCTCCTCCCGCCAGGGGAAGGTGCCCGCCAGGATCTCCCCCTCGATGCGGTCCAGGCCCTCGAGGATGGCCGCTAGCTCCTCCTTGGTAAGAAGCCCCACCTCCTGGAGCATCCGGGCGTGCACCCGGTTCTGCCAAAGGTCCTCCCGCCAAAGGGCCCGGTCAAAGGCCAAGGAGGCGTTGAAGCGGGCCGCAAGCACATCCGGCCCCTCCGCGAAGCGGCCGCCCCAGGTCCTATGCGCCATGCTCCCCCTTTCCCCTCTCCGCCATGGCCCGCACCCTTAGGCGCAGGGCCTGGATGCGGATGAAGCCCTCCGCGTCCTTCTGGTCGTAGCCCCCAAGCTCGTCAAAGGAGACCAGGTCCTTCTGGTAAAGGCTCTTGGGGGCCTTCCGCCCCACCACGTACACGTTCCCCTTGTAGAGCTTGAGC
Organism: Thermus amyloliquefaciens; assembly: GCF_000744885.1. Taxonomy (NCBI): domain Bacteria; kingdom Thermotogati; phylum Deinococcota; class Deinococci; order Thermales; family Thermaceae; genus Thermus; species Thermus amyloliquefaciens. The sequence goes on along the minus strand of NZ_JQMV01000003.1, from coordinate 234,697 downwards.
CGGGCCACCCCGGTGACCGCCTGGGCCACGTGGTCAAAGTAGGCCTGGAGGGCCTCCCGCTCCGGGGCGTACCAGAAGCCGTAGTAGACCAGCTCGGCGTACTTGGGGGAGAGCGTGTCCCTTTGGTGCAGGACCTCCCGGTCCAGGGTGAGGCTTTCCACCGCCCGCCTTGCGTGGTAGAGGATCGTCCCCCCCGGGGTCTCGTAGACCCCCCGGGACTTCATGCCTACAAAACGGTTCTCCACGATGTCCACCCGGCCCACCCCGTGCCGCCCGCCCATCTCGTTGAGCCTCTGGAGGAGGGCGGCGGGGGAAAGGCGCTCCCCGTTCACCGCCACCGGGTCGCCTTCAAAGAACTCCACCTCCACGTACTCGGGGGTGTCGGGGGCTTCCTCGGGGTCCACGGTCATGCGGAACATCCCCTTGGGGGGCTCGGCCCAGGGGTCCTCCAGGACCCCCCCTTCGTAGGAAATATGCAGGAGGTTGGCGTCCATGGAGTAGGGCTTCTCCTGGGTCACGGGCACGGGGATGCCGTGGGCCTCGGCATAGGCAATCATCTCCTGCCGCCCCCGGAAGCTCCACTCCCGCCAGGGGGCGATGACCCGGATATCAGGCTTCAGGGCGTAGGCGGTGAGCTCAAAGCGCACCTGGTCGTTGCCCTTGCCCGTGGCCCCGTGGGCGATGGCCTCGGCCCCCTCCTCCTCCGCAATCCGCACCAGGTGCTTGGCGATGAGGGGACGGGCGATGGCGGTGCCCAGGAGGTAGTACCCCTCGTACACCGCCCCCGCGCGGAACATGGGGAAGACGAAGTCCCGCACGAACTCCTCCTTGAGGTCCAGGGCGATGGCCTTGGAGGCCCCGGTCCTTAGGGCCTTCTCCCGGGCCTCCTCCACCTCCTCCCCTTGGCCGATGTCCGCGGTGAAGGCGATGACCTCGGCCCCGTAGGTCTCCTTGAGCCACTTGAGGATGATGCTGGTGTCCAACCCGCCGGAGTATGCCAGGACGATCTTCATGCCGACCTCTAGTCTACCCCCGAAGGGGGGTGTGTATAAGTATACGCCCCTTCGGGTGTTGACGCCCCCGGGTGTGTTCCCTATATAGTTTGCATGTAGAAGTTACCCCAGCTGAGGAGGTGCAAAGCTGTATGGAAAGGCATCGGCCATCCGGACCACAGGCAACATACTTGAAAAACCCCATAAAGGAGGCCCTATGAGGCTTGCTCGCGCTCTTAGTACCTTGCTTGCCGCCACCCTTTTAGCCCTGACTGGCTGCTCCCCCGAAAGCGACCCCTCAGCCATTCATACCCTTTCTGGCATCGTGGTGAGCGAGTACGCGGGGGCCCCGGTTGCGGGTAGCACCATCAAGTTGTACCGGGCAGGAACCCTAGTAGCCACCACCCAATCAGACGCCAACGGGTCCTTCTCATTCAGCGGGTTAGCCCCGGACACCTACCGCCTCGAGGCCCAGAAGCCCGGCATGGCGGGCAGCGTCATGGAGGGCATCCGGGTGCCGGAAATGGCCTCGGTGACCCTCATCCAGAAGCCTGCCTTTGACGCCACCGCCACCACCACGCCTCCCACCCTGATCATCACCCAAGACGGCACCCAGCCCCTCACGGGCCAGACCTTCACCAACACCATCCCCTTCCGGGTCCAAGTGGACACCTCCAAGGACTACGTCCGGCCCATGCGCTACATCTACGTGGCCCTAGGCCGCACCCCGGGTTCCGCCTTTATCACCAACAGCGCCACCTGGAGCCGCCGCATTTTCACGGATACGGAGGACACGGGAAACCAGACCCTCTCTGGAAGCAACGTGGCCGGCTTCGGCAGCGCCAGCGGGGAGATGGTGTACCTGGAGGTGGTGGCCTATGACTTCAACCAAAACCGGAGCCACTACCTCATCCCCCTCACCTTCGTGAACACCAACCCCGCTCAGGGCAACGCCGTGAGTGCCCCCACGAACGTAGCCGCCACCGCCATTACCCTCACCCGTGCCGTGGGTTTCTACGAGGCCAAAGCCCCAGCCAAGCTCACCGTGCCGGTGGCTAAGGGAACGATGGGCGAGCTCACCCTAGACCCCGAGGCAGCGCCAGCGGGGAGCAACCTCTACGTGGAGGTGCGCTGGTGCTACTCCAGCGCCAACCCCACCCCCTTTGCCTTTGACATCGAACGCTCCACGGATGGCGCGAACTGGGAAAGGGTGGGCTCCGTGGGAGGAGGCCAGAGCGCCAGCTGCCCCAGCAATCCCTTCAACCGCCCCTTCTTCTTCCGCGACGCTTCCCCCGACCTCACGCCCGGGCAAACCTACTACTACCGGGTGGTGGCCCGGGGGGCCAACCGGGCGGAAAGCACCCCCAGCGCCACCACGCCCTTGCCTCCCTTCTTCGCCCCCCTCATGAGCCCGGAGGACGAAAGCACGGGGGTTTCCCTGACGCCCGACTTCACCTTCGGCCACCCCCAGCTCAGCATCGGCGCGGACGGAGCGGCCTACAACCTGGTCCTCTGGGACAACCTCACCGGGGACAGCGTGGCCTGGCAGACCCTGGCCGGGTACAACCTCCTGGTGGAGTTCGGTACCCCGGACAACGACATCCCGGACGGGGAAGCGGTGGTCTACGGGTACCACCCCGTTGTGGATGACTTGGTGATCTTCACCGACACTGCAGGCGTGTACGATCCCAGCAAGCCCAATCTCATCCCTGTGGACGTGACCCAGGGCACCGTCACCCTGCCCTACAACTTTGACGGCCTGGCCCAGCTCCCCACCCTGCAAGCCCTCCGCACCTACGCTTGGCAACTTTATGTCAGCTACGCCTACAAGTACAACCCCCAAGAGGGCTACCGCATCTCGGCCTACAGCGTCCAGACCTGGCCCAGCTCCACATCCTTCATCCGCATCAGCCGCCCCGAAACCCAGGTCTTTGACTTCACCACGGGGCAGTAAGGAGGGAAGATGAAGGCGTTACACTTGACCCTTGCTCTCGGCCTCGCCGCCCTGCTGGGCGCTTGCTCCCAACCCCCTGCCCAGACCCGCTCCCCGAAGGAACCCGGGGTGATGGTTACCTCCGAGGGCGTCCGCCACTTCCAGGGGCAGGTGGTGGTGGGCTACCAGGATGAGGCCGCCCTTCAAGAAGCCGTAAGGAAGCTCGGCGCCAAGGAGCTAGCCCGCATCCCCGAACTCAAGGCGGCCTTGCTACAAGTCCCAGGGGACGCCCTCAAGGCCAGCCGGGCCCTAAAGGGTGCGCGGGGGGTGCGCTACGCCGAACCCCATTTCGCCCAAGTCACCCCGCCTAAGGACGAACCTGTGGAGGCCCCTCGAGGCCGTGCCGATAGCCTTTTGCCCTTGGCAAACCCCTCGGATCAAATCCTGGATGCCCTCCCTCAGTACGCCCTGGACCCCCGCCACCTAAACGCCAAGCGGGCCTGGGACCTGGGCTTTGAAGGGGAAGGGGTCACGGTGGCCATCATTGACGACCCCGCGGATGTGACGCACCCTGACCTGGCCGCCAACTGGGCGGGCAAGGCTTACGACCCCGTGAACGACACCGTCTTCACAGACCCTGCCGCCTGGGTGACCTTCGCCACCGCCAACGACCCTGCCAATACCTACCACGGCACCTTCGTGGCCTCCACCGTGAGCGCCCCCCGCGATGGCCAGGGCATCGCCGGCCTCGCCCCCAAGACCAAGTTCCTCCCCGTGGCCATCTTCCAGCCGAACTACGTGGGCGACTTCTACGTGGCTCGGGGCATCGTTTGGGCGGTGAACAATGGGGCCCAGGTGCTCAACAACTCCTGGGGGGGCCTTGGCTACGGGAACCTGGTGAAGGAAGCCTTTGACTACGCCCTGGCCAACGGCGTGGTGGTGGTGGCCAGCGCGGGCAACTCCTCCAAGGACGAGGTGCGCACTCCTGCTGGGTATCCCGGCATCATCGCCTCGGTAGCGGCAGACGGCAACCGTAACAAAACCGACTTCTCCACCTTCGGCCGCCACGTGTCCAGCGCCGCTCCCGGCTTGGATGTGCTTCTCGCCAACCCCACCTGGTTGGGAGGGGGCTACGGCCTCATCTCCGGCACCTCCTTCTCTGGGCCCTACACCGCCGCCGCTGCCGCTCTGGTCAAAGCCGCCTGCCCGGGGGCTACCCCCTACCAGGTGCGCCGGGCACTGGAAAGCACCACCTGGGAAAGGACCTTCTCCCGGGAAAAGGGCTGGGGCCACCTGAACGCCGGCAACCTGGCCGACCTGCTCCGCCGGGGCTGCGCCGCTTTGCCCCCCAAGGGCTCGGTGGTGCAGGTGAAGGTGGAGTACTTCAACGAAAACGGGCTCTTCCCCGGCCTCCTGGCGGACGTGATCCTGCGCGGGAAAGGCTTGCGGCCCGGGGACGCCACCGACCCCACCCCCGTCTACTGGGCCCGCACCGACCTGAACGGGGAGGCCTGGTTCTACGAGATCGCCCCTGGAGAGTACGACATCTACGTGGCCGGGGCTGACCTCTCCCTTACCGGCGGGCTCCCTGAGGAGCGGGGCACCTTCGTGGGCACCCTCGTGGCCACCTCCGGTTCCCATGCGGGCAGCCCAGACTTTAAGCTGGTGCGCCTGAACGCCGCCGAGGTCAACCTCAACCCCACCGACCCCTACGAGCCCAACGACAACCCATCCCAGGCCACGCCCATCGCCTATGGAACCACCACCCAGCTGGCCTACATCTTCGGCCAGCCTAGGGACTTTGACTTCTTCGCCTTCACCGGGACCGCGGGTGACGAGATCCGGGCACGGGTCTATGCCAAGTCCAGCCTTGGTGGCACCTTGGACTCCTACCTCTTCCTCCTGGATGCCTCGGGGAACGTCTTGGCGGAAAACGACGACCTGGTGCCGGGGCAGATCACCGACTCGGAAATCACCTTTACCCTGCCCGCAAGCGGCACCTACTACCTGGTGGTGACCAGCTACACCATCGCCTCGGATCCCGCGGCCTCGGATAACAGCCCCTTCAACAAGTACCGCCTGGAGCTGGCGAAGACCAACTAGGCAAAAACCAAGCCCCGGCCAGGCGTGCCTGGCCGGGGTAGTACCTTGCCCTAAAGGTGAACGGGCTTCTCCCAAGCCGCCAAGGCGGCCTCCTTGAGGATCTCCGAGAGGGAGGGGTGGGCGTGGGGGGCCCGGCCCAGGTCCTCGGCGCTGGCCTTGAAGAAGAGGGCCAGGGCGGCCTCGGCCAAAACGTCCCCCACCCGGGCCCCGATCCCGTGGACCCCCAGGATGCGGTCGGTCCTGGCATGGGCCAGAACCTTGACGAACCCCTCGGTCTCCCCCATGGCCCGGGCGCGGCCCGAGGCTGAGTAGGGGAACTTGCCCACCTTGTAGGGGATGCCCTGGGCTTTCAGCTCCTCCTCCGTGTACCCCACCCCCGCCACCTCGGGGTGGGTGTAGACCACGCTGGGGATGGCCAAATAGTCCACGTGGCCGAAGCCCCTCGCCATGTGCTCCACCGCGGCGATGCCTTCCTCGCTCGCCTTGTGGGCCAGCATGGGGCCCCGGACCACGTCCCCGATGGCGTAGATGTGGGGCACCCGGGTGCGGAGGTGCTCGTCCACGGGGATGCGGCCCCGCTCGTCGGTGGCAAGCCCAGCGTTTTCCAAGCCCAAGCCTTCCGTGTAGGGCCTGCGGCCCACCGCAAGGAGCACCCGGTCCGCCTCGAGGACCTCCCCCCCCTCAAGCTCCACCCGGGCCCCCTTGCCTTGGGGGCGCACCGAGAGCACCCTGACCCCGGTGCGGATCCCCAGGCCCTCCTTCCGGAAGACCTTTTCCGCCGCCCGGGAGAGCTCGGCGTCCATGGTGGGGAGGATGCGGTCCAGGTATTCCAGGACGATGACCTCGGCCCCCAGGCGGTGCCAGACCACCCCAAGCTCCAGCCCGATCACCCCGCCCCCCACCACGATGAGCCTTTCCGGGACCTCGGGGAAGCTTAGGGCCTCGGTGGAGGTGACCACCCGCTTTCCGTCCACCTCCGCCCAGGGGGGGATGAGGGGGGCGCTTCCCGTGGCGATGAGGATAAAGCGGGCGGAAAGCTCCTCCCCCGTCTCCTCCACCAAGACCTTGCGCTCGGAGAGGAAGCGGGCCGTGCCCTGGTGGCGGGCGATGCCGTTTTTCTTGAAGAGGAACTCAATCCCCTGGGTGTTGGCCCCGACCACCTTGTCCTTGTGGGCCATGAGGGCGGGGAGGTCCAGGGTTAGGCCCTCCACCTTGGCCCCGATGAGGCCCTTTCGGACCTCGTAGATGCGCTCCGTGGTCTCCAAAAGCGCCTTGGAGGGGATGCACCCCACCCGCAGGCAGGTGCCCCCCAGGGCCTTTTCCTTCTCCACCACCCCCACCCGCATCCCCAGCTGGGCGGCGCGGATGGCGGCCACGTATCCCCCAGGCCCTGCCCCGATCACCAAAAGGTCGTAGGTGTACACGCTAGACCTCCAGCAGGAGACGCACCGGGTTTTCCACCAGCTCCTTGACCCGCCTCAGGAAGGTGACCGCCTCCCGCCCGTCCACGATGCGGTGGTCGTAGGAGAGGGCCAGGTACATCATGGGCCTTATCACCACCTGGCCGTCCCGGGCCACGGGGCGTTCCTGGATGGCGTGCATGCCCAGGATGCCCACCTGGGGCGGGTTGAGGAGGGGGGTGGAGTTCAGGGAGCCGTAGACCCCGCCGTTGGTGATGGTGAAGGTACCCCCCATGAGCTCCTCGGGCTTGAGCTTTTTGCTCCGGGCCCTTTCGGCGAAGTCGGCGATCTGGCGCTCGATCTCGGCGAAGGAAAGCCGGTCGGCATCCCGCAGGACCGGGACCACGAGGCCCTCCCCACCCCCCACGGCCACCCCGATGTCGTAGTAGCGGTGGTAAACGATGACGTTGTCCCGGATCTCGGCGTTCAGCTCGGGGATCTCCTTCAGGGCCTGGACCACCGCCTTCACGAAGAAGCTCATGAAGCCCAGCTTCACCCCATGCTTCTTCTGGAAGGCCTCCCCCAGCTCCTTCCTGAGGGCGATCACCTGGGACATGTCCGCCTCGTTAAAGGTGGTGAGCATGGCGGTGGTCTGCCGGGCCAAAAGGAGCCTCTCCGCGATGCGGCGGCGCAAGGGGCTCATGGGCACCGCCTCGCTCACCCGCCAGGGGCGGTCGGCGGGGGCTGGGCCACCGGGGCAGGCGTGGGGGCAGGGGTAGGGGGCGTGGGGGCGGGAGGAGGGGGCACCTGGGCCTCCAGGTGGCGGAGCACGTCCTCCTTGAGGATGCGCCCGCCCAGGCCCGTGCCCTGGACCTCCTCAGGGGCCACCCCGGCCTCCCGCAGGAGGCGCTCCGCCGCGGGCATGGCCAGGGGCGGCTCCGGCGGCGCGGCCTCGGCTGGGGCCTGGGGGGCTTGGGCGGCGGCCTGGGCCCCCGCCTCCAAGAGGGCGATGGCCTCCCCCACCCTGGCGGTTTCCCCGGTGCGCTTTAGGATCTTGGCCAGGGTGCCCGCAAAGGGGGCGGGGAGCTCCAGGGTGGCCTTGTCGGTGATGAGCTCCACCAGGGGTTCGTCCTGGGCAAAGCCCTCCCCTTCCTTCTTCAACCAGGCGCCGATCTCCACTTCCACGATGGACTCGCCCACGGAGGGCACTTTCAGTTCCTGCACCGTCTACCTCCTCACTTAAAGGCTTCCTCAAGCAGTTTTCCCTGTTCTTCCTTGTGCACCTTGGAGGAACCCACCGCGGGGCTTGGGGACTCGGGCCGGGCCACCACGCGGAAGGGGTGGCCGTAGATCTCCCCGCAGAAGCGGGCGGAGAGGTACCACCAGGCCCCCTGGTTCACGGGCTCCTCCTGGACGTAGACCACGGGGGTCTTCTTGGGGTAGGGGCTCAGGGCCTCCTTCAGGTCCGCCTCGGGGAAGGGGTAGAGGAGTTCCAGCCTTAGGATGGCCACATCCTCCGCCCCCAGCTCCCGGCGCTTCTGCAGGAGGTCGTAGTAGACCTTGCCCGAGGTGAGGAGGACCTTCCGGGCCCCCTTCACCCGCTCGGGGATCACCTTCTGGAAGCGCCCCTGGGCGAGCTCCTCCAGGGGGGAGACCACCTCCGGGTGGCGGAGGAGGCTCTTGGGGGTCATGACCACGAGGGGCTTGCGGATTTTGCGCTTCACCTGGCGGCGCAGGAGGTGGAAGAACTGGGCGGGGGTGGTGGGGTAGGCCACCTGCAGGTTGTCCTGGGCCCCAAGCTGCAAGAAGCGCTCCAGCCTCGCCGAGGAGTGCTCGGGCCCCTGGCCCTCGAGGCCGTGGGGCAGGAGGAGGACCAGGCCGGAAAGCCGGTTCCACTTGGCCTCGGCGCTGGCCAGGAACTGGTCGATGTAGACCTGGGCCACGTTGACGAAGTCCCCGAACTGGGCCTCCCAGAGGATGAGCCCCTCGGGGTAGTCCAGGCTGTAGCCGTACTCAAAGCCCAGGACCCCGGCCTCGGAGAGGGGGGAGTTGTGGATCTCCACCTCCGCCTGCCCCTCCGCCAGGTGCTGCAGGGGGAGGTAGGGCCTCCCCGTCTGGTAGTCGTAGAGGGCGGCGTGGCGCTGGGTGAAGGTGCCCCTTAGGGCGTCTTGGCCCGTGAGGCGCACCCGATGCCCCTCCACCGCCAAGGAGGCAAAGGCCAAGGCCTCGGCGGCGGCCCAGTCCAGGGGGCGGGCTTCCTCGGCCATCTCCCTCCTGGCCTCCAGGAAGCGCTTCAGCTTGGGGTGCACCACGAAGCCCTCGGGCACGGTGCTCAAGCGAAGGAGAAGCCCCTTTAGCACCTCCCGGGGCACCCCGGTGTCCACCTCGGGCACCGAGGCATCGGGCCCCCCCACATACCCCTGCCAGAGGCCGGAAAGCCCGTGGGGCACCACGGGGCCCGGCTCCGCCTTGACCCGGGCAAACTCGCTTTCCAGCCTGGCCAAATAGGCCTCCTCCCAGGCCTTCACCTCCCCCTCCGCCACCACCCCCTCGGCAAGAAGCCTCTCCCCATACACCTTCCAGGGCTCGGGGCGCTTGGCGATGAGGGCGTACATGGGGGCCTGGGTGAAGGTGGGCTCGTCCGTCTCGTTGTGCCCCCGGCGGCGGTAGCCCACCAGGTCAATCACCACGTCCTTGCCGTAGCGCTGGCGGTACGCCAGGGCCAGGCGCAGGACGAACCAAAGCTCGTCCAACGCCTCGGCGTTCACGTGGAAGACGGGGGCCCCCACCATCTTGGCGATGTCCGTGGGGTAGCGGCAGGAGGTGTACTCCTCCGGGTTGGTGGTGAAGCCCAGCTGGTTGTTGGCCACCACGTGGAGGGTTCCCCCCACCCGGTAGCCGGGAAGGCGGGAGAGGTTGAGGGTCTCCTGCACGATCCCCTCGCCGATGAAGGCCGAGTCCCCGTGGACCAAAAGGGCCAGGCCCCTCTTCCGCTCCCGGTCCCCGAAGCGGTCCTGCTTGGCGCGAAGCCTCCCCAGGGTCACGGGGTTCACGAACTCCAGGTGGCTGGGGTTGAAGTTGAGGGAGACGTGCACCTGGCCGTGGGGGGTGGCCAGGTCGTTGGAAAAGCCCAGGTGGTACTTCACGTCCCCGGAGTACCCCTCGGGGAAGATCTCCTCAAACTCGCGGAAGATGCGCTCAAAGGGCTTGCCCACCACGTTGGCCAGGACGTTGAGCCGCCCGCGGTGGGCCATGCCCAAAACCACCTCCCTCACCCCCAGCCGGGCGGCCTCCTCCACCGCCAAGAGGAGAAGGGGGACCAGGCTCTCCAGGCCCTCGAGGCTGAAGGTCTTGGCCCCCAGGTACTTCCGCTGCAGGAAGGCCTCAAAGAGGCTCGCCTGCATGAGGTGCTCCAGCATGCGGCGGCGCACCTCCTTGGGGGGCCTTTCCCAAGGGGCTTCTATGCGGGAAAGAAGCCAGGCGCGCTCCTCGGGCTCCACGTGGGCCACCTCAAAGCCCACGGGGCCCAGGTAGGTCCGCTCCAACCCCTCCAGGAGGGCACCCAGGGTGGGGGCCCCGAAGAGGGGGGGCAGGGGCTTCTCCAGGTCCTTGGGGGTGAGGCCGTGGGCCTCCAGGGAAAGCTCCTTGGGCCTGGGCCGTTCCCTTCCCAAGGGGTCGATCCGGGCCGCCAGGTGGCCCAGCTCCCGGTAGGCCTGGAGCAAGCGCTCCACCTTGAGCAGGAAGGCGAGGTCCACCGCCTCCGCCAGGGGAGCGGGGGTGGCTCTTCGGCCGTCCTCGAGGGGCTCTCGTCGGGAAGTCTCCAGGGTGAGGGCGGAAAAGTAGCGGCGCCACTCTTCCGGCAAGGAGAAGGGATCCTCCAGATAGGCCCGGTAGAGGGCCTCCAGGTAGCCTTGGCTTTCCAGCGTGAGCTCCATCCTGCCTCCCAAGGGGGCGGTATACCCCCTTCATCTACGCTACACCAAAAGGCGGTGTAGGTGCCCAAACCCTTACAATGGGGCCATGGTCCTGAAGGAAAGGCACGAGGGGGTCCTGCTCCTCACCCTGAACCGGCCGGAAAAGCTGAACGCCATCACCGGAGCCCTGCTGGAGGAACTCCACCGGGCCCTAAAGGAGGCCCAGGAAGACCCCGGGGTCCGGGCCCTCCTCCTCACGGGGGCGGGCCGGGCCTTCTCCGCCGGGCAGGACCTGGGGGAGTTCGGCGAGAAAAAGCCCGACTACGAGGCCCACCTCCGCCGCTACAACCGGGTGGTGGAGGCCATGAGCGCCCTGGAGAAGCCCCTGGTGGTGGCGGTGAACGGGGCGGCGGCGGGGGCGGGGATGAGCCTGGCGCTTTGGGGGGACCTGCGCCTGGCCGCCCAGGAGGCCACCTTCGCCACCGCCTTCGTGCGCATCGGCCTGGTGCCGGACTCGGGCATGAGCTTCCTCCTGCCCCGCCTGGTGGGCCTCGCCAAGGCCCAGGAACTCCTCCTCCTCTCCCCCAGGCTTTCCGCGGAGGAGGCCCTGGCCCTGGGGCTGGTGCACCGGGTGGTGCCGGGGGAAAGGCTTTTGGAGGAGGCCCTGGCGCTGGCCAAGGAGCTCGCCCAAGGGCCCACCCGGGCCTACGCCCTCACCCGGAAGCTCCTCCTGGAGAGCTTCCGGCTTTCCCTCACGGAGGCCTTGGCCCTCGAGGCCATCCTGCAGGGGGAGGCGGGCCGCACCCAGGACCATGAGGAGGGGGTAAAGGCCTTTAGGGAAAAACGCCCGCCCCGCTTCCAGGGCCGATGATCCGCTACCTGAAGGGCACCGTGTTGCGCAAGGAGGAGGACCGCTTCCTCCTCGGGGTGGGAGGGGTGGGCTTCCTCCTGCAAGCCCCCCTGACCTTCCTGCAAACCCTCCAGGAGGGGCAGGAGGCCGAGGCCTACACCCACCTCCAACTCCGGGAGGACGGGCTTTTCCTCTACGGCTTCCCCGACGAGGAAAGCCTGGCCCTCTTTGAGCTCCTCCTCTCCGTGAGCGGGGTGGGGCCCAAGGTGGCCCTCGCCCTCCTCTCCGCCCTGGGGCCTAAGCTCCTGGCCCGGGCCCTGGCGGAGGGGGACCTGAGGCTCCTCACCTCGGCGAGCGGGGTGGGACGGAAGCTGGCCGAGCGCATCGCCTTGGAACTCAAGGGGAAGGTGCCCGCCCAGCTGGTGGGGGAAGCGGCGGCGGGGGAGGCGGCGGAGGAGGCGGTCTTGGCCCTGGCCGCCCTGGGCTTCCGGGAAGGCCAGGCCCGGGCGGTGGTCCTAGACCTCCTGGCCAAGAACCCCAAGGCCAAGGCCCAGGAGCTGATCAAGGAGGCCCTGAAGCGGCTTCGCTAGGGAGGGGAAGCCGGAGGCGGGCGAGGAGGCCGGAAGGGCGGTTGGGCTGAAGCTCCAGCCGCCCCCCGTGGGCCTCGGCCACCTTCTTGGCCACGGAGAGGCCAAGCCCCTCCCCGGGCTTCCTCGAGGCCCGGAAAAAGGGCCTTCCCGCCTCCTTCAAGGCCTCCTCGGGCATCCCCGGCCCCTGGTCCTGCACCTCCAAAACCGCCTCCTCCCCTTCCACCCCTAGCCCCACCTCCACCCCCTTCCCCTCCCCGTGCACAAAGGCATTCCGCAACAGGTTCCCCAGGGCCTGGGCCAGGAGGAGGGGATCCCCCAGAAAGGGAAGGCTTTCCGGGCCCCGGTAGGGCACCCCGAAGGCCTCGGCCTCCTGGCGGGCCAGCTGGGCCAGGTCCAGGGGAATCCTCTCCACCCGCCCCTCCCGGGCCAGGACCAAAAGGGCCTCCACCAGGCGCTTCATGCGCAGAAGCTCCTCCTTGGCCGCCTGGAGGGCCTCCTCCTTGGGTAGGTAGCCCGCTTCTGCGCCTTCCACTTGGGCCAAGGCGGCGGCCACTGGGGTTCTTAGCTCGTGGGCGGCATCCCGGGTAAAGCGGCGCTCCCTCTCCAAAAAGGCCTCAAGCCGCTCCAACATGTGGTTGAAGCTCTCCGCCAGGGCCTGGAGCTCCCCGCCCCCTCCCGGGTCCACCCGGTGGGAGAGGTCCCCGGAGTCCGCCACCCGCCGGGCCACCTCCGTGAGGCGGGAAAGGGGGGCCAAGGCGGCCCCGGCCAGCCTCGAGGCCAAGAGCACCGCCAAGAGGGTAAGGAGGGCCCCGCTTGCCAAAAGGGCCAAGCGGAAGCGCGCCAAGGCCCCCGCCGCCCCCGGGTCGTACCGGGCCACGCTGAGGGTACCCCCCGGCACCTCGAGGACCAAAACCCGCCACCCTCCCCGCCAGTAAGCCCCTGGGGAAAGCCTGGGAAGGTCGGGGAAGTTCTCGCTTTTGTGCACCGCCTCGCCCTGCACGAGCCGGAAGGCGAACTCCCCCCTTGGGGGCCTCCTGCCCTCGGCGAGGGCCTCCACGTAGAAGCGGAGGGAGCGGTCCAGGTCCGCCTCGAGGAGGCGCCGGAAGGCCAGGTAGCTCAAGCCCCCCTGGAAGAGGAGGGCAAGCCCTATGGAAAGGGCCAGGAAAAGGGCCAGGCGGGCCCTAAGGCTCATGGCCAAAACGGTACCCCCCGGGCACGGTGCGCACCACCCCGGGGTGGAGCTTCTGCCGCAGGTAGTGCACGTAGACCTTCACCGCCCCCACCTTTTCCCCGTCCCCAAAGACCTTCTCCGCCAGCTCCTCCGGGGCAAAGACCCGGCCCGGGTGGAGGACAAAAGCCTCCAGGAGGGCAAACTCCTTCAAGGAGAGGTCCACCCGCCGCCCCTCCTGGAAGACCGCCCGCCCCGCCAGGTCCACCTCCAAAGGCCCCAGGCGCACCCGGCTGGCCTTGAGCTCCGCCCCCCGGCGCAAAAGGGCCCGCACCCGGGCCAAAAGCTCCTCCAGGTGGAAGGGCTTCACCAGGTAATCGTCCCCGCCCAGGTCCAGGCCCAGGACCCTATCCTCCAGGGCGTCCCGGGCCGTGAGGAAGAGGATGGGCCCCCGGTAGCCCGCCCCCCGGACCTCCTCCGCAAAGCGGAAGCCCCCGTCGGGGTCCTCAGGCAGGCGCACATCCAAGACCATGAGGTCCGGCTCCAACTCCAAGAAAATCCCCCGGGCCTCCTCCAGACCCTGGGCCCAGCGCACCCCGTACCCCTGGGCCAAAAGCGCCCCCTCCACCGCCCGGCCCAGGCGGGGCTCGTCCTCCAACAGGAGCACCTGCACGGCTTTAGTATGCCGCCTGCGGGTTAGACCAGGGTTATGCCCAAGCCCTAACCCCCGCCTAACCGCCGGCCCCTACCCTCTAGGGCATGGGCCGGTACGGGGCCAGGTGGGAAGGGGTCTTGGGAAGCTTCCTGGAGGTCCAGATCCTGGCCGCACCCTGGCGGGCGGGCAGGGCCTTCCGGGCAGTCCTGGCGGAGGTGGAGCGCCTGGAGGCGGTCTTCAGCCGCCACCGGGAGAGCGAGCTCACCCGCCTGGTGCGCCAAGGGGGCGGCCGGCCAAGCCCCGAGATGCGGGAGGTGCTGGCCCTGGCCGCAAGGCTCCAGGAGGCCACGGGGGGGGCCTTCCACCCCGCCCCCCGGCACGGGGGGGAGGCCCTGCGCTTCCGGGGAGAGGAGGTGGAGGTCCTGGCCCCCTTGGACCTGGACGGCCTGGCCAAGGGCTACATCGCCGACCGGGCGGCGGAGGCCGCCCTTAGGGCGGGGGCCAGGGCGGCCCTGGTGAACCTGGGCGGCGACCTGGCCCGCAAGGGGCCGGGGCGGGCAGAGGTGGCGGTGGAAAACCCCCTGGGCCCGGACAACGCCCCGCCCGCCCTGGTCCTCCCCCTGGGGGAAGGCGGGGTGGCCACCAGCGGCCTGCGGCATAAGGGCCCCCACCTCCTAGACCCCCGCACCAAGCGGCCCGCCCCCGGCCTCCAGGCCACGGTCCTAGGCCCCTCCGCCGCCCTGGCGGACGGCCTGGCCAAGGCGCTTTTCGTTCTGGGAAGGGAAGGGTTTCCCCTGCTGGCGGCCTTCGGGGCCAGGGGGGTCCTCTTCACCCCGGAAGGCCCCGTGTCCGGCCCAGAAGGAGGAAGGGATGCTCAAACGCTACTACAGCCGGCGAAGCTTCTTTAGACGGGTAATGGGCGGGGCCTTAGCCTTGGGCCTGGCCCGGGGGCAAGGGAAGCCCTGGCCCCAGGGGATGGAGCTCCGGGTGAGCTTCGCCTACGAGGGCGGAGGGTTCCGCTACCGGGCCCCCTATGTGGCCGTCTACGTGGAGGACGAAAGGGGCAACCTCGTCCGCACCTTGGGGCTTTTCCTCATGCCGGGAAAGGGGGAGCGCTGGTGGAACTCACTCAGGCGGTACTTTGGCCTTTCCGACCTGGAGAGGATGCGCACCCTCTCCGGCCCCACCCGTCCCCCGGGCCGGTACGCCGTGGCCTGGGACGGGCGGGACGAAAGGGGAAAGCCGGTGGTCCAGGGGGCCTACCACGTGTGCGTGGAGTACGCCCGGGAGCACGGCCCCTACGAGCTCTTCCGCGAAAGGGTGGAGATCGGGGACAAGCCCTTCCAAAGGGCCTACCCCCTCCAGGGGGAGCTCAAGGAGGTGGTCCTTGATTACGGCCGGAAGGCCTAGGGGTGGGGTGGGCCTCCTGCGGGCCCGGCTCTACGCCTGGGCCCGGACCCTCCACCTCTACCTCTCCATGCTGGCCCTCCTCTCCCTCCTCTTCTTCGCCCTCACCGGCCTCACCCTGAACCACCCGGAGTGGTTTGGGGCGGGAGAGGTGCGAAAGGCATCGGGCACCCTTCCCGGGGCCCCCTACCTGCAGGGGGAGGCGGTGGACTGGCTCCGCCTGGCGGAGGACCTCCGGGCCCTGGGCCTGCGGGGCCGGGTGGCGGAACACGGGGAAAGCGGAGGAACGGTATGGCTTTCCTTCCGCGCCCCCGGCTACGGGGCCGATGCCCAAGTGGAGCCCAAGACCGGGGCCTACACCCTGACCCTCACGGAGGCGGGCCTGGTGGCCGCCTTGAACGACCTGCACAAGGGCCGGGACACCCCCGGGGCCTGGAGGTGGGTCCTGGACGCCTCCGCCCTCTTCCTGGCCCTGGTGAGCCTCACCGGGCTCCTCCTGGGCCTTCTCCTGCGCAAGACCCGGCGGGCGGCCCTCCTCACCCTGGCCCTGGGCCTTCTCCTTTTCGGGGGGGTTGCCCTCTGGGCAAGCCTCTAGGGAAGCTCCCCCACGGGGGCAGGATCAGAGCTCGTCCAAAAGCTCCCTGGGGGTGCGGCGCACCGCCAGGTGGCCCCCTTCCCGCAGGGTGAGGGGAAAGAGGACCTCCCACGGGCCTTCCAAGGCCAGGAGGTTCTCCCCCCGGAAGGCCCGCACGCCCCCGGGCAAGGCCCCCTCCAGGCCGTAGGGGAGGAGGGCCAAAAACCCCTCCCCCGGCTCCCCCTCCCCCCGGTCCAGGTAAAGGGCCACGGGCTCCAGGTAGCCCATGAGCCGGGTGCGGTGGAGCTCCCGGCGGAAGGCCTGGAGGGCCCTAGGGTCCTCCACCCCCTGCCACAGGAGGAAGTCGGCCTCCGCGGAAAACCCCACCAGGCTGTGGACCGCCAAAAAACCCTCCCTGGCCTGCCAGCGGCTTAGGAGGAGGGCGAACTCCTCCTTCAGGTGCTCCTGCCCCTCGGCCTCGAGGCGGCGGAACTCCGGCAGAACCCGGAAGAGGCTGAAGGCCCAAAGCCTCATAGCACCCCCAGGAGGCGGCCCAAGGCCTCCTCCCCCAGGTACTTGCCCACGTAGAAGGGCCCGAACTCGCCAAAGCGGGCGGAGACCTCGTCAAAGCGCATCTCGTAGACGATCTTTTTGAACTGGATGGGGTCCTCGCTGAAGAGGTCCACCCCCCACTCCCAGTCGTCCAGGCCCTGGGCCCCGCTGATCACCTGCAGGACCTTGCCCTGGTACTTCCTCCCCGTCTCCCCGTGGGCCTTCATGAGCTCGGCCCGCTCCCGGGCGGGAAGCAGGTACCAGTTGTCCTGCCCCTGCCGCCTTTTGTTCATGGGGTAGAAGCAGACATACCCCCCCTTGGGCACCCGGGGGGTGAGGCGGGGCTTGATGTAAGGCGCCTCGGGGTCCAGGGGCCCGGTCTGGCTTCCCAGCTCCACCACGGAGTAAAACCCGTAGGCAGGGCTTAGGTAGCGGACGAACAGGCTCTTGTTGAGCCTGGCCTCCACCTCCAAAAGGGCGTCCAGGCTCTCCCGCAGGTTTAAGAAGAGGAGGTCGGCCTTGGGGGTGACCACCTGGTACACGCCAAAGGACCCCCTGCCCTCCGCCTCCACCTCCTCCCACCCCTTCAGGACCTCCCTCAGCTCCGCCCAGGCCGCCTGGCGCTCCTCGGGGGAAGCGGCAAACCAAGCGGGATAGTCCAAGCGGCGGAAGTCGTGGAGGATGTGCCAGCCCTCGAGGGTGAAGGTGGGCTCGGGAATGTAACCTCCCATGCCCCCAATATACCCGGGGATATACTCCCGGCATGGTGGCCCTACACGTAGCCCTTGCCCTTCTCCTGGCCTGGCTCCTGGGCCGCTACGGCGCCAAGGCCCTGAACGCCCTGGGGCGCCTCACCCCCACGGAGCGGGACGACCGCTTCTTCCAGGCCCTGGGCCTCCTCTGGTGGGGGGTGGTGGCCCTCCTGGCCCTAAGCTACCTGGCCCACGCCCTGGCCTGGCCCCTAGAACCCCTGGCCACCTGGGGCAGGGCCCTCACCCAGTGGCTGGGAAGCCGGGGCCTGGCGGTTTTGGCGGTGGTGGGCCTCACCTTTTTGGGCTACCGCCTCATCCCCCTCCTCCTTGCCCGCCTCCCCGAGCCCGAAGGGGAGCTCACCCGGGAGGCGGTGCGCCGCAAAACCCTGAGGGCGGTGGCCGACTCGGTGCTGAAGATGGCCATCCTCACCCTGGGCGGGCTTTTCCTCCTTTCCAACCTGGGCTTCAACGTCACCGCCCTCCTGGCGGGGGCCGGGGTGGTGGGCCTGGCGGTGAGCTTCGCCGCCCAGAACCTGATCCGGGACTTCATCAACGGCTTCTTCATCCTCCTGGAGGACCAGTACGGGGTGGGGGATATCGTGCTCATCAACGGGGTGGGGGGGCAGGTGGAGCGCTTCAACCTGCGCCTTACCGTCCTCCGGGACCTGGAAGGCCGGGTCCACTTCCTCCCCAACTCCGAGGTGCGCCAGGTGACGGTCCTCACCCAGGAGTGGAGCCGGGCGGTGGTGGACGTGGGGGTGGCCTACAAGGAGGATCTGGACCGGGTGCTGGCCGTCTTCCGCGACGAGGTGGAGCGCTTCTACAGGGACCCGGAGTGGCGGGAGCGGTTCACGGAGGCCCCGGAGGTCCTGGGGGTGCAGGACCTGGGGCAAAGCGCCGTGCTGATCCGGGTCCTCTTCAACACCAAGCCCGCCCAGCAGTGGGCGGTGGCCCGGGAGTTCCGCCGCCGCATAAAAAACCGCCTGGACCGGGAGGGGATCGAGATCCCCTACCCCCACCAGAAGCTCTACTTCGGCGAACCCCTTAAGCTGGAAGGGGGAGCGTAAGGATGCCGGACGTGTACGGAACCATCCTGGAGGCCATAGGGCCCCACCTGGGCACCCGGGCCGAGGCGGTGTTGCAGGAGGGGCTAAAGCGGCTGGGCAAGCGGCCTTCCGAGCTCACCCCGGCGGATGGGGCCCATCTCCTGAAGGGCCTGGTGTACCGCGAGCTCCAGGCCCGCATGCGCCCGGAGGAGGCCCGGCGGCTGGTGGAGGGGGTGCTGGCCCAGCTCGAGGGCCAAGGGGCCAGGCTGGCCAAGCTGGAAGAGGGCTTGAAGCGCTTCGGGCTCTATGTGGACTGGCCGGAGGTGGGACGCCTGCGGGCCCTGGTCAACCGCCTGCGGCAAGCCCCGGATCCCGGCCTCCTGGCGGAGGGGGAGGAGCTTTTGGAGGCCCTGGAGGAGAGGCTGGAGGAGGCCCTCCTGCGCCAGGCCAAGGACCTGGCCCACCTGGAGGAGGCCCTGGAAAGGGTGCGCCACCTGGGAGGGCCCAAGGTGCGGCGGCTGGAAACCCTGGTGGAGACCATCCAACGGGCCCATAAAGAGGGGGTTTTTGCCCCGGCGGAGGTGGAGCGGGCCAGGAACCTGGCCCTGGAACTCCGAAAGTTCCTGGAGTCCAGCGCCGTCAAGGCCCACACCCTGCCGGAGATCGTCTTTGAAACCCAGGAAACCCCACCCCGGGCGGAAACCCCTTCCTCCCCCCCCACCGACGTCTTCCTCACCGTGGAGGAAGCCTCCGAGCTGGAAGGGGAGCTGGTGGTGGACCTCGAGGCCCTGTCCCAGGAGGCCAGCCAGCGGATCCTGGCCCTGGAGGTGGAGGAGGAGAGGCGCAGGCTGGAGGAGCTCTTAAGCCGCTATGCCCCCCTGGTGGAAAGGGCCACGGTAAGCCCCCTCCTGGCGGAGGTCCAGGCCCTCTTGGATGCGGGCACCCCCGTGGGGGAGAAGCTCAAGGCCCTGGAGGAGGCCTTCCAGGAGGCCGAGAAAAACCTGCGGGCGGAAAAGCGGGCCCGCCTGATCCAGCTCCAGGAGGCCTTGCGCCTCCTCCCCCTGCCCGAGGAGGCCAAGCTCCCCCTGCAACGGGCCCTAGGGCTGGCGGAGGAAACCCTGGAGGAGGGGGGCTACCCTGACCTTTTGCCCCTGGAGGAGGAGCTCAGGGGCCTCGAGGCGGAGGCCCGGCGCAGGGCGGAGGAGGCAAAGCGCCTCCTCCAGGAGAAGGAGGCCCTGGTGGAGGAGCTGAGGGCCAAGGGGGAGGCCTTCCGCCCGCTTTTGGAAGAACTGCAGGCCCTCCCCCTGGAAGCCCTTCCCCAAAGGCTTCCCGAGGTGCGGGCCCGGTACGCCGAGCTCCTTAGGGCCCAAGGGGAGGAGGCCGCCCTAAGGGCCAAGCTCGGCGAGGCGGCCAGGGCCCTGGAGGCCCTAAAGCCCGAGGCCCTGGCCCTGGGCCTGAAGGAAAAGGTGGCCGAGGCGGAGGCCCTTTTGGCCCAAGGAAGCCTCCCCGATCTTGGAGCCCTGCAAACCAGCCTGGAGGAGGCCAGGGCCAAGGCTCGGCAGGAGGCCCTTTTGGAGCTGGGCCGCCTCCAGGCCCTGGCGGAGCGGTTCCGCGGCTTCGGAGGGGAAGGGGTCTTGCGGGCCATCGCCGAGGAAAAGGGCAAGCCCCTCCCCGATCCCACCCCCATCGCCCGGGCCCTGGAGGCCCTGAAGCGGCGGATGGAGGCCAAGCGGGAGGAGCTCACCACCCGCCTCACCGCCTTTTTCCAGACCCACGCCCGCCTCGAGGGGTTCCAGAGCGAAACGAACCGCCGCCTAAGGTCCCTGCTGCCGGTGCTGAAAAGCGCCCAGGAAAAGCTTCCCCGTCTTGGGCCCCAGGGCCTCCTCCAGGTGGAGAAGACCCTGGGCCAGGCGGAGGCCCTCCTGCGGGAGCTGGAAAGGGAACAGGAGGCCGCCAAGGCCGTGCTCCGGGAGATCAAGGGCGAGGACCTGGAGGCCCTCTTGAAGGTCTTTGACCAGGAAAGGGCCCAGGCCGTGCCCTCCGGCCCCCAGGTGGCCTCCTTGGAGGCGGACCTTGCCCCCTTGCGCCTTCCCGGGGTGGAGGTGCTGGGCTACCTGGGGGAGGCCTTGCCCCTGCCCAGGGAGCCCCTGGAGGCCCTGGTCCAGGCCCTGGACCAGCTGGATAAAAGCCTCCGCCAGACCCGGGGGCCTGCGGCCATCCTCCTGGGGGAGAAGGCCTTGGTCCTAGCCCCGCGCCAAGGCCGCACCCTGGTGGCCTTGCTGGAAAAAACCAGCCTTTCCGCCTTCCTCCTGGAACTCGCCTCCTAAGACCCCATCTTGGCGCCCCAAGAGGGGCCCCAAAAGGCCTTCAAGCCCCTTATCCCCCGCCCCTTGGTCACGGGCGAAGCCTGCCCCCTGCGGCACCCCCCTGCACCGGGCCTTGGGGGTGCTACACTGAAGAATGGTGGTACCTGTCTCGGCCCTTTGGGATAAACTTGCACCTCTTCTAGACTACCTGCCGTTGGGGGAACGGGAAAGGGTGCGGGAGGCCTACCGCTTCGCGGAGGAGGCCCACCGGGGCCAGCTCCGAAGAAGCGGGGAGCCCTACATCACCCACCCGGTGGCGGTGGCGGAGATCCTGGCCTCCTTGCGCATGGACGCGGATACCGTGATGGCGGGTCTCCTCCACGACACCCTGGAGGACTGCGGGGTGGCCCCCGAGGAGCTGGAAAGGCGCTTTGGCCCAGGGGTGCGCAGGCTGGTGGAGGGGGAGACCAAGGTCAGCAAGCTCTACAAGCTGGCCAACCTCGAGGGGGAGGAGAAGAGGGCCGAGGACCTCCGCCAGATGTTCATCGCCATGGCGGAGGACGTGCGCATCATCATCGTGAAGCTGGCGGACCGCCTGCACAACCTGCGCACCCTGGAGCACATGCCCCCCGAGAAGCAAAGGCGCATCGCCCAGGAAACCTTGGAGATCTACGCCCCCCTGGCCCACCGCCTGGGGATGGGGCAGCTGAAGTGGGAGCTGGAGGACCTCTCCTTCCGCTACCTCCACCCCGAGGCCTACCACGCCCTTCTCTCCCGCATCCAGGAGACCCAGGAGGCCCGGGAGCGCATCGTGCAAAGGGCCATGGCTGCCCTGGAGGAAACCTTGCGGAAAGATGAGCTCCTCCAGGCCCAGCTTCAGGGCTTTGAGGTGACGGGCCGCCCCAAACACCTCTACTCCATCTGGAAGAAGATGGAGCGGGAGGGCAAGGCCCTGGAGCAGATCTACGACCTGCTTGCGGTCCGGGTCATCCTGGACCCCAAGCCCGCCCCCACGGAGGAGGGCAGGGCCTTGAGGGAAAAGCAGGTTTGCTACCACGTCCTGGGCCTGGTCCACGCCCTTTGGCAACCCATCCCCGGACGGGTCAAGGACTACATCGCCGTGCCCAAGCCGAACGGCTACCAAAGCCTCCACACCACGGTCATCGCCCTGGAGGGGCTCCCCTTGGAGGTGCAGATCCGCACCCGGGAGATGCACCGCGTGGCCGAGTACGGGATCGCCGCCCACTGGCTTTACAAGGAGGGCCTCACCGACCCCGAGGAGCTAAAAAGGCGGGTTTCCTGGCTGAAAAGCATCCAGGAGTGGCAGCAGGAGTTTTCTAGCTCCCGGGAGTTCGTGGAGGCGGTGACCCGGGACCTTCTGGGGGGCAGGGTCTTCGTCTTCACCCCCAAGGGGCGGATCATCAACCTGCCCAAGGGGGCCACCCCCGTGGACTTCGCCTACCACATCCACACCGAGGTGGGGCACCACATGGTGGGGGCCAAGGTGAACGGGCGGATCGTTCCCCTCTCCTACGAGTTGCAAAACGGGGAGATCGTGGAGATCCTCACCAGCAAAAGCGCCCATCCCTCCAAGGACTGGCTGGAGTTCGCCAAGACCCGCAGCGCCAAGAGCAAGATCCGCCAGTACTTCCGCGCCCAGGAGCGGCAGGAGACCCTGGAGAGGGGCCAGGCCCTCCTGGAGCGTTACCTGAAGCGCCGGGGCCTCCCCAAGCCCAGCGACAGCCAGCTGGAGGAGGCCGCCAGAAAGCTGGGCCTCACCCCTTCCCCGGAGGAGCTCTACCTGGCCTTGGCCCTGAACCGCCTCACCCCCAAGCAGGTGGCGGAGAAGCTCTACCCCAAGGTCCTCCTCAAGCCGGAAAAGCCCAAGGCGCCCCCCAAGAACGAGTGGGGGATCCGCCTGGAGCAGGACCTGCAGGCCCCCATCCGCCTGGCCTCCTGTTGCGAGCCCATGAAGGGGGACAGCATCCTGGGCTTCGTCACCCGGGGAAGGGGGGTCACGGTCCACCGGGCGGACTGCCCCAACCTGCGCCGCATCCTCCAGGGACCGGAGGCCGAGCGGATCATCGGGGCCCACTGGGAGGGGGTGGGGGGCAAGGTGGCCACCCTCGAGGTCCTGGCCCAGGACCGCGCCGGCCTCCTGCGGGACGTGATGCAGGTGGTGGCCGAGGCGGGCAAAAGCGCCCTGGGCTCGGAGACCCGCATCCTGGGCCCCATGGCCCGCATCCGCCTCCGCCTCATCGTGCAGGACGGGGAGCGGGAGTTCCTGGTCCAGGCCCTCAAGGGGGTGAAAAGCGTGCAGGAGGTGCGGTGGGTGTAAGGGGGCTAGAGGGGCTTTACCCACACCTCCCGCACCCTGGGCCCGTCAAACTCCGCCAGGAAAACCTGTTGCCAACGGCCAAGCCGAAGCCTCCCCCCTTCGGCGGGAAGGAGGAGGTGGACCCCCGTGAGGAGGCTTTTCAGGTGGGCGTGGGAGTTCCCCTCCGCATGCCGGTCCTTGGGGTGCACCCTGGGGGCCAGCTCCTCGAGGCGGACCAGGAGGTCGTGGGCCACGTCGGGGTCCGCCCCCTCCTGCACGGTAAGGCCGCAGGTGGTGTGGGGAACGAAGAGGTAGACCAAGCCGGTATGCCCAGCCAAGACCTCTTCCACCTGGCGGGTGATGTTCACCAAACCCTCCTTGGGCGTGGGGATCCGGATGGTCTTCATCCCCTCAGCATAGGCCCCTTCCCGCCCCAGCGGCCCCAGGCGCCCCCAGATGGGGTTTGGGAAAGGGCTTTGGGGGGCGCTAGGCCATGCGGGTGGTGCGCAGGGTGAAGCTCCTTTCCAGGGTAAAGGGGCGGTCCAGGTGGCCGAACTCCCTTTCCGCCCAGGCCCAGAGCCCGGGCATGACGCGCTCGTGCACCTCCTCGGGAACCGCCTGGGTGAAGGAGTAAAGCCTTTCCTCCAGGGCCTCGAGGGCCTGGCGCAGGGTGCGCTCCTCCCGCCACTGGACCACCTGTTTCGCCTTGGGCCTGAGGCCAAGCCGTTTCAAGGCCTCCTCCACCTCTTCCAGCCGCCTTTTGTGCAGGCCCCGCACCACCCGCACCCCCTCCGCCTCCACCAAGGCCCGCCACCTCTCCTGGATCCTGAGCTCCTCCTCGGCCGCCATCTCGTCCCAGCCCTCCAGGAGCACCCCCCCCGGCTTCAGCACCCTTAGGGCCTCGGCCAGGGCCTTGGGCCAGTCGGGGAGGAGGTGCCAGAGGTGGACCACGATGACCCCGTGCACGCTCTCATCGGGCAGGGGAATGGCCCGGGCATCGGCCTCCAGGAGGCGCACCTTGCGCATGACCCCGGCCACCTTCTGGCGGAAGACCTCCAGCATGGCCGGGTCCTTGTCCAGGGCCAGGTAGCGGTAGCCCCGGGCGATGAGGGGCAAGGCGATGCGCCCGGTCCCCACCCCAAGCTCCAGGAGCACCGCCTCCTCCCCCCGCACCCCAAGGGCGTTCCCTATGGCGGTGGCGATGCGGCCCGCCACCTCCGGCGGATAGGCCCGGAGGCGGTCGTAAGCGTAAGCCATGCGCACGGAGGCCCTGAGCATCCTTTCCCTCATTTTACGGGTATACTCCCTTGCGTGAAAGGACTCATTCTGGCTGCCGGACGGGGCACCCGGCTCCGTCCCCTCACCCACACGAGGCCCAAGCCGGTGATCCGGGTGGCGG
This sequence comes from Thermus amyloliquefaciens, assembly GCF_000744885.1. Classification (NCBI taxonomy): domain Bacteria; kingdom Thermotogati; phylum Deinococcota; class Deinococci; order Thermales; family Thermaceae; genus Thermus; species Thermus amyloliquefaciens. The sequence goes on along the minus strand of NZ_JQMV01000003.1, from coordinate 210,739 downwards.
GAAGGCCCATCCTGCACTACGGCCTGGAGAACCTCCTGCAGGCGGGCATAAGGGAGATCGGGGTGGTGGTCTCCCCGGAAACGGAGAAGGACATCCGGGAAGCCCTTTCGGGCTACCCGGTGCGGTACATCCTGCAAGAGGAGCCCCAGGGGCTGGCCCATGCGGTGGCCGTGGCCCGGGACTTCCTGGGCCAAAGCCCCTTCGTCCTCTACCTGGGGGATAACCTCTTCCAGAAGGGGATCACCCGCTTCCTCCAGGCCTTCACCCCAGGGGTGAGCGCGGTGATCGCCCTGGTGCGGGTGGAAAACCCCAGCCAGTTCGGGGTGGCGGTGCTGGAGGGGGAAAGGATCGTGCGCCTTCTGGAAAAGCCCAAGGAGCCCCCCTCGGACCTGGCGGTGGCGGGGGTTTACGTCTTCACCCCGGAGGTCCTGGAGGTCATAGAGGGGCTCCAGCCCTCCGCCCGAGGGGAGTACGAGATCACCGACGCCATCCAGGGCCTCATCGACCGGGGGAAGAGGGTGGTGGGGGTGGAGGTGGAGGGTTGGTGGAAGGATACCGGCCGCCCCCAGGACCTCCTGGACGCCAACCGCCTCCTTCTGGAAGAACTCTTACCCCGGGTGGAGGGGGAGGTGGCGGAAAGCCAGCTCACCGGCCGGGTGGTGGTGGCGAAGGGGGCCAGGGTCCGGAAAAGCACGGTGATCGGCCCCGCCTTCATCGGGGAGGGTGCGGTGGTGGAGGGGGCCTACATCGGGCCCTTCACCTCCTTGGGACCGGGGGCCAAGGTGGTGGGCTCGGAGGTGGAGTACTCCATCCTCGAGGACCACGCCGTCTTGGAGAACGTGACCCTGCGCCTGCAGGAAAGCATCCTGGGGGTGGGGGCCGGGGTGAAAAGCCGGAACGGCCTCCCCCGGGCCCACCGCCTGATCCTGGGGGACCTCTCCCAGGTGGAACTGGCCTGATCCCCGCCCCATGGCCCGGCTTCTGGACCTCCTCACCGAGGCGTACCAAAGCGGCGAAGCCTTGGCCCAAAGGCTCGGGGTGAGCCGCCAAGCGGTTTCCAAGGAAGCGAGAAGGCTTCTCGCCGAGGGCTTCCCCGTGGAAATGGGCCGGAAGGGCTACCGCATCCGGCCGGGAACCCCTTTGCCCCACCTCTTTCACCCCCTGGGGCGGCTTGGCCGGCCCTACCGGTACCTGGGGCGGGTGGGGAGCACCCAGGATGCGCTCCGGGCCTGGGCGGAGGCGGGGGCGGAGGAGGGGGCCCTGGTCCTGGCGGAGGTCCAGGAAAGGGGCCGGGGAAGGCGGGGGAGGCGCTGGGAAAGCCGCCCGGGGGAAAGCCTCACCTTCTCCCTCCTCCTCCGCCCCACCCTTCCCCTGGCCTCCTTGGGCCTCCTTCCCCTCCTCGCCGGCCTGGCCCTTTGGCGGGCGGTGGGGGTAGGGGGGCTGAAGTGGCCCAACGACCTCCTCTCCCCCGACCGCAGGAAGCTGGCCGGGGTGCTCCTCGAGGCCAAGACCGAGGGGGAGGAGGTGGCCTACGTCCTCCTGGGGGTGGGGGTGAACGTGGACTGGGCCCCCGAGGGGGCCGCCGCCTTAAGGGAGTTCGCCCCCCTTTCCCGAAAGGAGGTGCTCTTGGGCTTTCTCCTCCACCTGGAGAACCTGTTGCCCCTTCTGGAAAGCCCGGAAACCCTCCTCTCCCTCTACCGGGAGGCCTCCTACACCCTGGGCCACAGGGTGCGGGTCCAAACCCCCCGGGGGGTGGTGGAGGGGGTGGCGGAGGCGCTTCTATCCGACGGAAGCCTCCTGGTGGGGGGAATCAGGATAGGCGCGGGGGAGGTGGCCCTCGTGGGCCCCTTCCCGGCCGGGGAGGCCGAACCTTGAGTAAGCCAGGCTTAGATTTTCCAAAGCGTTTGTGCTAGGATAAGCTCAGGTATGTTTGCCCGCATCTTTACCAAGGAAGAGGCCGACGCCCTCTTGCCCGAGATCCGGCGGGTCCTCTCCCAGATGCGGCAGGCCCGGAAGGAGCTTTCCGAGGTGCAGGCCCGGCTTCCCGAGGCCCGCGGGCTGGAGAAAAGGGCCCTGGAGGAGGAGGCCCGTTTCCTCCTGGGCTCCCTGGAGGCCGACGCCCGCTACCTGGCCTCCTTGGGCGTCTTCCTCAAGGACCTGGACCGGGGCCTGGTGGACTTCCCCGCCCGGGTCGGGGGTGAGGTGGTCTTCCTCTGCTGGCAGGAAGGCGAGCCCGAGGTGGCCCATTACCATCCCCTGGCGGGAGGGTTTGCCGAGCGGCGCCCCTTGCGGGAGGGGGCTAACGGCCTCCTCCCCCAGGCCCCCCGCCCCGGCGAAACTCGGCCAGGCGCCTAAGGTCCTCCTGGACCAGCTCGTCCCGGCCCGCAAGGGACTCCAGGTGGTGCCTTAGCTCGTGGAGGAGGGTTTCCCAAACCTCCCCCTCCCAGTCAAACCCCGGCCCCGCCACCTTTTGGAAGGAGCCGTGGTAGAGGACAATATGCCGCCCAAGCCCTTCAAAACCGCGGAAGGCCGAGGGGGGCCCCGGGTCCAGGTACTCCCCAAGCCGCCAGACCCCCTCCAGCCCGGGCTCGGGCTTGGCCTGGGGCAGGACGTGCACCCCCTGAAGCTCCCGTTTGAAGGCCTCGGGAACCTCCGCCCAAAGCCTCTCCACCAGCGCCACAAAGGCCTCGTAGGTCATGGCCGATGGTAAGGATGCCCGGCCCTTAAGGTCAGGATCCGGTAAAGCTGTTCCATGAGGACCAAAAGGGCCAGCTCGTGCTGCAGGGTAAGGGGGGAGAGGGCAAGGAGGAGGTCGGCCCGCTCCCGCACCCCTTCCGGGTAGCCCTCGGCACCCCCCACCAAAAAGGCCACCCGCTCCCCCTCCCAGCGCCTCAGGGCCTCCAGAAGCCCCTCCGTGGTGAAAAGCCTCCCCCTTTCGTCCAGGACCACCGCGCGGTGCCCCTCCGCCTTTGGGAGAAGCTCCCGAGCCTCCTTGACGAACTGGACCTCGAGGGGGGCGTACTTTTGTATACGCCTCGCGTACTCCTCCACCCCCAGCCGGGCATAGGCCAGCCTGGGTTTGCCCACCGCCACCACCCTAAGGCGCACGCCTCCATCCTAAGGCCGGGGTATACTCAGGGCGAAGGGAAAGTGGGGCCTCACCCACCCCGATAGAGGAGCCTTAGGTCCTTACCCAGGGCAGGCTCTAAGGGCGCCAAAAGCGCTGGCGAAGGAGGGTTTATGGTAAAGGACACCCACCGGTTTCAGCCCTTCACCCCCGAGCCCATAAGGCTCATCGGGGAGCGAGGGGAGTGGCTGGGGGATTTCCCCTTGGATCTGGACGAGGCGAGGCTACGCCGCCTATACCGGGACATGCTGGCGGCCCGGATGCTGGACGAGCGCTACACCATCCTCATCCGCACCGGCAAAACCAGCTTCATCGCCCCTTCGGCCGGCCACGAGGCCGCCCAGGTGGCCATCGCCCACGCCATCCGCCGGGGCTTTGACTGGGTCTTCCCCTACTACCGCGACCACGGCCTGGCCCTGGCCCTGGGCATCCCCCCCAGGGAGCTCTTCGGCCAGATGCTGGCCACCCAGGCCGACCCCAACAAGGGCCGCCAGATGCCGGAACACCCGGGCTCCAAAGCCCTCAACTACTTCACCGTGGCCAGCCCCATCGCCTCCCACGTGCCCCCCGCCGCGGGGGCGGCCATCAGCATGAAGCTCCTGCGCACGGGGCAGGTGGCGGTCTGCACCTTTGGGGACGGGGCCACCAGCGAGGGGGACTGGTACGCGGGGATCAACTTCGCCGCCGTGCAAGGGGCCCCCGCCGTCTTCATCGCCGAGAACAACTTCTACGCCATCAGCGTGGACTACCGCCACCAGACCGCAAGCCCCACCCTGGCCGAGAAGGCCCACGCCTTTGGCATCCCCGGGTACCTGGTGGATGGGATGGACGTCCTGGCCTCCTACTACGTGGTGAAGGAGGCGGTGGAGCGGGCCCGCATGGGGGAAGGCCCCAGCCTGGTGGAGCTTAGGGTCTACCGCTATGGCCCCCACTCCTCCGCGGACGACGACAGCCGTTACCGCCCCAAGGAGGAGGTGGAGGCCTGGCGGAAGCGGGACCCCATAGGGCGCTTCCAGCGCTTCCTGGAAGGACAAGGCCTTTGGACCCTGGAATGGGAGGAGGACCTCAAGGCGGAGATCCGCGCCGAGCTGGAGCGGGGCCTGAAGGAGGCCGAGGAGGCGGGCGCCGTGCCCCCCGAGTGGATGTTCGACGACGTCTTTGCGGAAAAACCCTGGCACCTAAGGCGCCAGGAGGCCCTCCTCCGGGAGGAGCTCTAAGGAGGTCCCCATGGCCCTCATGACCATGGTGCAGGCCCTGAACCGGGCCCTGGACGAGGAGATGGCCAAAGACCCCCGGGTGGTGGTCCTGGGGGAGGATGTGGGGAAGCGTGGCGGGGTCTTTTTGGTGACGGAGGGGCTTTTGCAGAAGTACGGCCCCGACCGGGTCATGGACACCCCCCTCTCCGAGGCGGCCATCGTGGGGGCCGCCTTGGGCATGGCCGCCCACGGCCTTAGGCCCGTGGCCGAGATCCAGTTCGCGGACTACATCTTCCCCGGCTTTGACCAGCTGGTGAGCCAGGTGGCCAAGCTCCGCTACCGCTCCGGCGGCCAGTTTTCCGCCCCCCTGGTGGTGCGCATGCCCTCCGGGGGCGGGGTGAAGGGGGGGCACCACCACTCCCAAAGCCCCGAGGCCCACTTCGTGCACACCGCCGGGCTCAAGGTGGTGGCGGTCTCCACCCCCTACGACGCCAAGGGCCTCCTGAAGGCCGCCATCCGCGACGAGGACCCCGTGGTCTTCCTGGAGCCCAAGAGGCTTTACCGCTCGGTGAAGGAGGAGGTGCCCGAAGAGGACTACGTCCTCCCCCTGGGCAAGGCGGCCAAGCGCAAGGAGGGCAAGGACCTCACCCTCATCGGCTACGGCACCGTGATGCCCGAGGTGCTCCAGGCGGCGGAGGAGCTGGAGAAAGCCGGCGTTTCCGCCGAGGTTTTGGACCTCCGCACCCTCATGCCCTGGGATTACGAGGCGGTGATGGAGTCCGTGGCCAAAACGGGAAGGGCGGTGCTGGTGTCCGATGCCCCCCGGCACGCCAGCTTCATCAGCGAGGTGGCGGCCACCATCGCCGAGGACCTCCTGGACATGCTCCTCGCCCCTCCCATCCGGGTGGCGGGCTTTGATACCCCCTACCCCTACGCCCAGGACAAGCTGTACCTGCCCACCGTCACCCGCATCCTGAACGCCGCCAAGCGGGCGTTAGACTACTGATCAGAGGAGGGAGTATGCGTTTGAAGGTAGTCCTGGAAAAGAGCGAGGAAGGCGGGTATACCGTCTATGTACCCGCTCTTCCCGGTTGCATTAGCGAGGGGGACACCCTCGAGGAAGCCTTAGCCAACATCCGTGAGGCCATAGCCCTCTATCTGGAGCCGCTAGAGGAAAAACTTCCGGAGAACGCCGAACTGGCCGAGGTAGAGGTTTGAAGGTTCCCTCCTTGTCTTATAAGCGGGTAGTCAAGGCTTTGGAAAAAGCAGGCTTTCAGGTGGTACGCCAACGGGGAAGCCATATCCGGATGGAAAAGGAAGTGGGTGAAAAGCGGATCATCGTCATCGTACCTGCGCACATCCCCATCAAACGCTCCACTCTAGCCCACATCCTTAAGGATGCCCAGCTTCCCCTCGAAGAGTTTTTAGATCTAATCTAGGAGGCCTATGCCCAAGGAAATCCTCATGCCCGAACTGGCGGAAAGCGTGGTGGAAGGCGAGATCCTAAAGTGGCTGGTGGAGGAAGGGGACTACCTCAAAAAGGACCAGCCCTTCGTGGAGGTGATGACCGACAAGGTCACGGTGGAGCTACCCTCCCCCTACGAGGGGGTACTCCTGAAGAAGCTGGCCAAGGAGGGGGAGGTGGTGAAGGTCCACGCCCCCATCGCCCTCCTGGCGGAGCCCGGGGAGGCGGTGGCCGGGGTAAAGGAACCGGAAGCCCCGCCGGTGCAAGCGGTGGAAGAGCGCTCCATCGTTGAGCCTGGGCTTCCCCCGAAGGAGGAAAAGGAGGACCTCTCCCTCTTCAAGCCCGACACCACCCAGGTGGCGGTGAAGAACCCCTTCCTCAGCGCCCCGCCCGGACAAGTCCCCCAGGAAGGCAAAGCCCCAGGCCGGGTGCTGGCGGTACCCGCCGCCAGGAAGCTGGCCCGGGAGCTGGGCATCCCCCTCGAGGAGGTACCCGGCTCCGGCCCCATGGGCCGCATCCGGGTGGAGGACGTGCGGGCTTACGCGGAGAAGCGGGCCAGGCCCTCCCCCACCCCCGTCCCCGAGGCTCCCCGGGAAGCCCCTCCCGCCCCAGCCCCCGGCTTCCCTCCCCCGCCCCGCTACCTCCCCCCCAAGGGCTACGAGGAGCTGGAGGAGCGCGTTCCCCTTAGGGGCATCCGCCGCACCATCGCCCAGGGGCTTTGGCAGAGCCACCTCTACACCGTGCGCACCCTGAACGTGGACGAGGCCGACCTCACGGAGCTGGTGGCCCTCCGGGAGCGCTTGAAGCCCGAGGCCGAGCGCCAAGGGGTGAGGCTCACCTACCTCCCCTTCATCTTCAAGGCGGTGGTGCGGGCCCTGAAGAAGTTCCCCATGCTGAACACCAGCCTGGACGAGGAGCGGCAGGAGGTGGTCTACAAGCGCTACTACCACCTGGGCCTGGCGGTGGCCACGGAAAGGGGCCTGATCGTGCCCGTGGTGCGGGACGTGGACCGGAAAAGCCTCCTGGAGCTGGCCCGGGAGATCGCCGAGCTTTCCGCCAAGGCCCGGGAAGGGAGGCTTTCCCCCGAGGAGGTCACGGGGTCCACCTTCACGGTCACCAACATCGGCTCCGTGGGGGCCCTCATGAGCTTCCCCATCATCAACGTCCCGGACGCCGCCATTTTAGGGGTGCACTCCATCCGCAAGCGCCCCTGGGTCCTGCCCGATGGCTCCATCGGGGTGCGGGAGATCATGTACCTCTCCCTCTCCTTTGACCACCGCCTGGTGGACGGGGCCGAGGCGGCCATGTTCACCCGGGAGGTGATCCGGCTTTTGGAAAACCCCGAGCTCCTCTTCCTGGAAATGTAGGATGGCGTCATGAAGACCTACGACCTGATCGTGATCGGCACCGGACCCGGCGGCTACCATGCGGCCATAAGGGGCGCCCAGCTTGGCCTAAGGGTTTTGGCGGTGGAAGCCGCCGAGGTGGGGGGGGTGTGCCTGAACGTGGGGTGCATCCCCACCAAGGCCCTGTTGCACGCGGCGGAAACCCTCCACCACCTCGAGGTGGCCGAGGGCTTTGGCCTCAAGGCCACGCCCGAGCTGGACTTGAAGAAGCTGGGCGCCTGGCGGGATGGGGTGGTGAAGCGGCTCACCGGGGGGGTGGCGGGGCTTTTAAAGGGCAACAAGGTGGAGCTTTTGCGGGGCTTCGCCCGCCTTGTGGGGCCCAGGGAAATAGAGGTCAACGGGGAGCGCTACGGGGCAAGGAGCGTCATCCTGGCCACGGGGAGCGAGCCCGCCACCCTCAAGGGCTTCCCCTTCGGCGAGGACGTCTGGGACTCCACCCGGGCCCTTAGGGTGGAGGAAGGCATCCCAAAGCGCCTTTTGGTGATCGGGGGCGGGGCGGTGGGCCTCGAGCTGGGCCAGGTCTACCACCGCCTGGGCGCCCAGGTGACCCTCATCGAGTACATGCCGGAGATCCTCCCCGCGGGCGATCCCGAGACCGCCGCCCTCCTGCGCAAGGCCCTGGAGAGGGAAGGCCTTAGGGTGCGCACCGGCACCAAGGCCGTGGGCTACGAGAAGAAAAAGGACGGCCTCCACGTGGTCCTGGAGCCCGCCCAGGGGGGCCAGGGGGAGACCCTGGTGGTGGACAAAATCCTGGTGGCCGTGGGCCGCAAGCCCCGCACGGAGGGGCTTGGCCTGGAAAAGGCCGGGGTGGCCCTGGACGAGCGGGGCTTCGTGCGGGTGAACGCCCGGATGGAAACCTCCGTCCCCGGCGTCTACGCCATCGGCGACGTGGCCAAGCCCCCCCTCCTTGCCCACAAGGCCATGCGGGAGGGCCTGGTGGCCGCGGAGAACGCCGCGGGCAGGACGAGCGCCTTTGACTACCAGGTGCCCAGCGTGGTCTACACCTCCCCCGAGTGGGCCGGGGTAGGGCTCACGGAGGAGGAGGCCAGGAAGGCGGGGTACAAGGTGAAGGTGGGGAAGTTCCCCCTTTCCGCCTCCGGGCGGGCCCTGACCCTGGGAGGCGCGGAGGGGCTGATCAAGGTGGTGGGGGATGAGGCCACCGACCTGCTGCTTGGGGTCTTCATGGTGGGCCCCCAGGCGGGGGAGCTCATCGCCGAGGCCACCTTGGCCCTGGAGATGGGGGCCACGGTCTCCGACCTGGGCCTCACGGTCCACCCCCACCCCACCCTCTCCGAGGGGCTCATGGAGGCGGCGGAGGCCCTTCACAAGCAGGCCATCCACATCCTGAACCGCTAAAGCCCCGCCCGCGGCCAGCCAAGGCTTTTCGCCCCCGCCGTGGCCCAAGCCACGGCGGGGTACTTGGGCGCTCCCCTAGCGGATCTCCACCCCGCCCCAGCGCTCCAGGAGCTTCAGGGCCTCCACGTGGTCGGCCTCCGCGCCCAACTCCCGCTTGGCCATCTCGTAGACCTCCCGGGTGAGGCGGAGGAGGGGGCTTGGAGCCTTTTGCCTATCCAGGACCCCCATGGCGATCCCCAGGTCCTTCACCAAAAGGCCCAGGGCAAAGGTCTTGGGGAAGGCGCGGCTTACCACGCGCTCGGGGATGAGGTTCTCCGTGGCGTTGGAGCGGCCGCTGGAGGCGTTGATCACCTCCAGGGCCCTCTCCGCGGAAACCCCCTGCGTTACCAGGGCCAAAAGCCCCTCCCCCGCCGCCCAGAGGTTCACCGCCAAAAAGGCGTTGTTGATGGCCTTCACCGCATGCCCCGCCCCCACGGGCCCCACGTGGACCACCTTCTTGGCGTAGGCCAGGTAGGGCCTCACCCGCTCCACCGCCTCCTCTGGCCCTCCCACCATCACCGTGAGGGTGCCCTTTTCCGCCCCGACGGTCCCGCCGGAAACCGGGGCGTCCAGATAGACCACGCCCCTTTCCAAAAGGCGCTCCGCCAGCCTGCGGCTCCCCTCGGGCTCGCCGCTGGTGGCGTCCACCCAGTAGGTGCCGGGCCTTAGGTGGGGCAAAAGGGCCTCCGCCACCTCGGTCACCTCCTTGGTGGTGGGGAGGCAGGTGAAGAGCACCTGGGCCTCCGCCACCCCTTCCAGGGGCACGGCCTGGGAACCAAACTCCTCCTGGTGCCTCAAGGCCTTGGCAAAGGTCCGGTTCCAGACCAGGGTGGGGAACCTTTTGGCCAGATGGGCGGCCATGGGGTAGCCCATGGCCCCAAGACCGAGGAAGGCCACCTTTTCCATGTCCCCTTTTTACCAGAGCCTGAGGAGCTTGGCGAGGCCCCGAAGGAGGAGGAGGAAGAGGAGGCTAAAGCCCATGGCCACGGCCAGGAAGACGAAAAAGCCCGTGCCGAAGGCTCCCCCGAAGACCATCTGCCTAAGCCATAGCCCCGCGGGCAGGGCGATGGCCCAGGTGAGGAGGAGGTTGGCCCAGGTGGGCCTGCGGTAGGTGCCGAGGAAGGGGGAAAGGAGGAGCCACACGAAGAGGACGGGGAGGACGTTCCGGGCCAGTCCCCCCGCGCTCACCGCCTGGCCGTGGGAGAGGAGGCCCACCCCAGCGAAGAGGAGAAGGGCCAAGAGGTCCAGGAGGAAAAGGGGGCTCATGGGCGGGAGGTGGCCTCCAGAAAGACCCGGTCCGCCCGGTAGGAGCTCCGCACCAGGGGCCCGGAAAACACCTCCTTGAACCCGAGCTCATACCCCCAGGCCTCATAGCGCTTAAAGTCCTCGGGGGGCACGTAGCGGGCCACGGGCAGGTGGGCCGGGGTGGGGCGCAGGTACTGGCCCAGGGTGAGGATGTCCACCCCCGCCGCCCTTAGGTCCCGCATGGCCTCGAGGATCTCCTCCTCCCTTTCCCCCAGGCCCAGCATGAGGCTGCTCTTGGTGAGCACTTCGGGCCGGTAGCGCCTGGCGTGGGCCAGGACCTTCAGGGTCTGCTCGTACCCGGCGCGGGGGTCGCGCACCTTGGGGGTGAGGCGGCGCACGGTCTCCAGGTTCTGGGCATAAACCTCAGGGCCCGCATCCAAGACCGTCTCCACCGCCCTGAGGTCCCCCTGGAAGTCGGGGGTGAGGGCCTCCACCAGGACCCCGGGGGCCTTGGCCTTGATGGCCCGAATGGTGGCGGCGAAGTGGCCCGCCCCGCCATCCGGCAGGTCGTCCCGGTCCACGCTGGTGAGGACCACGTAGCGGATGTTGAGCCTGCTGATGGCCTCGGCCACCCGCTCGGGCTCCTCGGGGTCCAGGATGCCGCGGGGGTTCCCCGTGTCCACGGCGCAGAACTTGCAGGCCCGGGTGCAGATGCTCCCCAGGATCATCACCGTGAGGGTGCCGTGGGTCCAGCACTCCCCCACGTTGGGGCAGAGGGCCTCCTGGCAGACGGTGTGGAGCCTGAGCTCCTCCACGGTGTGCTTCAGGGCCTGGTACTTGGCCCCCGTGGGCAGGGTGGCCCTAAGCCAGGGGGGCTTCTGCCGGTCCACGGGCTCGGGGCGGGCCTTGCTCAAGCCGTTTTTCACCACCTTGAGCTCAATCACCTCCCCCGTGGGGGCCAAAAGCTCCAGCGTCTCAAACTTGGGCTTCATGCCGTTCCTCCCTGTACCGGGGCACCATGCCGAAGACCTCCGCAAAGGCCTCCACCACCCGCGCCTTCACCTCGGGCATGGGCACCTTGCGGCCCAGAAGCTTCTCCAGCGAGGTGACCCCCTTGCCCTTCAGGCCGCAGGGGATGATCACGGTGAAGTCGTTGAGGTCGGTGGAGACGTTCAGGGCGAAGCCGTGGAAGCTCACCTCCTCCTTCACCGCCACCCCGATGGCGCAAAGCTTGTCCTCCCCCACCCAGACCCCCGCGTACCCCGGGGTAGGGTAGGCCTCGAGGCCGTAGCCTGCCGCCACCTTCACCATGGCCTCCTCAATCTGGCGCAGGAAGCGGCGCACCTCCCGCCCCACGGGGAAGATGGGGTAGCCCACCAGCTGCCCCGGGCCGTGGTAGGTCACGTCCCCGCCCCGCTCCACCCAGTAGAGCTCAAAGCCGTTTTCCCGGTACCAGCTCTCGGGGAAAAGCAGGTTCTCCCCCGTGGCCTTGCGGCCCAGGGTGATGACCCGGGGGTGCTCCAGGAGGAGGAGGGTGGGGGGGCGCTCCCCCCGCACCACCTCGCTGTGCACCCGCTTTTGGTACGCCCAGGCCTCCCCGTAGGGCACGAGGCCCAGGTCCTCCACCAGGAACTCCACGCCCTTAAGCATACGCCAGCCGGGCGGACAGGGGCCGGGGAGGGCCACAAAGTCCCTGACCGGCCCCTGACATGGGCCCGTCACCATGGGGACATGGGTACGGAACACCGCCTGGAAATGCTTCTGGAGCTGGAACCGGAGTCCATGGACCCCTCCCTGGCGGAAGCGCTCCTGGACGAGGTGCTCGCGGTGCTGCGCCGACACCTGTCGGTGCGGGCCCTGGAGGCCCGGCTGGAACGGCGGGGAAGCCACGTGGTGCTCCTGGCCGCGGTGGAGCTGGCCCCCTAAACGCCCAAGGCCCGGGCCAGGATCCGGTCCCGCAAGGCGGCGGGCAGGAGGCGGAGGAGGAGGGTCTGCCAGGCCCCATCCCGCCTGGCCACCAGGTAGCGGGCCCGCGGCCTTGGGCTTTCCAAGGCGTGGCGCACCGCCTCCGCCACCCTTTCCGGGGGCAGGCCCGCCCGGGCGCTCCTTTGCGCCATCTTCCGGGCCACCTCCAGGTAGCGCCCATAGACCCCCTCCGTGCCGGGAGGGGGCGGGAGCAGGTAGCCCTCCGCCGCCCGTGCCGAGCGCTCCCAGATGGGGGTGGCCACGGAGCCGGGCTGGATGAGGACCACCCCCACCCCAAAGGGCCTTAGCTCCACCCTTAGGGCGTCCGCCAGGGCCTCGAGGGCGAACTTGCTGGCGGCGTAGGGCCCCATGAGGGGAAGGGCCACCAGGCCGGAAACCGAGCCCATGAGGACCACCCGCCCCTGGCCCTTCCGCAAAAGGGGCAAAAAGGCCCGCACCGTGGCGTGCACCCCCAGGACGTTCACCTCCAAGGCCTCTCGGAAGGCGGAAGGGGGCACCAGCTCCAAGGGCCCCGCCACCGCCACCCCCGCGTTGGCCACCAGGCCCCAAAGACCCTCTCCTCCCAGGGCCTCCCGGGCCCCAAGGAGGTCCTCCTCCCGGGTCACGTCCAGAAGGAGGGGCTCCACCCCCAGGGCCCTTAGGCGCTCCCCGTCCTCCTCCTTCCGCACCCCCCCGTAAACCCGGTACCCCCTGGCCGCAAGGAGCCGGGCCGTGGCCAGGCCGATGCCGCTACCCGCCCCGGTGATGAGCACCCGCCGCATGGGAAAAGCTTAAGGGCTCCTGGGTTCCAGGAGCCCCTTGCGGCCTGCCGGACCTATGGCCCCTACTGGGCCACCACGCTCACCTTCACCTGGATGGGCACCTCGGGGTGGGGCTTGTAGGTGAGGACGTACTCCCCCAGTTCCTTGATGGGCTTTTCCAGCACCAGGCGCTTGGGATCAATGGTGATGCCGTGCTGGCGGGAAAGGGCCTCGGCGATGTCCTTGGCGGTCACGGAGCCGTAGATCTTGGTCTCCCCCGCCCGCACCGGGATGGTGAGGGTGAGGTTTTCCAGGATCTCCTTAAGCCTCTCCGCCTCCGCCTTCCTTTCTGCCAGGCGCTTGGCCTGGGCGCGGATCTTGGCCTCGAGGGCCTTCAGGTTGCTCTCCGTGGCCAAGACCGCCAGGCCCCGGGGCAGGAGGTAGTTCTTGGCGTAGCCGGGCTTCACGTTCACCACCTGGCCCACGTCGCCCAGGTTCTCCAGGGGTTCCAGCAGGATGACCTTCATGTCCACCCCCTACTTGCGCACCAGCTTCTCCGTGAAGGGAAGAAGCCCCAGAATCCTGGCCCGCTTGATGGTGCGGGCGAGGATCCTTTGCTCCTTGGCGGAAAGCCCCGTGCGGCGGCGGGGAAGGATCTTCCCCGTCTCCGACAGGAACCGCTTCAGCACCTCCACGTTGCGGTAGTCCCTAAGGTCAAACTCCCCCAGGCTGGCCTTCACCTTGGCCTTCCTGGAAGGACGCTTCGGCGTCTCCTTCTTGGGTTTAGCGTTCTTCGTGCTCAAAACGGCAAATCCTCCTCCGGCGGGAAGTCTTCCAGTCCTTCGTCAATGTCCACCCCACCCGTCTGGACAGAGCGCCCTGGCTCTTGGGGCCTGCTTCCGCCGGTCCTTTCAGGCCCACGGGTGGGTCGCTCCAACCTGAGGGCTTCCACACGGGTCTGGAAGCGCCTCTCCCCGGTGGAGCTCGTCCAGGAGTCGTTCACCAAACGGCCGATCACCAAAAGCCCCTCACCCCGCCTAAGCTCGGAGGCCCACTCGGCCAGGTCGCGCCAGGCCTGAACCTCCACGAAGTGGGTCTTCTCCCCATCCGGCCCCTGGCCCGGGCGGCGCTCGTTCACCGCCAGGCCCAGCCTGACCACCGCCGTCCCCTGGGGGGTGTAGCGCAGATCGGGATCGCGGGTGAGGTTACCCATGAGGATCACCTGGTTGAGGGCGTGGCGGAGCCTGGGCTGGCCCCGGGCGTCCTCCAGGGTCTCGCGGCCCCGCCCCTCCAAGGGGTCGATGAAGTCCGCCCGGATCTGGATCTCGCTCCGCCTCTCCCCTTCCCGCTCCCACTGCCGGTACTCCAGCCGGCCCTCCACAAAGACCAGCTGGCCCCTTTCCAGAATATCCCCCCACATCTCCGCCTGCCGGCCCAACAGGCGGACCCGGTGGTACCAGGCCACCTCCCGCTCCTGGCCGGAGGCATCCAGAAGGGTATCCTGGCCCGCCAGGCTCAGGTCCAGAATGGCCATCCCCCCCGGGGTATAGCGCATGTCCGGGCGGGCGGTAAGGGTACCGATGAGGAAAACGCGGTTCAGGCCTCGTGCCATGAGAACAGTCTACGCCTTGGTGAGGAGGGGCTCCTGGGTTTTCACCACCATGACCCGGCGCACGTTGTCGCGCAGGCGGAGCTCCCGGGCCAGGTCGTTCACCCGGTCTTCAGGCATCTCCACCTGGTACCAGAGGAAGTAGCCCTGGGTGTCCTTGGCGATGGGGTAGGCCAGGCGGCGCACCCCCCACTCCTCCACCTTCTCCACCCGGGCCCCATGGGCCTCGAGGGCCTTACCGATGACCTCCTTCTCCAGGGCGAGCTGGGTCTGGTCCAGGTTGGGGCTCAGGATGATGTTCACCTCGTACTTGCGCATCCACACCTCCTTTCCGGGCCCGGCAGGCCGCACGAGGATGCATTATACCCTCTCTTCCCCCCCAAAAAAAGACCCAGGGGGCCCTAAGGCCCCCATCTGGCTCCGCGGGCAGGACTCGAACCTGCGACCAACCGGTTAACAGCCGGCCGCTCTACCAGCTGAGCTACCGCGGACCGACCGCACTAGGCACTATAGCAGGGGCGTAGCAAGCCGTCAAGAAGCGAGGACCCAGGGATACCCCCGGGTCCAAGGCTTGGGCCAGCTAAGGGCTGGCGCACGGGGGGGGCCCAGTAGGCGGGCGAAGGGCGGGGTTCAACCCCGTGGCGGCCCAGGGTACCTAGAGCTTCTTCAGGGCCTGGGTGAGCTGGGTGAGGACGTTCTGGGCGTCCCCGTAGAGCATGCGGGTGTTGTCGGCGTAGAAGAGCTCGTTCTCCACCCCGGCGAAGCCCTTGCCCTGGCCCCGCTTGATGACGATCACGTTCTTGGCCTTGTCCACGTCCAGGATGGGCATGCCGTAAAGGGGACTCCCCTGGCGGCGGGCGGCGGGGTTCACCACGTCGTTGGCCCCGATGACCACCGCCACGTCCACGGTGGGGAACTCGGGGTTGATCTCCTCGAGGTCCTTCAGCTTGTCGTAGTCCACCCCGGCCTCGGCCAGGAGCACGTTCATGTGCCCCGGCATCCGCCCCGCCACCGGGTGGATGGCGAACTTCACCTCCACCCCCTTGTTCTCCAGGAGGTCCGCCAGCTCCTTCACCTTGTGCTGGGCCTGGGAGAGGGCCATGCCGTAGCCGGGCACGAAGACCACCTTGCCCGCATAGGCCAGCATGACGGCGGCGTCCTCCACGTCGATGGGCTTCAAGGAGCCCTTGACCTCCCCTGCCTCCTGCTCCACGCCGAAGCCCCCCATGAGGACACTCCACACCGAGCGGTTCATGGCCTTGGCCATGAGCACCGTGAGGAGGGTACCCGCCGCCCCCACCAGGGTGCCCGCCACCATCAGGGCGGGGTTCCCCACGGCGAAGCCCTCAAAGCCCACGGCCATGCCGGTGAAGGCGTTGTAAAAGCTGATGGCCACCGGCATGTCCCCACCGCCGATGGGCAGGGTCATGAGGACGCCGAATAGGAGGGCCAGGAGGAAGAAGAGGACGATGCTCAGGGTGGGGTCGTTCCAGAGGAGGGAGAAGCCCAAGAGCACCGTGACCAGGAGGACCAGGGCGTTCACCCCCTTCTGCCCGGGGAAGAGGATGGGGCGGCTTTTCATGATGCCCTGGAGCTTGGCAAAGGCGATGAGGCTTCCCGTGAAGGCCACGCTGCCGATAAGCCCACCCAGGATGGCCAGGGCCATCAGGCCCGGGTTCTCAAAGGCTCCCTTCAGGAGCTCCACCGCGGCGATGGTGGCGGCGGCGCCGCCGCCCATGCCGTTGTAGATGGCCACCATCTGGGGCATGTCGGTCATGGCCACCTTGACCGCTGCCCACCAGGCCACCGCCGAACCCACCAACAGGGCCAGGAGCATGAGGGCGAAGTTGCCCATCCCCGGCCAGAAGAAGGTGGCCAAAACCGCCAGCACCATGCCCCACCCCGCCCACACGATGCCGCTTTTGGCGGTGGTGGGGTGGGCCATGCGCTTCAAACCCACGATGAAGAGGATGGCCACCACGAAGTAGGCTGCCTGGATGAGGTCCATTACTGACCACCCCCTTTGCCCGGCTTTTTCTCAAACATCTCCAGCATGCGCACCGTGACCGCATACCCCCCGGCGGCGTTGGCCGCGCCCAGGATCACCCCCAGGAAGCCGATGAGCTTCTCCAGGCCGGTTTCCGCGTGCCCCAGGACCACCATGGCCCCCACCACCACCACCCCGTGGATGAAGTTGGACCCCGACATCAGGGGCGTGTGCAGGATCACGGGCACCCGGGTGATGAGCTCGTACCCCAAAAAGGCGGTGAGCACGAAGATGTAAAGGGCAGACCAGAAGCCAAACTCCATCACGCACCTCCCACGAGGGCCTTGGTGGGCCCGTGCAGGATCTCGCCTTCCTTCATGAGAAGCGCCCCCTGGATGATCTCATCCTCCCACTTGGGGGCGAACTCGCCCTTTTCCAAGAGGAGGCTGGAAAGGTTCAGAAGGTTTTTGGCGTACATCTCCGAGGCGTGCACGGCCAGCTCGCTGGGAAGGTTCAAGGGGCCAAAGATCCGCACCCCCTTCACCTCCACCACCTCCCCCGGCCGGGTGAGGACGCAGTTGCCCCCCGACTCCGCGGCCAGGTCCACCACCACGGTGCCCGGCTTCAGCCGCTCCACCATGTCCTCCGTGAGGAGGATGGGGGCCCGGCGACCCGGCACCTGGGCGGTGGTGATGATGGCGTCCATACCCGCCACGTGCTCCCTGAGGGCCTCGTGCTGGATGCGCTTCTCCTCCTCGGTGAGCTCGCGGGCGTAACCGCCTTCCCCTTCCGCGCTGATGGGGAGCTCAATGGGCTTGGCCCCCAGGGAGAGGGCCTGCTCCACCGCCGCCTTGCGCACGTCGTAGGCGAAGACCTGGGCCCCCAGGCGCTTGGCGGTGGCGATGGCCATGAGGCCCGCCACCCCCACCCCCATGACCATCACCTTGGCGGGACGGATGGTGCCCGCGGCGGTGGTGAGCATGGGGAAGAAGCGGGGGGAAAGCCTGGCGGCGTGCAGGGCCGCCAGATACCCCGCCACCGTGGCCTGGCTGGAGAGGGCGTCCATGCTCTGGGCCCGGGTGATGCGGGGGATGAGCTCCATGGCGATCACCGTGGCCTTTTTGGCGGCCAGGGCCTTCACCAGGTCCAGGTTCTTGTGGGCCTGGACAAAACCCACCACGATGGCCCCAGGCTCCAGGGCCCCGATCAGGTCTTCCGGCGGCGGCTGGACGGTGAAGAGAAGGTGGGCGCCCTTTAGGAGCTCCCCTCGCTCCACCGCCTCTGCCCCCGCCTCGAGGTAGGCGGCATCCGGGTAGTAGGCGCCCTCACCGGCACCCTTTTCCACCCGCACCCGCGCCCCCTGCTTGACCAGGCGGGCCACCACCTCGGGCACCAGGGCCACCCTTCTTTCCCCTGGGGCCCTTTCCTTAGGAACCGCGATGGTCACCATAGGACCTCCTTCCGCGCCAGTATACCAACCCCGGTATGGGCATTTGCCCCATGGGGAAGCGCTGACCTACTGGTCAGAGGCCTGGAACTTATGAAAGAATGCCCCCATGCGGCCCTCCGGCCTCCAGATCGCCGCCGTGCTCCTCCTGGGCATCCTGGCCATCAGCTTTGGCTCCATCCTGGTGCGCCTGGCCCTCGCGGTCTCCGGCGACAAGAGCCTCGCCTTCAGCCTGGTGATGAGTGCCGGGAGGATGGGCCTGGCCGCCCTCCTCCTGGCCCCAGGCTGGCGCACCCTTCCCCAAAGCCGGGCCGGGGTTCCCTACGCCCTGGCCGCCGGGGCGTTTTTGGCCCTCCACTTCGCCTTCTGGATCACCTCCCTCTCCTACACCTCCGTGGCGGCCAGCACCGCCCTGGTCACCACCAACCCGGTTTGGGTCACCCTCTTCGGCTGGCTTTTCTTCCGGGAGGCCCCCTCCCCCCTCACCCTCCTGGGGGTGGGGGTGGCCCTGCTGGGAGGGCTCTTGATCGGCCTAGGGGATGCGCAGGGAGGCTCAGGGAGCCAGCCCCTTCTGGGAGACGCCCTGGCCCTTTTGGGAGCGGTGGCCGCCTCCCTTTACTTCCTCCTGGGACGGGAAGCCCAGAGGCGGGGCCTCTCCATCCTGGAGTACGTGCGGATCGCCTACACCGCCGCCGCAATGGTGCTCCTGCCCCTTCCCTACCTCTTTGGCGGAGGCTACGGGGGCTATCCCCTGGAGGTCTACGGCTACATCCTCCTCATGGCCCTGCTGCCCCAGCTTTTGGGCCACACCAGCTTCAACTGGGCCACCCGGCATATCCCCCCGGTGCTGGTCACCCTGGCCATCCTCTTTGAACCGGTGGGGGCAAGCCTCCTGGCCTTCCTCCTCTTCGGGGAGCTCCCCGGGGTCCAGGTCCTCCTGGGGGCCTTGGTCCTCCTCCTGGGGGTGGGGCTTGCGGTGGTGGGGGGTAGGCGATGACCTATGTGGCCCTGGCCGCCCTGCTTTGGGGCTTAGGGGGTGCCCTGGCGGGCCGGTTCATGGGGGAGATCCCCCCCTCGGTCCTCATCCCCTTGCGCTTCCTCCTGAGCTTCGGCCTCCTCCTCCCCCTCACCCTGCGCTTCCCCTTGAGGCCCGAGGAAAGGCCCCGCCTCCTCCTGGTGGGCCTTGCCCTATCCGGGGCCCAGGCCTTTTACTACCTGGCCATCCACGCCACCACCGTGGCCACGGGGATCTTCCTCCAGTACCTGGCCCCGGCCCTCCTCACCCTTTACGCCCTGCTGCGGAGGGAGAGGCTACCCGCAAGGGCCCTGTGGGGGGTGGCCCTGGCCCTTTTGGGGGCCTACGCCTTGGTGGTGGGGCCCGGAGGGCTGGTGGGGGGCCTTTGGGGGTGGCCTACGGCCTCCTGTCCGCGGTGTCCTTCGCCCTCTACGCCGCCCTTTCCCACGGGCTCAAGACCCCGCCTCTGGTGAGCCTGGGGGTGGCCACGGGGGTGGGAAGCCTCCTCTCCCTGCCGGTCCTCCTTCTTCACCTACCCCAGGCCATGGCCCTGAGCCCGGGCCAATGGGGAGCGGTGGCGTACCTGGTGGTCTTCGGCACGGTGGTGCCCTTTGGGCTTTTCCTGCTGGGCGTGCGCACAGTGCCCGCCCGCACGGCCACCCTGGTGGCCATGTTGGAGCCGGTGGCAGGGGCCTTTTTCGCCTGGCCCCTGGCGGGGCAACCCGTAAGCCCTTGGGCCCTTCTGGGCGGCACCCTGATCCTCGTGGGGGTGGCCCTCAACCGGAGGTGATATGGCGGCGCGCGTGTTTTTCCTGTTCACGCTGGGCTATTTCCTCTCCTACTTCTACCGCTCGGCCAATGCGGTGCTCTCCAAGGACCTCTCCCAGGACCTGGGCCTGGGCCCGGCGGAGCTCGGGTTCATGACCAGCCTCTTCTACCTGGCCTTCGCCGCGGTGCAACTTCCCCTGGGAAGCCTCCTGGACCGCTACGGCCCCCGGCGCATCACCCCGGCCCTCCTGCTGGTGGCGGCCCTGGGGAGCGTGGTGTTCGCCTTGGCGCCAAACTTCCCCCTCCTGGCCCTGGGCCGGGCCCTGATCGGCGTGGGGATGGCTGCGGCCCTCATGGGGGCCCTGAAGGCCTTTAGCCTTTGGTTCCCGAAGAGCTACGCCACGGTGTCCACCCTGCTGGTGGGCCTGGGGCCACGGGGGGGCTTCTGGCGGCCACGCCCCTGGCCCTCTTGAAGGAGATCCTGGGCTGGCGGGGGGTCTTCCTCCTGGGCGCGGGGGCGGTGGTCCTGGTGGCCCTCCTCCTCTACCTGGGGGTGCGGAATGCGCCCCCGGGGGTGCCCTGGCCCAAGGGGGCGGGGCGGGGGCCTCGAGGCGGTCCTCAAGAACCTCCCCCTCCTGCGGGTGGCCTTTTTGGGCCTGGCCTTCGGCGGGAGCTTCCTGGCCCTGCAGACCCTTTGGGCTGGGACCTACGCCTATAGCCTGGGCCTTCCCGCGGTAGGGGTGGGCAACCTCCTTCTCCTCTACTCGGGAACGGCGGTCTTGGGCTTCCTGGTCTCGGGCTACCTGGCGGACCGCTTGGGCACCGCCAGGGTCTTGGTCTTCGCCGCCCTCCTCTTCGCCCTGGGCCTGGTCCTCCTGCTCCTCAAGGCCCTGGTGCCCGCCTACTTCCTGATGGGCCTTTTTGGGGCCTTCAATATCCTCACCCTCACCCAGGCCCGGGAGCTGGTGCCCCCTTACCTGGTGGGCCGGGGCACCACCCTGGTGAACCTCTTCGCCATCGGGGGGACCTTCCTCCTGCAGTGGGGGGTAGGGGTGTTGGTGGGGGCTTGGGGTACGGGTGGGCCTTTGGGGGGCTTCTGGGGCTCCTTCTCCTGGCCCTTTTCCTTTACCTGCCCCTCTTAACCCCTAGGGGCCCATAGGCTTTGCTGGAGGTCCCGGATTTTCCCTTCCCAATCGGGACGCTCGGGCGGCAGGACGGGCGGGAGAAGCTTAGGGTGTTTCCGCGTCCCCAAAAAGAGCCAAGGGTGGGACAAGAGGTGTCTGCCACCTCGAGGGCGGTAGACCACCAACCGCCCCCGGCTCACCCACTGGTAGACCAGAACCCGGCTCACGCCCAGATCCCGAGCTACTTCCTCCAAAGGCTTCAGGTTATCAAAGCGCATCAGGGCCAAGGCCACCAGGTTGTCAAGCCGGGGCAGTAGGGTCTCTGCCAACAAGAAGGCCAGGGGCCGAAAATCTCCCTGGTCCAGGGCCTGCAAAAGGTGCTCCGGCTCCGGAGGCGGGAAACCGCGGTGGAAACCCCGATCTGCCTCCTGGAGGGCAGCATAGTAGCGCTCCCGTTCCTTTTGGGTAAGGCCCTTAATGGCCAAAGGAGGAAGGCCTTGGAGAAGGGCCAAGTAGTTGAGGAGAATGCGCCCCACCCGGCCGTTGCCGTCGCGGTAGGGGTGGATGGCCTCAAAAAGGACATGAGCCTTAGCCAAGGCTTCCAGGACTTCCCGTTCCCGCAGCAATCTGGGCACCAGCTTCACAAAGGCCCGCAGGTAATCTGTGGCCTCCAAAGGCGGTTGCACCCGTGCCCCAGCGATCTGCCGTATGATCCCGTCGGCGGGCTGGCCCCTGTGGCGATCCTGTGCGGTGCCCTGGAAGAGCATGGCGTGAATGTTGTTGATAAGAGGAAGGTCTAGGTGAAGCTGGCCCTCCTTGTGGTACTGGAAGGCAAGGCCGTAAGTGTACTGGGCGGTACGGAAGTAGTTGAGCACCTCCAGGGAACCCCTCCGGCCCTGAACCACCGCCTCCAGCTCCCCTTCGGTGGCGAAGTAACCTTCTATCGCCAGGGAGTGACGGGTGTCCTCCTGAAGCATGTACAGCCACTCCTCGTTGGCCACCTGAAGCAAGGCCAGGGGTAAGCCTCCCAAGCGTTTCAAAAGCTCCTGGCGTTCCGCCAAAGCCGCCTTAGCTTTGTCATACGACCCCAAAGCCCCATGGCCAGACATGGCCCTATGATAGGGCCTCCGGCCCCCTGTATACCAAACGGTACCCCCCCGCAAAACTGACAACCCTGTGATAAACTCCTTCCATGCTAGCCCAGGTTAGAAGCTACACCCTCTTCGGTCTGGACGCGGTTCCCGTCACCGTGGAGGTGGATGTCAGCCCTGGGCTTCCCAGCTACGCCCTGGTGGGGTTGCCGGACAAGGCGGTGGAGGAAAGCCGGGAAAGGGTAAGGGCCGCCCTCAAGAACTCGGGCTTCCCCTACCCCCAGGCCCGGGTGGTGGTGAACCTGGCCCCGGCGGAACTCCGTAAGGAAGGAAGCCACTTTGACCTGCCCATCGCCCTGGGCCTCCTGGCCGCCCAGGGGGTGGTGCCCCTGGAGGGCCTTTCGGGGCTGGCGGTGGCCGGGGAGCTGGGCCTGGACGGGAGCCTACGCCCGGTGCCCGGGGCGGTGAACCTGGCCTTGGGGGCCCTGGCCGAGGGGAAAAAGCTCCTCCTTCCCCTGGAAAGCGCCAAGGAGGCCGCCTTGGTGGAGGGGGTGGAGGTCTGGGGGGCGGAAAGCCTCCGGCAGGCGGTGGCCTACCTCAAGGGGGAAGAGGAGCCCAAGAGGGCGACACCCGAGGACCCCGTGGCCGCCTTGGAGGCCCTGGACCTCCGGGACGTGAAGGGCCAGGCCAAGGCCAAGCGCGCCCTGGAGATCGCCGCCGCCGGCTACCACCACCTCCTCATGGTGGGAAGCCCCGGCTCGGGGAAGACCATGCTGGCCAGGCGCCTCCCCTTTTTGCTCCCTCCCCTTTCCCAGGAGGCCGCCCTCGAGGTGAGCCGCATCCACTCCGCCGCCGGGCAAATCCTTAGGGGCCTGGTGCGCACCCCCCCTTTCCGCGCCCCCCACCACACGGTGAGCTACGCCGGGCTCATCGGGGGCGGGGCCATCCCCAAGCCCGGGGAGGTCTCCTTGGCCCACCGGGGGGTGCTTTTCCTGGACGAGTTCCCCGAGTTCTCCCGGGACGCCCTGGAAGCCCTCCGCCAGCCCCTGGAGGACGGGGTGGTCACCGTCTCCCGGGCCAAGGCCAGCCTCACCTTCCCCGCCCGCTTCCTCCTGGTGGCGGCCATGAACCCCTGCCCCTGCGGCTGGTACGGGGATCCCGAAAGGGCCTGCACCTGCACCCCTGCTAGCCGGCAGCGCTACGCGGGGAAGATCTCCGGGCCTCTTTTGGACCGGTTTGACCTGGTGGTGGAGGTGCCCCGCTTAACCCCGGCCGAGTTGGCCCGCGCCCCCGAAGGGGAGAGCACCGAGGCGGTGCGGGAACGGGTCCTAAGGGCCCGGGAACGGATGCTCTCCCGCCAGGGAAGGCCCAACGGGGAACTGGCGGGAAAGGCCCTGAGGGAGCACGTGCGCCTGGCCCCGGGTGCGGAAGCCCTCCTGCAGGCCGCGGCCAAGCGGATGCTCCTTTCCGCCCGAAGCTACGACCGCCTCCTCCGGGTGGCCCGCACCATCGCCGATCTCCAGGGCTCGGAGGAGGTGAACGAAAACCACATGGCCGAGGCCCTGGCCTACCGAAGGAACCTTTAGCCCACCTGGGCCTGGAGCCAGGGGACCAGGGCCTCCGCCGCCTGGGGGTTGCTGGCCAAGGGCACCCCGTGCACGTTGCAAACCCGCATGAGGGCCTGGATGTCGGGCTCGTGGGGCTTGGGGGTGAGGGGGTCTTGGAAGAAGAGGACCGCCAGCACCCTGCCCTCCGCCACCCGGGCCCCGATCTGCTGGTCCCCCCCCAAAGGCCCCGAGAGCACCCGCTCCACGGGAAGCCCCGTGGCCTCGGCGATGCGCTCCCCCGTGGTGCCCGTGGCCAGGAGGGGGAAGCGGGCAAGGAGGGCCCGGTGCCGTTGGCAGAAGGCCACCATCTCCCCCTTCTTGGCATCGTGAGCGATGAGGGCCAAGGCCTTCATGGGGGCATTGTAAGCTTTTCCCATGGACCACGCGCCCGACCTGGAGTTTTGGGCAACCCTTTCCACAGGGTTTGCGGAGGAAGCCCGCGGGGTTTTCCTAGAAGCCCTCTCCTAAGGAGGAGCCATGGAGACGCCCCTCACCTTCAAGGAAGCCCAGAAGGAGGTGGATGCCTGGATCGGCCAGTTCCAGGAGGGGTACTTCCCCCCCCTCCTCATGCTGGCCCGCCTGGCGGAGGAGCTTGGGGAGGTGGCCCGGGTGCTGGCCCACCGCCACGGGAAGAAGCCCAAGCCGGGGGAGGCAGAAGGGGACCTGGCGGAGGAGCTCGCCGACCTCCTCTTCGTCCTCATCTCCTTGGCCAACCGGGAGGGCATAGATCTGGAAACGGCCTTCCGCAAGGCCATGGCCAAGTACCGGGGACGGGACCAGAACCGTTGGACCCAGAAGGGAGGCTAAGGTGGCGCGCCCCTTCCTGGAGGCCCAGGGCCTGCACAAGCGCTTCGGGACCCTCGAGGCGGTAAAAAACGTCCACCTCTCCCTACGCCCTGGGGAAATCCTGGCCTTCTTGGGTAAAAACGGTGCGGGTAAGAGCACCACGGTGAAGATGCTTTCGGGCCTCCTCCTCCCCGACCGAGGAGAGGTGCGCCTTTTGGGAAA
The DNA here is from genome assembly GCF_000744885.1 of Thermus amyloliquefaciens. Lineage (NCBI taxonomy): Bacteria > Thermotogati > Deinococcota > Deinococci > Thermales > Thermaceae > Thermus > Thermus amyloliquefaciens. Next base: position 186,523 of record NZ_JQMV01000003.1, on the reverse strand, counting down.
AGATCCCTTTCGGGAGCCTGCGGCCTTGAAGCACCTGGGGGCGGTCTTGGAGGGCAACCGCAACACCTACTGGCGGCTTACTCCCCTGGAAAACCTGGTCTACTTCGGGGTGGCCCGGGGCCTCCGCCCTGTTGCCGCCAGGAAGCGGGCCTTGGAACTCCTGGAGGAGTATGCGCTCCTGGAAAAAGCCCACACGGAGGTCCGCCACCTCTCCCGGGGGATGCAGCAGAAACTGGCCCTCCTGCAAGCCCTGATCCACGACCCTGAGGTGCTCCTTCTGGACGAGCCCACCCTGGGCCTGGACGTGGAAACCGCCTTGCTGATGCAGGACAAAATCCGCGCTCTGGCCAGGGGGGGCAAGGCCATCCTCCTCACCACCCACCAGATGGAGGTGGCCGAAGCCCTGGCCGACCGGGTGGCCATCATCCACCGGGGGGAGGTGGTGCTGGAGGAAAGCAAGGAAGCCCTCCTCGCCCGCTTCGCTGGGGAGCACTACCTCCTGGAGCTGGAAACCCCACCACCCCCTGGGGTCCTGGCCCGGCTCCGCACCCTGGGGGTGGAAGGCGAGGGTCCCTTCCTGGTGAGGGGAAGCGGGGAAGGACTCTGGGAGGTGCTGGAGGCCTTGAAGCCCCTGCCCCTCAAGAAGGTGGCCAAGGCGGAAGCCGACCTCCTGGAGGTTTTCCTAAAGGTGGTGGACCGTGCTTGACCTCTTGCTGGTGGAAATCTGGAGGAGCCTTCTGGCGCTCCGCCGCTACCCTATGGAGCTCCTGGGGGCGGTGGTCACCCTTAGCCTGATCTTCTACCTCCTCTTCCTGGGCGCCCGCTTCCTGGCGGGGCCCGGGGTGGAGTTCGGGGGGAGGCTCGAGGCCGTGCTGGTGGGCTACCTGCTTTGGACCTTCACCCTTGCTGCCTACAACGGTCTCTCCTACGGCCTTATGGAGGAAGCCCAGACGGGAACCCTGGAACAGGTCTTTCTCACCCCCTACGGGCCGGCGCGTCTCTATCTGGTCCGGGACCTGGCGGGCCTCTTTACCCAGGGACTTTTGGTCTTCCTCATCGCTCTGGTCCTGATGGTCCTCACCGGTGCCCGGCTCTCCTTCACCCCTCTGGTCCTCCTCCCCTTCCTGGCCGTCCTCCTGGGAGGTTATGGCCTGGGCTTCGCCATGGGCAGCCTGGCCCTTCTTTACAAAAGGATCGGCCAGCTCCTGGGCCTTTCCCAGTTCCTCCTCCTCTTCCTCCTACAGGCCCCTGGAGAAGGGCTCTTCCGCCTTCTGCCCCTGGCGCCGGGAGCAGCGTTGGCCCGCAAGATGCTGGCGGAAGGGGCTCCCCTTGACCCTCTCACCCTCTTCTTCGGCTTCCTAAACGGCCTCGCCTACCTCGGGATGGGGCTATTCCTCTTCCACCGCGCGGTGCGCCTCGCCAAGCGGCGCGGGCTTCTCCATGGCTACTAGGCTCCTCCTCCTGGCCTTAGGGCCCGCCTTGGCCCTGGGGCTGGGGCGGTTCGCCTACGCCCTGGTCCTGCCCCTCATGCAAAGCGCCTGGGGGCTTTCCTACGCCCAAGCGGGGATCCTGGGAAGCGCCAACACCCTGGGCTACCTGGTGGGGGCCTTTTTCAGCCACCGCCTCCTAGGCCGGATGGGCTACCGGAAAGGGTTCTTTCTGGCCCTCCTCCTGCAGGGATTCCTCCTGGCCCTCACGGGGATGGAAAACCTCCCCTTGGTCTTCAGCCTGCGGTTTCTCCAGGGTTTTCTGGGCGCCCTGGTTTTTGTGGGCGGGGCGGCCCTCCTCATGGCCCTGGGCAGTTCCGGGCGATCCCTGGGGATCTACTACGGGGGCGTGGGCCTGGGGCTTCTCCTGGCCCCCTGGCTCCTATGGGGAGCCGCCGAGCCCACGGGGGCCTGGGCCAGGCTCGGCCTGTACAGCCTCCTGCTAAGCCTGCCCGCCCTCCTCGCCTGGCCTCTTCTGAAGGAACCCCCAGCCCCCGTCCGGGGCGAGGGGGGCCTGGGGCCCATCCTTCCCCTACTCCTGGCCTACGGCCTTTACGGGGCAGGGTACATCGGCTACATGACCTTCGTGGCGGCGGTGGTGGGGGACTCCCTGGTCCTCTTCAGCCTCCTGGGCCTGGGAGCCCTTCTCACCGGCCCCGTCTGGGGGCCCTGGGTGGAGCGGGTGGGGGGGAAGAGGGGGCTTCTCCACGTGCTCCTGGTGCTCTTCCTGGGAAGCCTCCCACCCCTGGCCCAAGGCCTTCCCGCCCTCAGCGCCCTCCTCTTCGGCCTCTCCTTCCTGGGGGTGATCACCGCCCTCACCCAGGCCTTCCGCGCCCTCCTCCCCCCTTCCGCCTGGCCCCGGGCCATGGGGCTTTCCACGGCGGCCTTCGCCCTGGGGCAGGCGGTGGGGCCCACCGTGGCCGGGTTCTTTGCGGAGATGGCGGGGCGAGGGGAGGGGGCGCTTTGGGCGGCGAGCCTCCTCCTCTTCCTGGCCCTCCTGCCCCTCCTGCCCCCTCAGAGGCCGTAAAGGGCCCGGTACTTCTCCTCCAGGTAGGCCAAAAAGGGCCGGGCGCTGGGGGAGGCGCCGGTTACCCGCTCCACCAGGGCCTTGGGGCGGAAGCGGCTCCCCTCGGCGTGGATCTTCCTCCGGCTCCAGTCCAAAAAGGGCGCGAACTCCCCCCGGCGGAAGAGGCCCTCGAGGTCCCCAAGCTCCTCCTGGGCCTTGGCGAAGAACTGGGCGGCGTAGAGGTTCCCCAGGGTGTAGGTGGGGAAGTAGCCGAAAAGCCCCCCGGACCAGTGCACGTCCTGCATCACCCCGTCCTTGTAGTCCTTGGGGGCCACCCCCAGGTAGGCCCGGTACCGCTCCGCCCAGGCCCCCGGGAGGTCCTCCGGGGCAAGCTCCCCGCGGAAGAGGGCGAGCTCCAGCTCCAGGCGCACCAGGATGTGGAGGTTGTAGGTGACCTCATCCGCCTCCACCCGGATGAGGGAGGGCTCCACCGCGTTCACCGCCCGGTGGAAGTCCACCAAGGACACGTCGCGGAGGCTTGGGAAGTGCTCCTGGGCCCGGGGGAAGAAGCGCTCCCAAAAGCCCAGGGAACGGCCCACCCGGTTCTCCCAGGTGCGGCTTTGCGACTCGTGCACCCCCAGGGAGACCGCCTCCCCCCGGGGCGTGCCCCAGTGCTCCTTGGGCAGGCCCTGCTCGTAGAGGGCATGGCCCATCTCGTGCAGGGTGCCGAAGATGCCGGCGTTGAAGAAGTTCTCAAAGTACCGGGTGGTGATGCGCACGTCCCCGGGGCCGATGGAGATCTCAAAGGGGTGGGCGGTGGGGTCCAGGCGGCCCGCCTCGAGGTCGTAGCCGCAAGCGGCAAGGAGCTCCAGGGCAAAGGCCCTCTGGGCCTCCTTGGGGTAGGGGCGGTGGAGAAGGGCGGTGTCGGGCCGCCTTCCGCTTCCCAGGATGCGGTCCAAAAGCCCCTGAAGCCCCTGCCTCAGCTCCTGGAAGAGGGGCAGGAGCTCCGCTGAACGCATCCCCGGCTCGTACCCGTCCAGGAGGGCGTCGTAGAGCTCCCCATAAGGCGGGTCCCCCGGGGCCACGGGGAGGGCGTAGAGGATCTCCGCCTTCTCCCGGGTAAGGGCAAAGATGCGCTTCAGGTAGGGCAGGAAGCCCCGCCAGTCGTCCTTGGGCCGGGCCTCTTCCCAGTAGCTTTCCGCCTCGCTTTGCGCCTGGGCCAGCTCCACCATGAGCCGCTCGGGAATCGCCCTGGCCCGCTCGTAGGCCTGCCGCCACTCCCGCACGTTCACCGCGGCGTCGGAGAGGGGGTCTTGCACCAGGTGGGAGCCCTCCACCGCGGAAAGCCACTCCCCGATCCTGGGGTCGGTGGCCCGCTGGTGGAGAAGCCGGGCCAGGGCCGCCATCTGCCTCGCCCGGTGCTCGTGCCCCTTCTTGGGGATCATGGTGCGCTGGTCCCAGGCGGCCAAAGCGCCCAAAGAGGCCAGGTAAGCCGTTTCCCTCTGGAACTCCAAAAGGTGCTGATAAGCGGTTTCCGGCGTCACGGGGGGATCATACTCCTACCCCGCGAAAAGACCGTGAAAGCCTTCCTCCCATAAAATGGCCCCATGTGGCCCCTTTTCGCCCTGGTCTTAGGCCTCCTGGTGGGCTCCTTCCTGAACGTGGTCATCCACCGCGTGCCCAGGGGGGAGTCCGTGGTCTACCCCCCCTCCCGTTGCCCCCATTGCGGCCACCCCTTGGGCCCGGCCGACCTGGTGCCCGTCCTCTCCTACCTGGCCCTTAGGGGAAAGTGCCGCTATTGCCATAGCCCCATCCGCGGGCGCTACCCCCTGGTGGAGGCCCTCACCGGGGGGCTTTTTCTGCTGGCAAGCCTCCGCTACCCCCCTTCCCCTGAGGCCCTCCTGGTCTTCGCCTTCCTGGGCTTTTTGGTGGCCCTCTCCTTCATCGACCTGGACACCTACGAGCTTCCCGACCCCCTCACCTACGGCCTCCTCTTCCTGGGTCTCCTCTCTGCCCTTGTCCTCGGCTTCCCCCTTCCCTTCCCCGAGGCCCTGGACGGGGCTCTGCTGGCCGCCGGGGCCCTGGCGCTCATCGCCGGGTACGGGGGGCTTTTCCTGAGGCGCTTCCGGGAGGGGAGGGCGGAGGTGCCCGTGGGCCCCCACCAGGTCCACATGGCGGCCCTCTTCGGGGCCCTCCTGGGCCCAGGGGTGGGGATGGCCTTGGCCTTCCTCACCTGGGGGCTTTCCGCTCGCGTGGGACGCCCCGTGGTCCTCCCCGACCGGCTCACCCTCCCCCTTTTGCCCCTGGCCCTCCTGCTCTCCCCCGCCCTGGGCTTGGACTTCCTGGGCACCCTGAAAGGGGCCCTCCTCTCCGCCGGGGGGCTGGCCCTGGCGGGGGGCTCTACTGGGCCTTCCGGCCCACCCCGGAAGGGGAGGAGGAGGAGCCCGTGGCCATGGGCTACGGGGACGTGAAGCTCCTGGGGGCCCTGGGGGCTTGGCTTGGGCTTTACGCCTTCTTGGGGCTCTTCCTCGGGGTCTTCGCCGGGGCCCTCCTGGGCCTTCTCCTCCGCCAGCGCAAGATCCCCTTCGGCCCCTACCTGGCCCTGGGCGGGGCGGTGGCCTTCTTCTTCGGGGAGGCCCTCTTTAGGGCCTATCTGGCCTGGCTCGGGCTATAGTGGGGGGCGTGGAAGGAACCGCCCTTGGCGAAGCCCTCTTGCACGTGCTCGCCCAGCGCCGGAGCGTGCGGCACTTCAAGCCCGAGCCCATCCCGGAAAGGGATCTGGAAAGGCTCCTCTTCGCCCTGCAACGGGCCCCCACCGACGCCAGCGCCCAGCTCTACAGCGCCCTCCGCATCACCGACCCCCGCCTGCGGGCGGAGGTGGCCAGGCTTTCGGGGGAGCAGGAACACGTCCGGCAGGCGGCGGAGTTCTTCGTCTTCCTGGCGGACGTCCACCGCCTGGAACGCCTCCTGGCCCACCGGGGGAAGAGGATGGCCTCTTGGCCCAAGACGGCCCTCCACTTCGCCATCCTGGACGCCGGGCTTGCCGCGGGCTACCTGGCCCTCACCGCCGAGGCCCTGGGCTACGGGGCCTGCTTCATCGGCGGGGTGCTGAACCAGCCGGAAGCCCTTTTGGACCTCCTGGGCCTCCCCCCTGGGGTCTTCCCTGTGGTGGGGCTGGCGGTGGGGGTACCGGACGAGGCGGGCCCCCCAGGCCCCGGCTTCCCCGAGGCCTGGTGGTGCACGAGAACCGCTACCGCCCTTACGGGCCCGAGGACCTCGAGGCCGCCTTCCAGGCCATGGCCCCCTACAGCCGGGTGGGGGACTGGGGGAGGGTGCTATCGCGCTACTTCGCCCAAGGGGGGACCATGGAGGCGCGGGAGCCGGCCTACGGGCAAGCCCTCGCCCGCCAGGGCTTTGACCCCGACCTGCCGGTGGGGGCCCCCGCCTACTCCCTGGGGGCCCTCCTGGAAGAGGCCCTGAAGGAGGCCCGGGGGGTGCTCTTCCGGGAAGGGGAGGTTTGGTTGGAGCGGGAAAGCGAGGCCTTCCGGGGTGAGGGGAGGCCAGGGGAGGCCCTCCTCGCCGCCCTCAAGAAGGCCCGGGGGGAGATGAAGGACTGGCCCTAAGGCCCCCCGTGGGTTCGTTTCCCCGCCTCCCGCACCACCCGCCGGGCCCCCCGGTAGGCCTTCTGGTAGAAGGGGGCCTCGAGGCTCTCGATCACCACCCGGCTCCCGTAGCTCGAGGCGTGGGCGAAGACCCCCCGGCCCAGGTAGATCCCCACGTGATCCACCTCCCGGCCCCCGAAGCTGAAGAAGACCAGGTCTCCCGGGCGGAGCGCGTCCGCCGGGGGCAGGGCCTGGTACTGCTCCCGGCTGGTGCGGGGCAGGGCCACCCCCAGCTCCGCATACACCTGGGCCACGAAGGCGGAGCAGTCCAGGGAGAGGGAGGAGTTCGCCCCGTACTTGTAGGGGACCCCCAGGTAGCGGAGCACGGCCTTGAGAAGCGGGCTTTCCGGGTCGTAATCCTCACCCAAAGCCCCGGGAGGCTGCCCCGGGTCACGGGCCTCCTCCCGGGGCGAAGGCGGGGCCTCGGAGGAGGCCCCGCCCTTGGACCCGCCCTCCCCCTTGGGGGTTGGGACCCTTAGGACCTGGCCCACCTTAAGCCCTGGCGTGGAAAGCCCGTTGAGGCGCATGAGCTCCTCCACGGTGGTGCCGTAGCGCCGGGCCAGGGAGAAAAGGGTATCCCCGGGGGCCACCACGTGGATCCCCTCCCGTCCTTGGGGAAGCCTAAGCACCTGCCCCGGTTGGATGAGGAAGGTCTCCAGGCCATTGAGGCGCATGAGCTCCTCCACCGTGGTGCCGTAGCGCCGGGCGATGGCGAAGAGGGTGTCCCCCGGGCCACGGTGTGCCCCAGGGCAGGGGCCGCCAAAGGGCCCCCTGGGGGCAGGCCGGAACCCCCCTGGGCCAAGGCCCAGGGTAAAAGCCAACACGAGGCCAGCAAGACCCAGCCGCGGAGCATGGGCACATTCTACCCAAGGAGGGCGCCCCTTGGCCTTTTCCCGAGGGTGTGCTACAATCCCTCAAGGCGGGGGCCGTTAGCTCAATTGGCAGAGCACCGGTCTCCAAAACCGGGGGTTGGAGGTTCGAGTCCTTCACGGCCCGCCAAACGGCCCTTCGGGGCCCTTTTTCGTTATGGACGGCTACAGGGTCCTCATCGTGGGGGCGGGCTTCGCGGGAAGCGAGGCCGCCCACCGGCTGGCCAAGGAGGGGGTGCGGGTGGGCCTCCTCACCCAGAACCTGGACTCGGTGATGATGCCCTTTTTACCCCCAAAGCCCCCCTTTCCCCAAGGAAGCCTCCTGGAAAAGGCCTACGACCCGGACGATCCCCGGCTTTGGGCCTTCCACGCCCGGGCCAAGTACCTCTTGGAGGCCGAGAAGAACCTGCACCTCTTCCAGGCCACGGCCACGGGCCTCCTCCTGGAGGGGGACCAGGTCCAAGGGGTGAGCACCTGGGAAGGCCCCCCGGTGCGGGCCGAGCGGGTGGTCTTGGCGGTGGGAAGCTTCCTGGGGGCAAGGCTCCGCATAGGAGAGGTGGAGGAGGAGGCGGGGAGGCTTTCCGAGGCCAGCTACCCCGACCTCTTCCAGAGCCTCCTGGCCCTGGGCTTCCGCTTCCTGGAACGGGAAGGGGAGGTGCCGGAAACCCCCGCCACCCCGGGCTACCGGGTGCGCTACCACGCCTTCCACCCGGAGGAGTGGGAGGAGGCCAGCTTCCGCCTCAAGCGGCTAAGGGGGCTCTACGCCGTGGGGCTTTGCGTGCGGGAAGGGGACTATGCCCTCATGAGCCAAGAGGGCCTGCGCCTGGCGGAGCACCTTCTCCATGAGCTTGGGTAGGGGCCTCCCCCTGGGGTCCTCCCCTTCCCCATCCCAGGGGGCCAGGTAAACCTGGACCCTGAGGCGGCGGTGGGTGAGGGCGTGGCGCACCTCCCCGGCGGGACGGGGCCTCACCCCAAGGGCCTCCGCCCTTTGGGAAAGCTCCTCCAAGGGGAAAAGCGGCACCCCATAAAGCCCAAAGAAGCGCCCGGAAAGCCGCTCCAGATGGACCCCCTTCCGCCCCAGGAGGACCAAAGCCGCCAGCACCTCCTCCCGGACGTTGCGCCTCCTTGGCCTGGGGTAGCGCCCCGGCGCCCCCTTGCCCCGGCAGTGGGCCTCGAGGGGACAGGCGGGGCAACGGGGCACCCTGGGCAGGCAGACCGTGGCCCCCAGGTCCATCAGGGCCTGGTTCCAGGCCCCGGGGTCCTCCCCCTCGGGGAGAAGGCGTTGCGCCAGGTCCTGCAGGGCCTTGGGGGAGGGGTCCTCCAGGGCGAAAAGCCGGCAGAGGACCCGCCTCACGTTCCCGTCCACCGCCGCCACCCGTTCCCCAAAGGCCAAGGAGGCCACCGCCGCCGCGGTGTAGGGGCCGAGGCCGGGAAGCTTCAGGAGTTGGCCGTAACTTGGGGGCAGGGCCTCCACCTCCTGGGCCAGGCGGTGGAGGTGCACCGCCCTGCGGTAGTAGCCTGCCCCCTGCCAGGCCTTCAAGACCTCCTCCAAAGGGGCCTCCCGCAGGGCCTTTAGGCTGGGGAAACGGGCCAGGAAGCGGTGGTAGTAAGGGATGGCCTGCTCCACCCGGGTCTGCTGGAGAAGGACCTCGGCCACCAGGATGCGGTAGGGGTCCTTCTCCCCCCGCCAGGGGAGGGCCCGGGCGTGGACCCGGTACCAGGCAAGGAGGGCCTCCTGCAGGCGGGACATGGGCAAAAGCGGGATCAGGGGGCGGCGAAGAGCCGGCGGTGCTCCACCATGAGGCACCGGTCCGCCACCACCAGGAGGCCCGCCTCCCTCAAGGCCGCCTCAAAGGCGGGGTGGCGGATCCCCGACTGGAGCCAGACCACCCCCGGGCGCAGGGCCAGGACCTCCTCCAGGTGGCCCAAGAGGGCCTCCGGGGGGCGGAAGACGTCCAGAACGTCCACGGGCTCGGCGATCTCCCCCAGGCTCGCCACCACCTGGGTTCCGAAAAGCTCCTCCCCGGCAAAGCGGGGGTTCACGGGCAGGATGCGGTAGCCCTCCTCCCAAAGGTATCGGGGCACGTAGTGGGCAGGGCGGGAAGGGTCCTTGTGGGCCCCGAGGACGGCGATGGTCCGGGCCTTTTCCAGATGGGCCTTGAGCTCCTGGTCGGTCATGGCCGGTAGTCCAAGGGCCTCAGGTAGAACTCCCCAATGGCGGTGGAGGAAAGGAGGGCCACGGTGGGCAAGGCCCGCTTCCAGTGGGTGCGGTTCACCCGCTCCTTGACCCGGGCGATCTCCTCAGGGGTGTAGCCCAGGCTCTCGATGTAGGCGTCGGGGTAGCCCTTCAGGTAGTGCTCCAGGATCACGTCCGCCCGCAGGTAGCGCACCCCCAGGTCGGCCTCGTCCGTCTGGCCTGGGATGAGGTCGGCGGTGGGGGCCTTCGCCACCACCGCCTCCGGCACCCCCAGGTGGCGGGCCAAGCCCCAGACCTGGGTTTTGTAAAGGTCCCCCAGGGGGTTCACCGGGGGGGTGTCGTCCCCGTGCCAGGTGAAGTAGCCGAAAAGCCTCTCCGTCTTGTTGCCCGTGCCCAGGGGCAGGGCCTGGTAGGCCTGGGACTTGTCAAAGAGGACCATCATCCGGGCCCGGGCCATGAGGTTGCCCTTGCGGTGGGGGGTGAGGTCCGGGGTTTGCGCGGCGTAGCCCTCCACCATGGGGGTGATGTCCACCTCCTCCAGCTCCACCCCGAAGGCCTCGGCCACCAGGTGGGCATGTTCCCGGGAAAGGGGGCTACTCTCCCGGTGGGGCAGGAAGAGGGCGTGCACCCCTTTAGGCCCCAGGGCCCGCACCGCCAGGGCCAGGGTGGTGGCGGAGTCCACCCCCCCAGATACCGCCACGATGGCCTTCTCGTAACCCCTCCAGGCAAGCTCCTCCTGGAGGAAGCGGGTGAGGAAGTCCGCCACCAGGGGCCAGTTGAGCTCCAGGCTTTCCTGGGCTTTGGGGGCCTGAAGGATTCTCATCCCGCCTCCTTTCCAAGAACCCTTTCCAGATCTGGGAGGAGAAGGGGCAGGGCGGCCTGGAGGTCGGAAAGCAGGGGGCTGTCGTAGCGCACCGGGGGTATCCGACCCCGGTCCAGCCCGAAGAGCAAGGCCGCCTCCTCAAAGAGGGGGGCCTCGGCCAGGATCCGCCCCTCGGGCCCCACCGCCAGGCTCCCCCCGCTCATCCCCTTCCCCCCCTCAAACCCCACCAGGCTGGAGAGCACCACGTACACCCCGTGCTCCGCCGCCACCGCCCGGCTCAGGGTGCGCCAGCGCTCCACGTTCTCCGGGCGTTCCCCCCCGAAGCCCCGGGCCGGGCTCGCCGCGGGCACGTAAAGGACCTCCGCCCCGTCCAAGGCGGCGATGGCCGCGGTGATGGAGTGCCAGAAGTCCTCGCAGATGAGGATGGCCACCCGGCCAAAGCGGGTGTTGAAGGCCTCCACCCGCCGGCCCCGGGCCAGGTAGCGCTCCTCGTCAAAGACCCCGTAGGTGGGCAGGAAGACCTTGCGGTGCACGTGGACCACGCGGTGGGGGAGCTCCAGGTAGGCGGCGCTGTTGTAGTAGGCCCCCTCGTCCCGCTCGTAGAAGCCCACCACCACGTCCAAAAGCCCCTCCCAGCCCACCTCCTTATGCACCCCCGAAAGGAGCTCCAAAAGCTCATACCGGGTAAGGGCCTGCTCCCTCACCCCCCCCTGCAGGAAGTACCCGGTTAAGGCCGCCTCGGGAAGGACCACCACCTCGGGGGCATAGGGGCGCAGGGCCTTTAAGCGCTCCCCCAGGCGGGCCAGGTTTTCCCTCAGCCTGGCCTTCTCCGGACGGAACTGAAGGATGGCGTGCCGGACCACGGCCTTTAACCTACACTCCCGTGCGGGGTCCTGCTGGGCTCCAGGTAAAGCCTGGGGTCCGCCTCGGGGAAGGGGTTATCCTGTGCCTCCAAGGCCGCAAGCTCCTCCGGGGAGACCCCCTTAAGAAGCCTAAAGAAGGCCTCCGCATGCCCCCGGTAACGCTCCTTGGCGTACGCCGCCGCCTGGCCGGTGTCGATGAGGAAGGGCCAGTCGGAGGCCTCGAGGAGCAAAAGCTCCCGCATGGCCTGCTGCAGCACCCGGGGGGGCAGGCTCCCGCGGCGCACCACCTCCCGCATGGCCCCTTCCGCCCGGTAGACGGTGCGCCAGTAGTCCAAGGTGGCCTCGTTGAGCCAGACCCTATGGTCCCCACCCCGGCCCCAGGAGCCCTCGGGCAAGGCGGTGCGCACCGCCTTGCCCTGCACCGCCTCCTTGACGGTCACCGCCCGCACCCCCTTGGCGCGGGCAAGACGCCGCAGCACCTCCTCTAGCCAGGCCACCCCCTCGTACCACCAGTGGCCGAAGAGCTCGGCGTCATAGGGGGCGAGGATGACCCCATCCGGGTGCTCCCGGGCCAGGCGCTCCACCAGATCCACAAAGTGGGCGGCGTGCTCCCTCACCTTGCGGAAGGCCGCCTCGGGGTCGTAGGGGGCCTTGGCGGAGAGGTCGGCCTGGCGGTGGGTGACCCGCCAGTGGTGGAGGCCGGAGAGGGGATCCTTGCGGTGGAACTCCCGGTAAAGCCCCTCCCCGGGATAGCCGTAGTCGGCGCTCCACACCTGCAAGGAGGTCTCCAGGTTGCGGGCCAACACCCTCAGGCCCGACTCCAGCTCGTGGACGTGGTAGGTGGCCTCGGCGCTCGCCACCCGCAAGGAGGCCTCCCCGTAGGGGGAAAGGGCCTTCCCTCCCTGCACCAGGTGGGCGTCCACGAAGGTGTAGCGGATCCCCGCCCGCATGAGGAGCTCGTCCACCCCTGGCCTAATCCCTTCCGGGGCCCCTTCCACGGGGGGCCTCCACGGGCCCCGGGGCCGGTAGGCCATCTCGGGGAGCCAGTAGCCCGTGGGGTCCTGAGCAAAGTGGCGGCGGTAGGTGGCCACCCCCGTCTTGATCTGGGCCCAAAGGGCCTCATCGTACCCCAGAAGGGGGGAGTAGCCGTGGGTGGCGCTGCTGGTGAGAAGCTCCACCTGGCCCCGGTCCTGGGCCCGGCGGAAGGCTTGGAGGAGGTCCCCTCCCAGGTGGTGGAAATGGTCCAGGGTGAGCTCCCAGAAGGCCACCTGGTGGCGGGCGCTGGCCTCGAGGTCCGTCCCCTGGTAGCGCAGGTAGTCCCCTTGGGCCCTCTCCAGGCGGTCCTGGGCGTAGGCGCGGAAGCCCTCCTTGATGCGGCCATCGGCCAGCTGCTCCGCCAGGATGGGGGTGACGCCCAGGGTGAAACGGACCTCCACGCCCTCTTGGTTAAGCCTTTCCAGGGCTCGCACCAAGGGCAGATAGGTTTCCGCCATAGCCTCGTAAAGGGTCTCCTCCCCAAAGGGCCACATCCCGTGGGAGCGCACATAGGGGAGGTGGGCGTGGAGGACCAGGGCAAAGCGCACCATGGGTCTAGCGTACCACGGTGCCCTCCCCGGCCAGGGCCCGCCTTATGGGGTTTTCCACCCGGGCATCGGCGAAGATCACCCGCTTCACTCCCCCCCTCACCGCCTCCACCGCCCCCATCACCTTGCGCTTCATCCGCCCCTGGGCCAGGGCCAGGTACTCGGGGCTTTCCACCTGTTCCACGGGGATCTCCCGCACCAGGCTGGCCTCGTCGGGGTAGTTCGCCAAAAGCCCCGGGACGTTGGAGAGGTAGACCAAGGCCTCGGCCCCATAGGCGGTGGCGAGGAGGGCCGCCACCTGGTCCCCGTCGGTGTTGATGGCCTCCCCCTCGTGGCTGATGGCCGGGGGGGTGATCACGGGCAAATAGCCCGCCTCGAGGAGGAGGTCCAAAAGGGCCCGGTTCACCCGCTCCACCGTGCCCGTGTAGTCCCCGCGGTGGATCTTCACCTTGCCGTCCTCCACGTACTTCACCGCGGTCTTCCTGCGCCCTTCCAGAAGCCTCCCGTCCACCCCGGAAAGCCCCACGGCGTTGGCCCCTTCCTGCTGGAGGAGCTCCACCAGGCGCTTGTTGGTGAGGCCGCAGTAGACCATGAGGAAGATGTCCAGGGTCTTCCTATCGGTGAGGCGGCTCACCTGCCCCCCGGGATGGGTGAGGAAGCGGGGCGGGTGCCCCAAGGCCTCCGCCACCTGGTTGGTGAGGGCGCTTCCCCCGTGGACCAAAAGGAGCCTCACCCCCTCCTTCCACAACGCGGCGGCGTCCTTGGCCACCGCCCGGTAATCAATGCCCTCGGCACCACCCACCTTGACCACGATCACGCCCCACCCCCTAAGGATGAAGCCCGGGGAAGTCCAGCCCCAGGGTCTCAGACCAGCCCATGCGGATGTTGAGGGCCTGGAGGGCGTGGCCCGCGGTGCCCTTCACCAGGTTGTCGATGGCCACCATGACCACCAGGCGCCCGGTGTCCTCATCCAGCTCAAAGCCGATGTCCGCGTAGTTGGTGCCCTGGACGAAGCGGGGGTCCGGGTAGCGGTGGATGCCCTTTTTCTGCTTGACGATGCGAATGAAAGGCTCCTCCCCATAGGCCTCCCGGTAGGCCTGCCACACGTCCCGCTCGCTCCAGCCGTCCTGCAGGAAGGCCTGGGCGGTCATGAGGATGCCCCGAACCCGGTCGGTGGCGATGGCGGTGAGGTGGACCTCGGGCTTCCCCGGGAGGTTCTCCACCACCTCGGCGGTGTGGCGGTGGCCCGTGGGCTTGTAGACCCTCAAGGAGCCCGCCCGCTCGGGGTGGTGGCTGGCCGGCCCCGGCTCGGCTCCACCCGCCGAGGTGGAGATGAGGAGGGTGACGAAGATGGGCCCCGGGCGCAAAACCCCGCCCCTAAGGAGGGGGTAGAGGCCCAGGATGGTGGCGGTGGCGTTGCACCCCGCCCCCGCCATCCAGTCCGCCTCCCTAAGCTCCCTCCGGTAGAGCTCGGGCAGGGCATAGACGAAGCGGCCCAGAAGCTCGGGCCGGGGGTGCTCCCCGTAGTACTTGCGGTAAAGCCCGGGGTCCTTGAGGCGGAAGTCCGCGGAAAGGTCAATGAGAACGGGGGCCAGGGCGGCGTAGCGCTCAAACTCCCGGGCCAAGACCCCGTGGGGCAGGGCCAGGACCAGGATGTCCGCGGGCTCCAACCGCTCCGGGGGGATGAACTTCAGGTGCGTTCTCCCCCTGAGGTTGGGGTGGACGAAGTGCACCGGCTCCCCGGCGAAGCGCCTGGAGGTCACCTGCTTCACCTCGAGGTGGGGGTGGGCCAGGGCCAGGCGCAAAAACTCCCCCCCCGCGTACCCCGAGGCCCCCACGATGGAAAGGGTCTTCCTATCCACGGACCACCTCCCAGGCGTAGCGCAGGATCTCCCCGGGGATGTCCACCCCGGTGGTGTGCACCGAGTTCTTGAACTCCATGGTGTGGTTCACCTCGTTCACCAAAAGGCCCCGCTCCGACTCAAAGAGGTCAATGGCCACCACCCCGCCCCCCACCGCCTGGGCCGCCCGCACCGAAAGCTCCGCGAGCTCCGGGGTTACGGGGCAGTTTTCCGCCTGCCCGCCCCGGGCGGTGTTGGTGATCCAGTGCTGGCTACGGCGGTAGATGGCGGCGATGGCCCGATCCCCCACCACGAAGACCCTTATGTCCCGCCCCGGCTTGCGCACGTACTCCTGGAGGTACAAAAGCTGGTGCTGGAAGCCCCCCAGAACTTCCTTGTGCTCCAAGATGGCCTCCGCCGCCTCCCGGTCGGTGACCTTGGCGAGGAGGCGGCCCCAGCTCCCGATCACCGGCTTCAGCACCACGGGATAGCCCCATTCCTCCATGAGCCTTAGGGCCTCCTCGGCCTCGGTGAGGAGGGCGGTCCTGGGCTGGGGAAGCCCCGCCCGTTCCAGGGCCACGCTGGTGGCCCACTTGTCCCCGCAGGTCTCCATGACCTCCGGCCGGTTCACCACGGGGATGCCCAAGGCGGTGAGGTAACGGGCCACGGCCAGGCCCCGGGTCTGGCTCACGCACCGCTCCAGGGCCACCGTGACCCCCTCCAGCTCCTTGGGCCTTTCCCCCAGGACCATGCGCAAGGCGGGGACGTAGACCTTCTTGTGGGGGATGCCCAGGGCCTCAGCCCGCTCAAAGAGCATCCTCTCGTCGGGGCGGATGCGGTCGTACAGGATGGCCAGCATGGCACCTCTCCCCTTAGGCGCCCCGACCGGGCCCGGGCCCGGTCGGGGGAAAGGCCCCTTGGGAAGCCCGGCCTAGGCTCACTCCCCCCAGTCCTCGGCCTCCTCCGGGGCGGGCTCCAGGCGCAAGGGGTCTAGCCCCACCACCTCCAACTCCGCGCCGCAGTCCTCGCAGACGATCAGCTCGCCAAGCTCGGGGTTTTCCAAGGTAAGTTCCGCACCGCACTCAGGGCAAGTGGCTACCATTCCTCGTCCTCCTCAACCTCGCTCCAGTCAGGGACAAACCGGAAGCCGCACTCCGGGCACTCCACCTCTTGGCCTTGGTCCTCCTCGGACACCTCCAGGGTGTAGCCGCAACGGGGGCAGTCCACGAAGAAGCCCTCCAAGCCCTCCTCCGTCACCTCCACCTCCAGGGGGTCCAGGGAGACCACCTCCAGGAAGGCCCCGCAGGCCTCGCACTCCAGAACGTCCCCCACCTCGAGGGTCTCCAGGTCCTCGGCCAGCACCAGGCTGGCCTCGCCGCACACCGGGCAGGTGATCTCCAGGTCCTCCATGCGTCCAGTCTACTCCCCCGGGAAGCGGCCGTGCTTCTTGTAGTAGTCCAAGAGCGACCCTTCCCTCAGGGCCTCCAGCAAAAAAGGCGGCGGGGGACGAAGGGCGAAGCGTTCCCCTCCCCGCACCAGCACCCCCGTTTCCAGATCCAGCTCCACCTCATCCCCGTCCTCTAGCGCATCCACCACCTCCTCCGACTCAAAGGGAACGATCCCCAGGTTCACCAGGTTGCGGAAGAAGATGCGGGCGTAGCTCTTGGCGATCACCGCCCGGACGCCGAGGCGCTTCAGGGCCTCTGGGGCATACTCCCGGCTACTGCCAAGCCCGGCGTTCCTTCCGAAAACCAGGATGTCCCCGGGCCTCACCTCCTGGGCGAACCCAGGCCGCAGGTGGGCGAAGGCGAAGGTGTGGAAGCGGTCCTCGCCCACCATGAAGGGGGCGTACTTGCCGGGAAGGATGTCGTCGGTGTTGATCTGGTCGCCAAACTTCCAAACCCTAGGCATGGGCTTCCTCCAAAGGGAGAAGGTCCTCGGGGGTGGCGATATACCCGGCCACGGCGCTGGCCGCCGCCACCCGAGGGCTTGCCAGGTAGATCTCGGCGTCGGGCGCCCCCATCCGCCCCCGGAAGTTGCGGTTGCTGGTGGACACGCACACCTCCCCCGGGGCCAGGACCCCCATGTGCCGCCCCATGCAGGGGCCGCACCCGGGGGTGCCGAGGGTGGCCCCCGCCTCCAAGAGGGTGAGGAGGGTGCCGTCCCGGGCGGCCTCCTCCAGGACTTGGGAGCTGGCGGGGATCACCAGAAGGCGCACCCCCGGGGCCACCCTCCGCCCCCTTAGCACCTCGGCGGCGGCCCTTAGGTCCTCTATGCGCCCGTTGGTGCAGGTGCCGATGAAGACCTGGTCCACCCGCTTGCCCCGCACGGCGGCCACCTCCTGCACGTTGTCCACATAGAAGGGGACGGAGACCCGGGGGGTGAGGGTGGAAAGGTCAATCTCCACCTCCCGCACGTACCGGGCATCGGGGTCGGGGTAGAGCCAATCGGGCACCCGGTAAAGCTCCAGGATCTCCCCCGAGGGCACCACCAGCCCCGCCTTGGCCCCCGCCTCCACCGTGAGGTTGGCGAGGGTCATGCGCTCGCCCCGGCTCAAGGTTTCCGCCCCGTCCACCAGGTGGATCTCCACCGCCATGTAGGTGGCCCCTTCCGCGGTGAGGAGGCGCACCATCTCCAAGGCGGCGTCCTTGGCGGTGACCCCTTTAGGAGGCCTCCCCCGGAAGACCACCTTGACGCTTTCCGGCACCCGGAGCCAGGTGCGCCCGCTGGCGGCGGCCAAGGCGATGTCCGTGGCCCCCATGCCCGTGCCGAAGGCCCCCACGGCCCCGTAGGTGGTGGAGTGGGAGTCCGAACCCACCACCACCCATCCCGGCTGGGCCAGGCCCTCCTCCACGAGCACCTGGTGGCAGACCCCCCGGCCCACGTCAAAGACGCGGATGCCGTGCTTATGCCCCCACTCGCGGATCTCCTTCTGGGCCTTGGCCACCTCGAGGTTCGCCGCCGGGGCCACGTGGTCGATGACGATGGAAACCCGTTCCGGGTAGCGGGGGGTGGCGTTCAGGTACTCCAGCCGCTTGAAGAAACTCCCGGCGATGGAGTCCACCACCATCACCTGGTCCACCTCCACCACCAAAAGCTCCCCGGCCCTCACCTCTCTTCCCGCCTTCCTGGAAAGGATCTTTTCCGCCAAGGTCATGCCCATGCCCGCCTCCTATACTGAGGGTAGGACCCACACGGCTCTCGTCTATGACCCTGAAACCCCGGGAACCTGGATCGCCGAGTTCCCTGCCATCCTCGAGGCCCACTCCTTTGGCCGAACCCTCGAGGAAGCCTTGGCCCACGCCAAAGAAGCCTTGGAGTTGGCGCTGGCCTACCTGAAGGAAACAGGCCGCCCTCTTCCCCCAGATGTCCGCACGGTGCAGGTGGGGATAGAAGCCTATACCCGAGGAGGTTGCCAGAAAGCCTCAGCGCCTGGGGTTTGAGGAGCGCATGGCCAAAGGGGGGCATCGGCTTTACACCCACCCCGATGGCCGGATCGTGGTGATGCCCTTCCATAGGGAAGGGCTTCCCAAGGGCACCATCCCGAGGCAAGCCGGCCTCACCGAGGGGGAGTTCCGGGACCTTTAGCCTCATGCCGTGATCCACTCCCTCAGGATCCGGTCCAGCTCCTCCAGGGTCAGCTGCCCCTTATCCGCCAGGGCCTTGATGTGCTGGGTGATGCGGGCCAATTCCTCCTCCCCGTAGTGCAGGCCCAGCTCCTCCGCCCGCGCCTTGATGGCGTGCCGGCCCGTGAGCTTGGAGGCGATGATGAGCTTGCGCTTCACCCCAAAGACCTCAGGCGGATAAGGCTCGTAGGACTCGGGGTTGATGTAGATGGCCTTGAGGTGCATCCCCGCCTTGTGGCTGAAGGCGGTTTCCCCGGTGATGTAGTTGTTGAAGGGGATCTCAACCCCCACCATCTTGGCCACCATGCGGTCCAGCTCGGGAAGCATCTCCAGCTTGTACTTCCCGCGCACGTACTCGGGTTGCAGGGTGAACATGCGGGCCAGGAAGCCCCCCAAGGGGGTGATCCCGTTCCGCTCCCCGATCCCCAGGATGGTGGTGTCCACGTGGGTGGCCCCCGCCTCAATGGCCTCAAAGGCGTTGGCGATGGCGCAGCCGGTGTCGTTGTGCCCGTGGAACTCTATGTCCACGCTGGGGCCCACCACCCGCCGCACCTCCCGCACCAGGGCATAGACCTGCCTGGGGGTGGCGATGCCCACGGTGTCCGCCAGGCCCACCCGGTCCACATAGGGGGCGATGGCCCCGTAGATCTCCAGGAGATCGTGCTCGTCGGAACGGAAGGTGTCCTCGGCGGAGAAGCGCACCTCCACGTGGGGGGCCGCCTCCCGGATGTAGCTAATGACCTCCCTGGCCTCCTCAATGATGCGGGGGATGTCCCGCCCGTGGGCCGCCCGCAGGTACTTGCTGGTGCCAAAGAGGAGGTCAATGCCCTGGACCCCCGTTTCCACCGCCACCTTGGCGGCCTCCATCCGGGTTTGGAT
Source organism: Thermus amyloliquefaciens (assembly GCF_000744885.1). Lineage (NCBI taxonomy): Bacteria > Thermotogati > Deinococcota > Deinococci > Thermales > Thermaceae > Thermus > Thermus amyloliquefaciens. The sequence continues at coordinate 167,687 of NZ_JQMV01000003.1, read as the reverse complement.
GTGGGTCACCACCTTGGCCCTGAGCCCCAAGGAGGCCAGGACCTCCGCGTCCTTCCGGGACTGGGGGGAGGCCATGGGGGTGGTCACCTCGATGTACTCCACGCCGAACTCATCCAGGGCCTTGGCGATGGCGATCTTGTCCTCCGTGGAAAAGTTGGCCCGTTCAAACTGCTCGCCTTCCCGTAAGGTGGAATCAATAATCTTCCATTCCCGCATGCGCCCCTCCCCAAAAGAAAACCGGCCCGAACTCGGGCCGGGGGATAAGGAACCCTCTGGGGCTACCCTACCCCCCGGCGGCCGAGTTTTTTCTCAAGGGCCAGCATCTTGCCTGTAAGGGTATACGAAACCTCCTCTTTTGTCAACGGCCAAACCGGCGCTCGCGGGCCTGGTAGCTGCGGAGGGCCCTCAAGAAATCGATCTTCCGGAACTCCGGCCAAAGCACGTCGGCGAAGTAGAACTCGGAGTAAGCGGACTGCCAAAGGAGGAAGCCGGAAAGCCTAATCTCCCCCGAGGTGCGGATGATGAAGTCCGGGTCGGGCAGGCCTGCGGTGTAGAGGTGGCGGGCGATCGCCTCAGGGGTAAGCCCTTCCGCCACCTCCTTGGGGGAAAGGCCCCTTTGATCCGCCTCCAAAAGAAGCCTTTTCACCGCATCCACGATCTCCTCCCTCCCCCCGTAGCCCAAGGCGATGTTCAACACCATGCCCTGGTGGTGCCGGGTCTTGGCCTCGAGGCGCTCCAGGGCCCTTAGCACCTCCTGGGAAAACCCCTCCCGCCGCCCGATGAAGCGCACCTGCACCTGGTGCTCCAGGATGCGGTGATCCTCCGCCATCCTTTCCGCCTCCCGCACGAAAAGGCGCATGAGCTCCTCCACCTCCTCGGGCGGGCGCCGGAAGTTATCCGTGGAGAAGACCCAGACCGTCACCGTCCGGATGCCCATCTCCAGGCACCATTCCAGGACCTCGTAGGCCTTCTGGACCCCAAACTCGTGCCCCTTCACCGGGGCCAAGCCCAAGGCCTTGGCGTAGCGGCGGTTCCCATCCAGGATGAGGCCCAGGTGCTTGGGAAGCGGGCCTCCTTTCACCTCCTGAAGGAGGCGCTTTTCGTAGAGCCAGTAGAGGGGCCGGGACAGGGAAAGGAGGCGGCGGACCATACCCTTCCCACCCTAAGACGGGAGGATGAGAAAGGGAAGGGCCGGGGCGGGCTACCGGTAAAGCTCCCGGGCGATGATGTGGCGCTGGATCTCCGAGGTGCCCTCGTAGATCTCCGTGACCTTGGCGTCCCGGTAGTAGCGCTCCACCCGGTAGTCCCGGTGGTAGCCGTATCCCCCCAGGACCTGCACCGCCTCCCGGGTCACCTCCACCGCCGCGCTGCTGGCGAAGAGCTTGGCGGCGCTGGCCTCGAGGGTGAACCGCTCCCCGGAGTCCTTCTTCCTGGCGGCCTCCAGCACCAAGGCCCTGGCGGCGGCGATTTTCACGTGCATGTCGGCAATCTTGAAGGCGATGGCCTGGTGCTCCCTTAGCCTCTTGCCGAACTGCTCCCTTTGGTCCGCGTAGGCCTTGGCGATCTCAAAGGCCCCCCGGGCGATGCCCACCGCCTGGGCCGCCACCCCGACCCTGCCGGAGTCCAGGCCCGCCAGGGCGTAGGCCAGGCCCCGCCCCTCCTCCCCCAGGAGGTTCTCCTCGGGGACGAAAACCTCCTCCAAGCGCACCTCGGCGGTGTGGGCGGCGTGGAGGCCCATCTTCGCCTCAGGGGGGCCAAAGGAGAGGCCCGGGGTATCCTTCTCCACCAAAAAGGCGCTGATGCCCTTTTCGCCCCTGGCCATGACCACATAGAGATGGGCCTGGCCGGCGGAGGTGATCCAGCTTTTGGTGCCGTTCAGCACATAGCCCCCGGGCACCCTCCTGGCCTCCGTGCGGAGGCTTGCGGCATCGGAACCCGCCTGGGGCTCGGTGAGGCAGAAGGCCCCGATCCACTCCCCCCGGGCCAGGGGGAGGAGGTATCTCCTTTTTTGCGCCTCGGTGCCGAAGCGCAGGAGCATGTACTGGGGAAGCCCGCTGGTCACGGAAACGATCACCGCCACGCTGGGGTCGGCGGCGGCGATCTCCTCTAGGGCCAAGGCCCAGGTGACCGAGTCCAAACCCGCCCCGCCCCACTCCTCCGGGGTGGCCATGCCCAGAAAGCCCAGCTCGGCCAGGGCCTTTAGCTGGGGCCAGGGGTATTCCCCCGTGCGGTCGTACTCCGGGGCCAAGGGGTACAGGACCTCCTTGGCCACCTGGCGCACCGTGTCCAGCACCAGCTTCTGTTCCGGGGTGGTCACCATCTTTTCCATCGTAACACTGCAGGCATGCAAGAAAACGTCATACACAACCCAAACCCCCTCCGCCGCCCCTTCCGTCCTGCGGGGTGGCCCAGGTCCTTCTGGGGTTTAGCCCCCCTCCCCCCAGCGGGGAGCCCGCTGGGCGCTTAGGCCCAGGTGGTCCAGGATGCGCTGGGTGATGAAGCCCAAAAGGTCCTGGATCTCCTTAGGCCGGTGGTAGAAGCCGGGGCTTGCCGGCAGGATCAAGGCCCCGGCCTCCGCCGCCTGCACCATGGCCCTCAGGGTGGGAAGGGGCAAGGGGGTTTCCCGGGGCACCAGGACCAGGGGCCGTTTCTCCTTAAGGTGCACGTAGGCCGCCCGGGTGAGGAGGGTGTCCGCCAGGCCCAGGGCCACCTTGCTGAGGGTGCTCGCGGAGCAGGGGACCACCACCATCCCCTGGGTTCGGAAGGAGCCCGAGGCGATGGGGGCACCAAGGTCGCCGTCCTTGTAGACCCGGTGGGCCAGGGGGTAAAGGTCCTTGGGGCTTAGGCCCATCTCCTCCCAAAGGACCCGCTTGGCCCCCTGGCTCAAGACCAGGTGCACCTCGGCAAGGTCCTTTAGGGTGCTCAGCAAGTCCAGGGCGTAGGGCATGCCGCTAGCCCCCGTCAACCCCACCACCACCCGGGGAAGCTCCGCCATGGCTCCCATGGTATTCCCAATCCCCATCCCCTGGCCCTAAGTGCCGAGGCATGGAGGTTGCCGCAATGGGCGCAATGCCCAAGGTCTTTCCGGGGTCCCCGTCGTGGCGCAAGCCACCACGGGGTACTTAGAAACCAAAACCCCAGGCCCTCTAGGCCTGGGGGGCACCCCGTGGAAGCGGAGGGTTACTTGAGCTCCACCACCGCGCCCACGGCCTCGAGCTTCTTCTTGATCTCCTCGGCCTCGGCCTTGGGGATCCCCTCCTTGACGGGGCCGCCCTTCTCCGCCAGGTCCTTGGCCTCCTTGAGGCCCAAGCCGGTGATGGCGCGAAGCTCCTTGATGACCTCCAGCTTCTTGGCCCCCGCGTCCTTGAGGATCACGTCAAACTCGGTCTTCTCCTCCACGGGGGCAGCGGCCGCCGCCGCCGCAGGGGCCGCGGCCACGGCCACGGGAGCCGCCGCGGTCACACCCCAGGCCTCCTTCAGCACGTCAATGAGCTGCTTGAGTTCCAAAACCGTAGCCTGAGAAAGCTCTTCCTTGATGCGTTCGATGTCCAAAGCCATCTTCCACCTCCTACGCCGCCTTCTTCTCCGCGTACGCTTCCAGGATGCCTACCAGCTCGCGGGCCACACCGCCCAAGATCCCCACCAGCTCCGCCATGGGGGCCTGCAACACGCCCACAAGCTCCGCCCGGAGCTCGTCCATGGTGGGAAGCTCCGCCAAAGCCGCCACGTCCTTGGCCGAGAGCACCTGGCCCTGCAAGAGCCCGCCCTTGGCCTCGGGGATGCCCTTGGGGTTCTTTTTGGCGAACTCCGCAAGGGCCTTGGCCGCCGCCACCGGGTCCTCGTAGAAGACCACGGCGCTCGGGCCCTCTAGGCCATCCAGCTCGGGCAGGCCAAGCTCCTTTAGGGCGATGCGGATCAGGGTGTTCTTGGCCACGAAGAGCCTGGCCCCCTTCTCCTTCAGGGCCTGGCGCAGGGCGTGGGTTTCCTTGGCGGAGAGCCCCTGGTAGTTCACCAGGAAGAAGGAGCCACGGGCCCGCTCAAGGTTCTCCTTGAGGGCGGCAAGAAGCTCAACGTTGCGCTTATTGGGCACGCCTTCCTCCCTTTGGGGCAGGGGAACCCCAGCCGAATTTTCGGGATTTCTGCGAAACGCTCCCCCTCAAGCGCCTCGGCGGGATGTTTAAGGCCTCTAGCCCCCCGCTGTCTTTGGCCTGGGCGCAAGAGCGCCCGGGGTGCCATAGGAAAGTGTAAAGGGAAAAGGGCCAGGGGTCAAGCTGGCCCCTGGCCCTGACCCTCAGGGCCCTTAGGAGTGGGGGTTGATGCGGATGCTGGGCCCCATGGTGCTGGTCACGTAGACGGAGCGCAGGAAGGTGCCCTTGGCCGCCTCGGGCTTGCTGGCCTCGAGGGCCCGGATGAAGGCCCGGATGTTCTCGGCGATCTTCTCTTCCGGGAAGCTCGCCTTGCCCACGGGGGCGTGGATAGCCCCGGTCTTGTCGTTGCGGAACTCGATGCGGCCCGCCTTGATCTCCTTGATGATCTCCCCGATGTTGAAGCCCACGGTGCCGGCCTTGGGGTTGGGGAGGAGGCCCCGGGGCCCCAGGATGCGGCCCAGCTTGGAGCCCACCGCCCCCATCACGTCCGGGGTAGCCACCACCGCATCAAAGTCCATCCAGCCGTCCAGAATCTTCTGGATGATCTCCTCCCCGCCCACGTAGTCGGCCCCGGCCTCCTCGGCCTCCTTGATCTTCTCCCCCTTGGCGATGGCCAGGACCCGCACCTGCTTGCCCAGGCCGTGGGGGAGGGAGACCGTGCCGCGCACGTTCTGGTCCGACTTGCGGGGATCGATGCCCAACTTGGCGTGGACCTCCACGGTCTCGTCAAACTTGGCCGTGGCCAGCTCCTTGACGAGCCGGGCGGCTTCATCGATGGTGTAGATCCGGGTGGGGTCCACCTTTTCCAAAAGGGCCCGGTAGCGCTTGCCGTGCTTAGGCATCCTTCACCTCCGGCGCGCCCACCACCTCCACCCCCATGGAGCGGGCTGAGCCTGCGATCATGCGGGCAGCGGCCTCGAGGTCGGTGGTGTTCATGTCGGGCATCTTCTGCTTGGCGATCTCCAGAACCTGCTGCCAGGTGATGCGGCCCACCTTTTCCCGACCGGGCTTCTGGGCCCCCTTCTCCAGCCCCGCCGCCTTGCGGATCAGGTAGCTGGCGGGCGGGGTCTTGGTGATGAAGGTGAAGGAACGGTCGGCGTAGATGGTGATCTCCACGGGGACGATGGCGTCGCCCATGTTGGCGGTGGCCGCATTGAAGGCCTTCACGAACTCCATGATGTTGGCCCCGTGTTGGCCCAAGGCCGGGCCCACCGGGGGTGCTGGCGTGGCCTTGCCAGCCGGCAACTGAAGCTTCACCACAGCAACGACTTTCTTCATTTTTCCCTCCTAGGCTCCCCCCAAGTTGGGGGTGCAAGCGCCTCCTAAGCCTTGACCACCTGGGAGAAATCCAGCTCCACCGGGGTCTCGCGCCCGAAGATGGTGACCATGACCTTGACCTTGCCCTTTTCCGGGTTGATCTCGGTCACGGTGCCGGTAAAGTCCGCAAAGGGGCCGGAAACCACCCGGACCTGATCCCCCTCCCGAAAGGCCACCTGGGCCTTGGGGGCCTCCTTCCTCCCCAAAAGCCCCGACACCTCCAGGATGTGCCGCACCTCGTCGGGGGAAAGGGGCACCGGCTTATGCCCTGCCCCCACGAAGCCGGTGATGCCCGGGGTACCCCGCACCACCTCCCAGGCCTCGTTGGGTTCCTCCTCATCCCCCAGGTCCATCTGCACAAAAAGATAGCCGGGGAAGAGCTTCTTCTTGACGACCTCCTTCTTGCCCCCCTCGCGGAGTTCCACCACCTCCTCCGTGGGAATGAGCACCTGGAAGATCTTATCCTCCATGCCGAAGGCCTTAACCCGCTTCTCCAGGTTGGCCTTGGCCTTCTCCTCCTGCCCCACGTAGGTGTGGACCGCGTACCATTCAATGCTCATCGCACAAGCCCTATCAGGAACCGGAAGACAAGATCGTAGAATCCCAAGATCACCATGGCCACCACGGTGAAGACCAGGATGGCCTGGGTACCCTCCACGATCTGCTCCCGCGTGGGCCAGGTAACCCGGGCGAGCTCGGCCCGGGCTTCCTGGAAGTAGCGAACAATCCGGGTAAACATCAGACTTTCACTTCCTTGTGCACCGTGTGCTTATCGCACCAGGGGCAGTACTTCTTCAGCTCCAGCTTGGTGGTGGTGTTGCGCTTGTTCTTCTCGGTGGCGTAGTTGCGGCGCTTGCATTCGGTGCACTCCAGGAGGATTTTGATGCGGACTTCGCTGGCCATGGTTCACCTCCTTTCCTCGAGGGGCGGCTAGCCGCCCCCAAGCTTACTCCAGGATCTTGGTGACCACGCCGGCGCCCACGGTCCGCCCACCCTCACGAATGGCAAACCGCAATCCCTCCTCCAACGCCACCGGCTTGATCAGCTCCACCGTAAACGTCACGTTGTCCCCCGGCATCACCATCTCCACCCCCGAGGGCAACTCCACCACCCCCGTCACATCCGTCGTCCGAAAGTAAAACTGCGGACGGTACCCAGAAAAAAACCCCGTGTGCCGGCCCCCCTCCTCCTTCTTCAAGATGTACACCGAGGCCTCAAACTTCGTGTGCGGCGTAATGCTCCCGGGCTTCGCCAGCACCTGGCCCCGCTCCACTTCCTCCCGGCTTACACCCCGGAGCAACAAACCTACGTTGTCCCCAGCAATCCCCTCCTGCAGCGTCTTACGGTGCATCTCCACACCCGTCACCACCGTCTTCCGCGTCTCAGGAGCCAAACCCACAATCTCCACCTCGTCCCCAACCTTCACCTTCCCACGCTCAATACGACCCGTGGCCACCGTCCCACGACCCGTGATCGTAAACACGTCCTCCACCGGCATCAAGAACGGCTTGTCCACGTCCCGCACCGGCGTGGGTATGTACTCGTCAATGGCGTCCAACAACTCCCAAATCTTATCCACCCACTCGTTCTCCCCACGCTTCGTCTGGGGATTCTTGTGCATCTGCTCCAGCGCCAAAAGCGCGCTCCCGCGAATCACCGGAACCTCGTCCCCAGGAAATTCGTACTGGTTCAGGAGGTCCCGCACCTCCATCTCCACCAGGTCCAAAAGTTCCGGGTCGTCCACCATGTCCACCTTGTTCATGAACACCACGATGTACGGCACCCCCACCTGGCGGGCCAGCAAAATGTGCTCCCGCGTCTGGGGCATCGGCCCGTCCGCCGCCGATACCACCAAAATCGCCCCGTCCATCTGGGCCGCACCCGTGATCATGTTCTTGATGTAGTCCGCGTGACCCGGGCAGTCCACGTGCGAATAGTGCCGCTTCGCCGTCTCGTACTCCACGTGCGCCGTGTTGATGGTAATCCCCCGCGCACGCTCCTCCGGCGCCTTGTCAATCTCCCCGTAGTCCTTCACCTCCACGTTCGGGTTCTCCGCCGCCGCTACAAACGTCAGCGCCGCCGTCAACGTCGTCTTCCCGTGGTCCACGTGCCCAATCGTCCCCACGTTCACGTGAGGCTTCGTACGGATAAACTCGCCCTTGGCCATGGTTCCTCCTTCTTTCTTGCACGCAAAAGCCGCCCTGGGGGCCCTACGCCCAGGGCAGACAAAAAGATGGAGCTCGCGGCCGGGCTCGAACCGGCGACCTCACCCTTACCAAGGGTGTGCTCTACCTGCTGAGCTACGCGAGCTCGTGGAGCGGGAGACGGGACTCGAACCCGCGACCCTCGGCTTGGGAAGCCGATGCTCTACCAACTGAGCTACTCCCGCATGGGGTGTGCTGGGCACACCTTTGGTGGGCAGGGCTGGATTCGAACCAGCGAAGGCATACGCCAACGGTTTTACAGACCGTCCCCTTTGGCCGCTCGGGCACCTGCCCACGCCCGCTTGGAGCCACCCAGGGGAGTTGAACCCCCAACCCCCCGATTACAAGTCGGGTGCTCTGCCAGTTGAGCTAGGGTGGCAGGACGGGGGATAGGACCCTGTCCGAGGGAATAGGCTAACACACCCTAAGGCCAGTGTCAAGATAAAGGCATGCGCATCGTACCTTTTGGGGCCGCACGGGAGGTCACGGGAAGCTGCCACCTCCTCTTGGCCGAGGGCAGGCGGATCCTCCTGGACTGCGGCATGTTCCAGGGGCAGGGGGAAGAGAGGAACCACGCCCCTTTTGGCTTTGACCCCAAGGCGGTGGACGCGGTGGTCCTCACCCATGCCCACCTGGACCACGTGGGCCGTCTACCCAAGCTCTTCCGCGAGGGCTACCGGGGGCCGGTCTACGCCACCCAGGCCACCCTTTCGCTGATGCGGATCGTCCTCGAGGACGCCTTGAAGGTCATGGAGCCGCCCTTCTTCCAGGAGGGGGACGTGGAAGCGGTCTTCCGCCACACCCGCCCCCTGGAGTACGGGGAGTGGCTCCGCCTGGGGGATTTGACCCTGGCCTTTGGCCAGGCGGGGCACCTTCCGGGAAGCGCCTTCGTGGTGGCCCAGGGGGAAGGGAAGACCCTGGTCTACAGCGGGGACCTGGGCAACCGGCAAAAGACCGTTCTCCCCGACCCCTCCCCACCCCCCAAGGCGGACCTGGTCCTCTGCGAGGGCACCTATGGGGACCGGCCCCACCGCTCCTTCGCCGCCACGGTGGAGGAGTTTTTGGCGATTTTAGAAGGCACCCTGGGCCAAGGGGGCAAGGTCTTCATCCCCTCCTTTGCCGTGGAGCGCGCCCAGGAGATCCTATTCCTCCTCCATGAGAACGGCCACCGCCTGCCCGAGGCCCCCATCTACCTGGACTCCCCCATGGCCGAGGAGGTCCTGGACCTCTACCCCAGGCTGGTGCGCTACTTCAGCGAGGAGGTGCGGGCCCACTTCCTGGCGGGGAGGAACCCCTTCCGCCCCCGGGGGCTCCGGGTGGTGGAAACCAGGGAGGAGTCCAAGGCCTTGAACCGCGAGCCCGGCCCCATGGTCATCATCGCAGGAAGCGGCATGCTCACCGGGGGGCGGATCCTCCACCACCTGAAGCACGGCCTTTCCGATCCGAAAAACGCCCTGGTCTTTGTGGGCTACCAGCCTCGAGGCGGCCTGGGCGCCGAGATCCTCCAAAGGCCCGAGCGCATCCGGATCCTGGGGCAGGAGGTGCCCCTAAGGGCCAGCGTCCACACCCTGGGCGGCTTCTCCGGGCACGCGGGGCAGGACGAGCTTCTGGAATGGCTTCAGGATCAGTCCCGGGTGGCCCTGGTGCACGGGGAGGAGGAGAAGCTTCGCGAGCTTCAGGGGCTTCTGAGCCAGCGGGGCCAGGCCGCCCACCTGGCCGCCTTCGGAGAGGCCATGGAGGTCTAAGGCCTCGGCTTAAGGCCCAGCCGCTCCAGGACCATGCGGGTGGCGGGGCTTTTGTTGAGGGTGTAAAAGTGCACCCCCTCCACCCCAGCCCGCAAAAGCTCCGCCACCTGACGGGTGGCGTGCTCCACCCCGATCTCCAGGACGGCCTTGGGGTCATCCTGGTGCCTCTCCAGCTGGGAGAGGAGGGGGCCGGGAATGCTGGCCCCGCAGACCTCGGTGAAGCGGCGAAGCTGGGCGTAGCTGGTGATGGGCATGATGCCGGGAAGGATGGGGATTCCTATGCCCATGCGCCTCGCCCTTTCCAGGAAGCCAAAATAGTGGGCGTTGTTGAAGAAAAGCTGGGTGATGGCGAAGTCCAACCCCGCCTCCACCTTGGCCTTGAAGTGGAGGAGGTCGGCCTCGAGGCTCGCGCTTTCCGGATGCCCCTCGGGGTAGGCGGCCCCGCCCACGGAGACCCCTTCCCCGTACCGCTCCCGGATAAAGGCCACCAACTCCGAGGCGTAACGGAACCCCTCCGGATGGGGTCTAAAGACCCTTTCCCCTTGCGGGGGATCCCCCCGAAGGGCCAGGATGTTCTCCACCCCCACCTCCAGGAAGCGGTCCAGGACCTCCGCCACCTCCTCCCGGCTCTGCCCGGCCACGGTGAGGTGGGCAAGGGCATTCAGATCCATCTCCAGGATGCGCCTGGCCCAAAGGACGCTCCGCTCCCTGGTGCTCCCCATGGCCCCGTAGGTGATGGAGACGAAGGCGGGCTGGAAGCCCTTAAGCTCCCTTATGGAGCGGAAAAGGGCCTCCTCCCCCTCCGGGGTCTTGGGGGGGAAGAACTCAAAGGAGAAAAGGGGCCCCTTGCGCGCCTTAAGGAGGTCCCGTATTTTCATGCGCTAGAGTGTAGCCCCTCCCCTCCCCCCGGTCAAGGTGGCAGAATGGGGGTATGGTAGAGGTTCCGGAAATCCCCAAGGTGGAAAGCCTGGAACTCCCCGCCAAGGAGACCGCCCTAATCGTGGTGGACATGCAGAACGACTTCGCCCATCCCCAAGGGGCCCTTTTCGTACCGGACGCCCCCAAAAGCGTCCCCGCCATCCGGCTCCTTCTGGAAAGGGCACGGCAGGCGGGGGCAAGGGTGGTCTACACCCAGGACTGGCACCGGGAGGACGATCCCGAGTTCCAGATCTGGCCCCGGCACGCGGTGGCCGGCACCTGGGGGGCGGAGATCCTGGAGGAGCTCCGCCCCGAACCGGGGGACCTGGTCGTCCAGAAGGTGCGCTACGACGGCTTCTACGGCACCTCCTTGGACCACTACCTGCACCTTTGGGGGGTGAAGAACGTGGTGGTCACGGGCACCGTGGCCAACATCTGCGTCCTGCACACCGCGGGCTCCGCCGCCCTTCGCTGGTACCGGGTGGTCCTTCCCGAGGACGCCACCAGCGCCCTCACCCCCTTTGACCTCCAGGCCGCCCTGCGCCAGATCACCTTCCTCTACCAGGGCAAGGTCACCCGGGCCGAAGGGGTGCGCTTTGTTTGAACCCCCGGCCTCCGTGCTGGGCCTGAGGCGCTCCGAGGCCTTTCCCATGGGGGATCTGGGGCCACGCCTTAAAGCCCAGGGCCCCTTGGGCGGGAAAACCCCGGCGCTTCCCGCCCTTGGCGGGGCCTGGCGTGGCCGCCCGGCTTGGTACCCATGGCGAACCCGGGATTAACCCCCTTGGTCCAGGCGGAAGCCCCAGGGGAGGTCCTTCTCCTGCGGCAGGCCCAAGACCTGGGCTTCCCCGTGGGAGAAACCTGGGTGGTGGAGCTTTGGGAGGAGTTCGCCCGCCTCAACAACCTTGCCGAGCGCATCGGAAGGCTTTTTCAGGGGGTCTTTGGCGTGCGCATAGACGAGGATAGGCTCCTTCTGGCGGCGGAAGAAGCGGAACGGGCCGTGCGGGAAAGCTATCTCCTCCCCGAGCGGGCGGAGACCTTCCTGGAAGCCCTTGGAGGCAGGGGGCCCTTCCTCGTGCGGCGGGCAGGGGAGGGAGTCTACCGCCCGGCCCAGACCCCAAAGGAGGCCCTTTTCGCCCTGAAGCGGCTTTGGGCGGAGGCCTTCCGGGTGGAAGCCCTCTTGGAACGCTACCCCACCCTTTTCCCCCCATCCCTGCCCGTCCTGGTGCAGGAGGTGCCCACCCTCCCCCCGCCCGAAGGGGGGCTCCTGGAGGACCCCTTCCTTTCCCTGGACCTTTCCCAGGCCTTGGGGCAAAGGGTGATCGCCTACACCTGGGAAGGGGTCCTCCTTCGGGTAGAATCGTCAAGTGCTGGATAGCCACGTCCACACCCCTCTTTGCGGCCATGCCCAGGGGACCCCAGGGGAGTACCTGTTTCACGCCCAAAAAGCAGGGCTAAAGGGCCTGGTCTTCACCGACCACAGCCCCATGCCCCCCTGGTACGACCCCCAAAGCCGCATGCGCCTCGAGGCCCTCCCCTTCTACCTCCTGGCCCTGGAAAGGGTCCGGGAGGAGCACCCGGACCTCTACGTGGGGATTGGCCTCGAGGCCGACTTCCACCAGGGCACGGAGGAATTCGTGCAGACCCTGCTTCGGGGCTACCCCTTTGACTACGTGATCGGCAGCGTCCACTACCTGGGGGCCTGGCCCCTGGACCATCCCGACCACCAGGAGGAGTACACCTGGCGGGAGCTGAAGGGGATCTTCCAAGCCTACTTTCAAGAGGTGGAAAAAGCGGCGCGAAGCGGTCTCTTCCACGCCATCGGCCACCTGGACCTCCCCAAAAAGTTCGGCCACCGCCTGCCGGAGGAAGCCCTGGTGGAACTGGCCGAACCCGCCCTGAGGGCCGTGGCGGAGGAGGGGCTTTGCCTGGACGTGAACACCGCCGGGCTAAGGAACCCGGCCAAGGAGATCTACCCGGCCCCCGCCCTCCTAAGGCGGGCCCGGGAGCTCGGGATCGGGGTGGTCCTGGGCTCCGATGCCCACCAACCCCACCAGGTGGGGTACGCCTTTAGGGAAGCGGTGGACCTCCTCCTGGAGCTGGGATACCGGGAGGCCCATTACTTCCGAGGAGGAAAAGCGCAAACCTATCCCCTGTCCAGGGCCTCGTAGACCCGGTTCCTCAGGGCGCCCAGGTCCAGGTCATCCCGGCTTCCCGAGGCCTTCTCGTAGGCCCTCACCGCCGCCACCAACCGGGAAAAGGCCTCGGCGCAGGGATCGGGAGCAGGGGCCTCGTACTCCATAAAGGTGACCCGATCGTAGTCCTCCGCGTACTCCTCCTCCTCTGCCTTCACGCACTCCCAGTAGCGGCGCAAGGCCTCCTCCACCTCAAGGCGAGCCCCTTCCAGAGCCGTCATCCTTCCCTCCTTTCCGGCTTTGAAACCTCAGGCTGGCCGCAGGGATAGGGCCTTCCTGGAAGCGCTCCTCCCGCCAGGGGTCGCCCCGGAAGTGGTAGCCCAACTTCTCCCAAAAGCCCAGCTCCAGGTGGTCCAAAAGCTCTATGCCCCTCACCCACTTGGCGCTTTTCCAGGCGTAGAGGTGGGGCACCAGAAGGCGCACCGGGCCGCCCCTTTCAGGGGGCAGGGGCTTGCCGAAAAGGGTGTGGGCCAGGAGCACGTCCTCCCGCAGGAGGTCCTCCAGGAAGAGGTTGGTGGTGTAACCCCCGTAGCAGTGGACCAGGGCCGCCACCGCCTGGGGCTTGGGCCTGGCCCTCCACAAAAGATCCTTCACCCGCACCCCCCGCCAGGCCACGTCCAGGCGGCTCCAGCGGGTCACGCAGTGGAAGTCCCGGGTTACCTCCACCTGGGGCAGGGCCAGGAGGTCGGCGTAGGTAAGGGTGAAGGGCGCCTCCACCAAGCCGAAGAGGGAAAACCGCCACCCCTCGGGGGAAACCCGGGGTTCCTCCCCGTAGGTGAGGATGGGGAAGCGCTCCGTGACCACTTGGCCTGGGGGGATCCTCTCCATACCCCCAGGCTAGACCGGCCTTGGGGGAGAAAAAGCGCCCTGGATCACCGGCTCTGGTAGCGGATCACCTCCACCTTCTCCAAGGTGACCAAGCCCTCCTTGACCATCTCGTCCAGCACGGGCAGGAAGGCCCGGATCTTCTCCTCGGTGTCCACGATCTCCACCATCACCGGCAGGTCCTCGGAAAGCTGGAGCACCTTGGCGGTGTGGATGCGGGAGTGGGCGCCAAAGCCCATGAAGCCCTTGAACACCGTGGCCCCCGCCAGTCCCCGGCGCTTGGCCTCGAGGACGATGGCCTCATAAAGAGGCCTTCCCCCATGCCGGTCCGACTCCCCCACGAAGATGCGCAGGAGCTTGGCCTCCCCTTCCAGCCTCATACCCCTAGGCTACCAGGGCCCCACCCAGGCGGTAGCCCAGCAACACCAGAAAAAGGCCCAGGACGACGCTGGCAAGAACGTACACCAAGGCCCGCCACACCTCGCCGTCCTGGAGGAGGGCCAGGGTCTCGTAGCTAAAGGTGGAGAAGGTGGTGAACCCCCCCAGCACCCCCACCGCCAGGAAGATCCGCCCCTCCCCGGAAAGGGCCCCCTCCAGGGAAAGACGGATCACCAGGCCGATCAGGAGGCTACCCAGGGCGTTGATCAGAAGGGTGCTGTAGGGAAAGCTGGGCCCGGTGAGGGCCTGCACCCAGGCCCCAAGCCCGTAGCGCAAGAGGGAGCCCAAGGCTCCCCCCAAGGCCACCAGGAGATACCGCTCCACCCCCAAAGTATATTGGGGCCATGAAGCCCAAGACCCTCTCCCCCATCCTCACCGCCAAGGGGGTGCGCCTGGCCATCGCCGTGGGCCGGTTCAACGAACGGGTGACCAAGATGCTCCTGGAAGGGGCCCTGGAGGCCTACGCCCGCCTGGGCGGGGACCCCGCCGAGGTGCTGGTGGCCTGGGTGCCCGGCTCCTTTGAGCTTCCCCTGGTGGCCAAGCGCCTGGCCCTGCGCCCCGATGTGGACGCGGTGGTGGCCCTGGGGGCGGTGGTACGGGGGGAAACTCCCCATTTTGAGTACGTGGCCGCCCAGGCCGCCAGCGGCCTCATGCAGGCCATGCTCCAGACGGAAAAACCCATCGTCTTCGGCGTCCTCACCACCAACACCCCGGAGGAGGCCCAGGAAAGGGCCGGGGGCAAGGCGGGGAACAAAGGGGCCGAGGCGGTCTTTACCGCCATCGAGATGGTGCGCCTTCTGGAGGCTATTTCCCGGTAAAAAGCGCCCGGGCGTAGCGCAGGTGCAGGTAGAGGAAGCACCCCAGGCAGAAGCCGAAGGCCAGGTTGACGAAGGCCAAAAGGGCCACCAACAAGGCCAGGGCGTACCCCACCCCTTTGAGGCCCAGGAGGAGGCAAAAGGAGGCAAGCCCCAAAAACACCGCCCCCAGGGTGCGGGCGAAGCGGTGGGGCCTGGGGTCCTCCTCCACCAGCCTAGGGGGGAGACCCAGGACCCGCTTCAGGGCCACCATCAGGTCCCAAGGGGTGTGCTGGCTCACCATGAGGAGGAAAAGGAGATAGACCAAAAGGGGTAGATCCAGAAGCGCCGCCAGGGGCAGAAGGAGGGTGAGAAGCACCTGGTTGAAACGGAGCTGGTTCCGGTCCGTCCTCATGGGCCCAGTATACACCTGAGCCTGTAAAGGATAGGGGTAAGGCGGCGGCATCCCAGGGCACAATAGGAACATGCTCCCCCTCCTCACCACCCCGCTACCGGTACCCCATGGCTTCACCACCCGCCTGGGCGGGATTTCGGAAGGCCCCTTCGCAAGCCTCAACCTCTCCGCGGCCACCGGGGACGACCCCGAAAGGGTGGCCGAGAACCAGAGGCGGGTCCTGTCCCTCTTCGGCCACCCACCGGTGGCCGGGCTTAGGCAGGTGCACGGAACGGAGGTCCACCTGGTGGAAGGCCCTGGGGTTTGGGAAGGGGATGGCCTCCTCACCCAGACCCCCGGCCTCCTCCTGCGGGTGGGGGTGGCGGACTGCTACCCCCTTTTGCTGTACCACCCGGCAGGGGCGGTGGCGGCCCTGCATGCCGGCTGGCGGGGGGTGGTGGGGGGCATCCTGCCCAAAGCCCTGGCCCTCCTGGAGGGCCTGGGCCTGGACCCAAAGGAAGCCCACCTGGCCATCGGTCCGGGCATCGGAGGGGGGTGCTACCAGGTGGGGGAGGAGGTGGCAGAGGTCTTCCAACAGGCCGGCCTGCCCACCTTCACCCCCGATCCCAAGGCCCCTGGCAAGTACCTTCTGGACCTGGAGAAGGCCCTTCTCCTTCAGGCCAAGCGGGCGGGGCTGAAGGAAGAGCGCATCTACCGGGTGGGCCTATGCACCCACTGCGAACCCACCCTCTTCTCCCACCGCCGGGACCAGGGAAAGACGGGGCGGATGTGGGGGTTGGTGATGCTCCCCCGTTAAGGGGCCGTTCACCCGCCTGTGCCACAATAAGGCTATGCTCTTCCCGCGGGCGGTCCTTCCCTCTCTCCTTCACCTAACCCCCGGGTGGCTCGAGGAACGGGGCCTTAAGGGGGTCATCCTGGACCTGGACAACACCCTCTTGCCCTACGGGGAGGAGGAACCCTTACCGGAACACCAAGCCTGGTTGGAGGCCTTAAGGGCCAAGGTGCCCATCTACCTCCTCTCCAACGCCCTACCCGAGCGCTTCGCCCGGATCCGAGGAAGGCTTGGCCTCCCCGGCCACGCCCCAGCCCTCAAACCCTGGCTTGGGTTTAGGAGGGCCCTGGAAGCCCTGGGGCTGCCCGCCCGGGAAGTGGCGGTGGTGGGGGATCAGGTGTTCACCGATGTCCTTGGGGGCAACCTGGTGGGGGCCTACACGGTTTTGGTGCCCCCCTTGCGGGAAAAGGAATTCTTTTACACCCGTTTCATACGGGCGTTGGAAGCTCCATTTAGAAGACCGCGGGGAGGACTGGAATGAGCGTGCTGACCATAGGGGACAAACGGCTAGGGGCCATCCTGCTGGATGCCGGCCTCCTCACCGACGAGGAGCTCCAGATGGCCCTGGAAAAGCATCGGGAGGTGGGGGGTTCCTTGGCGGAGGTCATCGTGGACTCGGGGCTCCTTTCGGAAAGGCGGATCGCCCAGGCCATCGAGGACCACTTCGGCATCCCCCTGGTGGAACTGCACACCCTGGATATCCCTCCCAAGGTGAAGGCCCTTCTGCCGGCGGAAAAGGCCAAGGAGCTCCAGGCCATCCCCTTCGCCCTGGACGAGGAGGCGGGGGTGGTGCGGGTGGCCTTTGTGAACCCCCTGGACACCTTGAGCCTGGAGGAGGTGGAGGACCTCACCGGGATGGTGGTGGAGCCCTACCAGGCCACCAAGAGCGCCTTCCTCTATGCCTTGGCCAAGAACTACCCGGAGCTCGGCCTACCCCTACCCCCTCCCCCCAGTGGCCCCAGCCGGGAGGAGTTGAAGGTGGGCGAGCTCCTGGTGCGAAAGGGCCTTTTGGACCGGAGCCTCTTGGAGGAGGCCCTGGTGGAGCAGGAAAAGACCGGGGATCTCCTGGGCCGCATTCTGGTGCGAAAGGGGGTGCCCGAGGAAGCCCTCTACCGGGTTTTGGCGGAGCAACGGGGCATGGAGTTCCTCCCCACCACCCAAGGCCTCTCCCCCGACCCCGCCGCCGCCAACCTGCTCCTCCGCTCCGATGCCCTGCGCTATAGCGCCGTACCCGTGGGGTTCAAAAACGGGGAGGTGGAGGTGGTCCTCGCCGACCCCCGGCACCGGGAAGCGGTGGCGGAGCTTTTGGGCCAGCCCGCCCGTTTCCTCCTCACCCTACCCAAGGAGTGGGAATCCCTTTTCCACCGGGCCTATCCCGAGAAAAGCCGCCTGGGGGAGGTCCTGGTCCAGGAAGGCCGCCTGAGCCGCGAGGGGCTACGGGAGGCTTTGGAGGTGCAAAAGCGCCTGCCCAAGGCCAAGCCCCTGGGGGAGATCCTGGTGGAGCTCGGCCTGGCCCGGCCCGAGGACGTGGAGGAGGCCTTGAAAAAGCAACGCCAGGGGGGAGGGCGCCTCGAGGACACCCTGGTGGCCTCAGGCAAGCTCAAGCCCGAGGCCCTGGCCCAGGCGGTGGCCGCCCAGCTGGGCTACGCCTACATCAACCCCGAGGAGAACCCCCCAGACCCCGGGGTCGCCCTCCTCATCCCCGAGGACCTGGCCCGGCGGTACGGGGTCTTCCCCCACCACCTGGAGGGCAAGGCCCTGGTCCTCCTCATGAAGGACCCCAGGAACATCCTGGCCCTGGACGACGTGCGCCTGGCCTTGAAGCGCAAGGGCCTGGCCTACGAGGTGGTCCCCGCCGTGGCCACGGAAGGGGCCATCACCAAGCTCATCGAGCGCTTCTATGGCAAGGAGGAGCTGGGGGAGATCGCCAAGGAGCTCTCCAAGGGCTATCAGGAAGAGGAAGCCATTACCCCCGAGCTGGACGAAAGCGCCGCCCAGAAGTTCGTCAAGCAGGTGATCCGGGAAGCCTATCTCCAGGAGGCCTCCGACATCCACATCGAACCCCGGCAGGCCGATGTCCTGGTGCGCCTGCGCATCGACGGCGCCTTGCGCCAGTACACCACGCTGCCCAAAGGGGCCCTAAACCCCATCATCAGCGTGGTCAAGATCATGGGGGGCCTCAACATCGCCGAAAGACGCCTGCCCCAGGACGGGCGGGTGCGCTACCGGGAAGGTTCCATCGACCTGGACCTGCGCCTTTCCACCCTGCCCACGGTCTACGGGGAAAAGGCGGTGATGCGCCTCCTGAAAAAGGCCGCGGACATACCCGAGATCGAGGGGTTGGGCTTCGCCCCGGGGGTCTTTGAGCGCTTCCAGGAGGTGATCCACAAGCCCTACGGCATCTTCCTCATCACCGGGCCCACGGGAAGCGGCAAGAGCTTCACCACCTTCTCCATCCTCAAGCGCATCGCCACCCCCGACAAAAACACCCAGACCATTGAGGATCCCGTGGAGTACGAGATCCCCGGCATCAACCAGACCCAGGTGAACCCCCAGGCTGGCCTCACCTTCGCCCGGGCCCTCAGGGCCTTCCTCCGGCAGGACCCGGACATCATCATGGTGGGGGAGATCCGGGACTCGGAAACCGCCAAGATCGCCACCGAGGCCGCCCTCACCGGGCACCTGGTGATCGCCACCCTGCACACCAACGACGCCGCCCAGGCCATCACCCGCCTGGACGAGATGGGGGTGGAGCTCTTCAACATCTCCGCCGCCCTCATCGGCGTTCTCTCCCAGCGCCTGGTGCGGAAGGTCTGCGACCACTGCAAGGTGGAGGTGAAGCCCGACCCGGAGGTCCTGCGGCGCCTGGGCCTTTCCCCGGAGGAGATCCAAGGGGCCAAGCTCTACAAGGGCATGGGGTGCGAGCGCTGCGGGGGAACCGGCTACAAGGGACGCTACGCCATCCACGAGCTCTTGGTGGTGGACGACGAGATCCGCCACGCCATCGTGGCCGGCAAGTCGGCCACGGAGATCAAGGAGATCGCCAGGAGGAAGGGGATGAAGACCCTGCGGGAAGACGGCATCTACAAGGCCCTCCAGGGGATCACCACCCTCGAGGAGGTCCTGGCGCGTACCATTGAGTAAAGGAGTGAGCCATGGCCAAAACACCGGACATCGTGGACCTGCTGACCCTGGCGGTGGAACGGGGGGCCAGCGACCTGGTGATCACCGTGGGCCTCCCCCCCATGCTCAAGGTGGACGGGGAGTTCCACCCCACGGAGTACGAACCCCTCTCCCCCCAGGACACCCGCCGCCTCATGTACGCCCTCATGGACGAAAAGCAACAGCGGGTCTTTGAGGAGGAGAAGGAGCTGGACTTCTCCTTCAGCCTCCCGGGCAAGGGGCGCTACCGGGTGAACGTGTTCCTGCAACGGGGGAGCGTGGGGGGGGTCCTAAGGG
Organism: Thermus amyloliquefaciens; assembly: GCF_000744885.1. Lineage (NCBI taxonomy): Bacteria > Thermotogati > Deinococcota > Deinococci > Thermales > Thermaceae > Thermus > Thermus amyloliquefaciens. The sequence goes on along the minus strand of NZ_JQMV01000003.1, from coordinate 148,400 downwards.
TGGTCCCCGCCACCATCAAGAGCTTTGAGGAGCTGGGCCTGCCCAAGAACATCGCCGACATCGCCTTGAGCCCCAGGGGCCTGGTCCTGGTCACGGGGCCCACCGGGTCGGGGAAGAGCACCACCCTGGCCTCCATGATCGACTACATCAACGAGCGCAGGCCCGTGCACATCGTGACCATCGAGGACCCCATAGAGTTTTTCCACCGGCACAAGAAGGCCATCATCAACCAGCGGGAAATCGGCTCCGACACCCATGGCTTCCACAAGGCGCTTCGAAGCGTCCTCCGCCAGGCCCCGGACGTGATCCTGGTGGGGGAGATGCGGGACTACGAAACCATCGCCGCCGCCATCACCGCCGCCGAGACCGGGCACCTGGTCATGGGCACCCTGCACACCAACTCCGCCCCCGAAACCATCGACCGCATCATCGACGTCTTCCCGGAAAACCAGCAGGAGCAGGTGCGGGTGCAGCTTTCCAACAACCTGGTGGCCGTCCTCACCCAGCAGCTTCTGCCCAAGGCCTTCGGAGGAGGGCGGGTCCTGGCCTACGAGCTCATGATCGCCACCCCGGCGGTGAGGGCCCTGATCCGGGAGGGCAAGAGCCACCAGCTCAGGAGCGTCATCCAAACCGGGGGCCAGTACGGCATGATCACCATGGACGCCTGCCTGGCGGACCTCTACAGGCGCAAGCTCATCACCTATGAGCTGGGCCTCTCGCGGGCGGTGGACCCCAAGGAGTACATGCGCCTGGCGGGGGTCCAGGAAGGGGCCAAGCGCCCCTAGGGCCACCCCGGCGAAAGCCTTAGGCCCCCTCGCCCCCGGGGGCTTGGTAAACTTTAGGCCATGTACGAGGCGGTGATCGGCCTCGAGGTCCACCTGCACCTCAAGACCCGGACCAAGGCCTTCTGCGGCTGCAAGGCGGACTACTTCGGCGCCCCCCCCAACACCCACACCTGCCCCGTCTGCCTGGGTCTTCCCGGGGCCCTTCCCGTGCCCAACCAGAAGGCGGTGGAGTTCGGCCTGAGGCTGGCCCTGGCCCTGGGCAGCCGGGTGCCGGAAAGGCTTCTCTTCCACCGCAAGAACTACTTCTACCCCGACCTGCCCAAGAACTACCAGATCAGCCAGTACGACCTGCCCCTGGGCCAGGGGGGAAGCCTCCCCTTAGGGGAAAGAAGCGTGCGCATCAAGCGCCTCCACCTGGAGGAGGATGCCGGGAAGAGCCTCCACCTGGAGGACCGAACCCTCCTGGACCTGAACCGGGCGGGAAGCCCCCTGATCGAGCTGGTCACCGAGCCCGACCTAAAAACCCCTGAGGAGGCCCGGCTCTTCCTCCAGCGCATCCAGGCCCTGGTCCAGACCCTGGGCATCTCCGAGGCCAGCCCCGAGGAGGGCAAGCTCCGGGCCGACGTGAACGTCTCTGTGCGCCGCGCGGGAGAACCCTTGGGCACCAAGGTGGAGATCAAGAACCTGAACTCCTTCAAGAGCGTGCAGAGGGCCCTGGAGTACGAGATCCGCCGCCAGACCGAGATCCTAAGGCGGGGGGAGAGGGTCAAGCAGGCCACCATGGGCTTTGAGGAGGGAAGCGGCAAGACCTACCCCATGCGCACCAAGGAGGAGGAGGCCGACTACCGCTACTTCCCCGAGCCCGACCTCCCCCCGGTGCCCATCTCCCGGGAATGGCTCGAGGCCATCCGGAAAGACCTCCCCGAGCTTCCCTGGGAGAAGGAAAGGCGCTACCTGGCCCTGGGGATCAAGGCCCAAGACGCCGAGGTCCTGGCCTACACCCCCGCCCTCGCCCGCTTCCTGGACCGGGCGCTGGAACTGGGGCTCGCCTCCCCTCAGGCCCTGGCCAACTGGCTTTTGGCGGACGTGGCCGGGCTTTTAAACGAACGGGGCCTATCCCTGGAAGAGACCCGCCTCACCCCGGAAGGCCTTTCCCGGCTGGTGGCCCTTTTTGAGCGGGGGGAGATCACCAGCCGGGTGGCCAAGGCCCTCCTGCCCGAGGTCCTGGAGGGGCTGGACCCCGAGGCCCTGGTGCGGGAGCGGGGGCTAAGGGTGGTGGCGGACGAGGCCGCCCTAAGGGCGGTGGTGGGGGAGGTCCTCCAGGCCATGCCGGAAGCCGCCGAGAGCGTGCGCCAGGGGAAGCTCAAGGCCCTGGACGCCCTTTTGGGCCAGGTGATGCGGAGGACCAAGGGCCAAGCCAAGCCCGACCTGGTGCGCAGGCTCCTCCTCGAGGCCCTTGGGGTAGGATAGGGGCGATGCGCTACGAGGAGGCCGGGGTCCACATCGAAGCCAAGGCCGAGGCCCTGAGGCGGGCCAAGGAGGCCATCGCCGCCACCTACACGAAGGAGGTGCTACGGGGGCTTGGGGCCTTTGGGGGGCTTTTTGACGCCAAGGCCCTCACGGGGATGCGCCACCCCGTCCTGGTGGCCACCACGGACGGGGTGGGCACCAAGACCCTCCTGGCCCTCGAGGCGGGGGATGTGTCCGGCCTGGGCTTTGACCTGGTGAACCACTCGGTGAACGACCTCCTTTGCCAAGGGGCCACCCCCCTTTTCTTCATGGACTACCTGGCGGCGAGCCGCCTAGAAGAGGGCGTTCTGGCCGCACTCCTCGCCTCCTTGGCCGGGGCCTGTAAGGCCCTGGGCATCCCCCTCCTGGGAGGGGAAACCGCCGAGATGCCCGGGGTCTACCGGGAAGGGGCCTGGGATGTGGCCGGCACCCTGGTGGGGGTGGTGGAGAAGGAGGCCATCCTAGGCCCCGAGCGGGTCCAAGAAGGGGACGTCCTCCTGGCCCTCCCCTCCTCCGGCCCTCACACCAACGGGTACTCCCTCATCCGCAAGGTGGTGGAGGGCCTGGACCTGGAGGCGCCCGTGCCGGAGCTGGGGGAAAGCCTAAAGGCGGCCCTCCTCCGTCCCCACCGGGCCTACCTGGAGGAGTTCCTCACGCTTAGGGAAGCGGGCGTAGAGATCCACGCCATCGCCCACATCACCGGGGGCGGCCTTCCGGAAAACCTCCCCCGGGCCCTCCCCGAGGGCCTAGGGGCGGAAATCCGCAAGGGAAGCTGGCCCATCCCCCCCATCTTCCCCTACCTGCAACGGAGGGGAAACATACCGGAGGAGGAGATGTACCGGGTCTTCAACATGGGCCTGGGCCTGATCCTCGTCCTGCCGGAGGGGGATGCGCAGAGGGCCCAGGCCCTGTTGGAAGGCTTCCCCATCGGACGGGTGGTGCCAGGCACGGGGATCCGATGGGTATGAAGGAGCTCTGGCTCATCCGCCACGGGGAAACCGAGTGGAACGTCAAGAAGCGCTTTCAAGGCCACCTGGACGTCCCCCTGTCCCCCGCGGGGATCGGGCAGGCCTTCCGCCTGGCCCAGCGGCTTTTGCGAAGCCAACTCTCCTTTGCTGGGCTCTTCTCCTCCGATCTCCGCCGGGCCCGGGAAACCGCCGAGCCCCTGGCGGCGGTGCTGGGCCTACCCCTGAAGACCACACCCCTTCTACGGGAAATCGACGTGGGCGCACTCGCCGGGCTGAGCCGGGAGGAGGCGGAGGCGCAGTACCCCGAGTTCGTGCAAGCCGCCCGCGAGGACCCCTGGCACACCGCCCGCCCCGGTGGGGAAAGCATGGCGGACCTGGCCCGGCGCCTGGAGGCCTTCCTCGAGACGCTCCCACCCGGCCGTCACCTCCTGGTGACCCACGGGGGCGTCATCCGCGCGGCCCTGAAAATGGCCTTGGACCTGGAAGGCGATGCCTGGAGGCGCTTCCACATCCCCAACACCTCCATCACCCGCATCCTCCTCCCCGAACGGGAGGTCCTCGCGGTCTCCGATAGCGCCCACCTGGAAACCTGGGCGGACTGGCTTTCCGACGAAAGCGTCAAATAAAAAACCCCGGGCTAACCCGGGGTTCCTTGGAGCGGGAGACGGGACTTGAACCCGCGACCCCGACCTTGGCAAGGTCGTGCTCTACCGACTGAGCTACTCCCGCATGGAAAAAATCCCCCGCACCGACCTACTCTCCCAGGACCCTGCGGTCCCAGTACCATCGGCGCTGGCGCGTTTCACTTCCGTGTTCGGAATGGGAACGGGTGGTTCCACGCCGCTATGGGCACGGGGGATTCTCGTGTTTTGCCTTTCAAAATTCCACGCCACCCTTGGGGGGCGGGGGAGCTTGGCTGGGGTGGACATCAGGGCAAAAAGGGTCAAGACCTCGGACGATTGGGACCGGTCGGCTCAACGCCTCGCGGCGCTTACACCCCCGGCCCATCCACCGGGTCGTCTTCCCGGGTCCTTACCGGCTTGCGCCGTGGGAGGCCTCATCTTGGGGCGGGTTTCCCGCTTAGATGCTTTCAGCGGTTATCCCTCCCGCACATGGCTACCCAGCGTATGCCCCTGGAGGGACAGCTGGGAAACCAGAGGTGCGTCCCTTCCGGTCCTCTCGTACTAGGAAGAGCCCCCCTCAAGCCTCCTGCGCCCGTGGCGGATAGAGACCGAACTGTCTCACGACGTTCTGAACCCAGCTCGCGTGCCGCTTTAATGGGCGAACAGCCCAACCCTTGGGACCTTCTTCAGCCCCAGGATGCGACGAGCCGACATCGAGGTGCCAAACCTCCCCGCCGCTGTGGACGCTCGGGGGAGATCAGCCTGTTATCCCCGGGGTAACTTTTATCCGTTGATCGATGGCCCTTCCACACGGGACCACCGGTTCACTAGGCCCGGCTTTCGCCCCTGCTCGGCTTGCAGGCCTCACAGTCAGGCTCCCTTCTACCCTTGCGCTCTCCGGCGGATTTCCGTCCCGCCTGAGGGAACCTTTGGGCGCCTCCGTTACCCTTTAGGAGGCGACCGCCCCAGTCAAACTGCCCGCCAAGCGCTGTCCCCAATCCCTTGGGTTAGGCCCCCAGCCGCATCAGGGTGGTATTTCACCGGCGCCTCCACCGCCCCCGAAAGGGCGGCTTCACAGGCTCCCACCTATCCTACGCAGACGCGACCAAGAGCCAACACCAGGCTGCAGTAAAGCTCCACGGGGTCTTTTCGTCCTGCCACGGGTAGGCCGCATCTTCACGGCCAGTTCAATTTCACCGGGTCCCTCGCCGAGACAGCGCTCCGGTCGTTACGCTTTTCGTGCAGGTCGGAACTTACCCGACAAGGAATTTCGCTACCTTAGGACCGTTATAGTTACGGCCGCCGTTCACCGGGGCTTCGGTTCAGGGCTTGCACCCCTCCCCTTGACCTTCCGGCACCGGGCAAGCGTCGCTCCCTATACCTCCCCTTACGGGTTCGCAGAGAGCTGTGTTTTTGGTAAACAGTCGCCAGAGCCTGTTCACTGCGGCTCCCCTCGCAGGGAGCACCCCTTCTCCCGAAGTTACGGGGCTAACTTGCAGAGTTCCTTGGCGAGGGTTCTCCCGCGCGCCTGAGTGCTCTCGCACCCGCCCACCTGTGTCGGTTTGCGGTACGGGTTCCTGCGGGTTGTGCTTAGAGGCTTTTCTTGGCTCCCTGGCTTCAGGAGGTTGTCACCCTCACGGGCTTCCCCACCACGCAGAGCTCGCGGGAGGTGGATTTGCCTGCCCCCCACCCTGCGCTTCTGGCCGGGCTCAGCCATGGCTCCGGTCTCCCTAGCCTAGAGCGTCCCCCCATCGCACCCGCAGGAAGGGCCGGAATATTAACCGGCTGTCCTTCGGCTACGCCTCTCGGCCTCACCTTAGGTCCCGCCTAACCCTACGCTGACGACCATTGCGTAGGAACCCTTGGGCTTACGGCGACAGGGATTCTCACCCTGTTTATCGTTACTCATGCCGGCATTCGCACTTCCCTTACCTCCAGCCGCCCTCGCGGACGACCTTCATCGGCATCGGGAACGCTCCCCTACCGCCTGGGGGATAACCCCCCAGACCCGCAGCTTCGGCGCTGGGCTTAAGCCCCGATCATTTTCGGCGCAGCGTCACTCGACCAGTGAGCTATTACGCACTCTTTAAAGGATGGCTGCTTCTAAGCCAACCTCCTGGCTGTCTCAGCGACGCCACATCCTTTCCCACTTAGCCCAGACTTCGGGACCTTAGCTGGCGGTCTCGGTTGTTCCCGCGCTTGGACACGGACGTTATCGCTCGCGCCCTCACTCCCAGGCTCCACCTGGGACCCTTCGGAGTTTGACAGGGTTTGGTAGGCTGGTGGGCCCCCTAGCCCTATCAGTGCTCTACAGGCCCCAGTCAGCACCTGAGGCTGACCCTAAAGTCATTTCGGGGAGAACCAGCTATCTCCGGGTTCGGTTAGCTTTTCACTCCTAACCCCAGCTCATCCGAGGGGTTTGCATCCCCCACCGGTTCGGGCCTCCACTGGGTTTCACCCCAGCTTCACCCTGGCCAGGGCTAGCTCACCCGGTTTCGGGTCCACGGCCGCGGACTCGCGCCCTGTTCGGACTCGGTTTCCCTACGCCTCCGCCTCCACGGCTTAAGCTCGCCCACGACCGTGAGTCGCCGGCTCATGCTTCAATAGGCACGCCGCAACCCCCAAAGGGGCCGCGACTGCTTGTAAGCCCACGGTTTCAGGCTCTATTTCACTCCCCTCCCGGGGTTCTTTTCACCTTTCCCTCACGGTACTGGTCCACTATCGGTCACCCGGAGTACTTAGCCTTAGGCGGTGGTCCGCCCAGATTCCCCCATGGCTCCACGAACCACAGGGTACTCGGGTACCCTCACCTATCCCCTCCCCTTTCGCCTACAGGGCTTTCACCTTCTCTGGCGCTGCTTCCCAACAGCTTCGGCTAGGATCAGGGATTCGGTATCCGAGGGCCCCACAACCCCGCCCGGACAAGCCGGACGGTTTAGGCTCTTCCCCTTTCGCTCGCCGCTACTCAGGGAGTCGCTTTCGCTTTCCTCTCCTCTGGGTACTGAGATGTTTCAGTTCCCCAGGTTCCCCCCGCTAAAAGCGGTGACCCGTGTTCCCACGGGCCGGGTTCCCCCATTCGGACATCCAGGGATCAACGCCCGCTACCGGCTCCCCCTGGCTTATCGCAGGTAGCCACGTCCTTCATCGGCTCGGGTGCCAAGGCATCCACCGTGGGCCCTTAGCATCTTGACCCTACAAGACCGCTCGCGCGGCCTTAACTCACCTATTCCTCCACCCCAGCTTTCAAGATCCCCCGCCGCCCCATCAGGCAGCGCAAAGAAAAAACTACCAGACCCGAGCACCACTGTCAAGGGGGGTGGGCGGGGTCTTGGGGTAAGCTAAGGCCGTGCGTGGCCTATTGGCTAGGCTTTTCCTAAACACCCTGGCCCTTTGGACGGTGAGCCTGGTATACCCAGGGGTTTCCTTCGCCCGGGAAGCGGGGCTTCTGGACTACCTGGTGGCGGGGGCCGTGTGGGGGCTGGCCAACGCCCTGCTCCGACCCCTCCTCCTTTTCCTGACCCTACCCCTCAACCTTTTGACCCTGGGGCTTTTCACCTTGGTGGTTAACGGGATGGTGCTCTACCTGGTGGCCCAGGCCACCGCCCTCGAGGTGCACGGGTTCGCCGGAGCCCTGGTTGGAGCCCTGATCCTATCCCTGGTGAGCCTTTTCCTTACCTGGCTGTTGCGGGATTAGCGGTTTTCCATCACGTAGCGGGAAAGCTCCTCGATCAGGACCTCCTGCTGGGTGATGATGGCCTTGACCGCATCCCCGATGGAGATCACCCCGACCACCCTGCCCCCCTCCAGGACCGGCAGGTGGCGCACCCGGTGCTCGGTCATCAGGCGCATGGCCTCCTCCAAGGAGGTCTCGGGGGTCACGGTCACCACCTCACGGCTCATGACCTCCTCCACCCGGGTGTCCTTGGAAAACCGGCCCAGGAGGACCAGCTTGCGGGCATAGTCCCGCTCGGAGAAGACGCCAAGAAGCCTATCCCCCTCCATGACCAAAAGGGCCCCGATGTCGTGCTCGGCCAGCTTCTTGAGGGCCTCCAACACCGTGGCCTGGGGGTGGACGCTATAAGCCCCTACCCCCTTGCGCAACAGGACCTGGCGAACGGTCATACAACCCCCTTTCCTTTAGGGGTTCATTATACCAGACCGCGAGGACACTTATCGCACGGTGAGCACTGGCCCCACCGCGTGGCGCACCACGTGTTCGGCGGTGCTTCCCAGCACCAGGCGGCGCACCGGCGCCCCCAAGGCCAGGAGATCCGAAGGGGTTTGCAAGGACAAAAGGTGCTCCGCGGGATCGCCCGAGAAGGCTAAGGGTTCCACCCGGATCCCTTGGTCCTGGAGGTAGGTCTGGGCCTCGAGGGCCCAAGCCCCGGCCTGCACGGGGTCATCGTGCACGCTCACCACCCGGACCGGAAGCCCCAGGGATTTGGCCAAAGGGGCCAGGATGTGCAAGGCCCGCACCGCGCTTTCCGAAGCGTTGTAGCCCAGGATGGCCCCCTCGATCTCCACGTGGTCGGTGGGGGCTACCAGAACCGGCGTGGACGAGGTCCTCAGGACCCTGTCCACGGTGCTCCCCAGGCCCGTGAAGCTCCCCCCGTGGGCTTCCCCGCTCCGGCCCATGACCAGAAGGTCCGCGGTGCGGGCGTGGCGCAGGATCACCTCGTGGGGCACCCCGGTTTCCATGTGGACCTCCACCTGAAGCCCCGCCTCCTCGGCGCTTTTACGGATGCGCTCCAATAGCGCCTCGCCGTAGGCGGAAAGGGCCTTTTCCAGCCCTTCCCGATGGGCCGGCACGGGAACGGTGAGGGCGCCGAAGTCCAGGAGCTCCAGGGCCCGGACGAGGCGGGCGTCCCGCACATACAGGGCCACCAGCTTGGCGGAAAGCTTGTAGCAAAGCCACTCCGCCAGCACCTCCGCCCCCCGGGCCTGGGGAGAGCCGTCCGTGGCCAGGAGAATCCTCATGGGACCATCTTAACGCCCCTCGCCCTGAGCTGGGCCCGGCTCCCTCACCCCTTGGGCCAGGACCCAGGCGGGCAGGATCAGGACCCCTAGGGCCAGGAGAACCGGCATCACGCCAAACACCTCTATCAGGTGCCCTATGGGGGCGTAGAAAAGTCCGGCAAAACCCCAGGTGAAGCCCATGAGAAGACCCGAAACCGTGGCCGTTTGGCCGGGTTCCAGCTCCTGGGCCAAGGCCACGGCCACCGGGATGCCCGCGTTCATCAAGGCCCCGGTCAGGGCCAAAAGCGCCAGGTAGGACACGCCTCCTGGGGGCAGGAAAAGGAGGCCCAGGTACAGGGGCAACCCGAAGGTCAAGGTCCCCAGCAACACCGCCTTCCGCCCCAGGCGGTCGGAAAGGGTCCCCCCCAGGAAGGCGCCCAAGGTGGCGGAGAAACTGTAGGTGGAGAGGCTTAGGGCAGTGTAGGCATCGGAAAGGCCCTTCTGGGTAAACCAGTAGGGCAAGGTGGTGGAGAAGCTCATAAACACCAGGCTCCTTAAGGTGGCCATCCCCCATAGCCGGGCCACATCCCCGCGAAACACCCTCAGGAAATCCCCAAAGCCTGCAGGCCTCCCCTGCCGCCGCACCGGGGGAAGGCGCAAAAGCAGCAGGGCGGGAAGCAGGGCCAAAGGGGTCAGCCAGAAAAGGCCCTTAAGCCCCCAGGCCTCCACCGCCAAAAGGGCCACCACCGGCCCCAAGGAGAGGCCCAGATACCCCGCCGAACCGAAAAAGGAAAGCCAAAACCCCCTCCGCTCCTTGGGGGCGAACTCCCCCACCAGGCTAGCCCCCGAGGCGTGAAAAAGGGCCGACCCCAGGCCGGCAAGCCCCAGGATCAAAAGGAGGACCTCAAACCGGGGCCAAAGGCCCAAAGAGCCCATACCCAGGGCCACCAAGACCGGACCCAAGGCCGCCAACACCCTCCGGTCCAGGCGGTCCGCCATAAGGCCCGCCAAGGGCTGAAGCAGGCTTCCGGTCAGGGAGTAAACGGAAACCAAAAGCCCCACCGTCCCCAGCCCTACGCCAAAATGGGCCATCAGCTTGGGCAAAAGGGGGGTGAGAAAGTTGGAGAAGAGGTCGTTGACGGTGTGGAGCCAGGCCAAGAGAAGGGGCAGCACCCTCCCATGCTAAACCCCTTTCTCATGGGGGGTGTGTTACAATTCCTTCGTGCTTGTGGGCTTTCCGGTTGGCGGGGGAAAAAGAAAAATGGCGCGCCCGAGAGGACTCGAACCTCTGACCTTCGGCTCCGGAGGCCGACGCTCTATCCAGCTGAGCTACGGGCGCACTCAGCGGGAAATATCCTAGCACGCTCAGGAGGAGGCGGTCAAGTGTTCGGTATCAGCAAGAAAGCCATCACCATCCTTTTCGGTCTTCTGGCCTTGGCCTTTGCCGTGGGGGCCATCCTCCTTTTCACCCCCCAAGCGGGACAGCAGGCGCGGGGCAAGCCCGTGCTGTGGGTGAACGGGAAGGCGGTCTACGAGCTGGATCTCCTCAGGCTCCAGGGCAACGACCCTCTTTATGCCGCAAACCCCCAGGGGCTTCTTAAGTCCCTGGTGGACACCCACTTCCTGGAGCAGGTCATCCTCACCGAGGCCCTCAAGCAGGACGCTGCCCGGATCCGGGTGGGCAGCGCCGAGGTGCGCAAGGAGGTGGACCGCATCAAGGAGCAGTTTGGCCTAAAGGACAAGAAGGCCTACGACCAGTTCCTCAACCAGGTGGGGTACACGGATGCCCAGCTCAGGAACGAGGTAAAAACCCAGCTGCAGATCCAAAAGCGCCTCGAGCAGATCCGCTCCGCGGCCAAACCCACCCCGGAAGAGGTGCGGTTCTACTTTGAGGTCCACCAGGAGGACTACAAGGGCGAGGCCCGGGTGAAGGCCCGCCAGATCGTGGTGGACGACGCCAAGCTGGCGGCAGAGCTTCTGGCTAAGGCGAAGGCTGGGGAGGACTTCGCCGCCTTGGCCAAGCAGCACTCCAAGGTGGGCGCCGAGCAAGGGGGGGCCCTGGGGGCGGCACCGGGGACCAGCGAGCCCAAGCCCGTGACCAAGGTGGTCTTCCCCGAAAAGGTGGCGGAGGCGGTCTTCGCCCAGAAGGGGCCGGGCCTGGTGGGGCCCATAGAGGCGGGGGGGCGGTACTACCTGGTGCAGGTGGAGGAGTACCTCCCCCCCAAGGCGCCCTCCTTTGAGGAGGTCAAGGAGCAGGTGGAGAAGGACGCCCAGGAAGCCAAGGGGAACGGGGCCCTCGAGGCCTACCTGGAGGAGCTTCGCCGCAAGGCCCAGGTGCGCTTCGCCGAGGACAGCCCCTACAGCTACAAGAACCCTCCCGTGGCCGAGGTGGGCGAGAGGGAGATCCTGCTGAGCGAGGTCCTCCAGCCGGTTTTCGCCAACCAGCAGACCGCGGCCCTCATCCAGCAGGGCCTGGGCGAGCTGGCGGTGCAGTTCTTCCTGCCCCAGACCCTGGAAAGCCTCATCGACCGCGAGCTCCTGGTGGAAGCCGCCAAGAAGAGCGGCAAGCCCTTTATCGGCTCCAAGGACCAGATCGCCCAGGCCTACCTCCTTTACGAAACCCGGGGCCTCACCGCCACCGAGGAGGAGGCCCGCAGGTTCTATGCGGAGAACCCGGGCCTTTTCACCGTGCCCGCCAGCGCCGAGGTGACGGGGGTGGTCTTCAAGGCCGAGGCCAAGGCCAAGGCCTTCCGGGAAGCCGCCCTGAGGGGTGGGGACCTAGAGGCCCTGGCCAAGGCCCAGGAGGGCACGGTCACCGAGTACGGCACCGTGAACCCCAACGAGCTCCCCGCCGTGCTGGACCGCCTGGTCTTCAAGGTAAAGGAAACCTTCCCCAAGGGCCCCTTGGGCGAGGTCAGCGAGGTGGTCAAGCTGGAAGACGGCACCTTTGCGGTTCTCGTCATCCGCAACCGCAAGCCGGAGGTGCTCAAACCCTTCGCGGAGGTGGAGGACCAGGCCAAGGAGGGGGTCATCAACCGCAAGCGGCAACAGCGGGCCCAGGCCCTTATCCAGGAGCTGCGTAAGGCGGCCAAAATAGAAAACCGCTTGAGCCAGGTGCTGGCGGAGCTGACCCCCAAAACCCAGGAGCCGGAGAAAGCCCCCACGGAGGAGGCCCCTAAGGAGTCCCCTTCCAAGCCCTAAGTGTCCCTGCCCGGGGGTGGCCACAAGCTACCACGGGGCACGGAGTTTTGGGGAGGCCCAAGGCGCCTTGGGCCTCCCCGGTTTTTAAAATGGGGGCATGGACCTTCCCAAGCTCCTCACCCTTTACTACGAAGAGCGCCCGGACCCCCAAAACCCCCTCCAACGGGTGGCCTTCGGCACCAGTGGCCACCGGGGCACCAGCCTCAAGGGCACCTTCACCGAGGCCCATGTGCTGGCCATCGCCCAGGCCATCGCCGACCTTCGGGCCTCCTTTGGAGCCACCGGGCCCCTCTTCCTGGCCAAGGACACCCACGCCCTCTCCGAACCCGCCTGGGCCACCGCCCTGGCGGTCTTCGCCGCCAACGGCCTCGAGGTGCGCATCGCCGCGGACGGAGGCCCCACCCCCACCCCCCTGGTCTCCCTGGCCATCCTGGAGCACAACGCCCACCACGAGGCCAAGGCCGATGGGGTCCTCCTCACCCCCAGCCACAACCCCCCAGAGGACGGCGGCTTCAAGTACAACCCCCCCACGGGCGGCCCCGCGGATACCCGCACCACCAAGGCCATAGAGGAAAGGGCCAACGCCCTCCTTGGGGAAGGGCTAAAGGGGGTGAAGCGCCTGCCCTTCAGGGAAGCCCTAAAGGTAGCCAGGCCTTTTGACTACACCGGGCTCTACGTGGAAAATGTGGGGGAGGCGGTGGACCTCGAGGCCATCCGGGCCTCCGGCCTGCGCCTGGGGGTGGACCCTTTGGGGGGTGCAAGCCTAAGGGTGTGGGAACGGCTGGCCGAGGCCTACCGGCTAAACCTGGAGGTGGTGAACCCCACCCTAGATCCCACCTTCCGCTTCATGCCCAAGGACCACGACGGCAAGATCCGCATGGACTGCTCCAGCCCCTACGCCATGGCGGGTCTTCTGGCCCTGAAGGAACGCTATGACCTGGCCGTCGGCAACGACCCCGACGCCGACCGCCACGGGATCGTGACCCCAAGGGGCCTCATGAACCCCAACCACTACCTGGCCGCCGCCGTCTTCCACCTCTACACCACCCGCACCTGGCGGGGGGCCAAGGTGGGCAAAACGGCGGTGACCAGCGCCCTTCTGGACCGGGTGGCCAGGGCGTTGGGCCGGGAGGTGTACGAGACCCCGGTGGGCTTCAAATACTTCGTGGAGGGGCTTTTAGAAGGCTGGCTCGGCTTCGGGGGCGAAGAGAGCGCCGGAGCAAGCTTCCTCCGCTTTGACGGCAGGCCCTTCTCCACCGATAAGGACGGCATCCTCCTCGGGCTTTTGGCGGCGGAGATCCTGGCCAAGCGGAAGAAGGCTCCCGATGAACTCTACGAGGAACTGGCCCAAAGCCTAGGCCGGCCCTTCTACGCCCGCAAGGACCTCCCCATCTCCCCCGAGGCCAAGGCCAGGTTGGCCCGCCTCTCCCCCGAGGACGTGGAGGCAAAGGAGCTGGCAGAGGAGCCCATCCTGGCCATCCTCACCCGCGCCCCAGGAAACGGGGAGCCCCTGGGGGGCCTCAAGGTGGTGACGGAAAACGCCTGGTTCGCCGCCCGGCCCAGCGGCACCGAGGACGTGGCCAAGGTGTACGCGGAAAGCTTCAAAGGGGAGGGGCACCTTAAAGAGGTCCTGGAAACCGCCATGGAACTGGTGCGCAAGACCCTTGGCTAACCCCCTACCCCTTGACGGCGCCAGCGGTTAGCCCCGCCACGATGCGGTGCTGGAAGATCAATACCAGCACCACCAGGGGCACGGTCACCACCACGCTGGCCGCCATGATGGAGCCCCAGGGGATCTCAAAGGGCGTGGCTCCCCCAAAGCTGGCGATGGCTGGAGGGACCGTCTTAACCTCATCGCCCACGGTGAAGGTGAGGGCGAAGAGGTACTCGTTCCAAGCGGCGATAAAAGCCAGAAGCCCCGTGGTCACTAGACCCGGGCCCGTAAGGGGAAGCATGATGCGCACCAAGGTCTGCAAAGGGGTGGCTCCGTCCACATAAGCCGCCTCCTCCAGCTCCCGGGGCAAACCCTTGAAATAACCCACCAGGACCCAGACGGTAAAAGGGAGGGTGAAAAGGAGATAGCTGAGGATAAGGCCCAAATGGGTGTTGAATAAGCCCGTCTGGCGGAGCAGCATGAAAAGCCCTCCCAGGACGGAGATCTGGGGGAACATGGTCATGGCCAGCACCAGGTAGAGCACGGCGTTCCTGGGGGGGAAGGGCAACCTACCCAAAGCGTAGGCGGCCAGCACCCCAAGGACCAGGGAAAGGAGGGTGGCCCCGCCGGCCACCACCAAGGAGTTCAGCAGATTGCGGCCAAAGTTGGCCTGGAGAAACACGTTCTTATAGTGCTCCAGGGTGAAGGGCAGCGGCAAAAAGCTGGGGTTGCTGGCGAAAAGGGCGTCGGAGGGCTTGAAGCTGGAGATCACCGCCCAGTAAAAGGGAAAGACGCTATACACCACCACGAAGGCCACCAGCAGGTAAAAGAGCAGGCGATTTCCAAGGCGAAGCCAGGTCCTCATCGCAAAGCCTCCCTACCCAGGGTGCGCATGTAGGCCACCACGAAAAGGAAAATTAAGACCAGGATCGCCACGCTTATGGCCGACCCATACCCCAGGTCCTGGAAATCTATCAAGGTCTGACGGTTGTAGACGGCCAGGGTGCGGGTAGCCGGATTGACCCCACTCATCACGAAGATCACGTCGAACACCCGTAAGGCATCCAGGGTACGGAAGATGAGGGCCACCACCAAGGCGGGGGTAAGAAGGGGAAGGGTAATGGTCCAAAACTGCTGCCAACGGGTGGCCCCGTCGATGCTGGCGGCCTCGTAAAGCTCCTCAGGAATCAGCTGAAGGCCGGCCAGGAGAAGAAGGGCCATGAAGGGGGTGGTCTTCCATACATCCACGGCGATGATGGCGGGAAGCACCAGCTCGGGGCGAGCCAGGAAGGCCACCTTCTGCGACAGGATGCCCAGCTTCACCCCCAGGATGTTGATCACCCCGTAGACATCGTGGAGCATCCACTGCCACATCTTGGCGGAAACCACCGTGGGGATGGCCCAGGGAATGAGGATGGCGGTGCGCACCAAGCCCCGGCCCTTGAAGTTGGAATGGATGACCAAGGCAATGGCCAATCCCAAAAGGGTTTCCAGGCTGACGGAGATCACCGTGAACTTCACCGTGTTCCATAGGGCCTGGCGGAAATCGGGGTCCTGGAGAAGGTAAAGGTAGTTCTTTAAACCCACGAACTCCGGAGGCTCCACAAAGGCGATATCCGCCCGGAACAAAGACCAGTAAAAGACCTGGGCCAGGGGGTACCCCGCCACCAACACCACCACCAATAGGGTGGGAAGGACCAGGGCCCAGGCCAAACGCACCTGCCGTTGGGTCAGCATGCTCTTTAAGGATAAACCCCGGGGGAGGGCCCCCGGGGTAAGAGGAGGGTTAGCGCAGGATACGGCGCAAGCGGCCCTCGAGGTCCCGCACCGCCACCTCCCCGGTCTTCTTCCCGGTTAGCACGCTGTGCACCTCGGTCCAGATGGCCTCGGACACCTGGTTGTACTTGGCGCCAGCCACATCAGAAGGCCGGGAAACCGCGTTCTGGAAGACGGGGAGAAGGTCGCGGAACCAAGGGTTCCTGCCCAGGACGTCCCGGTCGGTGTAGAGGGCCGGCCGGGTGGGCAGGCGGGAAAGCCGCACGGCGTTGTCCTTTTGCACCTCGTAGGAGGCCAGGTACCTCACCAGATCGGCCGACTCCTTGGGGTAGCGGCTGTAGGCGGAAACCATGAGCTGCCAACCACCCAGGGTAGCGGCGTTGGGCGCATCGGCTCCGCCCTTGGGAAGCACCGTGACCCCAAACTTGCCGCGGATGGGGCTTCCCTCCGCCTGGCCCAGGGCGTAGGCGTAGGGCCAGTTGCGCATGAAGAGGCTATTGCCCTGTTGCCAGACGTTCCTAGCCTCCTCTTCCGCGTAGCTGGTGACCCCAGAAGGGGCAATGGTGCCCACGAAGCGGCGGATGGTGTTGAGGGCTAAAGCGGCGCGGCCATTGTTGATGCTGACGGTGCCATCCGGCTCGATGATGCGCCCGCCCTTATGGGAGTAGATCCACTCCAAGGCGTCGCAGGTGAGGCCCTCGTAGGCCTTGCCTTGGAAGACAAAGCCCCAGAAGTCGCGGTTGCCCGCCTTGCGCTCTCCCTCCATGACCTTCTTGGCCATCTGCTCCAGCTCTGCCCAGGTGCGGGGCGGGTTCTTGAACCCGTACTTTTCCAGAAGGTCTTTGCGGTAATAGAGGATGCCCGCATCTGTAAAGAAGGGAATGGAGGTGAGCTTACCGCGGATGGTGTTGTTCTGGACAATGCGGGGGAAGAACTCCTTGAGCTCGTTCTCCGAGAAGTACGGCTTCAGGTCAAGGGCATGGGGAGCCACGATGCCCGGCCAGATCACGTCGATCATGTAAACGTCCACATCCGGGCTCCTGGCCGCCCAGTACTGCTGGTAGAGGGCCAAGCGGTCGTTGGTATCCGCCGGGGAGTCTATGTACTCCACCCGGGTGCCCGTCTTCTTGCCCCAGGCCTCCACCATCTCCTTCATCCAGCGGCCACCCTCGCCCACCGCGGTGGAGTCCCCAGCCACACGGATGACCGGGCCCGCTTGGGCCCGCACCAAGGCCGGCCCCCAAAGGGCGCTGGCAACCAGCCCAACCCCTGCCTTCTTGAGAAACTCTCTACGCCTCATACACACCCCCATGGAAGCTTTTCCAGGGCAATTTTAAACCCGGTCCTCCCCCCCTGTCAAGCCCGGGGAAACCCAGCTCCCAAAAGGCAAAGCCCCGGGGAATACCCCGGGGCAGCCACCTCCACGAACCCTAGACGGAAGGGAAGGCGAACTGCTCGTAGCCCAGCTCTGCCACCCCAAACCAGCGGTACTGCTCCTCGCGGAACTTCTTCCAGGCGGTATAGACCTTCTTGTAAAGCGGGTTCTTGGCCGCCTCCTCCTCAAAGAGCTCAAACGCGGCTTTCTGGGCAGCTTTGAGGACATCGTTAGGGAACTTCCTCAACCGCACCCCCCTTTGCAATAGGGTCTGGAGCGCCTTGGGGTTTTGGGCGTCGTAGCGGGCGACCATGCTTAGGTTGGCCTCGGCGGCAGCCACCTCAAAGGCCTGCTGGTACTCCTTGGGGAGCTTCTGCCACTCCTTGAGGTTGACGATGAAGACCAGGGCGGGACCGGGCTCCCACCAGCCGGGGTAATAATAGTACTTGGCCACCTTGTAGAAGCCCAGCTTCAGGTCGTCGTAGGGGCCCACCCACTCCGCGGCGTCCACGGTGCCCCGTTCCAAGGCGGGATAGATGTCGCCGCCGGCCAAGGTCTGGGGCACCACCCCAAGCCGGCTCATCACCACTCCGCCCAGGCCGGGGATGCGCATCTTGAGGCCCTTGAGGTCGTCCACGCTCTTAATCTCCTTGCGGAACCAGCCTCCCATCTGGGCACCGGTGTTTCCCCCAGGAAACTGAATCAGGCCGAAGTCCGCATACAGGGGCCGGGTAGCCTCAATGCCCCCACCATGGTAGAACCAGGCGTTCTGCTGGCGGGCGGTGAAGCCGAAGGGCAAGGCGGTGTCAAAGGCAAAGGCGGAGTTCTTACCCACGTAGTAGTAGCTGGCGGTGTGACCCACCTCCACGGTACCTTGCTGCACCGCGTCCAGCACCTGTAGCCCGGGCACGATCTCCCCCGCCTGGTAGGGGCGGATCTGGAAGCGGCCGCCGGTGAGGGTGGAAACCCGCTCCGCCAACACCTCCGCTGCCCCATAAATGGTGTCCAGGCTCTTAGGGAAGCTCGAGGCTAGCCGCCACCTCACCGTGGGCTGGGCCTGGGCAAAGACTGGGCCGAAGGCCGCGCTGGCCGCTACGCCGATACCTGCCTTCTTCAAAAAATCCCGTCTTTTCATGCTACCTCCTCACCACCCATGTTCAGGGTTGGTTCGGGGTGGATTATACCGAGGAGTGGATAACGTATGCAAGACATCCCGGGGGCCGCCGGGCCCCCGGAGTAGAGGGCAAGGCTCAGACGGCGGGGAAGGCGAACTGCTCGTAGCCCAGCTCCGCCACCCCGAACCAGCGGTACTGCTCCTCGCGGAACTTCTTCCAGGCGGTGTAGACCTTCCTGTAGGTAGCGTCTTTGGCGGATTCTTCCTCAAACCACTCAAAGGCCGCCTTCTGAGCCGCCTTTAGAATCTCAGCAGGCCACTTCCGGAGGCGAACACCGTTCTTGATGAGGCGCTGGAGGGCTGCGGCGTTCAGCTGGTCGTACTTGGCCTGCATGGTGAGGTTCACCTCCGAGGCCGCCACCTCAATGGCCTGCTGATACTCCTTGGGAAGCTTCTGCCACTCCTTCAGGTTCACGTAAAGGGTGAGCTGGGTCCCAGGCTCGTGCCAGCCGGGGTAGTAGTAGTACTTGGCCACCTTATAGAAGCCCAGCTTTTCATCGTCGTAGGGGCCAACCCACTCGGTGGCGTCAATGGCACCGCGCTCTAGAGCGGGATAGATGTCGCCGCCCGCCAACACCTGGGGCACCACCCCAAGCCGGCTCATCACCTGGCCCCCAGGACCAGGGATGCGCATCTTAAGCCCCTTTAGATCCGCCAAGCCCTTGATCTCCCTACGGAACCAGCCGCCCATCTGCACGCCCGTGTTTCCTGCGGGGAACTGGATGATGCCGAAGTCCGCGAAGATGGAACGGAAGAGACCGATGCCGCCCCCGTGGTACATCCAGGCGTTTTGCTGGCGGTAGGTGAGGCCGAAGGGCACCCCCGCATCAAAGGCCAAAGCCTGGCTTTTGCCCACGTAGTAGTAGCTGGCGGTCTGGCCCATCTCCACGGTGCCCTGCTGCACCGCATCCAGCACCTGTAGCCCGGGCACGATCTCCCCCGCCTGGTAGACGCGGATCTGCAGCTTGCCTCCCGTGAGCTCCGCCACCCTCTGGGCAAATTCCTCAGCCCCGCCGAAAAGCGTGTCTAGGCTTTTGGGAAAGCTACTGGTGAGGCGCCACCTTAGGGTGGGCTGGGCCTGGGCAAAGACTGGGCCAAACGCCGCGCTGGCCGCCACGCCGATACCTGTCTTTTTCAAGAAGTCACGCCGCTTCATTTTTGACCTCCTTAGCGGTCCAGGGGGATTATACCCCACCTGGGGGCGGAAAGGGCAAGCCCCTTTGCAAGTTCATGCAGTCAGCGGACGTAGAAGTAGGTTTCCACCACCTGGTAGTGGCGGGCTCCCGAGGCCTCCAGGTACACCCTGAGCCGGGCGTCCCAGTCGGTATATACCCCTTCCAGGCGCAGGCTCCCAGGCGGGCCATCCATGTAGATGGCCCGCACCCGCTGGAGCCCCCTCGGGGGCGTGAGGGTGTAGCTATAGGCCCCGGGAGGGAGCACGTGGGTGCCGCGGCCCAGGTACAAGCGGTCCAGCTCGTAGGTGCGCCCATCGGGATCGATGGCCACCAGGCTTATCCAGCCGGGGTCCGCCAGGGTGAGGAAGAACCGGACCTCCTCCCCCACGTAGTAGGTGGCCCCCGCCCCCCGGTCCGGCTCAAAGCGCAGGATGACCGGGGTAAAGTCCCAACGGTAGCTTAACGTAAACCCCTCGAGGGTCACGGTGCAGGCCGAGAGCAAGCCCGCCAGGAGGGGGAAAAGAAGCCGCATGGACACCTCCACCTTCCAGCCTAGCCCAAAGGCGGCCTAAGGCCCTTCAGGAAACCTTAAGGCCGCCTGGGCCACGGGGGCGTAGCGCCTGCGGTGGACCGGCGAAGGCCCCAAACGGGCCAGGGCCTCCTGGTGCTCCGGGGTGCCGTAGCCCTTGTGCCGGGCAAAGCCATAGCCAGGGTAAAGGCGGTCCAGCTCCTCCATGAGCCCGTCCCGGTGCACCTTGGCCAGGATGCTGGCCGCGGCCACGCTGGGGCTATGTTGGTCCGCCTTAGGAGGGGCGAGCAGGGGCAAGGCGGTGGCCACCTGGAGGTAGTCGGTGACCAAGGCCTCGGGAGGAGGATCCAGCCCGGCCAAAGCCCGCTCCGCCGCAAGCAGGGTGGCCCGAAGGGGCCCCAGCCGGTCCACCTCCGCCACCTCCGCCACCCCCAGGGCATGGGCCAGGGCCACCCGACGCACCTCCTCGGCCAGGCGCTCCCGCTCCCTTGGGCTTAGGAGCTTGGAGTCCCGAAAAGGGTAACGCCCGGGAGGCAGGATCACCGCCCCCACCACGATGGGCCCCGCCCAGGCCCCCGGCCGGCCTCGTCCACCCCGGCCACCCGGAGGCCCAAGGACCAGAAGGGAGCCTCGAGGGGACCTTCCACCCCCGCCATCCCTTGGCATTATGCCCCCGTTGACGCCCCCGGAGGAGATCTGGATATAGTTTCCCCATGAACCCCTTTCCAAAAGTGGGGCTTTTGGGGCTCGCCCTTGGCCTGGCCCTGGGCCAGGAGATCCCCGTGGAAACCCCCCTCGGCCTGGCCCTGGGCCAGGTGGAAAAGGGGGTTATGGCCTTCTATGGGCTCCCTTATGCGGAGGCTGGCCGCTTCCAAGCTCCCAGGCCGGTGGCCTCCTGGCCCCCAGGGGCGGGAAGGGAACGGGTGGCCTGTCCGCAAGTCCCCGGGACCACGGCCCGGCTAGGGGGGTTCATCCCCCCCCAAAGGGAAGAGTGCCTGGTGGCCAACCTCTTCCTCCCCCTAAGGCCCCCGCCCCCAGGGGGCTTCCCCGTGATGGTCTACCTGCACGGGGGTGGCTTCACCTCGGGAAGCGCCGCCGAGCCCATCTACGGGGGGCACCGCCTGGCCCAGGAGGGGGTGGTGGTGGTCACGGCAAACTACCGCCTCGGCCCCTTGGGGTTTCTGGCCCTTCCCGCCCTGGAAAGGGAAGATCCCAGGGCGGTGGGCAACTATGGCCTTTTGGACGCGATAGAGGCGCTACGCTTCGTCCAGCGCTATATCCCCTACTTCGGCGGCGATCCCCAGAACGTGACCCTCTTCGGGGAGTCCGCTGGGGGCATGCTGGTCTGCACCCTGTTGGCCACCCCCGAGGCCCGGGGGCTTTTCCACAAGGCCATCCTCCAGTCGGGGGGTTGCCACCAGGTGCGCCCTTTGAAAGGGGACTTTTCCTTCGGGGAAGGGTGGGCCAAGACCCTGGGCTGCCCTCCCGAGGACCTGGCCTGTCTCCGCCGCCTTCCCCTTTCCCGCCTCTTTCCTGAGGAAAGGGAAGCCCTTCCCGACGTCAACGCCGCCGTACTGGGCTTCCCCAACTCCCCCTTCAAACCCCACCTGGGGGCCCTGCTTCCGGAAAGCCCCCTCGAGGCCCTCCGGAAGGGGCAAGCCCGGGATATCCCCTTGCTGGTGGGGGCCAACCTGGAGGAACTCACCTTCCCCGGCCTCTCCTGGCTTTTGGGTCCCAGGACCTGGGAGGAGTTCGGCCAAAGGCTGGCCTCCCAAGGCATACCCCCCAGGAAGCGGGAGACCCTGCAGGAGGCCTACCAAAAGCGTTTCCCTGATCCCGCCCAGGCCTGGGGAGTGGCCCAGACGGACCTCCTTCTCCTCTGCCCCTCCCTGAAGGCGGCCAGGCTTCAGGCCCCCTTCGCCCCCACCTACGCCTACCTCTTCGCCTTCCGCGTCCCCGGCTTTGAGGGCCTGGGGGCCTTCCACGGCCTGGAGCTCGCTCCCCTTTTTGGAAATCTAGGGGAGATGCCCTTTCTGCCCCTCTTCCTCAGCGCCGAGGCCCAGGAAAAGGCCGAGGCCCTGGGGAAACGCATGCGCCGCTACTGGGTGGGTTTCGCCCGGGAGGGGAAGCCCCGGGGCTGGCCCCGCTGGCCCACCTACGAGGAGGGCCACCTCCTCCTTTTGGACGAGCCCCCACGCCTCCTCCCGGATCCCTTTGGGGAAAGGTGTGGTGTCCTCGAGGCCCTGGGGCTACTATAGGGGGCATGAAACCCCGCGCCACCTGCCCCCTGGACTGCCCGGACGCCTGTAGCCTCCTCCTCACCTTTAGGGAGGGAAGGCTCGTGGGGGTGGAGGGCGACCCCCGCCACCCCGTCACCCGGGGTTTCGCCTGCGCCAAAACCTACCGGTATCCCGAAAGGGT
The DNA here is from genome assembly GCF_000744885.1 of Thermus amyloliquefaciens. Classification (NCBI taxonomy): domain Bacteria; kingdom Thermotogati; phylum Deinococcota; class Deinococci; order Thermales; family Thermaceae; genus Thermus; species Thermus amyloliquefaciens. The sequence continues at coordinate 126,254 of NZ_JQMV01000003.1, read as the reverse complement.
AAGGGAACGCCTCCTCCACCCCCTGCGCCGGGTGGGGAGGAAGGGGGAGGGCCGCTTCCAGCGGGTCTCCTGGGAGGAGGCCCTGGGGGAGATTGCGGAAAGGCTCAAGGCCGTCCTGGACGCCCACGGGGGGGAGGCCGTCCTCCCCTACCACTACGCGGGCACCATGGGCCTCGTGGAAAACCAGCACCCCTTGGCCTTCTTCCGGGCCATCGGGGCCAGCGAACTTCTGGAGACCATCTGCGCCAGCGCGGGGGGCGCCGCCTGGGAGATGACCTACGGGCCCCGCCTGGCCCCAGACCCCGAGGAGGTCCCCCAGGCCCGCTACATCCTCCTTTGGGGCATCAACAGCCTCTCCACCAACAGCCACCTCACCCCCTTCCTCAAGGAGGCGAGGAAGCGGGGGGCCAAGGTGGTGCACATTGACCCCTACGAGAACCCCACGAGCCGCTTCGCCGATGAGCACCTCAAGCTCCGCCCCGGCACGGACGCCGCCTTGGCCTACGCCTTGGCCCACGTCCTCTTCCGGGAGGGCCTGGTGGACTGGGCGTACCTGAGGGAAGCCGCCACCGGGGTTGAGAAGTACCAAAGGAAAGCCGAGGACTGGACCCCAGCCAGGGCCGAGGCCCTGACCGGGGTGCCGAAGGAGGCCATCGAGCGGCTGGCCCGGGAGATGGGGGAGGCGAAGCGGGTCTTCGTAAGGGTGGGCTACGGCATGACCCGCCACCCGGGGGGAGGCAACGCCCTGCGGGCCGTGATTCTCCTTCCCGCCCTCCTGGGGGCTTGGCGCTACCCAGGGTGCGGGGCCATGCTTTCCACCAGCGGGGCCTTCCCCCTGAATAAGCGCTTCCTGGGGGGCAGGCACCTCCTGGAGGGGGAGCACCCCCACGAGGGCTACTTCCGCCCCAACCCCAGGGTGCGCCGGGTCAACATGAACGAGCTGGGAAGCGCCCTCACCCGCCTCGAGCCCCCCATAAGGGCCCTTTTCGTCTTCAACTCCAACCCCCTGGTGGTGGCCCCCAACACGGGAAGGGTCAAGGAGGGGCTTTCGCGGGAGGACCTCTTCACCGTGGTGCTGGAGCAGGTGATGACGGAGACCGCCCTTTACGCCGACTACCTCCTCCCCGCCACCTTCTTCTACGAGCACCCCGACCTCTACACCAGCTATGGGCACTACTACCTCTCCTGGAACGAGCCCCTAGCCGAGCCCGAGGGGGAGGCAAGGCCCAACACCTGGGTCTTCCGGGAACTGGCCAAGAGGCTCGGCCTGCAGGAACCCACCCTCTACTGGACCGCAGAGGAGGTGGCCCGAAGTCTCCTGGACACCGACCATCCCTACCTGGAGGGCATCACCCTGGAAAGGCTCAAGCGGGAGGGCTTCGTAAAGCTCCACCTCCCCAAGCCCTTCCTCCCCTTCGCCCAGGGCCCGGTGCGCTTCAGCCCACCCCCGGAGGTCATCCCCACGGAACCCCTGCCGGGCTACCCCCTGATCCTCCTCACCCCTCCTGCCCACCGCTTCCTCAACACCACCTACGGGAACGTCCGGGCCCTGGTGGAGGCGGAAGGCGGCGAGCCCCGCCTCCTCATCCATCCCCAGGACGCCGAGGCCCGGGGCATCGCCGAGGGCATGCTGGTCCACATCCGCTCCCCCCAAGGGAGGGTGGTGCGCAAGGCCAAGGTGACGGAGGCCCCCATGCCGGGGACGGTGGTCCTCGAGGGCACCTGGTGGGAAAAGTGGGCCCCGGATGGCAAGGGCATCAACCACCTCACCGCGGAAAGGCTCACCGACCTAGGGGGCGGAAGCACCTTCCACTCCACCCCGGTGGAGGTGGAGCCCCTTCGCCTGGCCTGACTGGAACCTGGGCCACGGTTTTGCTACCCTGGTTAGGTGCTGACGGCCAAGCCCCTCAAGCGCGCGGTGGCCCTGGCCGCCTGGTCCGATAAGGGGCTCCTATTGGTGAAGCGCCCCGAGGAGGACCCCGAGTTCGGGGGCGCCTGGGGTCTTCCCGCCGTAAGCCTGGAGGAAAGGGAGGGGGTGGAGGAAGGGGCTTTACGGGTGGGCCGGGAGAAGCTGGGCTCCCTCGTGGAGGTTCTCCAGCCCGTGGCCTTTGGGGTGGAGGAGCGGGCGGCCTACACCCTAAAGCTTTGGGTGGTGGAGGCCAAGCTCCTTTCCGAACCCCTCCTCCCCGAGCCCCAGCCCGGCAAAACCTACTACCGGGCCTACCGTTTCGGTACCCCTCAAAACCTCAAGGAGGCCGCCAAGGGAGGCTCCTTGTGTAGCCGCCTCTACCTAGCGGTGAAGGGGCTATGCCCTTAGGTACCCCATCGTGGCTTGGGCCACGACGGGGCCCCAGAAAGGCTTCGGGCCTCGCCCCTCTTTCCTGCCCGTGGAGGCGAGCCCCGTGCAGAAGCACCTAGCCATGGAGACCCTGGTTCTGGTCAACCTTTTCCACGAGCTGGCCCTGAAGGGGGGCAACCGCCCCCTCTTCCTGAAGCGGGCCAAGGCCCACGTGAAGCGGGCCCTGAAGGGCACGGGGGCCAGGCTGGAGGCGGAGTGGCCCATGGCCCTCCTCCTAGGCCTGCCCGAGGAGGCCTGGCCCGAGGCGAAGGAGCGCCTGCAGGACACCTTAGGGGTGGAAGGCTTCGCCCGGGTTGTGCGCACACCTCCGGACCTCCAGGCCCTCCAGGCGGCCCTGGAGGAAGCCCTTGCCGCGGAACGCTTCCAAAGCTTCCGCATCACCGCCAAGCGCTCCGACAAAACCTTCCCCCTCACCTCCCCGGAGATAGAGCGCCTCCTGGGCGCCTTCGTGAAGGAGAAGACGGGGGCCAGGGTACAGCTCAAGGGAGCGGAACGGGAGTTAGTGGTGCGCATCCTGCCCAAGGCCGCCCTTTTGGAGGTGGAGCGCCACCCGGGGCCCGGGGGGCTTCCCCCGGGGGTTTCCGGGAAGGTGGTGGCCCTGCTCTCCGGGGGGATTGACTCCCCCGTGGCCGCCTACCGCCTCATGCGCCGGGGGGCGGAGGTGGTCCTGGTCCACTTCCACCCCTTCCCCCTCCTCACGGGCCAAAGCCGGGAGAAGGCCAAGGCCATCGCCGAGCGCCTGGCCCGCTTCCAGCACCAGCTCACCCTCCACCTGGTGCCCTTCAGCGAGGTGCAACGGCAGATCATCCTCGAGGCGCCCAAGGCCTACCGGGTGGTCCTCTACCGCCGCTACATGCTCCGCATCGCCGAGGCCATCGCCAAGGAGGAAGGGGCCCTGGCCCTTTGCACGGGGGACAGCCTGGGCCAGGTGGCCTCGCAGACCCTGGAGAATCTCCATGCGGTCAACCAAGCCGCCACCCTTCCCGTCTTCCGCCCCCTGATCGGCCTGGACAAGGTGGAGATCAAGGCGGAGGCGGAGCGCATCGGCACCTACCCCATCTCCATCCTCCCCGACGAGGAGTGCTGCACCCTCTTCGCCCCCAAGCACCCCGTGACCCGGGCCCAGCTTTCCGTGGTGCTGGAGGCGGAAGGCCGCCTGCAAACCCCTGAGCTCATCGCCTTGGCCCTAAGGGGCCGGGAGGTGGTGCGCTACACCTGGCCGGGGCGAAAACCCCTACCAAGGGCCCAAGAAGAGGCCCCTATAATGGGGCATGGACCTCTTGACGGCTAAAACCCTTCTTGAAAGGGGCAAAACCACCCCCCTGCTCCTCTTGGAAGAAGCCCTGGAAAGGGCCCAGGCCTTCCAGGACCGCAACGCCTTGGCCTACCTGGATGCGGAAGGGGCAAGGCAGGAGGCCGAGAGGCTCACCAAGGAGCTCAAGCAGGGCACGGTGCGGGGGCCCCTCCACGGCCTTCCCCTCACGGTGAAAGACCTCTTCCCCGCAAAGGGCATGCCCACCCGCGCGGGAACCCGGGCCCCCTCCCCCCCCTGCCCGAGGAGGCCTGGGCGGTGCGCCGCCTTAAGGAGGCGGGAGCCCTCATTTTCGCCAAGACCAACATGCACGAGGTGGCCCTGGGCATCACCGGGGAAAACCCCTGGACGGGCCCCGTACGGAACGCCATAGACCCCACCCGCCAGGCCGGGGGCTCTAGCGGTGGGAGTGCCGTGGCCGTGGCCTTGGGGATCGGCCTCGCCTCCTTAGGCTCGGACACCGGGGGCTCCATCCGCATCCCCGCCGCCTTCAACGGGGTGGTGGGCTTCAAACCCTCCTACGGCCGGGTAAGCCTGGAAGGCGCCTTGCCCCTCTCCCGCTCCACCGACCACGCCGGGCCCATCGCCAAGACGGTGCGGGATGCCCACTTCCTCACGGAGATCCTGGCCGGCGAGAGCATCCCCTTGGAAGGCCCGCAAAACCCCACCCTCGGGGTACCCCTGGACTTCCTGGAGGGCCGGCTGGGGGTGGGGGTGCGCAGGGCTTTCCAAGACCTTTTGGAGCACCTGCCCTCCCTAAGGGCCGAGGTGAGGGAGGTCTCCCTACCCCTTCCCGGGGTCTATGAGGTCTACACCCGCCTGGTGCGCTACGAGGCAGCCCGCATCCACGAAAAAGCCCTCAGGGAGCATCCCGAAGGCTTCTCCCCCCAGGTGCGGGAGGCCCTCCTGGCGGGGCTTGGCCTCACGGAGAAGGACTACCGGGACGCGGTGGCGGAAAGGGAAGTCCTGCGCCTCCAGCTGGTGAAGGCCTTGCGGGGGGTGGACGCCCTTCTCCTCCCCACCCAGCCCCTCCCCGCACCCCCCTTGGGCACGGAGGAGGTGGAGCTGGAGTCGGGAAGAAAGAGCCACCGGGAGGCCTTCATCACCCTCACCCTGCCCTTTAGCCTCCTGGGGGTGCCCACCCTCACCCTGCCCTTCGCCCGGGTGGAGGGGATGCCCGTGGGGCTCCAGGTGGTGGGGCCCTACGCCGAGGACGGGCGGGTCCTGGCCATCGGAGGGTGGCTCGAGGCGCGGCTAAAGTAGGGCGTAAAGCAGGCCCAGGCTCAGGAGGGTCAGGGGCAGACCGAAACGGAGGTGCTCCAGAAAACCCACCCTCACCCCCTCCCTCCCCGCCCCTTCCGCCACGATGAGGTTGGCCACGCTGGCGAGGAGGGTGAGGTTCCCCGCCAGGGTGCTGCCCCCGGCCAGGAGGAGCCAGTCCTTGGGCTCCTGCACAAAGGGGGCCAGGAGCAAGACCGCGGGCACGTTGGAGATGAGAAGGGAGAGGAGGGTGGCGGTCAAAAGGAGCCCTAAGGGCGTAGTCGCCAAGGGAACCAAGGCCTCCACCAGGTCCAGCCGCCTCACCCCCTCAGTGACGATGAAAAGCCCCCCGAACATCACCAAAAGCTCCCAGTCCACCCTGAGGAAGTACCGCTCGGAGCGGAGGCGGCGGGTGAAGAGGAGAAGCCCCGCCGCCACCAGGGCCCCCTGGGCCATGGGGTAGCCCAGGAGGAGGGCCAGGAAGAGGCCAAGGGCCACGAGAAGCCCCTTCCGCAAAAGGGGCCGGTGAAGCCGATAGCGCAAGGGGGGCAGGGGAGGAAGGGGCCTGAGGGAACGCACCTCGGGGTAGAGGAGGGCCAGGAGGAGGACCTGGAGGAGTAGGCCCAAGAGGGCAGGCAGCCAGAGGGCCTGCACGAAGCCTAGGTAAGAAAGGCCCGAGAGGCTCGCCACCACGATGTTCTGGGGGTTCCCCGTGGGGGTCATGAGGCTTCCCGTGTTCACCGCCCCCATGAGGGCCAGGAGGTAGGGCACGGGGTTAAGCCCCAGGCCCCGGGCCACGGAAAGCACCAGGGGGGTGAGGAGGAGGGCCATGGTGTCGTTGAGGAAGAGGGCCGAGAGGAGGCCGCTTCCGAGGGTGAGGAAGAGGAGGAGGGCCAAGGGGGTCCTGGCCAGGGCCAGCAACCGCTCCGCCGCCAGGCCGAAGAAACCCGCGTACCCCAGGTGGGCGTTCAAGACCATGACCCCGAAGAGGAAGGTGAGGGTCTTGGCGTCCAGGGCGGCCCAGGCCTCCTTCAGGTCCAGCACCCCTAGGAGGAGCAAAAAGCTCGCCCCTACCAGGGCCACCCCCGCCCGGTTCATGCGGTAACCGGGAAGCCCCCCCAGGGCCAGGCCCAGGTAGGTGAGGAGGAGCACAAGGGCGCTAACCGCCTCCCGGACCCCCATAGAGGCGTGCCTCCAGCCTATCCTTCACCCCGGGCCACTCCTCCCGCAGGAGGCTGTAGACCACGTCGTCGCGGAAGGTGCCATCCGAAAGGAGGCGGTTTCGCCGCAAAACCCCTTCCCGCACCGCCCCCAAGGACTCCAAAGCCCGCTGGCTCCGCTCGTTCCTCCGGTCCACCTTGAACTGCACCCGCTCCGCCCCAAGGACCTCAAAGGCGTGGCGGAGGAGGAGGTACTTGGCCTCCTTGTTGGCCGGGGTGCCCCAGAAGGGCTTGAAGATCATGGTGCCGATCTCCAGCTGGCGGTTTTGGGGGTCGGGGGCGATCACGGAGATGCGCCCCACCAGGGTAAGCCCAGAAGAGGGGGCCCGGAGGGCAGGGGTGGGGCGGAGGGCCCAGTTCACCCGGCCGGGTTCCCGGAGGAGGGCCTCGAGGTGCTCCCGCAACGCCGCTTCCTCCGGCTCCTTGGGCGCCCGGCGGAGGAAGCGGAAGACCTCGGGGTCAAACCCAGCCAAGAAATCGGGCAGATGGGCCAAGGAAAGGGGCTCCAAGGCCACGTAACGCCCCAGAAGGCGCTCGGGGAAGGTCCACATGGGCCCATTATGCTTGGGATCGTGGAAAGGGTGAAAGCCGTGCTCCGGCTCCTCGAGCTTCCCCACCGGGGAAGCGCCACGGCCCTCGAGGCCCAGGCCTTCCAGCGCCTGAAGGGCTTCCTGGAAGACCAGGGGATAGCTTTCCAGGAAATCCCCTTCCGGGGCGTGCGGAGCTACGGCCCGGAGCTTCTCGCCATAAGCCTCCTCCTGGGGCTCGCCCCGGTTTCCCCCGTGTTCCCCCTCCTGGGGGCCCTGGGCTTTTTCCTCTACTTCAACGGCCATAGGCCCTGGGGCTTCCTCCTGGACCGCCACCCCTCCCAGGACCTCCTGGCCTGGAAGGGCCACGGGGAAAAGGCTTTGGTCCTCATGGCCCACGTGGACACCGCCAAGACCTTCTTCCTCTACCACCCGCGGAGGGTGCGCCACTTCCGGGCCAACTTCCTCCTGAACGCCCTCCTGGCCCTCCTGGCGCCCCTTCTTGCCCTTACCCCCTTGAAGTGGCCCGTGGGACTCTACTTTCTGACCCAAGCCGCCCTCCTCCTCCACCGGGAGCTTAAAGCCCCCTACGTGGAAGGGGGAAACGACAACGGGAGCGGGGTGGCGGTGGCCACCGCCCTCTTCCTGGAGACGGAGCCTCCCGAGGGGTGGCGGCTGGGCCTGGCCCTCACGGGGTGCGAGGAGGTGGGGGCCCTGGGGGCCAAGGCCCTCCTCCCCCACCTGCCCCCGGGCGCCTTGGTCCTGAACCTGGATAACGTGGGCCGGGGGGAGCTCTTCTATGCCGAGGGGGAGGGGATGCTCCTCTACTTCCCCTACCGGGGGGCTCTCCTCGAGGCCGCCCGCAGGACCCCTGGGGCTAGGCCCCTCCGCTACCGCCTGGCCTACTTTGACACCCTGCCCCTGGCGCAGAGGGACCTCCCCTGCCTTACCCTCATCCGCCTGCAGGAAGGGGTGCCCCCGGACTGGCACTGGCCCACGGACACCTTCGCCCGCCTGGAGGAGGCCGCCTTGCAACACACCCTGGACCACGCCCGCTCCCTTTTGCAAAGGGTCTTCCAGGGGGTAAGCTCTTGACAAATGTTCCGCGTGGGCATCCTGACCGTATCCGATAAGGGCTTCCGCGGGGAGCGGGAGGACACCACCCACCTGGCCCTCCGGGAAGCCCTAAAGGGAGGGCCCTTTGAGGTGGTGGCCTACGAGATCGTCCCCGACGAACCCCCCCTGATCAAGAAGGTCATCCGGCTTTGGGCCGATCGGGAGGGCCTGGACCTCATCCTCACCAACGGGGGCACGGGCCTAGCCCCCCGGGACAAGACCCCCGAGGCCACCCGGGAGCTCCTGGACAAGGAGGTGCCGGGCCTCTCCGAGCTCATGCGCCTTAGGGGCCTGGAAAAGACCCCCATGGCCGCCCTTTCCCGGGGCCTGGCAGGGGTAAGGGGGAAAAGCCTCATCCTGAACCTGCCGGGAAGCCCCAAGGGGGCCCGGGAGTCCCTGGAGGCGGTGCTCCCCGTCTTGCCCCATGCCCTCAGCCTCATCACCGGCAAGGCCTGGCGGGAGGGGCACCATGAGTAGGGTGCCGGAGGCCTCGGTCTTCCTGGTGGTGGACGAGGCCAAGAGGAAGGCCCGGGAGAAGGGGATCCCCCTCTTGGACCTCTCCATCGGCTCCACCGACCTCCTGCCCCCGCCTGAGCCCCTCCAGGCCCTCAAAGAGGCCCTTGCCGACCCCAGCACCTACGGCTACTGCCTGAAAAGCTGCACCCTGCCCTTCCTGGAGGAGGCCTCCCGCTGGTACGAGGGGCGCTACGGGGTACGCCTGGACCCCAGGCGGGAGGCCTTAGCCCTCATCGGCAGCCAGGAGGGGCTGGCCCACCTCCTTTTGGCCCTCACCGAGCCAGGGGACCTCCTTCTCCTCCCCGAGGTGGCCTACCCCAGCTACTTCGGGGCCGCCCAGGTGGCCTCCTTGAAGACCCACCTCATCCCCTTGCGGGAGGACGGCCTGGCGGATCTCTCCCGGGTTCCGGAAGGGGTCTGGAAAGAGGCCAAGGTCCTCCTCCTCAACTACCCCAACAACCCCACGGGGGCGGTGGCGGACTGGGGCTACTTTGAAGAGGCCCTGGGCTTGGCCCAGAGGCACGGCCTATGGCTGGTCCACGACAACCCCTACGTGGACCAGGTCTACCAGGGCGAGGCCCCCTCCCCCTTGGCCCTGCCCGGGGGGAGGGAGCGGGTGGTGGAGCTTTTCAGCCTTTCCAAAAGCTACAACCTGGCGGGCTTCCGCCTGGGCTTTGCCCTGGGGAACGAGGAGGCCATCGCCCGGCTGGAAAGGGTGAAGGGGGTCATCGATTTCAACCAGTACGCGGGCATCCTGCGCATGGGGGTGGCGGCCCTCAAGACCCCGAGGGAGGTCACCCGGGGCTTCGCCCAGGTCTACCGGGAACGGGCCTTGGGCATGGCGGAAGCCCTCGAGGGGGCCCTGGACCTTCTTCCCCCCAAGGCCACCATGTACCTTTGGGGAAGGCTGCCCCAAGGCGTGGACGACCTGGAGTTCGCCCTAAGGCTGGTGGAGCGGGGCGTGGCCGTGGCCCCGGGGCGGGGGTTTGGGCCGGGGGGGAAGGGCTTTGTGCGCATCGCCCTGGTGCGGCCTTTGGAGGAGCTGAAGGAGGCCGCCCGCCTCCTGAAGGAGGCCCTGGACTAAGGGCCGATGCCTGGGGGGCAGGGAAAAAGGGCGAGGCCCAAAGCCCCCTGGCCCAAGGGGCCTCACTGCCACCTCTCCTCCGGGGGAAGCCCCAAAAGGGCCCGCTTCACCTCCCCCACCAGGTACAGGCTTCCCGCCACCACCGCCCGCTCCGCCAAGGTGAAGGCGGTTTCCAGGGCCCTAAGGGGCTCCTCCACCACCATGGCCCCAGGGAAGAGGGGGAGGAGGGCCTTGGGGTCTGCGCTCCTGGGGGAGTGGTAACGGGTGAGGACCACGGGACCGAGGCCCCTAAGGGCCTCCGCCATGGCCGCATGCTCCTTCTCCCGGCTGAAGGCGAGGACCAAGGCCGCGGGCAAAAGCCCGTGGAAGCGGAGGGCCTCCCGCAGGGCCCAGGCCCCTTCCGGGTTGTGGGCCCCGTCCAGGAGGAGCACCTTCCCCCCAGGCCAGGGAAGGCGCTCCAGCCGGCCTGGGTTTTCCACCCGGGCCAAGGCCCTTTCCACCGCCTCCCAACCCGCCCCCAAAAGCCTTCCCGCCACCGCCGCCAAGGCCAGGTTCTCCGCCTGGTGGGGGCCCAGGAGGCGGGTGCGGAAGGTGCGCTCCTCGCCCCTAAGCCCCAGGCGGAAGGCCAAGCCCTCCCCCTGGGCCTCCACCCCGAGAAGGAAAAAGGCCTCCCCCAAAACCCAAAGGGGGGCGCCCAGGGCCTGGGCCTTCTCCCGAAGCTCCACAAGCCCCTCCCCCCTGGCGGCGGTGAGGGCCGGCACCCCCTTGCGGAAGATCCCCGCCTTCTCCCGGGCCACGTCCCTTAGGGTGGGGCCCAGAAGCTCCAGGTGGTCGCGGCCCACGTTGGTAACGATGGAGAGGACGGGCTCCGTGGCGTTGGTGGCGTCCAGGCGCCCCCCCAGGCCCACCTCTAAGACGGCGAACCCCACCCCTTCCCGGGCGAAGTGGAGGAGGGCTAAGGCGGTGGCCACCTCAAAGAAACTGGCCCCCAGGTCCTCCGCCAAGGGGCGGATCTCCTGCAAAAGGGCTGAAAGCCCCTCCTTGGGGATGGCCTCGCCCTGGACGGCCACGCGCTCCCGGAACTCCACCAGGTGGGGGCTGGTGTAGAGGCCCACCCTCAGGCCCGCCTCCTCCAAAATGGCCGCCAGGGCCCGGGCGGTGGTGCCCTTGCCGTTGGTCCCCCCCACCAGGGCCACGGGGTAGGCCTCTTGCGGGTTCCCTAGACGCTCCAAAAGGGCCCGGATCCGCTCCAGGCCCAGGACCACCGCGCCCTGGCGGGCGTAAAGCCAGGCTAGGGCGTCCATCAATACGGTACCGGAAGCGGCCTAACCCCTGGGGGCCGCCTTGCAGGTGGGGCAGAGGCCCCTATAGGTCACCTCGGCGGTGCGCACCTCCACCCCGGGGTGGGCCTCCCGGGCCAGGGCCACCAGGTCCGGCAGGGCCACCTCCAGGTCCACGATCTCCCCGCAGGCCTCGCACACCAGGTGCAGGTGGGGGTGGAGGTTGGCGTCGTAACGGGTGGCCTCCCCTGCCTTGGTGATGGGGATGAGATGGCCCTCCGCCACCAGGGCGTCCAGGGTGCGGTAGATGGTCCCCAGGCTCACCTTGGGCACCACCTTGCGCACCTCCTGGTAGATCCAGGCGGCATCGGGGTGGTTGTGGGCCTTCCTCACCACCTCCAAGACAGCCTTGCGTTGGCGGGTCAAGCGCTTAAGCGCCATCTAGCCCCACTATACCCCAGAGGGTTGGAAAACTCTACCCGGCCTGTCGGGTTTGGGCAAGGATCTCCCGTCCCCCCTGCTCCAGCACGTCCTGGGCCAGCTCCAGGCCCAGCTCCTCGGCCTCGGAGGCGTCGCCCTCGATCTCCGCCCGGATAAAGCTCTTGCCATCGGGGGTGAGGACCATCCCCTCCAGAAGAAGGGTCCCGTCCTCCCCCACCTGGGCCAGGGCCCCCACGGGGGCCAGGCACCCAGCCCCAAGCCCCTTCAAAAAGGCCCGCTCCGCCCGCACCCGGTCCGCGGAAGGGTGGTGGTGGAGGGCGTAGGCCAGCTCCTCCGCCAAGTCGTCCCCCACCCGCACCTCCAGGGCCAAGGCCCCTTGGCCAGGGGCGGGGAGCATCACCTCGGGCTCGAGGAACTGGTCAATGCGGTTCCTAAGGTCCAACCGGATGAGCCCCGCCGCCGCCAGGATGATCCCGTCGTACTCCCCGTTCCCCAAGGCGGCCAGGCGGGTGTCCACGTTGCCCCGGAGGTCCTTCAGCAAAAGGTCCGGCCGGTGGGCCAAAAGCTGGGCCTTGCGCCTTACGGAGCTCGTACCCACCACCGCGCCCTGGGGGAGGTCCTCGAGGCGCTTGTACACCTTGCCCAAAAAGGCATCCCGGGGGTCCTGCCTGCGGGGTATGGCGGCGATCTTAAGCCCCGGGGGTTCCTCCGTGGGGAGGTCCTTCAGGGAGTGCACGGCGATGTCAATCTCCCGGGAAAGAAGCGCCTCCTGAAGCTCCTTGACGAAGATGGCCTGCTCCAGAGGGCTCGCTCCCTGGTCCCCCCGGGTTTTCACCGTCTTGACCTTGAACTCCGCCTCAGGCCAGCTCTCCTTCAAACGCTCCACCACCCACCGGGTCTGGGCCAGGGCCAGAGCGCTACCCCGGGTTCCCACCACGATGACGCGCATACTTTCCCATACTACACGAGAACCCGGGGCAGGTCCTCCCTCACTCCAAGGCCAGGCCCAGGGGGTCCTCCAAAAGCGCCGCCAGATGGCGGCAGAAGCGGGCGGCCTCGGCCCCGTCGATGAGGCGGTGGTCGTAGGTGAGGCTGAAGGGCATCACCAGCCTGGGCACGAAGGCCTCCTTCTCCGCGTCCCAAAGGGGTTTCATCTGGGAGCGGGACACCCCCAGGATGGCCACCTCCGGCCAGTTCACGATGGGGGTGAAGCCGGTGCCCCCGATCCCCCCCAGGTTGGAGAGGCTGAAGGTGCCCCCTTGCATCTCCTCGGGGGAAAGCTTCCTTTCCCTGGCCCTTTCGGAGATCTCCTGAAGCTCCTTGGCCAGGCGGAGAACCCCCTTTTGGTCCACATTCCGGATCACCGGTACCAGGAGGCCAAAGGGGGTGTCCACCGCCACCCCGATGTGCACGTAGTCCTTGTAGACGACCTCGGCTTGCTCCGGGTCAATGGAGGCGTTGAACTTGGGGAAGGCCTTCAGGGTCAGGGCCAGGGCCTTGAGAAGGAAGGCGGTGAGGGTGAGCCTGAAGCCCCGCTCCTCCGCCCGCTTGGCGTAGCGCTTCCTCAGGGCCTCCAGCTCGGTGATGTCCGCCTCGTCAAAATGGGTGACCATGGGCACCTGGGCCCAGGCCTGGGCCATGGAGCGCAGGGTGGCCTTGCGCACCCCGCTCATGGGCTCGGTGCGCACCGGGCCCCAGCGGCTGAAATCGGGAAGCCTGGGGGCCGGGTACCCCGGGGCCTGGGCCGAGGGGAGGGCCGTGGGCGGAAGCTCCGCAGGGGCGCCAAGCCCCGCCGCCCGCCGCACGTCCTCCGCGGTGATCCGCCCCGCCAGGCCCGTGCCCCGCACCTGGCGGATGTCCACCCCCAGCTCCCGGGCCAGGCGGCGCACGCTGGGGGCAGCGGGGATGAGCCGGCCTTCCTCCCCTGCCGGGGCCAGGGAAGGGCCAGGGGCCTCTTGGGCAGGCTCCACCTGGGCCCCCTTAGGGGGGGCAGGCGCCTCCTGGGGCTTAGGGGCCTCCTCCCCGGCCTCCAGCTCCAGGAAGGGCTGCCCCGGGCGCACCTCGTCCCCCACCTTCACCAAAACCCGCCGCACCACCCCGCCCGCCTCCGCGGGCACCTCCATCACCGCCTTGTCGGTCTCCAGTTCCAGCACCGGCTGGCCCGGGGCCACCCGGTCCCCCTCCTTCACCAGTACCCCCACCACCGTGGCCGCGCTGACGTTGTCGCCCAGTTCGGGAAGTTTCAGCTCCATGCCTTACCCCCTACCGCCTGTGGGACGGCGTCGCCTCCAGCTTAAGGCCAAGTTCCTCCCGCACCTTCGGCAAAAGCCCCGCCTCCGCCTGGCCCTCCTCCGCCAACAGGGCCAAGGCGGCGTAGGCGATGTGCCGGGCATCCACCTCAAAGAAGTCCCTCAAGGCCTCCCGGGTGTCCGAGCGGCCAAAGCCGTCCGTGCCCAGGGCGCAGAAGGGCCGGTCCAGGTAGCCCCGGATGAGGTTGGGCAGGGCCTTCAAGTAGTCGGTGGCGGCCACCACCGGGCCCTCGTGCCCCTCCAAGGCCTCGGCCACGTAGGGCTTGCGGGCCTTGCCCAGAAGCCGCCGCTCCCTTTCCGCCTCTATGGCGTCCATGTAGAGGGCCTTGTAGCTGGTGGCGCTCCACACGTCCGCCACCACCCCGTAGCCCTTAAGGAGCTCCTGGGCCTTCACCGCCTGGGGCAGGATGGGCCCCGAGCCCAAAAGCTGGACCCTTGGGCCCTTCCCCTCCCCTTGGCGGAAGAGGTAGAGGCCTTTCAGAATGCCCTCCTTCACCCTCTCCCGGGGCTCGGGCATGGGGGGGTGGGGGTAGTTCTCGTTCTCGATGGTGATGTAGTAGAAGACGTCTTCCCCCTTCTGGTACATGCGCTTTAGGCCGTCTTCCAGGATCACCGCGAACTCGTAGGCGAAGGCGGGGTCGTAGGCCAGGAGGTTGGGGGCGGCCAGGGCGTAGATGTGGCTCTGGCCGTCCTGGTGCTGGAGGCCTTCCCCTTCCAAGGTGGTGCGCCCGGCGGTGGCCCCCAGGAGGAAGCCCCTCGTGCGCTGGTCGGCGGCGGCCCAGACCAGATCCCCAATCCGCTGCAGGCCGAACATGGAGTAGGTGATGAGGAAGGGGATGGTGGGAATGCCCCAGTGGGCGTAGGCGGTGCCGGCGGCGATGAAGTCCGCCATGGCCCCGGCCTCGGTGATGCCCTCCTCGAGGATCTGCCCCTCCTTACTCTCCTTGTAGGCGGTGAGGGTGCCCGCGTCCACGGGGATGTAAAGCTGCCCCTGGGGGGAGTAGATGCCCACCTGGGCGATGAGGGCCTCCATGCCGAAGGTGCGGGCCTCGTCGGGAACGATGGGCACGATGAGCTTCCCGATCCCAGGATGGCGCAGGAGCTTGGCCAGGATGCGCACGAAGGCCATGGTGGTGGAAATCTCCCGCCCCCCCGTGCCCTCGTAGAACTCCTGGAAGAACTCCTCCCCCGGCACCTCGAGGCCCCCGGTAAACCGCACCCGGCGCTCAGGGACAAAGCCCCCTAGGGCCTTCCTGCGCTCCAGGAGGTACCGCACCTCGGGGGAGTCCGGCCCCGGGTGGTAGTAGGGGAGCTCGGAAAGCTTCTCCTCCGGCACGGGGATGCCCAAAAAGGCCCGGGCCTCCTTCAGGTCCTCCTCGGTGAGCTTCTTCACCTGGTGGGCCACGTTCTTGGCCATGGCCGTGGGCCCCATGCCGTAGCCCTTGATGGTGCGGGCCAGGATCACCACCGGGCTCCCCTTGTGCTCCACCGCCGCCTTGTAGGCGGCGTAGATCTTCTTGAGGTCGTGCCCGCCCCGGCTCCGGGTGAGCTCGGTGAGCTCCTCGTCGGTCATGCCCTCGATGAGGCGCTTAAGCTCGGGGGTGTTGAAGAAGCGCTCCCTAAGCTCCTTGGCCCCGAAGGCGGCGTAGCGCTGGCTCTCCCCGTCCACCAGGGCCTCAAAACGGCGGAGGAGGTGGCCCTCCTTGTCCTTGGCGATGAGGGCGTCCCAGGCCGAGCCCCAAACGATCTTGATCACCCGCCAGCCCGCACCCCTATAGAGCCTTTCCAGTTCCTGGATGATCTTGGAGTTGCCCCGCACCGGGCCGTCCAGGCGTTGCAGGTTGCAGTTGACCACGAAGACCAGGTTGTCCAGGTTCTCCCTCGCCGCCAGGTGCAAGGCCCCCACCGTCTCCGGCTCGTCGTGCTCCCCATCCCCCAGGAAGGCCCAGACCTTGGCGGTGCTCTTGGGCTTCAGGCCCCGGTCCTCCAGGTAGCGCATGAAGCGGGCCTGGTAGATGGCCTGGATGGGGCCAAGGCCCATGCTAACCGTGGGGAACTCCCAGAAATCGGGCATGAGCCAGGGATGGGGGTAGCTGGAAAGCCCCCGGCCCCCCGCCACCGGGGGGTGCACCTCCCGGCGGAAGTTCTCCAGGTCGGCCTCCGAAAGCCTCCCTTCCAAAAAGGCCCGGGCGTAGATGCCAGGGGAAGAGTGCCCCTGGAAGAAGACCAGGTCCCGGTCCAACCCCGCCTCGGGCCCGCGGAAGAAGTGGTTGAAGCCCACCTCGTACAGCTCGGCGATGGAGGCGTAGGTGGAGATGTGCCCCCCGATCCCCTCCGCCTTCTTGTTGGCGCGGGCGACCAACATGGCCGCGTTCCAGCGCAGGATGTTGACGATGCGCCTCTCCAGCTCCAGGTCCCCGGGGTAGGGGGGTTCGTGCTCCTTGGGAAGGGTGTTCAGGTAGGGGGTGGAAAGGCGGTTTTGCGGGGAGAAGCCCTGCAGGTAAAGGAACTCATCCAGAAGGCGCAAAAGCTCCTCCACCCTGGCGAAGCCCTCCACCCGGAGCACGTACTCCAAGGACTCCCGCCACTCCCGGTTCTCCTCCTCCCTGAGCCGGGCCAGTTCCTCTGGGGAAAGGGCCTCCAAGGCCTTCCTCAGCGCATCCGCATTCACCACCTTCATCCTCCCCCTTTACGAAAACTACACTACACCGACTCCCCTTCCCAGTCTGGGATGGGGGAGGCCCTTTGTCCAATAGAAAAGCCTGGGGCGTGCTGATAAGCTAATCTTATCATGGACCTGCGCCGCCTGCGGCTTTTTCTCCTTTTGGCCGAGGAGAAGAACTTTCACCGGGCCGCGGAGAAGGCCTACCTCTCCCAGCCTGCCCTTTCCCAGCAGATCCAGGCCCTGGAGCAGGAGCTGGGGGTGAGGCTTTTAGAGCGCAGGCCCTTCCGCCTCACCCCAGCGGGGGAGGTGCTGGTGCGGGAGGGCCCGCGGCTTTTAGAGGAGGTAGAGGCCCTAAAGGCCCGGGTGCGGGGTGCGCAGCCCGGGAACCTTCTTGGGGAGCTCCGCTTCGGGGTGCCGGAAAACCTCCTTCCCGATCTCATGCCCCTTCTGGACCACCTCCGCCGGGGCCTGGGCCAGCCGGTGGAAATCCTGGAGATGCACACCCCCGAGCAGGTCAAGGCCCTCAAGGAGGGCCGGTTGGACTACGGCCTGGCGGGGCTTAGGGTGGAGGACCCCGCCATAGGCCAAGAACCCCTCTTGCGGGTCCCCATCGTGGTGGCCTTGCCCGAGGGGCATCCCCTGGCCTCGAGGGAACGGGTACCCCTCAAGGCCCTAAAGGAGGAGCCCTTCCTCCTCCTCCCCAAGGAGACCCTGCCCCCCCTGTACGAGGCCTTCATGGAGGTGTTCCGCCGGGCGGGCTTCGCCCCCCGGGTGGTCCGGGAGGTGGCCCGGTTCTCCCAGGCGGTGAGCCTGGTGGCCGCGGGGGTAGGGGTCTACCTCACCCTGGCCCCCTACCGCGTCTTCCCCCACCCCGGGGTGGTGCTCAAGCCCCTGGAGGAAGGAGCCGCCCTGCAGGTCTCCCTCATCTACCGCACCACCCCCCCGCCCCCCAGGCTTGGGGAGGTCCGGGAACTCCTCAAAGCCCTGGTCCTTTAGGCCTGAAGGCCTGGGGCTTCCGCCTCCCCCCAGGCCAGTTCCACCAGGCCGATCAGCTCCTCCACCGGGAGGCCGTAGTCGCGGGAAAGGCGCGTGATCTCGTGCCCAAGCCTTCTCAGGTGGGCCAGCTGGGAAGAGCTGGCCTCCCGTGCCAGGTCCAAAAGCCAAGAAAGCAGGGCCTCCGCCTCCTCATCGGTGAGGCCCTCGGTCAAGGCTTCATCCTCCAAAAAGAGCGCCGCCGGGTCTTCCCTCATCGCCTCCTTAGTATCTCCTCCTGCCGCACAAAACCCAACCGGCGCACCAGGGCCTCCAGGTGCGCCGGGTCCTTGGCCGCCCTCACCTCGGCCTCGAGGCGGGCCACCCGGGCCTGCGCCTGGCGCAGGGCCTCCTCCAGCCTGGCCCGCTCCTGGGCCAGTTGGTAAGCCCTGACCCCCTCTTGGCCCAAAAGGAAAAGGGCATGGGCCAGACCCAAGGCAAAGACCCAGCGCAGGATGCGGTGGATGGGCCGGTCCACGGTAGGACCCATTATACCGCAGGCGGACCGCGGGCCCGGGCGGGGATGGGTTAAAAATAACCTGGAACCTTGTCCAAGCTTGGGCGGCGATGGCAGAAAAACCCCCTTTCCAAGGGGGAGGGAATGCTTATACTGCCCATTCTTCATTTTGGGTGTTGCATTTGCACATAGCCTGTGTATACTGGAATTGAAAGGAAGGAGGAGCTATGCCAAGGATGAGGGAAAAGGAAAACTACCGGTCGCGGCTAAAGGCGGTGGGCCTCAGGCACACCCTGCCCCGGGAGCGGATCCTGAGCTACCTGGACCGGAAGAACGTCCACCCCACCCCTGAGGAGCTCTACAACGGGCTGAAGAAGCGGGGCTACGACATCGGCCTTTCCACCGTATACCTCAACCTCCACGTCCTGCGGGAGCACGGCCTCATCTACGAGTTCCGCGACCCCAAGGGCCTGACCCGCTACGACGGCTACACCGAACCCCACGTGCACCTGGTCTGCACCTCCTGCGGAAAGGTGGAGGACCTGCTCCTGAAGCACCTGCCGGAGCTGGACCTGTCCCAGGCGCAAAAGGCCGCTGGCGAGAAGACCGGCTGGGCTTTGGAGAACTTCCGGCTGGAGTTCCGCGGGCTTTGCCCTAACTGCCAGGGGTAGGCTCCCAAGAATCCCCACCCTGCCCGGGGCAGGGTGGGGTTCTTTATAGGGGCTCTACGCTACCCCGGCCAGCCCCTGGGCCACCTGGAGGACCGTCCGCACCCCAAACCCCGTCCCCCCCTCGGGGCCCAGGGCATGGGCCTTTTTGGCGAAGGCGGGCCCGGCGATGTCCAGGTGCACCAGGGGCACCCGGGCGAACTCCGCCAGGAAGAGCGCCGCGGTGATGGCCCCCCCGTTCCGGTCCCCCACGTTTTTGAGGTCGGCCACGGGGCTTTTCAGCTTCTCCCGGTAGGCCTTCTCCAAAGGCATGGGCCAGACCTTTTCCCCGGCCCGCCTGGCGGCCTCCTCCACCTGCCTGCCCCAGGTCTCCTCCGTGGCGAAAAGCGCCGCCACCTCCTCCCCCAGGGCCACCACCGCCGCCCCGGTGAGGGTGGAAAGCTCCAGGATCCTCTCCGCCCCCTGGCGCTCCGCATAGGCCAGGGCGTCCGCCAGGGTGAGGCGGCCTTCGGCGTCGGTGTTCATCACCTCCACCGTTTTGCCGGAAAGGGTTTTGAGCACATCCCCCACCCGGTAAGCCCGGCCCGAGACGAGGTTCTCGCACGCGGCGATGTAGCCCCTGAGCTCCAGGGGAAGCCCCAGGAGGGCGGCGCTTTTCATGGCCCCCAGGACCGCCGCCGCCCCCGCCATATCCCCCTTCATGGTGGCCATGCTCTCCGTGGGCTTCAGGGAGTAGCCGCCGGAGTCAAAGGTGAGGCCCTTGCCCACCAGGTCCAGCCTCTGGCGGGCGCCCTCAGGGGCGTAGCGCAGCTGGAGGAAACGGGGCGGGTTTTCCGAGCCCTGGGCCACCGCCCAAAAGGCCCCCATGCCCAAAGCCCGGATGGCCTCCTCGTCCAGAACCTCCACCTCCACCCCCAGGGCGGTCAGGGAAAGGGCCGCCTCGGCCAAGGCCTCCGGGGTCAGGACGTTGGGGGGCTCGTTCACCAGGTCCCGGGCCCAGTAAACCCCCTCCGCCACCTTCTTGGCCCTTTCCAGCTCCTCCGGCCTAGCCCCGGAAAGCTGGAGGGCCATGGGCTTTTCCTCCTTGGAACCCTTGTAGCGGTCAAAGCGGTAAGCCCCCAAAAGAAGCCCTTCCGCCAGGGAATAGGCCTCGAGGGCCTCCACCAAGGCCTCGGGAAAGGAAAGCTTGGAAAGCGCCTGGGCGAGCCTTCCCCCCGTGGCCCGAAGGTCCTCGTCCAGGCCGAAGAGGAGGAAATGCCCCTCCGGGGTGGCCAAAAGAAGGCTCTCCCCCGCCTCTCCCCTAAAACCCGCCTCGGCCATGGCCCGCCGGAGAAACCCTCCCAGGCGGGCGTCCAAGGCCTCCCCTTGGGGGGTAAGCTCCCCCCGCCTAACCCACACCACCTTCAAGGGCGCCTTCCCCTCCGCCAAGGTGGCCTCTGTGGCATGCAAGGTGATCACGCCTGGAAGATACCACGCCCCCATGGCAGAATGGGAGGGATGCGGCTTCCCTTGCTCGCCCAACAGCTGACCCTGGGGGGCTCGGCGGCCCTCGAGGGGGTGATGATGAAATCCCCCTGGGCCTGGGCCCTGGCGGTGCGCCTCCCCGATGGGGGGGTGCACGTGGAGCGCCACGAGGAACCCGCCCTAAGCCAGCGCTACCCCTGGGCCCGCCTGCCCCTGGTCCGGGGGGTGGTGGCCCTCTTGGACGCCCTTTCCGTGAGCTACCGGGCCCTGGCCCGGAGCGCCGAACTCGTCGGGGGCGAGGAAGAGGTGCCCAAGGGGGCCCTCTGGGGCACGGTGGCGGTGAGCCTCCTCATCGGCATTGCGCTTTTCATCGTGCTTCCCGGCTTCCTTTCCGGCCTTCTGGTGGACCCCGCCCGCCTTCCCCTCCTCTACAACCTCCTGGCGGGCCTCATCAAGGTGGGGCTCCTGGTGGGCTACCTGCGCTTCATCGGCCGCATGCCCGAGATCCGGCGCTTTTTCATGTACCACGGGGCGGAGCACAAGGCCATCCACGCCTTTGAAAAGGGGCTTCCCCTCACGGTGGAAAACGTCATGGCCCAGCCCCGCTTCCACCCCCGTTGCGGCACCACCTTCATCGCCTTCGTCATCGTGGTTTCCATCCTGGTCTATAGCCTCATCCCCGCCCCGGAGGTGCTCTGGTGGCGCCTCCTCGCCCGGGTCCTCTTCCTGCCCCTGGTGGCGGCCTTGGCCTTTGAGCTCCTCTACCTCTCCGCCCGGCACGAGGATCCCCTCTCCCGCCTCCTTAGGGGGCTTGGCTTCCGCTTCCAGGCCCTCACCGTGGCCGAGCCCACCCCGGACATGGTGGAGGTGGCCATCAGGAGCACGGAAGCCGCCCTGGGCGAACGGGTGGTGGCCTGAGGCCCCGGGCTTTGAGGCCCACCCCTCCGGTGGCGTAGACCCTGGGGAAGTCGCCAAGGGCCCAGGGAAGGGCACCCAAGCGCCGTGGCATGGGGGTTGCCGCAATGGACAAAGAAGGGCGATGCCCAAAGCCTTTCTGGGGCCCCAAGCCACGACGGGGGCACTTAGCGTATCCTGAAGGAAGTGGGGGAGGAGCGATGCCTAAGCCCAAGGTCCTGGTAGCCATGTCCGGGGGGGTGGACTCCTCGGTTTCCGCCTACCTCTTGAAGGAGGCGGGGTACGAGGTGGTGGGGGCCATGATGCGCTTCTGGCCCGAGGAACCTCCCCGGCCGGTCCTCGAGGGCCCAGGGGGGCGGGCCTGGGAAAGCTGCTGCACCCCCGAGGCCGCCTACGAGGCCCGGCGGGTGGCGGACCTCTTGGGCATCCCCTTCTACCTCCTGGACTACCGGGAAACCTTTGAAGAGGAGATCATCCAACCCTTCCTTAAGGACTACGCCCAAGGCCGCACCCCCAACCCCTGCGCCCGGTGCAACACCTTCGTGAAGTTCGGCGCCCTCCTCAAGCAGGCGCGGCGCCTTGGCCTGGACCACGTGGCCACCGGTCACTACGTGCGCCGGGAAGGGGAAGCCCTGCTTCGGGGAATAGACCCCTTGAAAGACCAGAGCTACTTCCTCTGGGGAACCCCCAAGGAGGCCCTTCCCCACCTCCTTTTCCCCGTGGGGGGAATGACCAAGGCCGAGGTGCGGGCCCTGGCGGAACGGGCTGGGCTTCCCACCGCCAGGAAGCCGGAAAGCCAAAACCTCTGCTTCGTGGCCGGGGACCTGAAGGCGTTCCTTAGGGAAAGGCTCCAGGTGCGCCCCGGCCCGGTGGTGGACGCCCTCACCGGGGAAGTGGTGGGGGAGCACCAGGGGGCAAGCCTCTACACCATCGGCCAGCGGAAGGGCCTTGGGCTCTATAAGCCCCACCTGGAGCGGTACGTGGTGGGGGTGGATCCCCTGGCCAACGTGGTCTACGTGGGGCCCAGGGAGGCCGCCCTTTGGCTGGGGCTGGAAGGGGAGGAGGCCAACCTCCTCGCCGAACTCCCGGAGGAGGTGGAGGTCCAGGTGCGCTACCGCACCCCCCCCGTAAGGGCCCAGGTGGAGTCCTTACGCCCCTTGCGCCTTCGCTTTGCCAGCCCGGTCTTCGCCGTGACCCCGGGGCAGAGCGCCGCCTTCTACCAGGAGGAGAGGCTCTTGGGGGGTGCGGTGATCCGGCGGGGGATTTACAACCTGGCAGGCCTTGACCAGGACTTGACGGAAAGGGCCTTGACTTTCTCCTGACAAGGGGCTGGCAAAGTACGGGTGGGAGGTTTAGGATGCGACGGTTAACGGCAACGGTCTTGGGAGCTTTGGTGCTCGTAGCCTCGGCATGGGCGCAACAGTCCATCACCTTGGTGGGAGCGGGAGCCACCTTTCCCTATCCCCTGATGGCCAAGTATGGGGACGAGTACACCCGGCTTACCGGGGGTAAGGTGCGCATCAATTACCAGTCCATCGGCTCCGGTGGGGGGATCCGTCAGTTCCTGGAGCAGACCGTGCACTTCGGGGCCAGCGATGCCCCTTTGGACGATCAAAGGATAAAGGAGGTGCGGGAGAGGTTTAAAACCAATGCCCTCAACATCGGGTACGCTTTGGGGGCCGTGGTTCCCGTCTATAACCTCCCCGGCATACGGGAACCTTTGCGCTTCTCGGGCCCAGTCCTGGCGAATATTTACCTGGGCAAGATCAAGGTCTGGAACGACCCCGCCCTCCAGGAGCTCAACCCCAACGTAAAGCTTCCTCCCCTGCCCATCACCGTGGTGCACCGCTCCGACGGCTCCGGTACCACCTACGTTTGGGTGGACTACCTTTCCAAGGTCTCCCCCGAGTGGGCCAGCAAGGTGGGGCGGGGTACCAGCGTCCAGTGGCCCGTGGGCGTGGGGGGCAAGGGCAACGAGGGCGTGGCGGGCGTGGTCAAACAGACCCCTGGGGCCATCGGCTACGTGGAGGTCACCTACGCCAAGCAGAACAACCTGAGCTACGGGGCCGTGCGGAACAAGGCGGGGCGGTTCATCCTGGCGGACCTGGCCAGCATCAAATCCGCTGCTAACGTGCCCCTCCCCGGGGACATGCGGGTCTCCCTCACCGACACCGCAGCCCCCGATGGCTACCCCATCGCCAGCTTCACCTACCTCCTCCTCTACGAAAACCTCTCCGCCAACAAGGCGGTGAAGAGCGAGGCCGAGGCCCGGGCCCTGGTGGAGTTTGTGAAGTGGATCCTCACCGAGGGGCAGAAGTTCAACGAGCCCCTCACCTACGGGGCCCTCTCCTCGGTGGCCCAGCAGCGGGCCCTGGCCCTGGTTTCTCGGGTCACCTACGAGGGCAAGCCCATCGGTAAAGAGATCGTGGGGCGTTAGAAAGGCCTCATCCTAGGGGTGGCCTTTTCCATTCCAAGGCCACCCCTTATCTTGAAAAGGGGTTGCCCATGAAGCGGCTATACACCCATTTTGGCGACCGGATCTTTGCCTGGGCCCTCCTTTTCCTGGCCTTGGGGGTGGTGGCCTTGGCCCTGCTCATGGCCTGGGAGCTTTACCAGGGGGGAAGCCTGGCCCTAAGGCGGTTTGGGCTTTGGGGGTTCGCCTTGGGCACGGAATGGGACCCGGTAATCCAGAAGTCCTTTGGAGCCTGGCCCTACATTCTCGGCACCCTCATCGTAAGCCTTTCCGCCCTTTTCCTCTCCTTCTTCCCCGCCCTGGCCGCGGCCATCTTCGCCGCGGAGTACGCCCCCAGGTGGTTGGCGCAGACCATCAACTTCCTACTGGATCTTATGGCGGCCGTGCCCAGCGTGGTCTACGGCCTCTGGGGCATCTTCGTCCTTGCCCCATGGATCCGGGACCGGGTGCAACTTCCCCTTTACATGTGGGCAGCCGAACAAGCCCCGTGGCTCCTCCCCTTCTTGGGAGTGCCCACGGGATACGGATTGATGACCGCGGTCCTGATCCTGTCCGCCATGATCGTCCCCTTTACCGCAGCCTTGGCCCGGGACGCCATCGCCTTGGTGCCCAAGGAACACCGGGAAGCGGCTTATGCCCTAGGGGCTACCCGTTGGGAAGTGATGCGCATGGCCGTCCTTCCCCTGGCCCGGGGCGGGATCATCGCCGGGGCCTTTCTGGCCCTTGCCCGGGCTGTGGGAGAAACCATGGCGGTGACCATGGTCATCGGCAACTCCCACAAGCTCCCCTACACCCTCTTTGGCGGCGCCGCCACCATGCCCAGCGTGATCGCCAACGAGTTCACCGAGGCTGTGGAGGATCTGCACCTTTCCGCCCTGATCGCGGTGGGCTTCCTGCTCTTTTGGGTTTCCATGGGGGTGAACCTAGCGGCCGTTTACATCCTTAGGCGCCAAGAACGCCTGGTTAAGGGGGTGCTGTAGTGGTTTCCTCTGCAAGAACCCTGGAAAGGGACCTGGCCCTAAGGCGCCGTTACCGCAAGGAGCGCTTCATGATGGGTCTGGTGGGCCTGGGGACCGGGCTGGCTTTTCTTGTCCTCTTCCTGGTGCTGGCCTATGCCCTAGCCCAGGGGGCCAGCGCCTTGAACCTGGATCTCTTCCTCAAGGACATGCGTCCCCCAGGGGAAACCGGGGGTGGTCTTCGGCAAGCCATTGTGGGAACCTTGATCGTGGATGGGCTTGGGCTTCTCATCGCCCTGCCCTTTGGCCTAGCCGCGGGGATTCTCTTGGCGGAGTATCCGGATCACCCGATAAACCCTTACCTCCGCCTCCTCTCCGACACCCTAAATGGCATGCCCGCCATCCTCTTTGGACTCCTGGCGTTTATCCTCATCGTTAAGCCCATGGGAGGCTTTTCGGGCCTTTCGGGGGCTTTTGCCTTGGGTTTTCTCATGATCCCCATCCTGGCCCGGAGCACCGAGGGGGTGCTTAGCCTGGTGCCCAAGGAAATCCGTGAGGCTGGACTGGCCCTTGGGCTTCCCCGCTGGCGGGTGATCCTCTCCCTGGTCCTGCCCACCGCCCGGGCAGGGCTCATCACCGGGGTCCTCTTGGCCTTTGCCCGGGCGGCGGGGGAGGCGGCGCCTTTGCTCTTCACCGCCTTCGGGAGCCCCCTATTGGAACTGAACCCCATGAAACCCATGGATACCCTTCCCCTACGCCTCTTTGCCTTCGCCATCAGCCCCTACGAGGATTGGCACCGCCAGGCCTGGGCCGCAGGGTTGGTGCTCTTTGGGCTCATTACCCTGACGAGCCTGCTGGCCCGGTGGGCCTCGAGGAGGAGGTTCTGAATGCCACCGGAAACGAAGGTAGCCGTGAGCACACACATGGAGTCCAGGGGGCTCGTGGTCCGCTACGGGAACCGGGTGGGTGTGGGGGTTGGGGGCGGGGTGAACCTCCCCCTGTACCGCCACCGGGTCACCGCCCTCATCGGCCCCTCCGGGTGCGGCAAGACCACGTTTCTCAGGGCCCTCAACCGCATGCACGACCTAACCCCCATCGCCAAGGTGGAGGGGGAGGTCCTCCTGGATGGGGAAAACATCTACGCTCCCGGTGTGGACCCGGTTTTGGTGCGGAGGCGGGTGGGCATGGTCTTCCAAAAGCCCACCGCCTTTCCCACCATGTCCATCTACGACAACGTGGCGGCGGGGCTTAAGCTGGTGGGCATCAGGGATAAGCGCCGCCTGGACGAGGCGGTGGAAAGGGCCCTGCGCGGGGCCGCCTTGTGGGACGAGGTGAAGGATCGCCTGCGCACCCCCGCCAGTGGCCTTTCTGGGGGGCAGCAACAACGCCTCACCATCGCCCGGGCCCTGGCGGTGGAGCCGGAAGTCCTCCTCATGGACGAACCCACCGCCAGCCTGGATCCCATCTCCACCCAGGCCATTGAGGACCTCCTCCTTTCCCTAAAGGAACAGGTGACCATCGTCATCGTGACCCACAACATGCAACAGGCCGCCCGGATATCCGACTACACCGCCTTCTTCCTCAACGGGGAAATGGTGGAGTTCGGTCCCACCGAGGCCATCTTCACCAAGCCCACGGACCCCCGCACCGAGGCCTACATCACCGGCCGCTTCGGATAGACTTTGGTTCATGTCCCCTCTTGGCCTCCTCTTCCTCACCCTGTTCAACAGCGTTCTCGGGCTTTCCATCCTCTTCCCCATCCTGGGGCCCTTGGGGCGGACGCTGGGGCTTACCGAGGTCCAGGTGGGCCTTTTCTCCACGGGCTACGCCCTCATGCAGTTTCTGCTCTCCCCCTTCTGGGGAAGGCTGAGCGAACGCGGGCGCAAGCCCATCCTTCTCGTGGGCATCCTGGGCTTTGGGGTGAGCTTTTTCCTCTTTGGCCTCTTCGCCCTCCTGGGGGAGAAAGAGCTGGTCCCGCCCGCCTTCCTCTTTCCCCTTCTCCTGCTGGCCCGGCTCATCGGCGGGGCCTTTAGCTCCGCCACCCTGCCCACCGCCCAGGCCTACGTAGCGGACATCACGGGGCGGGAAAACCGCACGGCGGGCATGGCCCTTCTGGGGGCGGCCTTCGGCCTGGCGGTGATCCTGGGGCCAGCCCTGGGGGCGGGGCTCGCCGCCCTCTTGGGCCTTTTGGCCCCGGTGTTTTTCTCCGCGGGGTTTGCCCTCTTGAACGCCCTCTTCGTGGCCCTGGTTCTTCCCGAGTCCCGGCCTGCGGGAACCCGGGAGGTAAGGCGGCTTTCCCCTTGGGACGCCCGCGTCTTCCCCCTTCTCCTCCTGGGGTTTGCCCTGAACCTCTCCAGCGTGTCCCTGGAGCAGACCCTCGCCTTCTATTTCCAGGACCGGTTGGGGCTCTCCGCCTTGGCCACCGCAAGAAGCGTGGGCCTGGCCCTGGTGCTTTACGGCCTGGTGGCGGTTTTTATCCAGGGTTTCCTGGTGCGCAGGCTCTCCTGGCCCCCCAAAACCCTTCTCCTCCTGGGCCTTCCCCTGGGCATCCTGGGCTTTGCCATCCTGGTCATGGCCCAAAGCTTCTGGGGGCTGGCCTTGGGCCTGGCCCTCCAGGGGGCGGGGGCCGCCTTGGCGGGACCGGGGGTTACGGCCGCCCTCTCCCTGGCGGTGGGGGAAGGGGAGCAGGGGCTGGTGGCGGGGCTCAACAGCTCCGCCCAGGCCTTGGGGCGCATGCTGGGGCCCATCCTGGGCACCGGGCTGTACCGCATGGCCCCCGAGGCCCCCTACCTCCTGGGGGGAGGCCTTCTCCTCTTGGCCCTCCTCTTCCTCCCCGCCCTCTTCCGTCGGGTAAAGCTCTAGATGCGGCTTCTCCTCTTTCGCCAGAAAAACTTCCGCAACCTGGCCCTGGCCGCTTTCCGTCCCCCGCCAGGCCTCTTTGCCCTGGTGGGGGGGAATGCCCAGGGCAAAACCAGCCTGCTTCTGGGCCTCCACCTGGCCCTGGGGGGGGAGGTGCGGAGCCCCTTGGCCGACCTCATCCGCTTTGGGGAGAAGGAGGCCTGGCTCTTCGCCGAGGTGGAGACGGAGCTCGGCCTTTACCGCATAGAGCAACGGCTTGGCCCAGAGGGAAGGGAGGTCTTCCTCAACGAGAAGGCCGCAAACCTCCGGGCGCTTCAGGAGCTTCCCGGCTCGGTCCTGATTCTGCCCGAGGACGTGGAGGTGGTCCTGGGGAGCCGGGAGGAGAGGCGCACCTTTTTGGACCGCCTCATCGGGCGCTTCTCCCGGCGCTACACCGCCCTCCTTTCCGCCTACGAGAAGACGCTTCGCCAGCGGAACGCCCTCTTAAAGGCGGGGGGCAATGGGCTTGAGGTGTGGGACCGGGAGCTGGCTCGGTACGGCATGGAGATCATGGCCTTGAGGAGGCGTTTCCTTAAGCGGTTCCTGCCCATCTTCCAGGGCGTCCACCAAAGCCTGGCCCCGGGGGAGGCGGGGCTTCTTTTGGAGGAAACCGCGGGGGGGGATCTCCTCGAGGCCCTGAAGGCCCAAAGGGAAGAGGAGTTGGCCCGGGGGCAGACCCTGGTGGGCCCCCACCGGGACGACCTGGTCTTTCTCCTCTCGGAACGCCCGGTCCACCGTTTCGCCAGCCGGGGGGAGGCCAAGGCCATCGCCCTGGCCCTCCGCCTGGCGGAGCATCGGCTTCTTTCCGAGCACCACGGGGAGGCCCCCCTCCTCCTGGTGGACGAGTGGAGCGAGGAGCTGGACGAGGGCAAACGGGAGGCGGTGCTGGCCTACGCCCGCGGGTTGCCGCAAGCCGTCCTGGCTGGGCTTTCGGCCCCCAAGGGGGTACCGGTATGCTGGGTGGAAGGAGGGGTGGTCTTATGCTGACCCTCCCGGGAGGAGGGCGATGCCCTGGCGGCTTAAGGAGGTGATCCCCGAGGCCCTCAGGAAGGCGGGGGGGAAGGAGAAGCTGAGGCGGGGCCTGGTCCTGGCCGCCTGGCGGGAGGTGGTGGGCAAGGAGCTGGCCCACCTCAGCGAGCCCCTTTCCCTCGAGGGGGGCACCCTCACCGTGCGCGTGGCCGACCCCGTCACCGCCCACCAGCTCACGTATAGCCGCCTAGCCCTTCTGCGGCGCTACGAGGAGCGGTTTCCCGGGGTGGTGAAGGAGATCCGCTTCGTGGTGGGCCCCCTGGAGAAGGAACCGGAGGCCCCCAAAACCCCGGAAAACCCCGATCGGTTGATTTGGGCCAGCCGCCGGGCCCTGGAGCTGGCGGAAAGGGCCCCCTTGGAGTTGCGGGAAAAGGTGGCCCGGGCCGCCCTGGCCCTTTTGCAGAAGGATCGGGGCGAGCCCTGCCCCATCTGCAAAAGCCCCAGCCCCCAGCACCCCTGCCCCACCTGCCGCCGCCTTCTGGAAAGCCCCTGGGTGCGCAAGGAAGCGGAGCGCCTCAAGCGGGGGCGGCCCACGGGCCTCGAGGGGGAGGCGCTTCTCGTGGCCCGGTACTTGGCCAAGAATTCCCTCCTGGCCGAGATGGAGGAACTCTTCCCCCAGGCCCTGCGGGAGGAAAGGCTCCGCCCCCTGCTCAAGGACCTGGCCCAACGCTTCCAAACCCTCTTCCCGGAGGAACCCCTGCCCGAGGCCGTGCGCAGCCTCCTGGCCAAGGAGGCCTAGGCCTCCAAGCGCCTTCAAAACATCTCCCCCCTCGCTAGCGAGGGGGGAGCCTTGCCTCCTGGAGCTGGTGGGCGGCAGAGGATTTGAACCTCTGGCCTCTCGCTTGTAAGGCGAGCGCTCTGACCAGCTGAGCTAGCCGCCCGTGGTGACCCCAGGGGGAATCGAACCCCCGTTTCGGCCTTGAGAGGGCCGCGTCCTGACCGCTAGACGATGGGGCCCCGGTTTGGTGGGCCGTGCAGGATTCGAACCTGCGACCTACCGATTAAAAGTCGGTTGCTCTGCCAGCTGAGCTAACGGCCCAACAGCCTTAGTGATTATAGGGGAAGAAGGGAAGCATGTCCAGGGCAAGGCCTAGCAAAGCCCCCTTAGGCGTTCCAGAAACCTCAGGCCAAGGGCTTCCTCCTGGGCCCTTCGCTTTAGGCCCTCGAGGTCCAAGGCCCTCCTCGCCACCCCCTCCAGGGCCACCTTGGGAAGGGGAGCGGCCTCCAGAAGGGCGAAGAAGGCCCCGTCGGTCCAAGGGGGCACCCAGGCCCCGCTGCGGCAGAGGAAGACCCGGTGGAAGACCCCTTCCACCGGCCCCCCGGGGTCCTTTTGGCGCTCCACGGGCACCGCGGGCCCGGGGTCCAAGGCGGGATCCCGCCAAGAAGGGTAGAAGACCCTAAGCCTAGCCCCCTGCCGGGCGTAAAAGACCATCCAGTCGTCGCAGGCGGGCTCCTCGCCCAAGGGGCGGTACCCGGCGTCGTGGTGGGCGTCAAAGAGCACCACCTCCTCCACCCCCTGGCGCACCTTTGGATGGAAGGCCAAGGCGTTGGAGTCCGCATAGTAAAGGTGAGCCCCCGGGGCGAAAGCGAAGCGCTGCCAAAACCCCTCCCAGCCCTGGGCCTGGGGAAAGGGAAGGCCCCTCAAGAAAAAGGCCAAGGCCCGCTCCTCCCAGACCTCCCCCAGGTAGTAGGGGGTCTCAAAGTGGGCCCAGGCGTAAAGAGGGGCCAAGGGATCCCTTGGGTCCTGGGGCACGGGGAAGAAGAAGTCAAAGTCCACCACCAAAAGGCGCATCCCTTTCCATACATAGCAAAGCCCCCGCCCAAGGGCGGGGGCCCAAAACCCAAGGGGCCTACCAGATGTAGAAAAGGGTGACGATGAAGAGCCAGACCGCATCCACCAGGTGCCAGTACATGCTGGCGGCCTCGAGGGTGCCGTGGTGGTGCTGGCTGAGCTTGCCCCTAAGGGCCTGCAGGTACGCCAGGATCAGGCCAAAGCCCCCGATCACCACGTGCAGGCCGTGCAGGCCCACGATGGTGAAGAAGGTGGCGGTCCAGAGGTTCTCCTGCCAGCTGGAGGCGTGATGGAAGTGGTAGAACTCGTAGCTCTGAACCAGGAAGAAGAGCACGCCCAGGATGATGGTGACCAAAAGGCCAAAGCGGAAGGGGTTGAAGCGGCCACGCCTCAGGTCATGGTGGGCGAAGTGCACGGTGAAGGAGGAGCTCACCAGGAAGAAGGTGTTGAGAAGGGCCAGCCAGAGGGCAGGCCGCTCCTCGGGAGGCACCGCCGCCCCGGTGAGCCGGAGGTAGAGGTAGCCCGCGATGAGGATGGCGAAGAGGCCCACTTCCGAGACGATGAACCAGGCCATCCCCATCCAGGCGTTGGACTTGCCCGAAAGGGTGTGGTGCTCCACGGGGTGGCTGTACTCGTCCTCCAGGGCCCAGCGGATGAGGCCGTAGGCGAAGAGGGCCAGGAAGACCCACATCCACACGTTGGGCACAGGCAGGGCCGCCACGGAAACGAAGAAGGCGAAGAGGGTAGCGGCGGAGTAAAAGGGCCAGAAGGAGCTATTGGGCAGGTGGATGTGGCTGGGGTCTTCGGGCTTCAGCTCCACCCCCTTCTTGGCCCAGTCGTAGAGAGGCCGCTCAGAGGGGAAGTCCTTGGGCAGGACCACGTCAAAGTTATGGGCCTTGGGCGGGGAGCTGGTGAGCCACTCCAGGGTGTAGCCACCCCAGGGGTTCTCGGGGGCCTTGGGACCGGAGCGGAGGCTTTTCAGCATGTTGTAAACCCAAACGATCCCGCCCAGGCCCAGGATGAAGGCCCCGACGGTGGAAATGAAGTTGAGCTCGGGCCAGCCGGCGATGTCGGCGTTGTAGGTGTAGTAGCGTCGGGGCATGCCCAAGAAGCCCAAGGCGTACTGGGGCAAGAAGGTGACCAGGTAACCCACCAGGAAGAGCCAGAAGTGGAGCCGGCCCAGCCGCTCGTCGTACATGCGGCCCGTCATCTTGGGCCACCAGTAGTAAAGCCCGGCAAAGGCCCCGAAGGCGCTCCCCGCCATGAGGACGTTGTGGAAGTGGGCCACCACGAAGTAGGAGTCGTGGAACTGGTAGTCCAATGGGGTCATGGAGAGCATGACCCCGGTGATGCCCCCCAGGAGGAAGTTGAAGATGAAGCCCAGGACCCAATAGAGGGGGGTGTGCATCTGGAGCTTGCCGCCCCAAAGGGTGCCGATGAGGTTAAAGAGCTTCACCCCCGTGGGCACGGCGATGAGGGCGGTGAAGAAGGCGAAGGCGATCTGGAAGAGGGTGGACTCGCCCACGGCGAACATGTGGTGGGCCCAGACCATGGTGCCCAGGACCACGATCCCCATCTGGGCCCAGACCATCTGCTTGTAGCCGAAAAGGGGCTTGCGGGCGAAGGTGGAGGCCACCTCGGCGAGGATGCCGAGGTAAGGCAGGAGCATCACGTAGACCGTGGGGTGGGAGTAGAACCAGAAGAACTGCTGGAAGAGGACGGGGTCGCCCCCGATGTCGGGGTTGAACCAGGTGAGGCCGATCTTCCGGTCCAGGAGGACCAGCAGGGTGGCCGCAGTAAGCCCCGCCAGGCTGAAAAGGTTGAGCACGCTGGCGGCGAAGACGCTCCACACGTACATGGGCATCTTCCACATGCTCATCCCCTGGGCCCGCAGGTTGTAGATGGTGGCGATGAAGTTGGCGTTGCCGAGCAGGCTGGAGAAGCCCAGGAGGAGGATGGCCGCCATGTAGAAGTCCACCCCGCTACCCGACTGCACGGAGAAGGGGTAGTAGAAGGTCCAGCCCACGCTGGGGGCACCCCCGGGGAAGAAGAAGCTCATGAGGGCCAGGATGATGGAGCCCAGGAAGGCCCAGTAGCTAAAGGCGTTCACCCGGGGTAGGGCCACGTCCCGCGCCCCCAGCATCAGGGGCACCACGAAGTTGCCGAAGCCGGTGAGCCCGGCCTGGATGATGAAGAAGAAGAGCATGGTGGCCCCGTGCAGGGTGAGGATCTGGTTGTACTGCTCGCCGGTGAGGAAGGTGTTGTTGGGCACCGCCAGCTGCGCCCGGATGAGGAGGGAGAAAACCCCCGCCAGGGCGAAGGCGAAGAAGGCGGTGGCCGTGTACAAGAGGCCGATCTTCTTATGGTCTACCGTGGTAAGCAGGTCCCAAAGGACCGCCCAGACGCCCGCTCTTGGCTTAGTTGCGATGGCCATCTTCCAAACCCCCCTAGAACTTAGGCAAGGCCTTAAAGTCCAAGCCCTCCACCTTCAAGCCGTCCAGGTAGCGGACCAAAGCGTCCAGGTCCGCCTCGGAAAGCTGCGGGAAGCCCGGCATCTTCGTCCCCGGCTTCATGGAGGCGGGGTCCTTGATCCAGGCCTTCAGGTTCTCCGGCGTGTAGTCCACAATGCCCGCCGCCAGGCTGGTGCGGTTGCCCATAAAGCCCAGCTCGGGGCCGATGACCGCCGGAGGCATCTTGCCCTGGACCGAATGGCAGGCCATGCAGTTCTGCTGGAACACCTGCTGCCCCTGGGCATCGGCCACGGGGGGCGTGTACGTCTTCGCCGCTTGGGCGAAGCGCTCAAAGTCCTCCTGGGGCAGGACGACCACCCGGAAGAGCATGCGGGCGTGGCTAGGTCCACAGAGCTCCGCGCAGAAGCCGTAGTACACGCCCGGCTTTTCCGGTGTGAAATGAAGAAGGGTCTTTTGTCCCGGAATGGCATCCCGCTTGCCTACAAGCCCCGGCACCCAGAAGGAGTGGATCACGTCCTTGGAGGTGATCTCCAGGGTCACCGGCACCCCCACGGGCAGGACGAGCTCGTTGGAGTTGCGGAAGCCCAAGGAGGCATAGTTGAAGTCCCACCAGAACTGGTAGCCAGTCACCTCCACCTTCATGGCCCCTGGGATGGGCTTGTTCACCAGGATCAGGCTCCGGGCGGTGAAGCCAAAGAGGACGAAGATGATGAGGAGGGGAATCACCGTCCAGACCACCTCGAGGCGGTCGTTGCCGTGGATCTGGGGGGGCTCCCCCTCCTGGCCCGGCCTAGCCCGGAAGCGCCAAGCGATGTACGCCAAAGCCCCGGCCACCACGCCAAAGATGAGCACCGAGAAGACCAAAACCCAGACCAGGAGGAAGTTGGTCTCCCGGTTGAAGGCAGACACCGGATGGGTGATGGCCACCCGGTGGGCCTCCTGGGCCAGGGCTACGCCTAAAAGACCTAAGACCGCGATACCTCTTTTCATCCACTCCCTCCCTAAAGCACCCGATCCACCGCCATGGCCACGAACAAGAGGGCCAGGTAGAGCATGGAGTATTTATACAGCGAAACCGCCGTCCTCCGTTCGGGCTGGCGGTAGAGGGCCAAGCTCTTAAGGATAAGCAAAGCGTTAAGGGTGAGGCTAAAGAAGAGGTAGACGAGGCCGAGTTCCCCCAAAAGGAGGGGCATGAGGGAGATCAAGGCGGTGAGGAGCGCATAAAGGGCGATCTGCATCACCGTCACCCGTTCGCCCAGCACCACGGGCAACATGGGGACGCCCACCGCCTTATAGTCGTCCTGGATCATGAGGGCCAAGGCCCAGAAGTGCACCGGGGTCCAGAAGAAGATGAGGGCGAAGAGGTACCAGGCAAAGAGGCTTAACTCACCCGTCACCGCCGCCCAGCCCACCAGGGGCGGGAAGGCCCCCGCCGCCCCGCCGATGACGATGTTGTGCCAGGTCCGCCGCTTCAGGTAAAGGGTGTAGACCAGCACGTACCAGATGA
This sequence comes from Thermus amyloliquefaciens, assembly GCF_000744885.1. NCBI lineage: Bacteria > Thermotogati > Deinococcota > Deinococci > Thermales > Thermaceae > Thermus > Thermus amyloliquefaciens. The sequence goes on along the minus strand of NZ_JQMV01000003.1, from coordinate 92,503 downwards.
GGCCCATGAGGGCCAGGGTGGCCGTCAGCAGGTTCGCCCCCCACCAGAGGAGGAGAAAGGCCAGAAGGGCTAGGCCAAAAGCGAAGAGCAGGGCGTCGCGGCTGGAGATGCGTTGGGTGACCGTGGGCCTCTTGGCCGTGCGGCGCATGCGGGCGTCAATGTCCCGGTCCACCACCATGTTGATGGCGTTGGCCGCTCCCGCCATCATGTAGCCACCCAGGGCCACGGCCAGGAAGAGCCCTGTCCCAGGCCAGCCCCTGGCGGCGATGAGCATGGCGAAAAGGGTGGTGAAGAGAAGCAGGCTGATCACCCGCGGCTTGGTGAGGGCCAGGTAATCCTTCCAGGTGGCGCCCCCGGTGCCCCGGTGTACCCCCGCCTCCGTCCCCTCCCCCAGCTCCACCCGCCTGGCCCCCCGGTCAAGGGCCGCAGCCACCAAGAGGACGAAGAAGAGCCACACGGCATAGGCCAGGAAGAGGTGGAGGATCTGCATCCAGACGGGAGCCTTGAGCCAGACGTTCACCAGGCCCGCCAGAAGCTGCACCCCATAGAGGTAGGCCAGGGCGTGGGCGAAGCGCCGGGTGTGGGAAGAAGGCCGCAGATGAGCCACCAGGTAGCCGGCAAACACCACATAAAGCCCCACGCTCACCGCAATAAGGGGATGGAGAACCCGAAGGCGCACCAGGAAGTGCTCGCCCGGGGTCAAGGAGCGCTCCAGGGCCTCGAGGGTATTCCGCACGGGGAAAAGGAGGTCGCCCAAGGCGGTCACCGCCCCGCTCATGCCCAGGAAAAGGAGGGCCAAAAGGCCCAGGAGCAAGGCCACCCCCACCGCCCCCTGTCCCCTCAGGCGCAGGGGGGCCCCACCGGAAGCCCACCAGGCGGTGAGGACCAGGGAAGCCAGGAGGAAGTAGGTGTTGGCCAGGTGCACCATCTGCACCACGGCCCGCTCCGCGCTGACGTTGTCCGCCACCCAGCCGAAGAGGACCAAGGAGGCCCCCACCAGGCTCTCGGTGATCATGAAAAAGAAGGCCAAACCCGCCCCAAGCCGCACGGGATGCCCCTTGGGCCAAAGGCGGAAGGCCAGGAAGGCCAAGAGGAGCACGGAAAGGAAGGCCAGGCCCGAGGTGGCCCGGTGGGTGAACTCGATGAGGGTCTCCACCCCGGGGCTTCTGGGGATGACCTCCCCGTTACAGGTGGGCCAGTGGGCCCCGCACCCCGCCCCCGACCCCGTGGCCCGCACATAAGCCCCCCAGAGGGCCACCAGGACGTTCCACACCAAAACTCCCCAGGCGTAGCGGCTAAACCAAGGTTGGCTCATAGGGCACCCGTCCCCCAGACGGTGGTGCGTACTATTTTGCCAGAAGACCTGGTCCAGGGGTGAAGTACATTTGTCCCTTCCATTGCCCGCCCCTTAGGAGCCTAATACCCCCTTGCCCTATTTGGCAAGGGGCTGGGCGTGGGCCCAGCCCCCAAGGCCCCTTCTCCCCTACAGCCTCGGCCCCGCCTGGAGCACCGCTTCCTCCACCCCGTCGGCGTATTTGCGGAAGTTCTCCTGGAAAAGCGCCGCCAGCTTCCTGGCCTGGCGGTCATAGGCCTCCTTGTCGGCCCAGGTTTCCCGCGGGTCCAGAAGTTCCCTCGGCACCCCGGGTACCTCCAAGGGCACCTCAAAGCCGAAGACGGGATCCTGACGGTAAGGGACCCCCTCGAGGGCCCCGGAAAGCGCCGCCTGGAGGAGGGCCCGGGTCACGGGAAGGGGGAAGCGGCGGCCTACCCCGTAGGGTCCCCCGGTCCAGCCCGTGTTCAACAGGTACACCCGGGGGCCATGCTTCGCGATCTTCTCCCCCAGCATCTTGGCGTAAACCCCGGGGTGCATGGGCAAAAAGGGCGCCCCGAAGCAGGCGGAGAAGGTGGCCTTGGGCTCGGTGATCCCCCTTTCCGTCCCCGCCACCCGGGCGGTGTAGCCGGAAAGGAAATAGTACATGGCCTGCTCCGGAGAGAGGCGGGCGATGGGGGGCAGGACCCCGTAGGCGTCGGCGGAGAGGAAGAAGATGGCCTTGGGATGGCCCGCCATGCCCGAGTCCACCACGTTTTCCAGGTGGGCGATGGGGTACGAGGCCCGGGTGTTCTCCGTCTTGGTGTCGTCGTCCCACTCCACCCGCCGGCTTTCCGGGTTCACCACCACGTTTTCCAAAATGGCCTCAAACTGATTGGAGGCTTTGTAGATAAGGGGCTCGTGCTCCGGGGAAAGCCGGATGACCTTGGCGTAGCAACCCCCCTCGAAGTTGAAGACCCCCTCCTCGCTCCAACCGTGCTCGTCGTCGCCGATCAAGGGCCTCTCCGGGTCGGTGGAAAGGGTGGTCTTCCCCGTCCCCGAAAGCCCGAAGAAGACGGCCACATCCCCCCCCTTCCCCACGTTGGCCGAGGCGTGCATGGGGAAGACCCCAAGCTTGGGCATGAGGTAGTTCATCACGGTGAAGATGCTCTTCTTGATCTCCCCGGCGTACTTGGTACCCACGATGAGCACCAGCTTCCGCTGGAAGCTAATGCCCACGAAGACCTCGCTCCGGGTACCGTCCCGCCCGGGGTCGGCCAGGAAGTAGGGGGCGTGGATCACGGTAAAGCCAGGGGTGAAGGGCTCCACCTCGTCGTCCTCGGGGAAGCGGCGGGGGAGAAGGAACATGTTACGGGCAAAGAGGGCGTGCCAGGGGCTTTCCGTCACCACCCTCACCGGCAGGCGGTAGCGCTTGTCGGCCCCGGCGTAAAGGTCCTGAACGTAAAGGTCCCGGTCGGAGAGGTAGGCCGCCACCCGCTCCAGGAGGGCCTGGAAGGCCTCTGGGGCGAAGGGCTGGTTCACCTCCCCCCACCAGATCTCCCCCTCCACCTCGGGCTCCCGCACCACGAACTTGTCCCGGGGGCTTCTGCCGGTGTAGGGGGTGGTGTCCACCACCAAGGGCCCCTTGTGGGCCAAAAACCCCTCCCCCCTGGCCAAGGTGTGTTCCACCAGGACGGGAGAAACCGTGTTCCAAAAAACCTGCTTTTTCGGCTTGATGCCCAAAGGCTCCAGTCGGTCCATAAAGACCCCCTTATGCCTAGGGCATCATACACCCCTTTCCACGCTTCCAAGGTCAGGAGGGGTATCCGGGGCGTCCCAGAAGGGCAAAGGTCAAGCGCTTGCCCAGCTCCACCCCGGGCTGGTCAAAGGCGTTGACCCCCCAAAGCTCCCCCAGGAACGCGGTCTGCCACATGAGGTGTTGCAAAAGCCAGCCCACCGCGTAGGGGGAAACCTCCGAGAGGTACAGGGTGTAGGTTCTCTGCCCCGCTTCCGCCAAGGCCTGGTAGGTGGCCTCGGCTTCGGCCCTTAGGAGCTGGAAGAGGCTCTTGCCCACGAGGTAGCCCGCCTCCTCCTCGAGGCCTTCCACCCGGGGCAGGGCGAGGTCCTCCGTGGGCCTTTCCGGCACCACCAGAACGATGAGCTTGTCCAGGGGGCCTTCCCGGAAAAGCTGCACCTGGGCGTGCTGGTCCTGTGGGCCCAAGGCGGGCACCGCGGTGGTGCCCACCCGGTTGCCCTCCCCATCCCGTTTGCCCAGGGACTCGTCGTGGAGCTGGACGAACCAGGCGGGAAGGTATTTGAGCCGCTCGGAGTAGACCATGAAGACGGTGACGGGCAGGTGGCGGTGGAGGTGCTGCAGAAGGGCGGTCTGCAGGGGAAGGCTCTCCTCCAGGGGGGCCAGGGCCACCTCGTTGGCCTTCCTGGCCCCCATGAGGAGGGCCTCGAGGTCCATCCCGGCGAAGGCCAAGGGGAGGAGGCCCACCGGGGAGAGCACGGAAAAGCGCCCTCCCACGTTTTCCGGAATGGCAAAGGCCAGGAGGCCCTCCCTGGCCGCCAGGGCCCGCAGTGCCCCCCGCCGGGGGTCGGTGGTGAGGACCAGGTGCCGCCGCCAGTCCTCCCCCAGGTGCTCCCGAAGCCAGTTGAGGAAGAGGAGGAGGGCGGCCAGGGTTTCCGCGGTAGCCCCCGACTTGGAAACCGCATTCACCAGGGTCTTCCGCGGATCCAGGCCCCGAAGGAGCCGAAGCACGGGCTCCGGCTCCACGTGGTCCACGTAATGGAAGCGGACACCGCCTTCGTTGAAGGCGGCCTCCAAAGCCTTAGGCCCCAAGGCGCTTCCCCCGATGCCCAGAAGAACAAAGTCCTCCACCCAGGGGTTGGCCTCGCGGTAGCGGCGGATATGCCTTAAGGTTTCCGTGTCCTCGGGGAGATCGATCCAACCCAGCATGCTTTGGGGATCCTGCCGTCTGGAAAGAAGGGCCTCCCGGGCCCTTAGGAGGAGGGAAGCGTGCTCCTTGAGGGCCTCCGGGAAATGGGCAAGGAAACGGGTATCCAGCCTGAGCATGGACCCATGCTACCGGGAAGCGGGGGAAAGGACCACCTGGCAAGCGCCCCCAGGCGCGGAGGAGTAGGCTAAAGGCATGGGCTACGTGCCCCCACCCACGCCCCAGCACGGCCTCGAGGAGGGCCCCATCCTCCTCAAGGATGGACGCACCGCCTTCCTAAGGCGGGCAGGCCCCAAGGACCTTCCCCTCTTCGTGGAGTTCCTGAGGCGCCTATCCCCGGAGTCCTTGCGCATGCGCTTCTTCTCCCCCATCTCCCCGGAAAAGGCGGCGGAGCTTCTCCTTTCCGCCAAACCCGAGGAGGAAAAGGTGAACCTCATCGTCCTGGCGGGGGACCCCCCCAGGATGGTGGCCACGGGGGAGTACGTGCGCCTTAAAGGGGAGGACACCGCCGAGGTGGCCTTCCTGGTGGACGACGCCTTCCAGGGGAAAGGCCTGGGCACCCTCCTTCTGGAGCGCCTGGCCCTGATCGCCGCCAAGCGGGGGGTGCGCCGCTTCCAGGCCTATGTCCTGGCGGAAAACCAGAAGATGCTCAATGTCTTCATGGAAAGCGGCTTCCAGGTGCGGGCCCACCGGGATAGCGGGGAAATAGAGGTGGAGTTTGGGATCCTCCTGGAGGAACAGGCGGCGGCGCGCTTTGAGTGGCGGGAGAAGGTCTCCACCATCGCCAGCCTTCACCCCTTCTTCTTCCCCCGGGGGGTGGCGGTGGTGGGGGCGAGCCGCGACCCGGAAAGCATCGGCTACCGCATCCTGGAAAACCTCATCTTTGGACGCTTCCAAGGCCCGGTGTACCCGGTGAACGAGGCCATCGGCAAGGAGGGGGGCACGGTGGGGCCCCTTCTCGCCTACCCCCGGGTGGAGAGCATCCCCGGCCCCGTGGACCTGGCGGTGATCGCCGTGCCCAAGGAGCGGGTCTGGGAGGCCCTCGAGGCCTCGGGAAGGCGGGGGGTGCGGGCGGCCATCGTCCTCACCACCGGCTTCACGGAAGGGGAAGCCCGGGAACTGGCCGACAAGGCCCGGCGCCACGGGATGCGCCTTTTGGGCCCCGGCTCCTTGGGTATGGTCCACACCCACCCCGATGTCCGCCTGGCGGCGGGCCTGGCCCCCCTCCCCAAGCCGGGGCCTTTGGCCATCTCCAGCCAGTCGGGGACCCTGGGCCGGGCGGTGATGGCCTATGCGGAGGGCATGGGGCTTGGCATCTCCTCCTTCGTTTCCTTAGGGGCCAAGGCGGACCTCTCCTCCAACGACCTCCTGCAGTTTTGGGAGGAGGACGAAAGAACCCGGGTGATCCTCCTCTACCTGGAGAGCTTCGGCAACCCCAGGCGCTTCTCCCGCCTGGCCCGGAGGATCGGCAAGAAAAAGCCCATCCTGGCGGTGCACCCTTCCCGGGACCCCCTGGTGCGGACCCTCTTCGCCCAGGCGGGGGTGATCCGGGCCAACAACCTGGAGGAGGCCTTTGACGTGGCCGCCCTCCTGGCCCTGGGACAGCTTCCCGAAAACAACCGGGTCCGCCTGATCTCCAACGCCTCCGGCCCCTCCAACCTGGCCCTGGAGGCCTTAAGGGAAGGAGGGCTTGCCGTAGAACACGTGGATCTGGGCTCCGCCGCCAAGGCGGAGGCCTTCGCCCAGGCCCTGGAAGAAGCCCTGCAAAGCGAAGCGGGAAGCGTGTTCCTCCTCTTCGTACCCATGGGCTTTGCCAGCGAGGAGGAGTTCCTGGCCCTTTTGGAGAGGGCCGAGGGAAGCAAGCTCCTCCTGGCCTGCGTGATGGGCTCCCCCGGGGTGCGGGCCCGGGTTGCGGGCCGGGTGGCCCTCTACCGCTTCCCCGAATCGGCGGCCATCGCCTTGAGCCGGGCCTGGGCCTACAAGGCTTGGCGGGAAGAACCCCTCCACTTCCCCGACTTCCCCGACCTGCGTCTGGAGGAGGCCAGGAAGCTCCTGGAAGGGAAAACCGCCCTGACCCAGGCGGAGGGGGCCGCCCTTTTGGCGTGCTTCGGCCTACCCCTGGGGAAAGGGGAGGGGCTCTCCCTCAAGCTCACCGCCAAGCCCCATCCCCTCTTCGGCCCCGTCCTCACCCTGGTCCTGCCCACCCCCCTGGGGGACCAGGTGCTGGGCCAGCGGCTTTCCCCCCTCACCCAGAAGGACGCCCAGGAGCTGGTAAAGCCCATCGCGCACGGGCAAAACCCGGATGGTGCTCCCCTTGACCCCACCCCCTACCAGGAGATCCTCCTCAGGCTTTCCCGGCTTCTGGAGGAGTTGCCCCAGGTGGAGGAGGTTTCCCTGGAGCTTTCCGGACCCCGGGTAACCCGCTTTGCGGTGCGCCTCCAGGGAAACCCCGAGCCGAGGAGCCGCCATGCGCATCCAAAGCCCCGCTAACCCCAAGGTGAAGGCCCTGGCCGCCCTGAAGGAACGCAAGGAGCGGGAGCGGGCCGGGCTTTTTTTGGTGGAGGGACGGCGGGAGGTGGAAAGGGCCCTTAGGGCCGGCCTCCACCTGGAAACCCTCCTCCTCGGCCCCAAGGCCACCCCGGAAGACCGGGCCCTGGCGGGCCCTGTTCCCATCCTGGAGTTCTCCCAAGAGGCGATGGAGCGGGTTTCCGTAAGGGAGCATCCCCCGCCCGTCATCGGGGTCTTCCGCATCCCCCAAAAAAGCCTAAAGGGGGTCCGGCTCCCGCAAACCCCCCTGGTCCTGGTCCTCCTGGGCCTGGAGAAACCCGGCAACCTCGGGGCCATCCTGCGCGCGGCGGACGGGGCGGGGGTGGACCTGGTCCTGGTGGCCGAGGGGGTGGACCTCTATAGCCCCCAGGTCATCCGCAACTCCACGGGAGCGGTCTTTTCCCTACCCGTTTATCCCGTCCCCGAGGAGGAGGTCGGCGGTTTCTTGGAGGGGAAAGGGCTCATCTTGGTGGCCGCCACCCCCCGGGGGGAAAAGATCTACTGGGAAGAGGACTACCGCAAGGGGGTGGCCTTCCTCCTGGGCGCGGAGGACGAGGGGCTTCCCGAAGCCTGGCTCCAGCGGGCCCAGACCCGGGTGCGCATCCCCATGCGGGGGGTGGCGGACAGCCTGAACGTGGCGGTGAGCGCCGCCCTTCTCCTCTACGAAGCCCAACGCCAAAGAAACCCAGCCTAGGTCACATTCGGGCGCTTCAAGGATCAGATACAATTTTTAACGTGCGGAAAGTTCTCCTGATAGGGTTTCTCGCCTCGGCTCTGGGCCTTTTACCCGCAGAAAGCATAACCCAACGCTCTTCCCCCTCGGGTTGTGGGTTGGATGTGAAGGACTGCCCTTACATGCCCCTGTAGCCAAGGATGGGTTCGGCCCCTGCCCTCATCGTGCCCTTGGTGGGTGCTTCCCTCCTTGTGGGCGTTGCGCCAGGGTTAGGGCTTTCTCTGGTCTTGGGGGTAGGCCTCCTCCACTGGGGCAAGGCCTTTTACCCCCAGGGCTTCCTATGGTTGGCCTTTCTTCCCGGCCTGTTTCGCGCCCTGGCTCTAGCCTTCCCCTCCTGGCTTCCTGAGTGGGCCTTGACCTCTGGGCTCCTTTTGCTCTATGGCCTTTTCCTTGCCGCTCAAAAACGGCCCCTTTCAAGCCTCCTCCTCCTGCCTATAGCTCTTGGGCTGGGTCCGCTCGGCCTGTTCCTTCTAGGGCTTCTTCACGGGTTCAACCTCCTGGCGGGAGCCCATAGGCGAGCCCGAGAACGGGGGGAACGGTTTTGGACTCCCCCCTCCACCCTATGGATCCCAGGGATCCTGGGCCTCCTGCTGGCAAGCCTGGCCTTTCTTCCCCTCCGCCTTCCCGCCCTTCCCCTACCCAGCTTGACTCCCCCTAGCCTTCAGGCTTCCCCGGCAGCGAAACCCCAGTCCGGAGAGGAAGGAATGTACCAGGCTCCCATGGAGGGGTTTTCCCCCTGGGTGGCCTTCCTCAACCGGGCCTTGGCCCATGCCCAGCCCCTGGCCCTCCTTCTTCTCCTCCTGGCGCTTCTGCCCCTTTTGGGCCGGGGGGAAAGGCTTCCCTACCGGGGGCTTCACCTTTTGCCCCTCTTGCTGGCCCTTTTGGCCGGGGTCCTTTTCCTCCTCTACCTGGGTACTCTTGGGGGTGGGGAAAGCGCATGGGGAACCACCCCCTCAGCCCCCATGCCCACCCCTTCCCAAGAGGGGGGCCCAAAAGAAGCCGTACCGGGACCCAGGCGGCTAGGCGAGGTGGGCATAGCCCTGGCGGGGCTTTCCGCCCTTTTCACCCTGGGGCTTCTCTCCCTTCTAGCCTTCCTGGTTTGGCGCCACCGTGGCTGGGAAGAGCAGGAGGCCGCCCAGGGCATACCGGCCAGTAGCTCCAAGCGCTTCCAAGAAACCCTCCCCCAAGACCGGGTGCGGCGAGCCTATTCCCAGGCCCTGAAGGCCATAAAGGCCCTGGGCCTTCCCCGCCTGGCCTCCGAGGGACCCTTGGAATACCTGGAGAGGGTTTCCCCTTTGCTCCCAGGATTAAGGGAGCCCCTTTCGGAACTCACCCGGCTTTACCTGCCCGTGCGCTACGGGGGAGGGACCGGGGAGAAGGAAGCGGAACGGGCGGAAGTTTTCTTGAAGGATATCCTTAGGCTATGTTCCTCAGACGCATCCAAGGGGCTCTTTCGGGCCGGGTCCTCCTGAGGGAGGAAACCCTAAGGCTTTCCCTGGCCACCCTGCTCTCCGGGGGACACCTTCTTCTGGAGGACGTGCCCGGCACGGGGAAGACCACCTTCGCCAAGGCCTTAGCCCGGGTCCTAGGCCTTTCCTTTAGCCGCATCCAGATGACCCCCGACCTCCTGCCTCAGGACCTCACCGGGGTCTACCTCTACCGGGAAGGGAGCTTGGTGTGGCAGGAGGGCCCCATCTTCGCCCAGGTCCTCCTGGTGGACGAGCTGAACCGGGCCACCCCACGCACCCAGTCCGCCCTCCTCGAGGCCATGGGAGAAGGCCAGGTGACCCTGGAGGGGAAGACCCATCCCCTGCCCGAGCCCTTCTTCGTCCTAGCCACGCAAAACCCGGTGGAGGAGGAGGGCACCTACCCCCTGCCCGTGGCCCAGCGGGACCGCTTTACCGCCCGGCTCTCCCTGGGCTACCCCGACGAGAAGGCCCTGCTCCAGGCCCTAAAGGAGCGGGAGCCCCTTTCGGGCCTCGAGGCCGTCACCGGACCCGAGGAGCTTTTGGCCCTGCGGAAAGAGGTGCGGCGGGTGCAGGTTTCCGAGGAGCTTTTGGACTACCTCCTCTCCCTCTCCGCCTGGCTAAGGAGCCGGGAGGAGCTGCGGCTTGGGCCCTCCCCCAGGGCCCTTTTGCAGGTGGAGCGCCTGGCCCAGGCCCTGGCCCTCCTGGAGGGGCGCCCCTTCGTCATCCCCGAGGACGTCAAGCGGGCCTTCCGGGCGGCCATTCCCCACCGCCTTCTCCTGAGGCTGGAGGCGGAGCTTTCCGGGGCGAGCCCGGAGGGGCTGGTGGCGGAAGCCCTCAAGGCTGTTCCCACCCCGGTGGAACGGGCCTAGCATGGAAAGCCTCTTGGCTCTCCTGGGGCTTGCCCTCCTCCTGGCCCTTTACCGGGCACCCTGGCTGGCCCGGGCCCAGGCGGAGCTGGGGGGGCTTCGCCCGGGCTTCCCTGGGCAAGGGGGCGAGGGAAGGACCGAGGTGGAGCTCGTTTGCCCCTTGCCCGTCCTCTTCCGGCTGGAAAGCCTGCCCTCGGCCCCCCTGGGCCTCGAGTCCCGGGGCGTTTCCGGGGTGGCCTGGGGGAGAACCCGGCTTTCCCTCCCCCTCCCCCACCGCTACCGCAGACGGGGGGAGCACCCGGTGCGCCTAGGCCTCCACCTCCAGAGCCCCCTGGGGCTAGGGGAGCGCCTCCTCCTTCTGGAAGCGGGGAAGGTCCTGGTCTACCCCCCCTTGCGGCCCTTACCCCCCTACACCCCCGTCCCCAGCTTCTTCCTGGAGGGCAGGCCCATGCCCTTCGGCCTCCCCGATCCCCTCGAGGCCAAAGGCCTCCGCCCCTACCGGCCCGGGGACTCCCTGCGCCTCCTGGCCAAGAAGGCCAGCCTCCGCCAGGGGCAGCCCCTGGTGCGGGAGGTGGAGAAAAGCCTCCTGGGAAGCCTCTTTCTTCACCTGGACACCCAGGCCCTCCACCCCAGCTACCTGGACCACGCAGCGAGCCTCGCCGCCTGGCTCCTCCTGAAAGCGGAAAGACGGGGAGAGCGCTACGGCCTCTCCGCAGGGGAGGTCCTCCCCTTGGGCCGGGGCAAGGCCCACCTGGAGCGGGCCCTGGCCCTCCTCGCCCGGCTTGCCCCCACCCCCTCCCCCGCCCTCCCCCCACCCGCCCCGCCGGGAAGCACCTACCTCCTGGTGAGCCAGGCAGCGGAGGAAGCCTTCCTGCGGGCCGCCCTTCGGGGCGCGGCGCGGGCCCGGCAGGGGGTGCTCCTCCTCCTACCCGAAGGCTACTTCCTCTACCCCGGGGAAAAGGGCCGCCCCATCTTTGGAGCCCCCCCGGGGCTGGCCCGGGCCCTGGCCTTGCAGGGCCTCCTTCTCGCCCACGGCCTGGAGCTCAGGGTAGTGCGCGGGCACCAGGCCCCCACCCTATAACGACCTCCCTCAACCCCCTTGACAAAGGGGTAAGGGGGTAGAATAATGACCTTTGGTTTGACACTCTCGCCCTTTGAGCGTCAAAGGAGGGAGTGGATATGGCTGCGGAGGTGAAGACCGTGATCAAGCCCCTAGGCGACCGGGTTGTGGTGAAGCGGATTGAAGAGGAGCCCAAGACCAAGGGTGGCATCGTGCTCCCCGACACCGCCAAGGAAAAGCCCCAGAAGGGCAAGGTGATCGCGGTGGGCTCGGGCCGCGTCTTGGAGAACGGGCAGAAGGTGCCCCTCGAGGTCAAGGAGGGGGACATCGTGGTCTTCGCCAAGTACGGCGGCACCGAGATCGAGATTGACGGCGAGGAGTACGTGATCCTCTCCGAGCGCGACCTTCTGGCGGTTCTGCAGTAAAGGGAGGTGAGGTATGGCGAAAGTCCTGGTGTTTGACGAGGCGGCCCGCCGGGCCTTGGAGCGCGGCGTCAACGCGGTAGCCGATGCGGTGAAGGTGACCCTTGGCCCCCGGGGCCGGAACGTGGTCCTGGAGAAGAAGTTCGGCTCCCCCACCATCACCAAAGACGGGGTGACGGTGGCCAAGGAGATCGAGCTGGAGAACCACCTGGAGAACATCGGGGCCCAGCTCCTCAAGGAGGTGGCCTCCAAGACCAACGACGTGGCCGGTGACGGCACCACCACCGCCACCGTCTTGGCCCAGGCCATCGTGCGGGAGGGCCTGAAGAACGTGGCCGCTGGCGCCAACCCCCTGGCCCTCAAGCGGGGCATTGAGAAGGCGGTGGAGGTGGCGGTGGAGAAGATCCGCTCCCTGGCCATCCCCGTGGAGGACCGCAAGGCCATCGAGGAGGTGGCCACCATCTCCGCCAACGACCCTGACGTCGGCAAGCTGATCGCCGACGCCATGGAGAAGGTGGGGAAGGAGGGGATCATCACCGTTGAGGAGTCCAAGAGCCTGGAGACCGAGCTGAAGTTCGTGGAGGGGTACCAGTTTGATAAGGGGTACATCTCCCCCTACTTCATCACCAACCCCGAGGCCATGGAGGCGGTCCTGGAGGACGCCTTCATCCTCATCGTGGAGAAGAAGGTCTCCAACGTGCGTGAACTCCTCCCCATCCTGGAGCAGGTGGCCCAGACGGGCAGGCCCTTGCTCCTGATCGCCGAGGACGTGGAGGGCGAGGCCCTGGCCACCCTGGTGGTGAACAAGCTCCGGGGCACCCTGAACGTGGCCGCGGTGAAGGCTCCCGGCTTCGGCGACCGCCGCAAGGAGATGCTCAAGGACATCGCCGCGGTCACCGGGGGCACGGTGATCTCCGAGGAGCTCGGCTTCAAGCTGGAGAACGCCACCCTCTCCATGCTGGGCCGGGCTGAGCGGGTGAGGATCACCAAGGACGAGACCACCATCGTGGGCGGCAAGGGCAAGAAGGAGGACATCGAGGCCCGTATCAACGGCATCAAGAAGGAGCTGGAGACCACCGACAGCGAGTACGCCAAGGAGAAGCTCCAGGAGCGCCTGGCCAAGCTGGCGGGGGGCGTGGCGGTGATCCGGGTGGGTGCCGCCACCGAGACCGAGCTCAAGGAGAAGAAGCACCGCTTTGAGGACGCCCTGAACGCCACCCGGGCGGCGGTGGAGGAGGGCATCGTCCCGGGCGGTGGCGTGGCGCTCCTCAGGGCCATCAGCGCCGTGGAGGAGCTCCTCCAGAAGCTGGAGGGGGATGAGGCCACCGGGGCCAAGATCGTGCGCCGGGCCCTGGAGGAGCCCGCCCGTCAGATCGCCGAGAACGCCGGGTACGAGGGTTCCGTGGTGGTCCAGAAGATCCTCTCCGAAACCAAGAACCTCCGCCTGGGCTTCAACGCCGCCACCGGGGAGTACGTGGACATGGTGGAGGCGGGCATCGTGGACCCCGCCAAGGTGACCCGCTCCGCCCTCCAGAACGCCGCCTCCATCGGCTCCCTCATCCTCACCACCGAGGCGGTGGTGGCGGAGAAGCCCGAGAAGAAGGAGTCCACCCCTGCGCCTGCGGGCGGCGGGGACATGGACTTCTAAGGCCACCCCAACCTGGCTTCGCCAGGTTGGGGGCCCCGGCAAAGGGGCAAAGGAGGTTGGGCCTAAGCCCAACCTCCTTTATTTGGCTCCCTCCACCTTCTTGAGGTGGGCTCCCACAAGGCGCCTAATCTCCTCCAGGGAATACCCCTCCTTCACCCGCACCCGTATCAAAGGCAGGCCCACCTGCTGGAACAAGGCCTCCAGGAAACGATCCCGCTCCTGCCGGTCCCGGCGAAGATGGCTTTGGTCGTCCAGCTCAATCGCCAGGAGGGGCTTGGCATCTTGGGCGCGCACTAGGAGAAAGTCCACGTGTTTAGCTACCACCCGGTTCAAAGCCGCCTGCCTGTCCTTTCCCCCAGCCTCTAAGAGGAGGAAGTCCACCAGCCTCACCTTGGGCCACACCCGTACTCCCTCCGGAACAACCCTCTCCAAAACCCCAAGGAAGGAGCGCTCCGCGGGGGTGAGGACGGAACCCTTAAGGCGGTAGGGGAATGTTTCCCCTGCCCCGGGAACCCCCTTCCTTCCCAGAAGACTCTGGGCCAAGATGGCCAGGCCCAGGAGAACCAGGATGAAGAAAAGGACCTCCATGCCAAGGTCAGTATACAAGGCAATTGGAACTCATTCTGAGACTTTAGACCTGAACATGGCTTAAAAAGGCACCACCTCCTCCTTGGACCCGCCCCCGCCATTCCCCTGCAAGAAGACCTCCCGGTCCGGCACCAGGTAGGCCCGGAACCCCTCGGCCTGGAGGGCCTCCAAGATCCCTTCATCCACCCGGGCTTCCCGTAAGGAAAGGATGGCCTCCCCGAAAGGCCCCTGCACCCTGAAATAGAGGGGCAGAGTCCCTGGGTACTCGTCCAGAAGGCTTTTGAGCTGGGTCACGCCCTCCTCGTCCAGAAGGGCGTGGTCCACCTCCACCTCCAGGGCCTTGGGGGCCTCGGCCACCTCCTCGTGGGTCCAGGCGGCCTGGGCGATCACCCGAAGCCCCCCCTCCTCTCGTTCCACCTCCGCCAGGACCAGGAGGGGGGTGTCCTCCCTGAGCTTGGGGGAAACCCCCTCATAGGCCCGGCCGAACACCACCACCTCGAGGGCCCCCGTCTCGTCGGAAAGGGTAAAGCGGCCCATCATGCCCCCGCTGCGGGTGGGCTTGCGGGACACCTCCTCCACCACCCCCGCAAGGAGCACCCTGGACCTTGGGGGAAGGCCCTGGATGAAGTGGGGAAGCTCCTCCAAAGGACAGCTGGCCACCTCCCTGAGGCCTGGGTAGCGCAACACCGGGTGGCCGGAAACGTAGATGCCCAGGGCCTCTTTCTCGTAGCGAAGCCGGGTGATCTCGTCCAAGGGCGGAGCCTCCGCCAAGGGGGGCTCCTCCACCTCGGCGAAGAGGCCCATCATGCCGGACCGCTCCCGCTCCCGGCTTTCCGCGGCCCACCGGAGGAGGGAGTCTAAGGAGGCCAAAAGGCGGGCCCTATCCCCAAAGGCGTCAAAAGCCCCCGCCTTGATGAGGGACTCCAGGGTGCGCCGGTTCACCACCTTCTCGTCCAGGCGCCTCAGGAAGTCCCCCAGGCTCCTAAAAGGCCCCCGGCGTTCCCTCTCCGCCAGGATGGCCTGGGCGGCGCTTTCCCCCACGTTCTTCACCGCGGAAAGGCCAAAGAGGATCTCCTCCCGGTGTTCGCCCAAGGGCGAAGCAGCTCGGTGTTCGCCTAAAGGCGAAGCCCTCCCCACCACCTTGAAGTCAAAGCCCGAGCGGTTGATGTCGGGGGGCAGGACGGGGATGCCCATGGCCCGGGCATCGCGGATGTACTCCGCCACCTTGTCGGAATCGTGGCGCTCCACGGTGAGGAGGGCGGCCATGAACTCCACCGGGTAATGGGCCTTCACGTAGGCGGTCTGGTAGGCGAGGAGGCTGTAGGCGGCGGCGTGGGAGTTGTGCACGATCAAGTCCTCTGCCACGAAGGTGTGCGTGCCTTCCACGGTGAGGTCAAAGACCTCCTCCACCCCCAAGGGCTCTATGGCCTCTACCCGGTCCCAGTAGACCTCGGCCTGGACCAAGCGCAAGAGGGCTAAGCTGCCGGTGAGGGCCGCAAGGCGCTCTGCTGTGGCTCGGGCAAACCCCCTCCGCCCTTTCCCGGGGCGTAAAAGGCCCTGGGCAAAGCCTGCGGCCTCCAAGAAAGCCCTCTCCTTTCCCGGCGAAGCCTCGGCCACCGCCTGGCGCACGAGGGGTAAGAAGGCCATAGGGAGCACATCCTTGGTGCTGCGGCCCGCCCCCTCCCAAGAGGCAAGGAGGGCCTGGAGGTCGCGCTTCCGCTTGCCCAGTAGGTAAGGCCCCAGGGTTTCCGCAAACCGACGGGCGGCCTCGAGGCCCCCCAACAGGTACACGGCATATCCCTTCCGCCCCCCCCGGTAGGGGAAGCGCTTCTCCACCAAGCGGCTCTGCAAGCCCAGGCGCAGGAGGAGGTGCTGGATCCCCCGGGCCAGGGCCTCCGAGGCGGTGGCGTAGTGGATGAGCCGCCCCTTGGGGTCCACCCCACCATCCCCCACCCAAAGCCGCCCCAAGAGGCGGGCCACCTCCTCGAGGGGCAGGGCAAAGACCACCTCAGGCAGGCGCTTTTCTCGGGCGGAAAGGCCCAAGAGGCCGTGACGGCGCAAAAACTCCACCGCCTCTGCAGGAGCCCGCCGATCCTGCCGCCCCACGTAGAGGTGGGCCACACCCCGCCGCCAGGCTATCCGCACGCGGGTGTTGGCAAAGGCGGCCAAGACTTCCTGCATGGCGGCAAGCTCCTCCTCCGAGGCCGTGTAGAGGTAAAAGCCCGAGGGGTGGCGGAGGTTGCCCTCGCTGAGGGCGTAGCCCAGGAGGTCCAGCTCGTGGGGTTGCAGGCTGGCCGAAGGCGTGTAGGGCAGGTGGCGGGGCAAGGCCACAAAGTCCCCGGGGGCCAAGGCGCCCAACGCCCGCCAGCCCTCCGGGGTGTAGAGGGGGTGGTTGGCGGTGGCCTCGAGGACCCGGCCCGTGGCGGTGCGTAGGCGATAAACCTGGGCCTTCCCGCTGGAAAAGGCCGCCACCACCGGCTTCGGCACCAGACGCAGGGTCTTTTCGTCCAGGGAGGCCACCCAGACGCCCTGGACCTCCCCCCGGACGATGGCCTCAATGGGCACGGGTTTCCCCGTGCGGAAGTCCACTACCCTGGCCCTTCCCGGAAGGCACTTGTTGAAGCCGTAGTTGGCAAAGGCCTCCAGCATGTCAAAAAGCCGGTTGGCCTCCTCCTCGGGCACGCCCCGCTCCTTCGCCCCCTGGACGAAGCGCTCCCGGTGCTTTTGCATCTCCTCCACCTTCTTCTTGCCCATGGCCCGGCGGAGAAGGTCCGCCTCCCCCAGGGAGTAGCCCGCCACCTGGGAGGCGATCTGCATGATCTGCTCCTGGTAGACGGGGATGCCGTAGGTTTCCTCCAGGATGGGCCTCAGGTACTTTTCCGCATGGGGGAACTCGGCGTAGCTCACGGGCTCCTGGCCATGGTGGCGGCGAATGTAGGTGGGGATGTGCTCCAAGGGCCCAGGACGGTAGAGGGAAAGCAGGGCGATGATGTCCTCCAGGCGCCGGGGCCTGAGCCCCCGCACCGTGTTCGTCATCCCCCCGGACTCCAGCTGGAAGACGCCCTTGGTCTCCCCGCGGGAAAGGAGGGCGAAGGTTTCGGGATCGTCCAGGGGCAGGCGGTCGTAGTCCAGCTCCACCCCCTTGGACTCCTTGACGATCTTTTTGGCCTCGTCCAGGAAGGTGAGGGTGCGCAGGCCCAAAAAGTCCATCTTCAAAAGCCCCAAGGCCTCCACCGCCCCCATGTCGTACTGGGTCACGGGCCGCCCCTCCTGGTCCCGCATGAGGGGCACCAGGTCCGTGAGGGGCTCTTGGGCGATCACCACCCCGGCGGCGTGCACGGAGGCGTGGCGGTTTAGGCCCTCCAGGCGCATGGCCACCTCGAGGACCTCCCGCACCTTGGGATCGTTTTCCATCTCCGCCCTAAGCTCCGGCACCAGCTCTATGGCTTCGGCCAAGGGCTTGGGCTTGCCGAACTGCACGGGGATGAGCTTGGCCAGCTCCTCCGCCTTCTTGTGGGGGATGCCGTAGACCCGGGCCACGTCCTTCAGGGCCGCCTTGGAGGCCAGGCTCCCGAAGGTGCCGATCTGGGCCACCTTGTCCTCCCCGTACCGCTCCCGCACGTACTGGATCACCTGGTCCCGCTTGCGGTCGGAAAAGTCCGTGTCTATGTCCGGCATGGACACCCGCTCGGGGTTCAGGAAGCGCTCAAAGAGGAGGCCGAAGCGCAAGGGGTCAATGTTGGTGATACCCACGGCGTAGGCCACCAGGCTCCCCGCCGCACTCCCCCGCCCGGGGCCCACGGAAACCCCGTGCTCCTTGGCCCAGTTGATGTAGTCCTGCACGATGAGGAAGTAGCCGGGAAAGCCCATGCGTTCAATGACGGAAAGCTCGTAAAGGGCCCGGTGCAAAATGGCCTCCGCCCCCCACTCCCTCACCCCCTCCAAGGGGGGAAGCCCGGCCATGAGCCTTTCCCAAGCCTCCTTCTCCACCTGGGCCAGGGCCTCGGCCAGGGCCTTGCCGTCCCCGTGGGGGGCCATTTTCCCCAAGCGGCGGAAGAGCTCCCGGTAAAACGCCGGGGTAATGCGGTCGGGGTAGCGGTCAAGGAGGCCCTTGAGGGTGAGCTCCATGAGGTACTGGGCCTCCGTGCGCCCCTCGGGGAGGGGGAAGCGGGGGATGCGGTAGACCATCTTGTCCCCGATGGGGAGGTCCACGTTGCACAGGCGGGCGATCTCCACCGTGTTGTCAAAGGGCTCGTCCCCCCATTCCTCCTCGGGGAGCATGGCCCGCATCTCCTCCGGGGTCTTCACGTAAAACTCGTCGCAGGGGAAGCGCCAGCGGTCGGGGTCGTCCAGGGTGCTCTTGGACTGGATGGCCAAAAGCACCTCGTGGGCCCGGGCGTCCTCCTTGCGCACGTAGTGGCCGTCGTTGGTGGCCACCATCCCCAGGCCGTACTTCCTGGCGAACTCCTTGAGGACCTGGTTCACCTTTTTTTGCTCGGGAAGGCCGTGGTTTTGGATCTCAATGAAGAAGCGGTCGCCAAAGATGGAAAGGTACTCGTTGAGCCGGGCCTCCGCCAGGTCCAGGCGGTCCTGCAGGATGAACTGGGGGATCTCCGCCCCCAAGCAGCCGGAGAGGGCGATGAGGCCCTCGGCGTGCTCCCGCAGGATCTCTCGGTCAATGCGGGGCTTTTCGTAAAAACCTTCCAGGTAGGCCCGGCTCGCCAGGCGCACCAGGTTCTGGTAGCCCCGAAAGTCCTTGGCGAGGAGGGTGAGATGGAAGTATCCCCCGTCCAGGCCCTTGCCCCGCTTGCGGTCGTAGCGGCTTTCCGCCGCCACGTAGGCCTCGTACCCCAGGATGGGCTTCACGCCCATGGAGGTGGCCTTCTTGTAAAACTCCACCGCGCCGAAGAGGTTCCCGTGGTCGGTGATGGCCAAAGCGGGGTCCTCGGGGGAGACCTCCTTGACCCACTTGAGGAGGTCGGAAAGCTTGGCCGCCCCGTCCAGGAGGGAGAACTGGGTGTGCTGGTGCAGGTGGGCAAACTTTAGCCTGGAGCCCATAGGCCTTCCCAGCTTACCCTTGCAGGGGATCCACGCGGCGGATAAACTGATGCATGCAATGATGCATCAAAAGCGCAGGATGAGCGCCACCGAGGCCCGGGTTCACTTCGGGGAGGTGCTCCGGCGGGTGGGGGAGGGAGAGGTGATCCTGGTGGAGGGGCGGGGCAAACCGCTTGCGGTCATCCTCTCCCTCGAGGCCTACGAGCGCCTAAAGGGAGAGGGGGAGGACCCCTTAAGGACCATCCTCAGCGTGAACCGGGGCATCCGGCAGCGTTTGGGCAAACCCCTTACCCCCCCGGAAGAGGTGATCCGGGCCATGCGAGAGGAGCGGGACCGTGAGCTTCTTGGTCCTGGACGCTAGCTTCCTGGTGCGCCTCCTCTTGGCGGAGTCGGAGGAGGCAGCCGCCGTCCAGCGCTACCGGGAGTGGAAGGCCAAGGACCTGGAGATGGCCCTCCCCAGCCTGGCCCTCTACGAGGTGGCCAACGCCCTATACCGCTACGCCCGGGCTGGGGAGATGACCCTGGGGGAAACGCAGACGCTTTGGCGCCAAGCCCTGCGCCTGGGCTTCCGCTACTTTCAGGAGCCCTGGATCCACACCCGGGCCCTGGAGCTGGGCCACGAGCTAGGGCTGGGGGCGGTCTACGATGCCCACTACCTGGCCCTGGCCGAAGGGCTTGCCGCGCCTTTTTGGACGGCGGACCAGAGGCTATACCAGAAGGCCCTCGAGGGCCAGGCCAAGGGCCTCCTGCCAGGAGTTTCCCTTCACCTCCTAGCCCCATGACCTTAGGCGAGCTTCGGGAAGAGGTCTGGAACACCCTGGCCCGCTACGACCTGGCCCTCCACCCCACACCCCCCCACGGCCACCACCCCAACTTCCTGGGGGCCAGGCGGGCGGCGGAGCTCCTCCTCCGCACCCCGGAGTTCCAAAGGGCCAGGCTCCTGCTGGCGGGGATGGATGCGGTGCTGAAGCCCTTGAGGGAGGAGGCCCTCAGGGCGGGGAAGGCCCTGATCCTCCCCCACCCCGACCGGCCGGGGGAGTTCGTGCTCCTAAAGGACCTGGACCCGAGGAAGCTCAAAAGGGTGCGGGAGGCTTACCGCTACGGGGTGAAGGTGGACCTGAGGGGCCAGCCCATAGACCTGGTCCTCATCGGGTGTGTGGCCGTGGACGAGGAGGGGGGCTGGGTGGGGAAGGGCTACGGCTTCCCTCAGGCTTGGCTTTCCGTGGAGGCCCCCTTCGCCACCCTGGCCCACGCCCTCATGGTCTACCCCAAACTCCCCGTGGCGCCGGAGCGCCGGGTGGACCTGATCGCCACCCCCCAGCGGCTCATCCGGCCCTAGAGGGCGAACTCCTTCAGCAGGCCCTCCAGGTCCAGGGGCTCCTGGGGCCCCAAGGCCGGGTAGACCTCGGGGTAGCGGGGAAGGTAAGCCTTGAGGCGCTCCTCAAAGGTGGGCACCTCCGCCTTCCAGAAGACCCCGATGGGGATCCTCTCCCCCCACTCCGTGGCCTTCTCCTGGAACTTGGCCATCTTCCGGTCCAGCTCCTCGGGGGGAAGCCCCTCGGGCACGTAGGGGTCGTAGCCCTCCTCCTGGAGCTTGTAGAGGCGGGGGGCAAACCACTCCTTGGTGTGGAGGTCGTTGTAGGTGGGGCAGGGCTGGAGGACGTGGAGGAAGGCCAGGCCCTTGTGCTCCAGGCCTTCCTTGATGAGCTCCTTCAGGCCCTTCACGTCGTAGGCGTAGCCCCGCCCAATCCAGGTGTAGCCCGAGGCGAAGGCGAGAAGCAGGGGGTTGATGCGCCCCTGGGGGTTGGGCTTGGGAAGGCTTTTGGTCTTCTCCCCAAGGCCCAGGGTGGGCCCCGCCTGCCCCTTGGTGAGGCCGTAGACCTCGTTGTCGTAGAGGATATAGAGCATGTCCACGTTGCGCCGGCCCGCGGCCACGAAGTGCCCGGCCCCGATCCCGAGGCCATCCCCGTCCCCGCCCACCGCCACCACGGTGAGGTGGGGGTTGGCCAGCTTGGCCCCCTGGGCGGTGGGGAGGACCCGGCCGTGGAGGGTGTGGACCCCGTAGAGGTTGAGGTAGTGGGGGGTCTTGGCCGAACAGCCGATCCCCGAGAAGACCACCGTCCGGCTGGGGTCTTTCCTCAGCTCAAAGAGGGCCATCTGCAGGGCGGAGAGGATCCCGTAGTCCCCGCAGCCCGGGCACCAGTCCGGCTGCTTTTCCGCCTTGTAGTCGGCAAGCTTGAACTCCAGCATGCTAGACTCCTTTCCGCAACACCAAGCGCTCCGGTGCCTCCTTGGAGGCCACCCGCCTCAAGGCCTCCACCGCCTCATCCAAGGTGATGGGGCGGCCGTTGTACTTCACGATGCGGTGATGGATCCGCTTCAGGGTTTCCTGCTGCACCAGGTCGGCAAGCTGCCCCGAGTAGTTGTGCTCCACCGTGACCAGCCTCTTCCCCTCGAGGAGGTGGGCGATCTCGGGGAAGGGCCAAAGGAGCCTGAGGTGCAGATACCCCACCCCCGGCAGGTGGTCCAGGGCCTCCAGGAGGGTGCCCTTCACCGTGCCCCAGCCCAGGACCAGGATCTCGCCATCGCGAAAGAGGGTGTACTGGTCCTCCAGAGGGATCTCCTTGCGGGCGGTCTGGAGCTTTTGCATGCGCTTCTCCATCTGGTACTCCCGCAAGGCGATGTCCTCGGTGATGTGGCCCTCGAGGTCGTGCTCGTCCGAGGTCATCCAGTAGAAGCCCCCCGGGGTCCCCAAGGGGATGAAGGGGGAGATGCCGTCCTCCGAGGGCGCGTAGCGCTCGTAGGGTCCAAACCCCTCCTCCCGGGGCGTGAGGCGCTTCTCCCCGTCCAGCCCGAGCACCCTAAGGGCCTCCTTGGGAAGGCTTTGGGCCATGGAGGCCAGGAACTTGTCCAGAAGGTGCACCACCACCGTCTGGTAGCGCCAGGCCCAGGCCAGGGCCTTCTGGGCGTCCAGGAAGGCGTCCAGGATGTCCCCGGAGGCCAGGACCAAGCGGGGGTACTCCCCGTGCCCGCCCCTTAGGGCGAACATCAGGTCCCCCTGCTCCGTGCGGGTGGGAAGGCCGGTGGAGGGCCCACCCCGCTGGTAGAGGGTCACCACCAAGGGGGCCTCGATCATGCCGGCAAAGCCCATGCCCTCGGCCATGAGGCTGAAGCCGGGGCCGCTGGTGGCGGTGGCGGCCTTGGCCCCGGTGAGGGCCGCCCCCACGGCCATGGTCACCGCGGCGATCTCGTCCTCGGTCTGGACCACGGCCACGTCCGCCCCCTGGAAGGCGGTGTGGGCCTCGAGGTAGGTGGACTCGTCCGTGGCGGGGCTTATGGGGTAGTAGGTCTGGAAGCGAAGCCCCCCGGCCAGCTTCCCCAAGGCCGCGGCCTGGGCCCCGGTGAGGTAGACCCGCCCGGGCTCGTAGCCGTTCAGGTGGAGCTGGGCGGCCAGCTTGGGCACCTCCTCCCGGTAGACGGCCCTGGCCACCGCCTGGTTCAGCTCCAGCACCTTGCCCCTAAACTGCAGGGCCAGGGCCTCCAGCAAGGGCTCCAAGGGAAACCCCAGGAAGTGGAGGCTCGCCGCCACGGCGATGGTGTTCAGGGTGCGCCGGGCCTGCAGGGAAGGTATGCCCAGCTCCGCCCCAATCCGGTCCGCCACCTCCTCAAAGGGGTAAGGCAGGGGCTGGACCCCCAAGTCCACGTAGGCCGCAAGGATATCCCTCAGGCTGGGATCCGGCTTGCCGAAGCGCTCCGAAAGGGCCTCCGCCACCCGGTGGTCCAGCATGGGAAGCTTGTGCACCGTGAGGTCCAAAACCCGGGGATCGTAAAGAAGCGCCCCATTAGGCTGGACCTCGTCCAGGTGCCGGGCCAGGGTCTCCCCGTCCAGGGCCACCAGCATGTCCACCTTCTCCCGGAAGGCCGCCACCGGTTTTCGCGAAAGGCGCACATCCAAGTAGGAGTGCCGCCCCATGATGTTGGAGTGGTACTCCCGCTTGGTGGCCACCCACCAGCCGCCCTTGCCCACCGCCCGGGCAAACAGGGTGGCCGCCGTCTCTATCCCACCCCCTTGGGGGCCGCCCACGCGCCAAGTGAACTCTTCCATAAGCCCTCCCTTGCTCCTTGATACCCTACTCCTTAAGGGTCTGGCTTGGCTAGGGGCATTTGCCCAAAAGGGGGGTTCATTCCTCCTGGTCCGCCTGATGAAGCCTTTGGCCCCAGAGGCTCTGGGGGCGATGGTGCTCCAACACCAAGGCCCGCACCTCCGGATCCCGGATGCGCTCCGCCGCATACAGGGGATGGTGGCGGCGCACCTGAAACGCCCCCCAGATCCCCCCCCGCAAGGGGTAAGGGGGCACGGGGAGAGCATAAAGCCCCGTGAGGATCCGCTCCAGGGGATGGTAGGGCCTCACCGCCTTGCCCGCATCGTGGAGAAGGGCGGCCCGGACGGCAAAGAGGGGAGCGTCCGGGTAGCGCCTCAGGAGCCTGCGGGCCACCCGCACCGCGTGGGCCCGGTCCCGGGGGTCCATGGAAAGGTAAAGAAGGCGCTCCTCCCCCTGCAAAAAGGCCAAAGCGAAGGCGTCGTCCGGCTTCTCCCCTCGAGGAAAAAAGGCCCGCAAGAGGCGCCTAAGCCTCTTCTTCACCTTCCCGAAGCCCTGCCCTAAGCCCTGGCTCCTGGCACCCGGCAAGGGACTAGATGAACTTCTTCAGCATGGTGGCGATCTCCTCGGGCTTTTTGGGGTCCACCTTGCCCTCGGAAACCTCCGCGGCGCAGATGTTGAGGAACTCCTCCAAAATCAAGGTGGCCGCCGCCTCCATGGCCTTTTTGGTGGCGGTCATCTGGGTGAGGACCTCGTCGCAGGGACGCCCCTCCGCCACCATCTTCTGCAAGCCCCGCACCTGGCCTTCAATACGCCGTAGCCGCTTGAGGATGTTCTCCACGGTCTCTTGCCCCAGCTCAGTGGTCTTGGTCATGTGGGCATTATATACCAGTACCCCCTATGTCGTCTTCGCTTACCGGTTCCTCGGCCTCGGGGAGCCTGGGCCTGCGCACCCAAAGGAGGCGCGCCCCCAGGAGCCGGGTGAGCTCCGCCAGGCGCCGGTTGGAATCCCCGGGATCCTCCACCCGAACCTCCTGGCCAGGGGGGTCTTCAAAAGGGAAGCCTTCCGCCGGCTCGGGCAAGACTTCCCGCGGACTGGGCACCGCCGGCCCCTGGGGAGAACCCCTACCCTGGGGGGCCTCTTCCGGCGGGGTCAGGGAGGAGGGCTCGGAGGCCTTAGGGCCTTCGGCCTGCCCGCCCCGGGCGGGTTTTTCCCCCGGCCAGGGGAGGTTTCGGGAAAGGGGCCTAGGGTTTGGGCTTTTTTTTTCCAGGAGGAAGGCCACCTCCTCCACCCCGAAGTGGGCCCGCACCAGGGGAAGCAGGGCGACCTTTTGCTCCTCCGCCCGTTTGTGGTGGAAGGCCTTGCCCTCGGGGAAACGGAGCACAAGGCGCCCCTCTTCCAGGCCGGGCCGGGCCTCCCGGAGAAAGGCCCTGAGGGTGGGCTTCAGGGCCTCGAGGAAAGCCCTCCACCTACCGGCCAGCTCCCCCTCCCCTCCCGGCACCCCCCCGGAGGGGCCCGCCTCCTTCAGGCCTGGGGGCGCCAGGGGTTGGGTGGGGTGGAACTCGGGGAGGTCCTCCCCGGAGGCCCCTGGTTCACGCAAGGGGGTGGGCCCTTGAGGAAGGGCCGCCCCCGCCTGCGCCGCTTCCCTAGGGGAAAGGTCCGCCGCGGGCCGGACCTCCCCCTTACCCGGGAAAACCCTCGCCGCCTGCAACAAGGAAGCCTCCAGGGCCAGGAGGTCCGAGCGCTTGGCAAGGCGCTCCATGGCCTCGTCCAGGGCGGTGAGAGCCCCCAACAAGGCCTCGGGCGGGGCCTCCATACCCTCCCCCGGTAGGCCGTGGGCAGCGTAAAGGGCCTCCCGCAACACCTCCATGAGCCCCCCCACCAGGCTTCTTGGGGCAAAGCCCTGGGCGTAAAGCCTCCTGGCTTCCGAGAGCACCTCCCCGAGATCCCCCCGGGCCAGCCCCCGGGCCAGGCGGGAAAGGGCCTCCTTGGGGGGAAGGCCCAAGGCCTCCTCCACCCGCTTCCGGGTCAGGGGGCCCTCCAGGAGGAGGAGGCGGTCCAAAAGGCTTTCCGCATCCCGCATGGCCCCGTCCGCCAGCCGGGCCACCAGGAGGAGGGCATCCTCCTCCGCCTCCCTCCCCATCTCCCCCAGGATGCGCTGGAGCTTGGAGGCGATCTCCTCCTCCCTCAGGCGGCGGAAGCGGTAGTGCTGGGTGCGGGAGAGGATGGTGGGGGGCATCCTCTCGGGCTCGGTGGTGGCGAAGACGAAGAGGACGTGGGGCGGGGGCTCCTCCAGGGTCTTGAGGAGGGCGTTGAAGGCGCTTTTGGAGAGCATGTGGGCCTCGTCCAGGATGAAGACCTTCTTGGGGGCGGAAAGGGGGGCGAGGAGGATCCTCTCCCGAAGCTCCCGCACGTCCTCCACGGAGTTGTTGCTGGCGGCGTCGATCTCCACCACGTCCGGGTGGGCCCCCCGCTGCACCGCCTGGCAGTGGGGGCAGGTCCCGCAGGGGCGCTCCCCCTCCCCCTGGCAGCCCACCGCCATGGCCAGGAGCCGGGCGGTGGTGGTCTTCCCCACCCCCCGCGGCCCGGAGAAGAGGTAGGCCTGGGCCAGGCGCCCCTCCCGGATGGCCCGCATGAGGGGCTCCTTCACATGCTCCTGGCCCACCACCTCGGCGAAGGTGAGGGGGCGGACGCGGCGGTAGAGGGCGCTCACAGAGGCTAGTATAGGGCTTGGTGCGGAGCTTTCTCTCCTTCCACGTTCAGGCCCCCCTGGAGGAGGTCCTGGCCTTCGCCCGGGAGCGCACGGGGGGCGCGGGGGTCTACCTGGTGCCCGACCCCCCTTGGGTGAGCCTTTACCACGAGGCCCTCGAGGCCGAGGAGAACCCGGAAGGGGTGCGCGCCTTCCTGGAAGGGCTTTCCCGCCTGGGCCAGACCCTGGCCTTCCTGGTCCTGGCGGAGGAGGACCTCCTCTTCCTGTGGGCGGAGGGAGGCCAGGTGCGGGCGGAGTTGCGGAAGGGCCCGGAACTGGGGGAGGCCCTATGGGCCCCCGAAGACCTCCTTCCCCTCCTGGCAAAGGCCCAGGCCATGCCCCCTGTGAGCGCCGTCCAGGCCCTGGCGGCTTCCTTCGGCCTCCACCCCGACCACGCCGCTTTGGGCTTTTTGGACCTCCTGGAGGCCGAGGAGGAGGAAGGCCTGCCCGAGGAGGTGGTCTACCTTGAGTGAAGCCCTCCTGGTGAAGGTGGGGGGAAGCCTGAGGGGGGCTGAGGCCCTCCTGGACGAGCTTTCGGGCTACCCCGGCCCCCTGGTCCTGGTGCACGGGGGCGGTCCCGAAATCGGGGCCCTCCTGGAGCGCCTCGGGTTCCAAAGCCGCTTCGTGGGGGGCCTGCGGGTGACCCCCAAGGAGCAGATGGAGGCGGTGGAGATGAGCCTATGCCTCACGGGCAAGCGCCTGGCGGAGGGGCTTTCCCGGCGGGGCCGAAGGGCCCTCGCCCTCTCGGGCCGGGACGCCCTCGCCCTACGGGGCCGGGCCCTGCCGGAGCTCGGGCGGGTGGGGGAGGTGGTGGGGGTGAACACCCAGCTCCTTTTGGACCTACTGGAAAGGGGCTACACCCCCCTCCTCGCCCCCATCGCCCTGGACGAGGAGGGCCCCCTGAACGTGAACGCGGACACCGCCGCCGGGGCGGTGGCCGGGGCCTTAGGGTGGCCTGCCGTCTTCCTCACCGACGTGGATGGGGTCCTAAGGAACCCCAAGGACCCCCAAACCCGCTTCCCCCACCTCACGGCCGAGGCGGTGGAGGCCCTGAAGGCCCAGGGCGTGGTCCAAGGGGGGATGATCCCCAAGGTGGAGGCGGCCCTAAGGGCCCTGGAGGCGGGAGCCCCCTGGGCGGCCATCGCCAAGGGGGAGCGGGGCGTTTTGGCCCGGGTGCTCTCCGGGGAAGCGGGGACCCGCTTCACCCCTGGAGAAGGCCCAGAAAAGCCCGCATGAACCCGGGGAGGTCCTGGGGGCCCTGGGCGGTGACCAGGTTCCCGTCCACCACCACCCCCTCTTCCCGGTAAAGCCCCCCGGCGTTTTCCAGGTCGTCCCGGATGGAGAAGAAGCCCGTGACCCGCCTGCCCCGCACGAGCCCGGCGCTCACCAGCACCCAGCCCGCGTGGCAGATGGCCCCGATGGGCCTCCCCTCCTCCGCCACCCGGCGCACCAGGGAAAGCACCTCCGGGCTCCTCCGCAGGTAGTCCGGGGCGAAGCCCCCGGGGATGAGGAGGCCCTCGAGGGCCGGGGCCTCCTTGGCGCTCACCTCCGCCCTCCAGGCCAAGCCCGACTTGGCCCGGTACTCCCTGGCCTCCGGCCCGATGACCAGGGGCGTATAGCCCGCCTCCTGCACCCGGTAGTAGGGGTAGAGGAACTCCCGCTCGTCAAAGAGGTCCGCCAAGAGGATCCCGATGCGCCTCACGCCACACCTCCAGGAACTCCCTCAGGATATTCCCCGTGACCCCCCAGATGTCCACCCCCCGCCAGGGGAAGTGCCACACCGTGCGCCCCAGGCGGATTTCGCTCCAAGGCGCCACCCTAAGGAGCTCCTCCAGGGGGGCCAGGAGGACCTCGGCCACCTCCTCCGGGCTCGGCCTCAAGGGGGGAAGGTCCTCCCGGTAGACCACCACCGGCTGGACCAGGAAGCCCTGAGGGGAAAGGACGGGGGAGAGGAAGCCCAAGGGCTCCACCCCCATGAGGCCCACCTCCTCCGCCGCCTCCCGCAAAGCCGCCTCCAAGGGGGTTTCCCCTGGTTCCACCACCCCCCCGGGAAAGCTCACCTGCCCCGCGTGGGTGGGCAGGTGGGGGCTCCTTAGGGTGAAGAGGAGGCTTTCCCCTAAAAGGGGCACCGCCACCGCCGCCAGGCGGAAGCCCTCGGGGAGGGCTAGCCCCCCTGGCAGGCCCTGAGGGAGCGCCGCCTTAAGGCGGTCTCGGGGTCCAGGCCCCTTTTGGCGAAAAGCCCCACCAGGTTCCAAAGCGCCTCCTCGAGGTCTCCCCGCTCCAGGGCCCTCCTCAGGCCCTCCTCGCTTCCCGGATCCACGCCCTTGCGCTGGAGCTCATAGGCGCGGAGCAGGGTGGGAAGGTGCTTGGGGAGCCCGCAGGGCTCCTCCTTCTTCCCCTCCTCCGCCTTCAGCTCCTCCCAGCGGGCCTTCACCTCCTCCGGGGTTTTGGCCGCGCCCTCCCCGAAGACATGGGGGTGGCGGCGGATGAGCTTGTCCACGATGCTTCTCTCCACGTCCGCATAGGAGAACCGCCCCTCCTCCTCGGCGATGACGCTGTGGAAGGCCACCTGCAGGAGCACATCCCCAAGCTCCTCGGCCATCTCCTCGGCGTCGCCACCCAAAAGGGCATCCGCCGCCTCGCTGGCCTCCTCCAAAAGGTAGGGGATGAGGCTTTCGTGGGTCTGGGCCCGGTCCCAGGGGCAGCCCCCGGGCCCCCTAAGGCGGCGCATCACCTCAAGCAGCCGTTCCATGCCCCCCATTCTCCCTCAGGAGAATCCCCCCTGCCAGGGAAAGGCCCACCAGGAGGAGGGACAAGGGGTCCAGGGGCGCCCGCTCCAGCACCCACCCCCCGGGCCCCGGGGCGGGAAGGCCCACGGCGCGGGTGAGGAGGAAAAGCCCCACCATCACCCCCACCAGGTACCGGCCCAGGCGAAGCCAGGCGGGGCCTATGGGCACCTCCAAAAGGGGCAGGAGGAGGAGGGAAAGGCCATAGCCCAGCTGCAAGGCCAAAAGCCCCATGAAGAGCAGGGCGTACCAAAAGCCTGGGGTCTGGAAGGCCAAGGCGGGGTTTTGCGCCAGGAAGAGCTCCCCGCACAACCCTCCCCCTAAGGGGGTGTTCCCGAAGCCCAGAAGCTGCAGGAAAAAAGGGAGGATGAGAAGGCCGGCCGCAAGCCGCATCTAACGCTCCCTCACGGGCTCTAGGCGGACCGCGGTGCCGTAAACCAGGATCTCCGCCGCTCCTTGGAGCACGTTGGCCGTGAGGTACCGCACCCCCAAGACGGCATGGGCTCCTAGCCGCCGGGCCTCCTCCAGCATCCGCCTTTCCGCCTCCTGACGGGCCTCCTGCAGCATCTCCGTGTACTCGGGGATCTCCCCCCCCACCAGGGTGCGGAGCCCCGCCAGGAGGTCCTTGCCCAGGTGCTTGGAGCGCACCGTACTCCCCCTGACCACGCCCAGGACCTGAACCACCCGGTGGCCCGGCACCTCGCTCAGGGTGGTAAACAGGATCTCCATGGTCCCCATCCTACCGGTCCCGGCGGGCGAAGATCAGGGCCCCCAGCAAGGCCAAGGCCAAGGCCAGGAGGCAAAGGTAAGCGAGCCCCAAAAGGGGCCCCACCTCCCCCAGCCTCTCCGCCACCAGATAGCCCACGGGCCCGGTGAGGACAGGGGCCTTCAGGCCCGCAAGGAGCCCCACCCGGTGGACCTCCTGGGGGTTCAGGAGGAGGGCCAGGGTGAGAAAGCCCTCCAGGGGGTAGTCCCTGAGGCGCACCGCCAGGGCCACCACCAGGGGGCCGTAGAGGACGTTTAGGAGGCCGAAGAGGGCAAAGCCTAGGCCCAGGGCCCGCCTCTCCTCCAAGAGGAGGGCGGAAAGCAGGGCGGCAAGCCCCACCCAGAAGGCCAATACCCCCACCCCGGAAAGGAGGAGCCAAAGGAGGGCCTTCCCGGAAAGCCCCAAGACCCCCGCCCCCAGAAGGAGGCCCAGGGCCAGGGGCAGGCCGAGGCCCAGGAAGACCCCCAGGGCCCCCAGCAAGAACCCCCGGAAGGGGCGGAGGGGCAGGCCCAGGAGGAAGGCCCACTCCTCCCTCGAGGCCAAAAGGGGCACCCCCAGGGCCAGGACCAAGGGGGGCAGGAGGAGGAGAAGCCCCGAGTAAAGCCCCACGAGCCCCACCCCCTCCCCCCGGCCCAGGAAGCCCAGGGCCAGGAGAGGGGGAAGGAAAAGCAGCCCCGAGGTCCAGGGGTTGCGCCAGATCTCCTTCAGGAAGAGGGCGGTCATGGGGCCTTGGGGGGCGGGGGGAAGAAGGCGGCAGGCACCCAGGTGCGCTTCTCCCCTTCCTTGAGGGCCTCCGCCCAGGTGAGCACCCGCCCCCCGGCCCGCTCGGGCCGCTCCTTGAGGTGGCGCTCCAGGGCCTCCCGGCTCCCAAAGGCCAATAGCCCCGAGCCCATGGGGGTGCGCACCTTGGGGTTGTGGTAGAGGAGGGCCTTCTCCGCCGCCACCCACTTGGGTGCGGTGCGGGTGCTCTCCGCGTGGTCCGCCAGGTAGACCTCCTTGGGGGCGAGGGAAGGCCCTCCCCAGCCGTTCAGCTGGTCCAGGAGGCAGGCGGGGTCGTCGTAGAAGAAGGCCTTGCCCTGGGGGTTCACCGCCTGGGCCGCATGGCGGGCGTCCAGGATGGTCATGAAGCAGTAGGGGCAGGCCTCCACCCCCACCCTAAGGGCCCGGGGGGCGGCCAGGGCCCGGGGGAGGAACACCCCGGACGCCAACCCCAAGAGAAAGCGCCTGCGGTCCATGGGGGAAGTCTAATGGCTCCCGTGGTCCCCGCCTCCCAAGAGCCCCGCGTGCTGGGCCAGGAGGGCCACCAGGTTCATCTCCGGCAAGGGGGCCAGGTCCCAGAGGGTCTGGAAGTCCAGGAAACGCTGGCGCCCGTGGGCCTCCCGGTGCCGCTCTGCGAAGGCACGGGCCTGGGCAGGGTCCGCAAAGGCCACCAGCCTGGCGTTCATCACCACCATCATCCGCTCCCCCCAGTAGTAGGTGGCCTGGCGGGCGGGAACGAGGCGCACGCTCTCCTGGGGGCGGGCGGGGTCGTAGGCCCCCCGGTCGGCCACGTGGAAGGTGGCCCCTTCCCCGTCCCTAATCCCGTGCACCCAGGCGTAGTTCACCATGCAGGCGATGCTCTCAAAGTGCAAGGCCTCCACCACCCGCTTGGGATCGTGGGGGGCGGGCCTTGGCTTCTCAAAGGCGATCTGGCTGTAGGTCTGCTCAAAGAAGCCCTGGGGGAAGGTGCGCCCCCGCCACTGGCCCTCGGGGGTCTTGATGGGCATGCCGCAGAAGGCGCACTGGCCATCCCCCCAAGGGATGGGCCTGGCGGGCATCGCCGCGCCCGCGGAGGCGGGGGCCGCCCCGCCCATGGCTCCTTGCCCCTGGTGCTGGGCCAGCACGGGAGCCGCCAGCGCCAAACCGCCCAATGCCTTCAGCACCTCACGCCGACTCCGCATAGAGCACCTCCATTAGCCAGGGGAGACGTTCTCCCCTTGGGCCCAAAACCTGGTCCGGGGGGCCCTCCTCTAGCACCCCACCTTCCTTTAGGAGCAACAGGCGGTCCGCCCTCCGGGCCTCTTCCACGTGGTGCAGGGCCAGGAGGACCACCCCCTCCCGCTTGGCCCCTACCCAGGCCCAGAAGCGCTCCCGCCCCTTGGGGTCCAAGGCGGCGGTGGGCTCGTCCAGGAGCCAGATGGGGGGGTCCCCCATGAGGGCCGCGGCCAGGGCGAGGCGCTGGCGCTGGCCTCCGGAAAGAACGGCCACAGGCCGGTGCAGAAGGCCTTCTAGGCCCATGCGCGCCACCGCCTCCTGCAAAGCCTCCCTCCCCAGGCCTTTCGCCCGCCTGGCGCCCTCCAGGACCTCGAGGGCCCGCAGGTGGGGAAAAAGCCTGGGGCTTTGCGGGAGGTAGGCCCGGAGGGGCAGGGCCTTGGGGTCCCGGGGGGTGCGCCCCAGGAGGCGGGCCTCCCCCCCATCGGGCCGGAGGCGGCCGGCGAGGAGGGCCAAAAGGGTGCTCTTCCCCGCCCCGTTGGGGCCCAAAAGGCCCACCACACCCCCCTCCACCCGGAGGTTCACCCCCAGGAGCCTGCCCCGCTTCCTCAGGCCCTCCACCGCCACCATAGGACACCCCCCAAAAGGCCGAGGACCAGCCACCCCCCCTGGGTCCGGACCTCCTTGGCCAAAGGTTGGGCCGCGGGATCGGCCAGGGCTACCCCCCGCAGGCCCGGCACCTGGGCCTCCACCGCCTCCCAGAGGACCACCCCTGGGGAGAGGGCGAAGAGGGAAAGCTCGGGCTGGCGGGCCAGGAGGAGGGCGAAGGCGCCCGTGGGTAGGTGGGGGACGGGGAGGCCCGAGGCCCGGTCGTAGCGGTTACCCACCACCTTGGCCTTGGCCCCGGGGTCGTCCACCAGGAGGTCGTAGAGGTTCCCCTGAAACGCGTTCCCCTCCACCCAAGCCGAGTTCCCTCCCCGCTCCCGGGTGATGCGCAAGGCGGTGCCGTTTTCCTGGAAGCCATTGCCCCACACCCTCACCCCTTGGGCGTCCATAAGGACCAGGCCCAGGGTGTTTTCCGCAAACAGGTTTTCCCGGACCTCGGTCCCCCGTTCGTCCTGGACCAGAAGCCCATAGCCCACCGGGCTTTTGTGCCCGTAAAGCCGGTTTCCCCGCACCCGGTTCTGCGCCCCGTGCATCACCGCATTGCCAACCCCGTTCGCCCGGCTTAGGTTCTCCTCCACCCGCACCCCCCAGGAAAACATCACGTGGAAGCCGTAGCGCCCGTTCCCCTCCAAAAGGTTCCCCCGGATGACCATGTCCGGGCTGTACTCCACGTAAATGGCGTCCATGTAGCCAAGGAGGTGGCTTCCCTCCACCCGTACCCCAGGGCTCCCGTAGACCAGAACCCCCGGGGACTCCCCCAGGCCTTTGGCCCTCAAGCCCCGCACCACCGCCCTTGGGGAGTCCTCCACCCGCACCGCCGCGGGGGCTTCCTCCACCGTCACCTCCTCCAGCAGGCACCCCTCGCACCCCCGCAGGTAAATGGCGGCGTCGGGTTCAAAGAAGTCCTCCCCCGGCCCCGCCCCCACCACCTTCAGCCCCCGCACCGTTATGCCCGGGGCCAGGAGGCGCAGGGTGTGCCCCTCCTTTCCCCGGAGCACCGCCCCCTCCCCCTCCACCACCAGGCCCGGGGTGGTGAGAACCAGGGGTCCCTCCACCTCCCCCCTCAGCTGAAGGACCGGTGCGGCCAGGGCCATGCCCAGGAAAAGGGGCCACCACCCCAAAGGGCGCATCACACTAAGGGTAGGCCTGGGGAGCGGGACATTCGTACTCCCAGGAAATGTGCCCTAAACCACGGAGTACATTTGTCCCCCTCCCGATTGGTAAGGTAAACGCGTGAGGTGGCTCCTGATCCTGCTGGGAAGCCTGGCCCTGGCCCAGGCCGCGGTCACCCCGGGCTGGGTCCGCCTGGTGCCCCCGGTGGTGAAGGACACCGCCGCCTACCTCACCCTGGAAAACCGGGGCAAGACCCCCTTGCGCCTGGTGGGAGCCGAAACGGAGGTGGCCGAGCGGGTTTCCTTCCATCAGAACAACCGGGAACACCGGGGAGGCCAGGTGGTCCTGGGCATGCGCCCCCTTCCCTACCTGGACATCCCCCCAAGAAGCAAGGTGGAGTTCCGCCCGGGGAAGTATCACTTCATGCTGGAAGGGCTTAAGCGTCCTCTGAAGGCGGGGGAGAAGGTAGTTTTGGTGTTGAAGTTCCAAGATGGCAGCAGGCTCCAGGTGATCCTGCCCGTGGAGGAGCGATGAAGGCGAAAGCTCTCTTGCCCGTCCTGCTGGTCCTCGCCCTGGTGGGGGTGGCCTATCTTCTTCTCCCCAAGGGCGCCCACAGCTTCTACGGCACCCGGCTTCTGAACCCCAAGCCCGTGGATTTCACCCTCGAGGGGCCCCAGGGCCCGGTACAGCTTTCCCAGCTTAAGGACAAGCTGGTCCTCATCTTCTTCGGCTTCGTCCACTGCCCCGACGTCTGCCCCACCACCATGCTGGCCCTGAAGCGGGCCTATGAGGAGCTTTCCCCTTCAGAGCAGGCAAGGGTGCAGGTGGTCTTCATCAGCGTGGACCCCGAGCGGGACACCCCAGAGATCTCCGACCAGTACGCCAAGGGCTTCCACCCTAGCTTCCTGGGCCTCACGGGAAGCCCCCAGGCCATCCAGGAGGTGGCCCGGACCTTCGGGGTCTACTACCAGAAGACCCAGTACCGGGGCCCCGGGGAGTACCTGGTGGACCACACCGCCACCACCTTCGTGGTGAAGTCGGGCCAGCTGGTCCTCCTCTTCAGCCCGGACAAGGTGGAGGAAACCCCGCGGGTAGTGGCCGACCTCAGGGCTTTGCTCTAAACTAGAGCTACCATGGATTTCAAAGGGTTCTTGCAGAAGGCCAAGGAAGCGGTGCAGTCGGCGGCGGAAGAGGCAGAAAAAAGACTCCAGGAGCTCCGGGAGAAGCTGGACCAGGACAAGGACGGGAAGCCCGACGTGGTGGAAAAAGCCCTTCAGGAAGCCAAGAAGGCCCTGGCGGAGGCCAAGGCCCGCCTGGCGGAGCTGGACCAGGACCAGGACGGAATCCCCGACAAGCTAAAGGACCTGGCGGAGAAAGCCGCCCAGGCCGCCGAGGCCGCCAAGGCCAAGGCGGAGGAAGCCGCCCGCCTCCTCAAGGAACGCCTGGGCAAGGAGGATGCCTAACCCGACCCGTACCTTGCAGCCCTCGGCCCTTCGCCTCGAGGAGAGCCTCAGCCCAAGGCCACGTCCAAGGCCAACATGCAGGCGAAGCCCGTCATGACGCCAAAGGTGGAGATGTCCCCGTTGCCCTCCGCCTGGCTTTCCGGAATGACCTCCTCCACGATCACGAAAACCATGGCCCCCGCCGCCAGGGCCATGAGGTAGGGCAAAAGGTAGAGCATCTGCGTGACCAAAAGGGCTCCCAGCAGGGCCCCAAGGGGCTCCACGATGGCGGAAAGCTGCCCATAAAACCAGGCCTTCCCCGCCCCGATACCCGCCCGCCTCAGGGGCCAGGCCACCGCCAGGCCCTCGGGCAGGTTTTGCAACCCGATGCCCACCGCCAAGGCGATGGCCCCGCCCAGGGTGGCCGCCCCCGTGGGGTCCAACCCCGCGGCCCCAAAGGCCACCCCCACCGCCAGGCCCTCGGGGAAGTTGTGAAGGGTGATGGCCAGGATCAACAAGGTGGTGCGCCGCCACAGGGTTCTCACGCCCTCCTCCTGGGCCCCTGGCCCCAGGTGCACATGGGGAAGGAAGCGGTCCATCAGGCGCAACAAGGCCCCGCCCAGAAGGAAGCCCACCACCGCGGGCACCCAAGGCACCGTGCCCTGAGCCTCGGCCATCTCCATCCCCGGAAGGAGAAGGGAGAAGACGCTGGCCGCCAGCATCACGCCAGCGGCAAAGCCCAGCATCCCATCCAGAAGCTTGCGGCTGGGCTCCCGCATTAGGAACACGCTGGCGGCCCCCACCGCGGTGAGCCCCCAGGTGAAGAGCCCTCCCAATAGGGCGTAGAGGAAGACCGGGGTTTCCATGGCCCCAGTTTAGGCTTACCTAAAAACCAAGGCAAGCCCCGCTTGGGGTATCCTGAGGTAAGGTATGCTGGATAAGCTCGCGCGCCTAGAAGAGGAATACCGGGAGCTGGAAGCGCGCCTCGCTGACCCCGAGGTCCTGAAGGACCAGAAGCGCTATCAAACCCTCTCCCGGCGCTACGCGGAGATGGGGGAGGTGATCGCCCTCATCCGGGCGTACCGGAAGGTGCTGGAGGACCTGGAGGGGGTGGAAGGCCTCCTCGAGGACCCCGAGCTCAAGGAGGTGGCCAAGGCGGAGAGGGAAGCCCTTCTTGCCCGCAAGGCGGAGCTGGAAAGGGAACTGGAGCGGCACCTCTTGCCCAAGGACCCCTTGGACGAGCGGGACGCCATCGTGGAGATCCGCGCGGGAACCGGGGGCGAGGAGGCCGCCCTTTTCGCCCGGGACCTCCTGGAGATGTACCTGCGCTTCGCCGAGGAGATGGGGTTTGAAACCGAGGTGCTGGACTCCCACCCCACGGACCTGGGAGGCTTCTCCAAGGTGGTCTTTGAGGTGCGGGGACCCGGGGCTTACGGCACCTTCAAGTACGAAAGCGGGGTCCACCGGGTGCAACGGGTCCCCGCCACGGAAACCCAGGGGCGGATCCACACCTCCACGGCCACGGTGGCGGTGTTGCCCAAGGCGGAGGAGTCCGACTTCCAGCTCAACATGGACGAGATCCGCATTGACGTGATGCGGGCCTCGGGGCCGGGGGGCCAGGGGGTGAACACCACGGACAGCGCCGTGCGGGTGGTGCACCTGCCCACGGGGATCATGGTCACCTGCCAGGACTCCCGTAGCCAGATCAAGAACCGGGAGAAGGCCCTGATGATCCTAAGAAGCCGCCTCCTGGAGATGAAGCGGGCGGAGGAGGCGGAGAAACTCCGCCAGACCCGCCTGGCCCAGATCGGCACCGGGGAGCGCTCGGAGAAGATCCGCACCTACAACTTCCCCCAGTCCCGGGTCACGGACCACCGCATCGGCTTCACCACCCATGACCTCGAGGGCGTCCTCTCGGGGCACCTCCAGCCCCTTCTCGAGGCCCTCAAGCGGGCCGACCAGGAGCGCCAGCTGGAGGCCATGACGGAAGCGTGATGCGCCGCGAGATCCTGGTGGTGGCGGCCATCCTCCTGGACCGCCAGGGCCGGGTCCTCCTGGTGGGGAACGACTGGGGCCGGCGGGGCATGGTGCGCTACACCCTCCCCGGGGGCACGGTGGAGCCGGGGGAAACCGTGCTGGAAGCCCTGGTGCGGGAGGTGCGGGAGGAGACCGGCTTAAGGGTGAAGGCCATTGAGCACCTGGCCTACGCCATCCAGGTGGAGGACCGCCGGAAGAACGAAAGGACCCTGGCCATGGCCTTTAGGGCCAGCTACGAGGGGCTTTTGAACCCCCGCGACCCTGACGGCCACATCGTGGAGGCCCGCTTCTTCACCCCGGAGGAGGTGGCGGTGAAGCTTGCCGGCCACCGCCCCCTTCTGGAGCCTCTCCTGGACTACCTGGCGGGAGAACGGGGGCGGTTTTACGCCTACACCGGCTGGAACCAGCCGGGAACGCGGGTCTAGCCCTTAAGGGCCCAGCTTGCGCTTCAGGTAGGCGGTGAGCTCCTCGAGGGCCTTTCGCAAGGCCCGTTGCTCCTCCGCCAGGGCCTCGAGGGGGTCCTTGGTCCCCTCCGCCGCGGAAAGGGTCTTGAAAAGGAGGGCGGAGTTACCGCACCTAGGGCAAGCCAGGCCCCCGGGGCGGACCGAGGGGGCGTAGAAGATCCGGGTGCGGCACCGGGGGCACAGGAGGTACTTGACCCCGGAGGCCTCCCCCTTGCGCACCGCCTCCTCCAACTCCACGGCCTCCTCCCGGGGAAAGCCCAGGAAGAAGTCCTCCCCCACCTGAACCCACCCCGGATCCTCCCGGGTGGGTTTGAACTCCCCCTTCCCCCCCTCGGGGGTTTCCCAGGTAAACCCGTTCCAGCGGAAGTGGCGAAGGTGTTTTTTCCCTTCCCGATCCTCAATCTCCACGATGAGCTGGAGAACGGGATCCCTGGGATAGTAGTAGAAACGCACCGCCTGCACCCCGGAAGGGCTCTGGCTGCGGGGGAGGGTGTAGGCCAAAGGACCCTCCCCCTTGGCGGGGTACCCCACCAAACGCTGCAGGTCATAGAGGGTGAGGCCGGGGCGCTCCATGTCCCCAAAAAGCAGGCGTTCCACGTAACGGAAGGCGGCAGCGAGGTCGGAGCCTTGCCCCTGGCCGAGGCCTGGGTCCATGGGAGTAGTCTACCCCGGGGAGGCTTCCCCGGGGTAGAGGGTTCCCCAGCATTCAAGGAGCAGGCCAGGAGAGGCAGTAGGGCTTGAGCACCGCGTACCTCCCCCCGCCGTACTGGGAAAGCATGGCCTCCTGCACCCCCCGCTCGGGCCAGAGGTAGTCCACCACCAAGGGCGCGTCCTCATTGGCGGCCCCACCCAGGTTCCAGGGCCCCGCCTCCCGCCCCACGGGGCGGAAGTGGTCCGGGCCGTAACCGTCCTGGCTGCCCACCAGGACGTACAGGCACACCCTCTGCCCCGGGGCTGGGTTGAAGTGCTTTTTATCTAGCTGCAGGATCACCTGCTTATCCGCGGGGTTGCTGGCCACCACTACCCCATCGGCGGTATCCGTGCCGTCTGGGAAGCCCACCCGTTGCCCGTACTGGGGCCAGCCCGCCGCCTTGAGGAAGAGGTCCCAAGGATGTTCGGGGTCAAAGGCCACCTTGGCCCCCTTGGCGAAGGTATCGGTCCGCCCTCCCTCCTTGAAATCCAGGTAGACGTTCACGAGCTGGTGGCTGAAGCCCGCCGGGGCCCCCCAGGGGTTGGTCATCTCCCCGAAGGTGAAGACGAAGGTCCAGGTGGCCCCGCTGTCCAAAAGCCGAACCTCCAAGAGGTCAAAGAGGCCCTTGAAGGGGGCGAAGGCGTTCTCCTTGGGGTAGGTGTAGGTGCCAGGGCCGTGCTCGTCCCCTTCCGGATCCTGCAGGCGGAAGACCTCCTTGCCCGCCAGGCGCTGGGGCAGGCTCAGGGCCAGGGGGTTGCCGTTGGGGGCGGTGTCCAGCACCCGCCCGCCCCGCTCCAGCACCACCGCCAAACGCAGGGTGTCCCCGGCCTCGGCCTTCAGGGTGGTGTAGGGGATGCGCATCTCCACCTCCTCCCCCACCCAGGCCCGCCGGCCCGCCAGGTCCGCGGGGGAACTGGCCAGGACCCAGGCCCCTTCCCGGTAGGCGTAGCGCACCAAGACCCCCTGCCCCTCCCGAACCTGGTCCAGATCCAGGGTGATGCGCTGCTGCAAGGGAAAGCCCAGGGAAACCCCAGCGCCCTCGGGGAAGGCCGCCCCCCCTTCCTCCCTGGGGGTGGTGGCGTACACGTGCAGGCGGTACCCCTGGCCCAAAAGGTCCTGGGCCTGCACCCCGTCCCGCAGGTCCACCCGCAGGTAGACGCTCTGCTCGTCAAAGCCCAGGTAAACCCCCTTGAGGAGGTCGTCCGGGGTTTGCATGGTGGTGCCGTCGGCATCCGCCAGGTAGGCGGCCCCCTTCCACTCCTCCGCCTCGCCCCTGCCGTCCAGATTGGGCTTCACCCGGCCCGGGGCGCCCTGGGGCGCCACCGGGGGCCGCACGGCGATGAAGAGCGCCTCCGGGGGCTTCTGGCCCAGGGTGCGGTACACCGACTGCAACAGGGCGCGGAAGGCCTCGTCAAAGGGCGGGTTGTTGGGGAAGCCGGTGTCCTGGCCGTACCACCAGAACCAGTCCGAGGCCTGGGCGGCATAGATCAGGCCCATGGCCTTCTCCACCACCTGGGGATCGCCCCCGGCCTCCTTGTAGGCCAGCACCGCCTGCCGGGCCCGGGCCAGGCGGTCCCAGGCCTCGTTTTCCTCCGGCTCCCCCGCCCACATGGCGAAGTCCCCTGCCCAACCGCCTGTACCCAGCCGGGCGATGGGGAGGGAGGGCTTTTCCAGAAGCTCGGAGAAGAGGACGGTCTTGAGGGTGCCCTTTCGCTGCTCTTCCGTGAGGCGCTTGTAGAGGAGGCGGCGGAAGTCGTTGCCGTTGTTGGGGTAGTTCTCCCAGGCGTTCTCCCCATCCAGGGCGATGGTGAGGACGGCCTCGGGGTTTTGCGCAATCACCTGGCGGCGGATCTCCAAAAGGGTGCCGATGAAGTCCTCCACCGCCCGCTCCGCGGGCATGCCGCTGTAGCTGAAGCCGATGCGGTCCGAGAGGTCCCGGTGGCGGAAGAAGAGGACCACCCGCTTGCCCCCCTTCTCCACGTGGTAGATGCGGGTAAGGGTGGCGGGGGTTACGGGAAAGCCGCTTTTACCCAAGATGGCCTCGTCGGTCACCAAAAAGCCGATGCCCTCCTCGGCGTAGAGCTCCGCCGCCTTCTGGCTCACCGCCCCTTCGGGGGGCCACATCCCCTTGGGCTCCCTACCGAAAAGCCCCTTGAAGTACGCCTTCCCAGCCCGCACCTGCCAGGCGGCGTCCTCGGGCCAGGCGATGGGCTCCTTGGGCAGGGCCAAGGCGGGGTTGGACTCCCGGATGGCCTCCTTGTCCAGGAGGATGGGCAGGATGGGGTGGTAGTAGGGGGTGGTGATGAGGTCGATCTGCCCCCGCTCCCAAAGCTCCTGGTGCAGGGGCAGGATGGTGGCCATGAGCTCCAGGTGCTTCCCTAGAACGTAGTCCACGTCCTTCTGGGTGAAGCCCCTGTCCTTCTGGTAAAGGGCCCTCAGCCCAGGGTCGCGCTCAATGTAGTCCACGTTGATCCAGTAGAGGTTCCAAAGCACCCGGAGGTCCAGGAGGTCCTGGTCGGAGAAGGCTTCACCCCGGATTTTCTTGGCCTGGAGCTCCTTGTAGCGGGGGCTTTTTTCCACGAAGCGGGGGTTGATGTCAAAAAAGCGGTCCACGATGAAGGCCCGCTCCTCTGGGGTGAGCTCCCCAAGGGGCTTCACCGAAAGCCGCCAGTAGGCGTCCTTGGCCTTTCCCGAGAGGTAGTCCGCGATCTGCTTGAGCAGGGTGGAGGTGTAGTCAAAGGTCACCTTGATCTCGGGAAACTCCTTCAGCACCTCGGCCATCCAGGGGTAGTCGTTCACCCCGTGGGCCCGCACCCAGGGACCCTCGTACTGGCCGGTGAGGGGGTTCTCGTAAGGAGGCTGGTGCTGGTGCCAGAGGATGGCCACCTTTAGGGGCTGGGCTAGGGCCGCGGAAAGGACCAGGAAGGACAACAAGAGGGCTTGCTTCATGCTCTCACCCGCCTTGGACCTGCTGGAAGAGGTTCCATAGGGTTACCAAGGCCATTATATGCCCCTCCATATTCCGCCAGGCCATAATGAACCCATGGCCCTCCTCTTCACCCCCCTAAACCTGCGAGAGGTTCGGCTCAGGAACCGCCTGGCCATGTCCCCCATGTGCCAGTACTCGGCCACCGAGGAAGGGGAGGTCACGGATTGGCACCTCCTCCACTACCCCACAAGGGCCCTAGGGGGCGTGGGGCTCATCCTGGTGGAGGCCACCGCCGTGGAGCCCTCAGGCCGCATCAGCCCCCACGACCTCGGCATCTGGTCGGAGGGCCAGCTTCCGGGCCTGAAGGAGCTCGCCCGGAGGATCCGGGAGGCGGGGGCGGTGCCCGGGATCCAGCTGGCCCACGCCGGGCGCAAGGCGGGAACCGCCCGGCCCTGGGAAGGGGGCAAACCCCTGGGCTGGCGGGTAGTGGGGCCAAGCCCCCTCCCCTTTGACGAGGGCTACCCGGTACCCGAACCCCTGGACGAGGCGGGAATGGAAAGGATCCTAAAGGCCTTTGTGGAAGGGGCCAGGCGGGCCCTTCGGGCAGGCTTTCAGGTGATTGAGCTCCACATGGCCCACGGCTACCTCCTTTCCTCCTTCCTCTCCCCTCTTTCCAACCAGCGCACGGACGCCTATGGGGGTAGCCTGGAAAACCGCATGCGCTTCCCCCTTCAGGTGGCCCAGGCCGTGCGCCAGGTGGTCCCCCCCGAGCTTCCCCTCCTGGTGCGGGTATCCGCCACGGACTGGGGGGAGGGAGGGTGGGGCCTAACGGACACCCTGGCCTTCGCCGAAAGGCTTAAGGCCCTGGGGGTAGACCTCCTGGACTGCTCCTCGGGCGGGGTGGTGCCCAGGGTGCGGATTCCCCTGGCCCCGGGCTTCCAGGTACCCTTCGCCGATGCCGTGCGCAAGAAGGTGGGCCTGAGGACGGGGGCCGTGGGCCTCATCACCACCCCCGAGCAGGCGGAGACCATCCTGCAGGCGGGGAGCGCCGACCTCATCCTCCTGGGCCGGGTTCTCCTCAGAGATCCCTACTTCCCCTTACGGGCGGCCAAGGCCCTGGGGGTGGCGCCGGAGGTGCCCCCGCAGTACCAGAGGGCCTTCTAGGGGGTAGACTGGGCCTCACCATGAGGGCGGTTCGGGTTCACCAAACAGGCGGCCCCGAGGTCTTGCGGCTGGAGGAAATCCCCGTCCCCGAGCCTGGGCCAGGGGAGGTCCTGGTGCGGCTTTTGGCCATCGGGGTCAACTACATTGACACC
This sequence comes from Thermus amyloliquefaciens, assembly GCF_000744885.1. Lineage (NCBI taxonomy): Bacteria > Thermotogati > Deinococcota > Deinococci > Thermales > Thermaceae > Thermus > Thermus amyloliquefaciens. The sequence continues at coordinate 50,812 of NZ_JQMV01000003.1, read as the reverse complement.
TACAAGCGGAAAGGCCTCTACCCCATGCCCCTCCCCTTCACCCTGGGGGAGGAGGGGGCCGGGGTGGTGGAGAAGGTGGGGGAGGGGGTAGCGGGGGTGGCCCCCGGGGATAAGGTGGCCTTCGCCAACGTGCAGGGGGCCTATGCGGAGTACCAGGTGGTGCCCGCGGAGAGGCTCGTGCCCGTGCCCGAGGGGGTGGAACCCAGGCTCGCCGCCGCGGTCCTCCTCCAGGGCATGACCGTCCACTACCTCCTCAAGAGCACCTACCCCGTGGCCCCTGGGGACCAGGTGCTGGTGCACGCGGGGGCCGGGGGGGTGGGCCTCCTTCTCATCCAGTGGGCCAAGCGGCTTGGGGCCACGGTCTACGCCACCGCCAGCACCGAGGAAAAGCGGGCCCTGGCCAAGGAGGCGGGGGCGGACTACGCCCTGCCCTACGAGGGCTTTCCGGAGGCGGTGAAGGCCCTCTCCGGGGGCGGGGTGGACGTGGTCTACGACGGGGTGGGGCAGAGCACCTTTGCGGGGAGCCTGGACGCCCTGCGCCCCCGGGGCTTCCTGGTCCTCTTCGGCCAGTCCTCGGGGCCGGTGCCCCCCCTGGACCCCCAGGTGCTGAACCGCAAGGGAAGCCTCTTCCTCACCCGCCCCACCCTCCACCACTACACGGCAAGCCGCAAGGAGCTCCTCTGGCGCGCCGGGGAGGTCTTCCAAGCGGTGCGGGAAGGGTGGCTTAGGGTGCGCATCGGGGCCGAGTTCCCCCTGGAAAGGGCCAGGGAGGCCCATGAGGCCCTGGAGGGGCGCAAGACCACGGGCAAGGTCCTCCTAATCCCCTAGGTAGCGCCCCCGCCAGGCCCTAAGCCCCTCCTCCGGCAGGTAGGCCCCCCGCACGGTGCAGGCCAGGGCGGAAAGGGCGATGGCGCCCCGCAGGGCTTCCTCCAGGTCCTCGAGGGCCAGGCGGGGGAGGGTGCCCTTGCCATACCCCTTTCGGAGCAGGAGGGCGAGAAGGCCCGCGGTGAAGCTGTCCCCCGCCCCCACGGTGTCCGCCACCGCCACCTTCTCCCCGGGGAGGCGCACCTCCTTCCTCCCGAGGAAGGCCACCGCCCCCTCCGGTCCCAGGGTGAGGACCTTGAGGGGCGGAAGAAGGCGCCGGACCGCCTCCACGGGGCCTTCGGGGAAAAGGAAGCGGGCGTCCTCCAGGGAGAGTTTCAGGAGGTCCACCCGGGCCAGGTAGCCCTCCAGGCGCCGCCTGGCCTCCGGGGTAGGGGCGGCGCGGAGGTTGGGGTCGTAGGAGAGGAGGGCCCCTTCCCCCTCCGCCTCCTTCAGGAGGGCCTCCACCCCACCCGCGGTGCGCCCTTCCAGGGCGAAGAGGGAAGCGAAGTGGAAGGCCCTCACCCCCCGGAGGCCCCCCGGCTCCGGGCGGTAGGCCGCCCGGAAGGGCCGGTGGAAGCTGTAGGAGGCCTCCCCCCCCTCGTCCAGGCGCACCAGGGCCAGGGGCATGGGGCCCGCGTGCCGCTGAAGGCGAAGGTCCAAGCCCCGCCGGGCCATCTCCTCCTGGCTCCACCGGGAAAGCCAGTCCGACCCCACCTCGGAGAAGAAGCGCACGGGAAAGCCCAGGCGGCTCAAGGTGGTGGCGGTGTTCAGGGCCGAGCCGCCCAGGACCCCGGCGAAGCGCAAGGGGTCCTTCGCCTCGAGGATCAGATCCACCAGGACCTCGCCCGCAAAGGCCAACATACCCCCATTATCCCCGTCACCCCATTCACAATCTGCGGAGGGCTCGGTGGTATAATCCCGCAGGAACCAGGGCAGTCCTGCGGAACCCTTCCGGCGACGGGCTCTCGTCTTCCAAGCCCTAAGGAGGTGGCCAATGCTTGGCGGATATGCCCATAGGCTTGCCCGTATTGACCTTTCCAGCGGCCAGGTGGAGTACTTTGCCCCCGACCCCAAGGACCTGGAGATGTACGTGGGGGGCCGGGGGCTTGGGGTGAAGTACGTGTTTGAAAACGGGCCGAAGGTGGACCCCTTGGGCCCCGACAACCTCCTTTGCATCATGAATGGCCCCCTCTCCGGCACCCGGGCCAAGATGTCCGGGCGTCTGGCCATCGTCACCAAAAGCCCCCTCACGGGCACGGTCACCGACAGCCACATGGGGGGCTGGACCGCGGCCAAGCTGAAGTGGGCGGGGTTTGACGGGCTCCTCATCCGAGGGGCTTCGGAGAAGCCCGTCTACCTTTTGGTGAAGGATGGGGAAGTCTCCATCCACGACGCCTCCGACCTCTGGGGCAAGACCACCCACGAGGTCCACCGCATCCTGCGGGAGCGGCACGGGGAGGACGCCGACGTGATGGCCATCGGCCCCGCCGGGGAGAACCTGGTGCGCTTCGCCAACTGGATCAACAACGACGAGCGGGCCGCAGGCCGCGGGGGCACCGGGGCGGTGGCGGGGAGCAAGAGGCTGAAGGCCATCGTGGTGGTGGGCAAGCAGGAGAAGATGCCCCAGCCCAAGGACCCGGAAGCCTGGCGGGAGGCGGACCAGCAGGCCTCGGCCACCATCAACGACCCCAAGAACGTGACCGCCCCCAAGAAGGGAGGCCTTTCCCTCTACGGCACCAACGTCCTCATGAACATCACCAACGTGATGGGGGCCTTGCCCACCTTTAACGCCCAGCACACCTGCATCGACGGGGTGGAGACCATCTCCGGGGAGTACATCCGCGAGCACCGCCTGGTCAAGGACAACACCTGCCACGCCTGCCCCGTGGCCTGCAAGAAGATGGTGGAGGTGCACATCGACGGCAGGACCATCCGCTTTGAGTCCTACGAGTACGAGTCCGCCTGGGCCCTCGGGGCCCATGCGGGCCACACCGACACCGACTGGACCGGCTACGCCATCTACCTCTGCAACGCCTACGGCATGGACACCATCGAGACGGGCAACGCCATCGCCGTCCTCATGGAGGCCACGGAGAAGGGCTACTACCAGGGGCCTGATGGGATCCGGTTTGGGGACAAGGAGGGCGAGATCCGCACCATTGAGGCCATCGCCCACCGCCGGGGGGTGGGGGACGGCCTGGCGGAGGGCCCAGCCCGCTGGGCCAAGGCCATCGGCCACCCCGAGCTTTCCCTCGAGGTCAAGGGCCAGTCCATCCCCGCCTACGACCCCCGGGGCCTCAAGGGCATGGGCATCGCCTACGCCACCTCCAACCGTGGGGCCTGCCACCTTAGGGCCTACACCCCGGCCTCGGAGATCCTGGGCGTGCCCTACAAGACCGACCCCCTGGCCTGGGAGGGGAAGGGCAAGCTCACCAAGCTCTTCCAGGACCTCTCCGCCTTCACCGACTCCCTGGACCTCTGCAAGTTCAGCCAGTTCGCCGAGGGCCCCGAGGAGTACGCCAAGCAGCTTTCCGCCTACTGGGGCCGGCCCGTGACCCCCGAGGAGATCCTCAGGATCGGCGAGCGCATCTACAACCTGGAGCGCTACTACAACAACCTGGCGGGCTGGGCCGAGGGCTCGGACTACCTCCCCGAACGCTTCCTCAAGGAGCCCTCGGGTTGCGCGGGCTCCAAGGGCCAGCTCACCGAGCTGGACCTGATGCTCCAGGAATACTACCAGGAGCGGGGCTGGGAGCGGGGCGTGGTGCCCCCCGCCAAGCTCCAGGAGCTGGGCATCCTCTCCCAGGCCGCGGACTAACCCCCTCGGGAAGGCCCGGCCCCCCGGGGGGCCGGGTTTTCCCTTAGACTCTCCTTATGCCCAAGGTGAACCTCTACGCCACCTTCCGCGACCTCACGGGAAAGGGCCAGCTCCAGGTGGAGGGCAGGACCGTGGGGGAGGTGCTGGAAAACCTCGTCCGCCTCTACCCCAGGCTGCGGGAGGAGCTCTTTGAGGGGGAGGCGTTGGCCGAGCGGGTTTCCGTCTTCCTGGAGGGGCGGGATGTGCGCTACCTGGAGGGGCTTTCCACCCCCCTCGCGCCTGAGGCCACCCTGGACCTCTTCCCCCCGGTGGCGGGCGGCGCCTTGGCCCAGCGCTTTGGGGCCCTGCCCCCCTGGCTTCTGGCCAGGTACCTCCTGGAGTGGGGCGGAACGAGGCTGGACGAAGGGGCCTACGCCCTTCCGGGGGCCACCGTGCGCTTCCGGGAGGAGGCCCCCCTTCGGGCAGGAAGCCTTTCCGTCCGACAGCTTTGGGTGGAGGTGGAGGGCGAGGAGGCTGAGGCCTGGTTCCAAAGGATTGGGCTGGCGGCAGCCCGGGGCGGAGGCTGAGGGCCAAGGCGTGGGGGTTGCCAAAAGAGCCGGGGAACAAAGGGCATGCTCCAGGCTTTTCTTGGGCCCCCGTGGTGGCCTGGGCCACGGGGCACCTAAGGAAGCAACCTTCCCTCCAAAAAGGCCTGGCTCCTCGGGTCCTGCGGGCTTTGCCAAAACCGGTCCACGGGGGCTTCCTCCACCACCTGGCCCTGGAAGAGGAAGACCACCCTATGGGCCAGCCTGCGCACCTGGAAGAGGTCGTGGGTGGCCAGGACCACCCCCCGGCCCTCCCTGGCCGCCTCCTGGAGCAGGGCCTCCACCTTCAGGGTGTTGGCGGGGTCCAGGCTGGCGGTGGGCTCATCCAGAAGCAAGGCGGCGGGCTCCACCAAAAGGGTCCTGGCCAGGGCCAGGCGCACCGCCTCCCCCCCGGACAGGAGGTGGGCGGGCTGCCGGGCCTTGGCCCCTAGGCCCACCCGTTCCAAAAGCAGGGCGGCCTGGGCCAGGGCCCGGCGCCGGGGAATCCCGTGGAGCCACAGGCCGAAGGCGGCGTTTTCCAGGACGCTTCGCCGAAGGAGGGGTGGGGTCTGGGGCAGGTAGGCCCGGAAGCCCCCTTCCACCTGGCCCTCCTCCGGGGAGAGGAGGCCGGCGAGGAGGCGCAAGAGGGTGGTCTTGCCGCTTCCCGAAGGCCCCAGCACCGCCAGGATCTCCCCGACGTGGACCTCGAGGCGGGGAACCTCGAGGCGAAAATCCCCATGGCGGTGCACCAACCCCCGGACCTGCAGAACCGGCCTCATTCCCGCTCCAAGACCACCAGCAGGGCCGTGACCAAGAGGGCCATCCCAAGAAGGACAAACCCTAAGGCCAAGGCGCTTTCCAGCTCCCCCTTACGGGTCTCCACCACGATGGCCGTGGTGAGGACCCGGGTGTGGTGGCGGATATCCCCGCCCACCAAGGTGGCCGCCCCCACCTCGCTGATGGCCCCCCCGAACCCCGCGGCCAGGGCGGCGGCCAAGGTGCGGCGGCTTTCCCAAAACAGGGTGGGAAGCACCTGGCGCTCCCTACCCCCCAGGCTCCTCACCAGAAGCCGCACCTCCGCCACCCGGCCCCTGGCCCCCGAAAGGACGAAGGCGGCGATGAGGGGGAAGGCCAAGACCGCCTCCGCCAGCACCATGGCGTAAGGGGTATAGAGAAGGCCCAAGGAGCCCAGGGGCCCGGAGCGGGAAAGGAGGAGGTAAAAGAAAAGCCCCACCACCACGGAGGGAAGGGCAAGGCCAGCGTAGAGGAGGACCCGCCCCCATAGGCCCCCGCCCCCCTTCAGGGCCAGCCACAGCCCCAAGGGCACGGCGGGAAGGGCCGCCAAGAAGGTGGCGAGCCCCGCCACCCAAAGGCTCCGCCAGGAGATTTCCCAAAGCTCAAAGGCCTCCACTCCAGGGGATGATACACCGCCCCCTTAGGGGCTTGAAGAGTTGCACCCCCTCCACCCGCAGGCCCCCCACCAGCCGGGCCGCTTCCTCCGTGGCCAGGAAGCGGCGAAGGGCTTCCGCCTCCTTGAGCCGCACCCCCTGAGGGACCACGTGGTACGTGTACTGGTTCAAAAGAAGGGGGTCATCCCGCCCATGCAGGGCCACCAGGCCCCTTTTCCGGCCAACGGTGAGGTGGGTGGCCAGGTCGGAGAGGGTATAGGCCCCCTTTTCCGCCGCCAGAACCAGGGTCTGGCCCATGCCCGCCCCCGACTCCAGGTACCAGCCCCCCTTGGGGACCAGGCCCGCCTTCGCCCAGAGGGAAAGCTCCTGCAAATGGGTGCCCGAGCGATCCCCCCGGGAGACGAAGGGAGCCTGGGCCCGGGCGATCCGCCGCAAGGCCTCCAGGGCATCCCTTGCCTCCCGGACCCGGGCGGGATCCCCCTTGGGCCCCACCAGGAGGTAGCTGTTCTGCGCGAGGCAGAAGGGCTCGGCCAGGACCCCCCGCTTTAGGGCCTCCCCTTCCAGCTCCGGGGCGTGGACCAAGACCGCATCCACATCCTTGCGCTCGGCCAGGCGCAGGGCCTGCCCCGTGCCCACGGCCAGGACCTCCACCCGCACCCCCGCGGCCCTCTCAAAGGCGGGCAGGAGCCGGTCCAAAAGCCCCGCATCGTAGACGCTGGTGGTGGTGGCCAGCCTGAGCCCCAGGGCCGGGCCGGAAAGGCAGGCGGCAAGGAGCACCAGGAGGGCGCGCATGGGAAGAGTTTAGTCTGAAGGGGTGGAAGCCTTGAGGGAGGCCTGGCACCTTTTTCAGGGAGGGCGCTACTTTGAGGCCCACGAGGTCCTCGAGGAGGCCTGGCGCAAGGCGAAAGGGGAGAAGCGCCGCTTTTTCCAGGGGCTCATCCTCCTGGCGGCCGCCCTGCACCAGGCCCAGACCGGGCGGGGGGGCCTGAGGAACCTGCGGAAGGCGGAGGGAAAGCTCCTGGGCCTCCCCTCCCCCTATCTGGGCTTAGACTGGCGGCCCCTCCTCGAGGAGGCCCGGCGTAGACTTGGAGCGTGAACGCCTTCGTCCACGTCTACCGCGGCGAACTGGTGGAGAACCGGCACCGGGTTTCCCTGGCCATCGTGGGGCAGGAAGGGCTTTTGGCCTATGGGGGGAACCCCGCCCTCCTGGCCTACATGCGCTCCTCGGCCAAACCCTTCCAGGCCCTGGCCCTATTCCTCACGGGGGCGGTGGAGCGGTTTGGCCTCACGGAGGAGGAGGTGGCCCTGGCCACCGCCAGCCACGACGGCACCCCGCAGCACGTGGCCGTGGCCGCCCGCTTCCTGGAGAAGCTGGGCCTGGGCCCCGAGCACCTGGCCTGCGGGGTCCACCCCCCCTTCTCCCGGGAGGCGCGAAGGGCCCTGGAGGAGGCCGGTCTAAGCCCCACCCCCCTCCACCACAACTGCTCGGGAAAGCACGCGGGCATGCTGGCCGCCGCCCTGGCCATGGGGGCCCCGGTGGAGGGGTACGAGCGGCCGGACCATCCGGTGCAACGCCTGAACCAGAAGACCCTCCTGGAGCTTTCCGGGACCCAGCCCGCCCACGCCACCGACGGCTGCAGCGTGCCTACCTTCGCCCTGCCCCTCGCCCGCGCCGCCCGGGCCTTCCACCTCCTGGCCCGCCCGGAGGCGGCCCCCGAGGTCTACCGGGAACCCCTCCTCCGGGTGCAAAAGGCCATGCGCCGCCATCCGGAGCTGGTGGCGGGGCCGGGGAGCATTGACACCCTCCTCATGGAGCGGCTTCCCCTGGTGGCCAAGCGGGGGGCGGACGGGTACTACGGCCTGGCCCTCCTGGAAAGCCCCCACGGACCCCTGGGCGTGGCCCTGAAGGTGGAGGATGGCTCCTCCCAGGCCCGGGAGGTGGCGGTGGTGGCCCTCTTGCGCCTCCTGGGGCTGGACCCCGGCCCCACCCCCTGGGACCGGCCGGAGGTGCGGAACCACCGGGGGCTTCGGGTGGGCCACCTCGAGGCCCAGCTGGACCTCACTTGGGTGTAGGGGGCAAGGGAGGGCTTCAGCCTGCCCGCAGGCCCAGGACCAGCCCCCCCACGAAGCTGGCCCCAAAGGGGAGGTTGTAGGTGAGGGTCCTCAGAAGCCTATCCCAAAGGCTTTGCAGGCCCGGCTGCTGCAGGAGGGGCTCCACGTCCTTCTGGAGGCGGGTCCAGTCCACCTGGATGTACCCAGCCTGGGCGAGGAGTTGTAGGGCGACGAAGAGGAGGCCGAGGCCAAGGGCCAGGAGGCGGCCCACCTTCTTCAGGGCATAGCCCACCGCATACCCCGCCAGGCCACCGAAGGTCATCTGCCCCAGATAAGGGCTTAGGTCGGGCAGTTCCACGCCCTCCACCCTAGCGGAACCTAAGGGGAAGCGGCAACTACTTGAGGCCCAGAAGCTCCGCTTCGCCCTTCATGGCCTCGAGGACAAAGGCCATGTGCTCCTCCAGGGAAAGGCCCAACGCCTCCGCCCCCATGCGAATCTCCTCCCGGTTCACCCCCTTGGCAAAGGCCTTATCCTTGAACTTTTTCTTGAGGCTTGGGAGCTCCAGGCCCAGGATGGAGCGGTCCGGGCGCACATAGACCGCGGCGGTGATGAGGCCCGTGAGCTCGTCCACCGCGAAGAGGGCCTTGGCCATCAGGGTCCTGCGGGGCACCCCGGTGTAGGAGGCATGGCCCAGGATGGCCTCCAGCACCTCCTCCGGGTAGCCCAGACGCCGCAGCTCCTCCACCCCGCGGTAGGGGTGCTCCTCCGGGTACTTCTCGTAGTCCATGTCGTGGAGGACCCCGGCCACGGCCCAAAGCTCCTCGTCCTGCCCGAAGCGGCGGGCGTAGGCCCGCATGGCCACCTCCACCGCCCGCATGTGCCGCCTCAAGGACTCGCCTTCCGTCCAGGCCTCCATGAGGGCCAAGGCTTCCGCAAAGCTCGGCATGCCCTAAAGTATAGCCATGCGCATCGGCTACGGGGAGGACAGCCACCGCCTTGGGGAAGGCAGGCCCCTTTACCTTTGCGGCCTCTTGATCCCAAGCCCCCATGGGGCCTTGGCCCATTCCGACGGGGACGCCCCTTACACGCCCTCACCGACGCCCTCCTTTCCGCCTATGGCCTCGGGGACATCGGCCTCCTCTTCCCCGACACCGACCCCCGCTGGCAGGGAGCGAGGAGCGAGGTCTTCCTGAAGGAGGCGTTGCGCCGGGTGGAGGAACGGGGGGGAAAGCTCTTGCAGGTGGCCCTAACCCTCACCCTGGACCGCCCCAAGCTCTCCCCCCACCGCGAGGCCCTTTTGGAAAACCTCTCCCGGCTCCTCGCCCTGCCCAAAGACCGCATCGGCCTCACCTTCAAGACCTCGGAGGGCCTGGCCCCGGAGCACGTGCAGGCTCGGGCGGTGGTGCTTTTGGATGGTTGAGGCCCTGGTCTGGCTCGGCACCCTGGTCTTCGCCGCCACGGGGGCCCTGAAGGGGGTGGAGCGGGGGTTTGACCTCCTTGGGGTCCTGGTCCTGGCCACGGTGACCGCGGTAGGGGGTGGCTCCATCCGCGACGTCCTGGTGGGGACCTTACCCCCCACGGCCCTGAGGAACGAACCCCTCCTCTGGAGCGTGGTCCTGGTGGGGCTTCTCGTCTTCCGCTTCCACCCCCGGGTGCAGGCCCTGGAAAGGCCCATCTACTACCTGGACACCCTGGGCCTGGGCCTCTTCGCCGCCTTGGGGGCGGAGCGGGGCCTCGAGGCGGGGCTTGGGCCCTTCGGGGTGGCCCTGGCGGGCACCCTCTCCGGGGTGGGGGGAGGGGTGCTCAGGGACGTGCTCTCCGGGGAGGTGCCCGGCATCCTCTACCGGGCAGGGGACCTCTACGCCTCCGCCGCCCTGGTGGGGGCGCTTTTGGTCTACGCCCTCCACGGCCTTCACCCGCAAGGGGCCCTCTTCGCCGGGGCTTTGGCCACGGTCCTCCTGCGGATCTTCGGGAGGCGGCTAGGCCTTAGGCTCCCCACCCCGAAGTGAAAAACCCCACGGGGCCTTCGGTCCCGTGGGGGCCCCGGCAAGGCCCTACTTCAGCTTGGCCAGCTCCTGCCGGGCCCTTTCCTGGTCGTACCGGTCAGCGGCGGTCCTGGCGGGGAGGGCAAGGGCGGTCTCCAGCTGCTTCCTGGCCTCCTCCTTCTTGTTCCAGGCCGCCAGCACCTTGGCGTACTCCACCCGGTGGATGATGACCTCCGGCTCCAGGGCAATGGCCTTCTTCATGAGGGGCTCCACCTGGGCCCCGTCCGCCCCCTGGGTGGCGGCCACCAGCCACCCCTTCTGCACCAGCTCAAAGTGCCAAAGGGCCAGGGCCACCATGGCCCCCGCATGGTCGGGCTTGAGCTTGAGGGTCTTCTCCAAATCCCCCTTGATCCTGGGGGCCAGGCCCTCCGCCAGGGCCTCGAGGATCCCCTTGAACTGGGAAAGCCGCCCCAGGGCCCGGGCCCGCTCAAAATACCCTTCCGGGTAGTCCGGGGCCTTGGCGATGGCCTGGGAGGCGGCCTTCTCCGCCCGCTCAAACCAAGCCCGCTTCTCCTCGGGCTTGGCCTGGTACAGGGCGTAGAAGCTCGCCCCCTTGGCCGCCAGGGCCAGGGCCTCGGGGGTGCCCAGCTTCAGGCCGGCCTCGTACGCCTCCTGAAACCGCCCAGCGTCCACCAAAGCCGCCACCTGGGGCGCCTGCCCCAGGCTCAGGGAAAGGGCCATGGCCAAAAGGAAGGGTATCCAGCGTTTCACGGGTCTCACCCGCTGGGATTATACCGGGTTCAAAGGGGGCCCGGCGTAAACTGGAAGGCATGAGGGTTATCCTGGGATTTTTGCTCCTCCTGGGTCTTGACGCCTGGGCCCAGGGGGCCGAGGATTATTTCTCCCGTTGCCAGCGGCTCTACCAGCAAGGGGCCTTGGAAAGCGCCCAAGCCACCTGCGAGCTGGCCCTCACCAGCGACCCAGAGCACCGGCCCAGCCTTCTCCTCCTCGCCCGCATCCACCTGGAACGGGGGGATCTGGCCCAGGCGGAAAACCTCCTGGGGCGCCTGGGCGATGAGCCCGAGGCCCAGCTCCTTCGCGCCCGGATCCTGCTTCAAAAGGGGCAGGCCCAGGAGGTGCTAAGGCTCCCCCTCCCCCCAGGCCCCGAGGCCAACCTCCTCCAGGCCATGGCCCTGGAGGCCCTCCACCGGTACGAGGAGGCCCTGGGGTTAGCCCCCGGCCTGCCCTCCACCCCGGAAGCCCGCCTTTTGCGGTCGCGGCTCCACCTGGCCTTGGGAAGGCCCCAGGAGGGCCTGGCCCTCCTGGGCTCCACCCTAAGGGAAAGGCTAGAGCGGGGCCGCCTCCTTTTCCTCGTGGGGAAGCCCCAGGAGGCCATAGCCCTCCTGGAAGGGCTTTTGCCGGAGCTTACGGCCCAGCCCGAGCTGCAACGCCAAGCCCTCTCCCTCCTGGCCCTGGCGTACCTGGGGCAGGGGCAGCTGGCCCAGGGGCAGGCGGCCTTGAGGCAGCTGGCCGCCTTGGAAAACCTTCCTGCCCGCTTCCTGGCCCAGGCCTGGCCTTGGCTTCTCGTCTTTTTGGCCTTCTTGCTCCTGGTTCTCCTGGGGGAAAGCCGCATTGAGCCCCTGCGCACCCTCGAGGTGGTGGAGGATCCCTTGCCGGGGCCAGGAAGCCTCTACCTGACCCTCCTGGGGGGCCTTCTTGTCTCGCTCCTGCTGACCCTCTTCCTGGGAAAGGCCCTCTTCGCCAACGCCTTGGCCCTCATCACCCCTTACCAGAAGGACCTGATCCTCCCCAGCTTCTACCTCTTCTATGGGCTTTTGCTCTTCGTAAGCCTCCTTCTCCTCAAGAGGTTCCGAAGCCGCCTTCCCGCCTTGCTGGGCCCTTGGTCCACCTGGATCGAGGGGTTCTGGGTGGGACCGGTTTTGGTCCTGTTGCTCTTTGTCTACGGCTGGGCCCGGGGGTTCCTGGGGCTTGGCACCCTGCCCCTAAACCTCCTGGCCTTCCTGGGCCTGGCCCTTATGGAGCCCTTTTTCCGCGGCCTGGTCCCCCTGGTCCTTAGGGAGCGGTACCGGGACCTCGCCCCCCATCTGGCCGTCTTGCTCTTCGCCGTGGCCGTGCCCGGGCCCACCTTCCTCCTCCTTCTCTTGGGGGCCGGCCTCCTTTGGGCCAAGGAGCGGGCAGAGGGTACCTTGGGGCTGGCCTTGGGCTGGGTGGTGGCGGGGGTGATCCTGGCCCTCCTCCCCGCCCTTTGGCTTAGGGCCTTCTAAGGGCCAGCGCATGGAAGATGCGTCCCGTCTTTTTCCTTTCCGATTTTGGCCTCGAGGACCCCTACGTGGGGGTGGTCAAGGCGGTGCTCTGGGCAAGGGCCCCCGGGGTGCCCGTCCTGGACCTGGCCCACGGCCTGCCGCCCCAGGACCTGCGCCGGGCCGCCTACGCCCTCTTTGAGGCCCTCCCCTACCTGCCGGAAGGGGCGGTGGTCCTGGCGGTGGTGGACCCGGGGGTAGGCACGAGCCGGCGGGCCATCGCCGCCCTGGGAAGGCGCTTTTATGTGGGCCCCGACAACGGCCTCTTCACCCTGGCCTGGCTCCTGGACCCCCCCATGCGGGCCCACGAGATCGCCTTCATCTCCCCTCCCCGCCCCGCCGGTATCCTCCCCCCACCCGGCTGGGCCCCCGGAGGCCACACCTTCCACGGCCGCGACCTTTTCGCCCCCGCCGCCGCCCACCTGGCCCTGGGGCTTCCCCTCGAGGGGCTTGGCCCCCAGCTACCCCCGGAAGGCCTCCGCCGCCTACCCCTAAGCCTGAGCCAAGGGCCGGAGGGAGAGGTCCTCACCTTTGACCGCTTCGGCAACGCCATCACCACCCTCCTGCGGGCCCCCGTGGGGGGGTGGGTGGAGGTGGGGGGCAGGCGGGTGGCCATCCGCCACACCTTCGGGGAGGTGGGGATGGGGGAGGCGGTGGCCTACCTGGGAAGCGCGGGGCTTTTGGAGGTGGCCGTGAACCGGGGAAGCGCCAGGGAAACCCTGGGCCTGGAGGAGGGCATGCCGGTGCGCCTCCTCTAGAGGCCTTCCATCCACTTCTCCACCTGGGCCAGGAGGTGGGAGGCGGTGAAGTCCAGGCTCACCGGGGTGATGGAGATGTAGCCCCGGCGCACGGCGTAGAGGTCCGTGCCCTCCTCCTCTTCCCCCACCGGGGTGCCGGCGATCCAGTAGTAGGGCCTTCCCTCGGGGTCCAGGCGCTCCACCACCTTGTCCTCCCAGTGGTGGGTGGAAAGCCGGGTGACCATGATCCCCTTGGGCATCCCGGCGGGGAAGTTCACGTTGAGGAGAACCCCTTTGGGAAGGCCCTCTTGCATCACCCGGCGGGCGATCCTCACCGCCCACTCCGCCGCCAGGGTGAAGTTGAGCTCCTCCCCCGAGGTGTCCAGGCTGAAGGCGATGGAGGGGATGCCCAAGGAGGCGCCCTCCAACGCCGCCGCCACCGTGCCCGAGTGGGTGAGGTCCAAGCCCAGGTTCACCCCGATGTTGATGCCGGAGACCACCAAATCCGGCCGCCCGAGAAGGTGCACCCCCAGCACCACGCAGTCGGCGGGGGTACCGTCCACCCGGTAGGCGGGCACCTCCCCGAAGCCAGCGCTGGCGGTGTGCTTGAAGCGCAGGGGGCGCCTTACGGTGATGCCATGGCCCACCGCGGACTGCTCCACATCGGGGGCCACCACGTAGACCTCCCCCAAGGCCCGCATGGCCAGGCCCAGGGCCTTGATCCCGGGGGAAAAGATGCCGTCGTCGTTGGAAACCAGGATGCGCATACCCCAAGCCTAAAGCAAAAAGGCCCCCGAAGGGGCCTTTTGCAGGGAGGGCTCCTCTAGAGGCGGCGGACCTTCTTAGCCTGGGGGCCCTTGCCGCCCCGGCCCGGCTCCACCTCAAACTCCACCCGGTCACCCTCGTTTAGGGTGCGAAACCCATCGGCCTCAATGGCCGTGAAGTGCACAAACACATCCGGACCCTCTTCCTGCTGGATGAACCCGTAGCCTTTTTCCGCGTTAAACCACTTGACGGTACCCTTCTTCATGCTTCTCCTTCATCCCGAAAACCCACTTGGCTTTCCAGGGACCCCTTACTATCCCACAGCCGGCAAAAAAAGTCAAGGACCCGCGGGCTTGCCTTGCAAGCCCTCTTGAGTTATGCATTTCCCGAGATGGGCAAGCGCGGTTTCGTCCGAAGGGAACCGAGGCCCAAGGAAGTCCTGGAGCTCTGCCTGTACCTGGCCCAAGAGGTGGCCCCACCCACCCCCAAAGGCCACCGCGGCAGACCCTGGCGCTACACCCATGCCCTGTACCTGGCCCTCCTCCTCTTCCGCGCCTTCTACGGTCTCACCTACCGAGCCACAGAGGCCCATCTCCAGGACCTCCTAGAGGGCCCCTTCCCCTCCCACCAGGCCCTGGCCGCCTATGCACAGAAACACCTGAACGAAGAGGTGCTGCAGGCGCTGCTGGAACGGCTGGTACAGGAAGTGGAAGCCCGGCTTCCCCAAGAGGAAGGGGAACCCCCCTTTTCTTGATGGACAGCACGGGGCTGGCCTACCGTAGCAAAGACACGGTGCTGCGCTGGCGCAGGGGGCAGGAGGAGCGGCGGATGCGGGGGCACAGCCGGCTTTTGGCCCTGGTGCGGTGGAGGAGGGGGCAGAAGCTTTTGGCCCCTTGGGGGGGCGGGGTGGGGCGGGCGTATGCCCCTGACCCGAGGCTTGGGGCGGGGGTGCTCCTGCGGTTTGGGCTGGGGGGCGGGGTGCTTTTGGGGGACGCGGGCTTTGACGGGAGGGAGGTGTGGGAGGTGGTGCGAGGGCTTGGGGTGTGGCCCCTGATCCGGCTGCGGGGAGGGGGAGAGGTGCGGGATGAGGTGCGGCGGGAGGTAGCGGCGAGGTGGGACGGGGAGGTGTATCGGAGGCGAGGGGTGGTGGAGGGGGTGTTTGGGGGGATGAAGACGCGTTTGCGGAGGGGTTATTTGCAGGAGCGGAAACCGCATACGGCCATGTGGCGGGCCTTTATGGAGTTCCTTGCCTACGGCCTGCGCATCCTGCTCACCCTGCTTCCCCCTCAGGGGGGGTACAAGGCGATTTACTAGGCAAGCCCAGGACCCGCGGGCTTGCCTTGCAAGCCCTCTTGAGTTATGCATTTCCCGAGATGGGCAAGCGCGGCTTCGTCCGAAGGGAACCGAGGCCCAAGGAAGTCCTGGAGCTCTGCCTGTACCTGGCCCAAGAGGTGGCCCCACCCACCCCCAAAGGCCACCGCGGCAGACCCTGGCGCTACACCCATGCCCTGTATCTGGCCCTCCTCCTCTTCCGCGCCTTCTACGGCCTCACCTACCGAGCCACAGAGGCCCATCTCCAGGACCTCCTAGAGGGCCCCTTCCCCTCCCACCAGGCCCTGGCCGCCTATGCACAGAAACACCTGAACGAAGAGGTGCTGCAGGCGCTGCTGGAACGGCTGGTACAGGAGGTGGAAGCCCGGCTTCCCCAAGAGGAAGGGGAACCCCCCTTTTCTTGATGGACAGCACGGGGCTGACCTACCGTAGCAAAGACACGGTGCTGCGCTGGCGCAGGGGGCAGGAGGAGCGGCGGATGCGGGGGCACAGCCGGCTTTTGGCCCTGGTGCGGTGGAGGAGGGGGCAGAAGCTTTTGGTCCCTTGGGGGGGCGGGGTGGGGCGGGCGTATGCCCCTGACCCGAGGCTTGGGGCGGGGGTGCTCCTGCGGTTTGGGCTGGGGGGCGGGGTGCTTTTGGGGGACGCGGGCTTTGACGGGAGGGAGGTGTGGGAGGTGGTGCGAGGGCTTGGGGTGTGGCCCCTGATCCGGCTGCGGGGAGGGGGAGAGGTGCGGGATGAGGTGCGGCGGGAGGTAGCGGCGAGGTGGGACGGGGAGGTGTATCGGAGGCGAGGGGTGGTGGAGGGGGTGTTTGGGGGGATGAAGACGCGTTTGCGGAGGGGTTATTTGCAGGAGCGGAAACCGCATACGGCCATGTGGCGGGCCTTTATGGAGTTCCTTGCCTACGGCCTGCGCATCCTGCTCACCCTGCTTCCCCCTCAGGGGGGGTACAAGGCGATTTACTAGGCAAGCCCAGGACCCGCGCGCCCCCGCAGTGGGACCCGGCGCTTTCCTCAAACCAGGATCACGAACCTCCCGTAAGGGAGCAACCCCTCATCTGCGCTCACCAGCCTGAGGCCCTCCACCATGGCCTGGGCCACCAGCATCCGGTCAAAGGGGTCACGATGGTGCCACGGCAAGCTCAGCACCGCCATGGCGTGCTCTGGGGTGATGGGGAGATGGGTAAACCCTTCCTCCTCCACCACCTCCAGCAAACCCTCCGGCATCCGGAGCTTACCCAGGGATGCCTTCACGGCCAGCTCCCAGGTGGTTGCCGCACTCACAAAGACCCTGTCGGCCTTCTGGATCAACCGACGGGCCTTGCGGGTCAGCCTTTCATCGTCGGAAAGCCACCACAGCAGGATGTGGCTATCGAGCAGAAGGTTCAATCGGGCCTTCCTCCATCATCCGAGCGATCTCGGCGTTGGGTTCGTCAAAGTCGGGGGCTATCCAGACCTTTCCCTTCCAGATTCCAGGCACCCGCTTCGGTTTAGGAGGGGTGTCAGGCGGCACCAGCTTGGCCACCACCCGCCCATACCGACCGATGAGGATCACCTCTCCCCGCTCCACCCGCTTCACCAACCGGGAGAGCTGGGCCTTGGCCTCCGCAATGTTGACCAACTTTTTCCTGCCAGCCACCTTAGGCATTGCCGGTCCCTTTCTCCCTAAGGATAAGAGACTTGACCAGGGTTGGTCAACTTTAACGAGGATTCCCCCTTTTCCGCGGCCCCGTGGTACCCGGGGGCATGAAGCGGGCTAGGAACAAGGCCAAGAAGAGGCGCGTGCGCGGGAGTTTGCCTGCGCACAGGGTCTCCAAGGAAGATCAGGAAGCGCAGGCTCTGATGCGCCGGACCCTCTAGAGGAACCTGGATACCTTCAAACTTCTGGCGCGCTAGACCCTTCAACCTTCGCCCAGCCTCTATGCGCCTCCGAAAGGGGCCTCACCTCCCGACCCTTCACGCATAACCCCCGCAGGCTCAGGGCCTGCGGGGGCTGAAACTTGCGCGAAAGTGAGCTTTCAGGAAGGACTACTCCTGGCCTCCCGCCACACCCGGATCGGAAACAGGCCCAAGGTCCAGGACCCGAAGCGTGCCCGCGGACTGCACCTGCAGTGCCTGGGCGCTCCAGGCCGAGGAGAGCAAAAGCTGGGGGTCAAGCTGGCTCGCCTGGCCAGGGGTGGGAAGGCGGGTGAAGTCCACGTTGGCGGCAAACACCCGGGCCCGGTAGTTGCCAGGGGGAAGGGTGATTCCCGCCGCTTGGGTGAACTGGTATTGGGTGCTCGTGGTGAACCACCCCAGCCGATAGACCGACGGCCGATTCTGGTCGTCAAGCTGCCATAGTTCTACGAAGTAAGACTTCGCCCCGGAAACCGGCGACCAGGTCACCCTGGCGCTGTTGCTGGTAATGGTCTCCAGGCTGACATTTTGGGGCTGGGGCAGGGTGGAGCTGGCGTTCACACTCATCGTTCGGTTGAGGGTCAAGCCCTCGGTGAGGTTGGCCGAGAGGGTGTAGGAACCCGAAGGGGGCACCAGAGAGCTTTCAGTCAACCACCAAAAAGCCGCTCCAGCAGTGCTTCTTCTAAATCTAAATGCTGGACTCCACGAGAAATTGTTGGGCCCACTGATGGTCAGGGTGAAGCCGTCGGGGCTGGTGGGCTGGGGTAAATCCGCCCACAGGACGTAGGCTACCCCCACGTTCTGCCCCCCATAGTTCCAGGTGCCCACGGAGGCGTTCACCTTGCGAGGATCGCCCACCTGCCCGCCGCAACCGGCAAAAAGCAGAAGGGATGCCGCCAGAACCAGTAGCCGCTTAGCTTCCTTCATAGAAAACCCCCCTGTTGAAGATTGGCAGCGAAAAGATGTTCCCCCTAAGTGTACAAAACCCCGCCCGGGATTGCAATAGCCTTGTAATCGGCCGCTACATTTGAGACACGCTGGGGAACCGACCCTTCCCGCATCTTAGCCAGGAACTCCAAAGGAACAAGACCCCCCAAGGCCATGTGGGGCCTCCTGTAGCCGCTCCACGTGCCTGTTCAGCTTAGGGCTCCCGGGAGGCAGCACGAAAAGGGTTTCACCTCCTTGCGCAACGCCAGCCAGATGGGCCACCGCCCCCAGGTGGGGTTCTCCCTCCTCAGCTCCTCCACCCGCACAAGAACCTCGGGCCTCCAGTGCACCTTTCCCCGCAGCCGCCGGGGGCGGCGGGACTGGGGCTTGAGCCCGGCCAGGCCCTTCTCCCTCAGGGCCTTCTCCCAACGGTAGTAGGTGGCCCGGCTGAGGCCCAAAAGCTCCCGGATCTCATCCCAGCCCCGCTTGGCTTCCCGCAGGGCTTTCACCAACTTCACCTTGCGCAGGCGTTCCTGGACCTCCGGGTCCCCCGCCCCCGCCTCGGCCAGGCTTATCCCTTGCCTAGCTCCTTGCCATATCGCTCGGCCAACTGGGGTGAGCTACATAGGGGGAACCGACCCTGTGGAGGTTCCCCCTCTTTTTATCAGGTGTGTCTGTCCAGATTCAGCCCCAAGGCGAGGGGCCTTGGGGCCGGGGAATCCAGGAGGGTCTAGTGGTGGTGCCCGCCTTCGTGAACGTGGCCGTGGAGGATCTCCTCCGGGGTGGCCTCCCTGACCTTCACCACCTCCACCTCAAAATCCAGGTCCTTGCCCGCCAAGGGGTGGTTGAAGTCAATGGTCACCTCCTCCCCCTGGACCTCCACCACGGTGAGGGGCATGGGGTTGCCCTCCATGTCCTGGGCGTAGAACTGGGCCCCAGGCACCACCTCCGCATCCTCGGGGAAGGCGGAAAGGGGCACCACCTGGACCCCCTCGGGGTCATGAGGGCCATAGGCCTTCTCCGCGGGCACGTGGGCCCGGAAGCTCTCCCCCTCCTGACGGCCCTCCAGCTCCTCCTCGAGGCCCCGGATCAGGTTCCCATGCCCGTGCAGGTAGGAAAGCTCCCCCTGGTCCAGCACCTCCCCCTCCACCTGGAGGGTGTAACGAATGGTTACCACCTTGTCCTGTTCAACCTTCATGGTCACCCTTTCGCAAGCCGAGCTTGCTCCCTTTAGCCTAGCAGACCCGCCCCCTAGAGGAAAGGTGGGGGAGGCTTTCCCCGTATCCAAGCCCCTTTCCCCTTCCTTGCCAGCCCTATAGTAGGGGTATGCGGGTGGAAAGCATCATCGGCAAGACCCCGGCGGTGCGCCTTCTCAAGCTGGTGGAGCCCGACATGGCCGAGGTGTGGGTGAAGCTGGAAGGCCTCAACCCCGGAGGGTCCATCAAGGACCGGCCCGCCTGGTACATGATCAAGGATGCCGAGGAAAGGGGCCTCCTCCGCCCCGGCTCGGGCCAGGTGATCGTGGAACCCACCAGCGGGAACACGGGGATCGGCCTGGCCATGATCGCGGCAAGCCGCGGCTACCGCCTCATCCTCACCATGCCCGCCCAGATGTCCGAGGAGAGGAAGCGGGTCCTAAAGGCCTTCGGAGCGGAGCTGGTCCTCACCGACCCCAGCCGCCGGATGCTGGCCGCCAGGGAGGAGGCCCTGCGCCTCAAGGAGGAGCTTGGGGCCTTCATGCCCGACCAGTTCGCCAACCCCGCCAACGTGCGCGCCCACTACGAAACCACAGGGCCTGAGCTCTTTGCGGCCCTGGAGGGGCGCATTGACGCCTTTGTCTACGGTTCGGGCACCGGGGGGACCATCACCGGGGTGGGGCGCTATCTGAAGGAAAGGATCCCCGGGGTGAAGGTGATCGCCGTGGAGCCGGCCCGCTCCAACGTCCTCTCCGGGGGGAAGATGGGCCAGCACCAGTTCCAGGGCATGGGCCCGGGCTTCATCCCCGAGAACCTGGACCTTTCCCTTCTGGATGGGGTCATCCAGGTGTGGGAGGAGGACGCCTTCCCCCTGGCCCGGCGCCTGGCCAAGGAGGAGGGGCTTTTCTTGGGGATGAGCTCCGGAGGGATCCTTTGGGCGGCCCTGCAGGTGGCCCGGGAGCTGGGCCCGGGGAAGAGGGTGGCCTGCATCAGCCCCGATGGCGGCTGGAAGTACCTCTCCACCCCCCTCTACGCCGAGCCCTAGCGCCGCACCACCTGGGCGTCCTTGGGATAGCGCTTGAGGTCTTGGGGGCGCAAGGAGGCCCTCTTGAACTCCACCACCCTAAGGTCCGCCAGAACCCTTCCCGCCTCATCCCGGAACACGAAGCGCACGGGCCTGGGATCGGCCTTTAGGATGTAAAGCTCCAGGCTGGCGAAGCCCTGCCCCTCCTTGGCCTGGCCCACCAGCTTCCAGGCCACCCCCTCCGGCAAGCGCTCCTCCCCCACAAGGCGCAGGCTCACCCGCTGGGAAAGCCCCTTCAGGTCCCCAAGGCCCTGGGGGCTAAACCCCAGACCCTGCACCTGGGCCTTTTCCTTGGAGCTGACCACCAGCTGGTTGGTGAGGTAGAGGTAGTTCCAGACCTCCTTTTCCGTGATCACGGTGAAGTTCCCCTCCAGGGAGCCTGGCCTTTGGAACTCTATGCGGAAGAGGTCTTCCTTGGGGATGGCCAGCACCCGGGCCCTAAGCTCCTCCTGCCCTCCGGGTCCTTGGATCTGGCCCTGGACCACCGCCTGCCAGGGTTCCTGCAGGTTCTTCTCCACCCGGTCCAGGATCTCCACGACGCTTTGCGCCAAGGCCAAGCCCAAGGCCAGGAAGAGGGCAACCCCGGTTTTCTCCAGCGCGTGCGTGTTCATGGCCACCTCCAGGCGTACCGGACCCAGGCGTAGGGAGCCCCCCTAAAGCCCCCCTCCAAGCCCAGGTCCCCAAGCCACACCCCGAGGCTACCCGCCCAGGGATAGGAAAGGGTGAGGAAAAGGCTAGCCTCCCCTAAGTAAAGCCCCGCCTCGAGGCGGTTCAGCCCCCCCAGGCGCAAGGAGAGGTCCAGGACCTCCATCCCCTCCCCCACCTCCCCCTTCCAGCCCAAGATCAGATAGGGAAGCCCGGAAAAACCCGCCCCCAGGGTGTGGGTGGCCCCCTCCCTCAGGGCGTAGCTCACCTCAGCCCGCGCCCCCTCCCCCTTTTCCAAGAGCAGGCCCACCACCTCCTTGGGCACCAGGCGGTAGCGCAGGGAGAGCCGGCCAAACACCCCCTCCTCGGGGAACATGGGGAAAAGCCCCTTGGGGCGGTAGCCAAGCCGCACCCCCAGGGCCAAGGGGCCAGCGCCCCCCTCGGCGAAGGCTATCCCCCCAACCCCCCCCGCCCCCGCCTCGGCCTGAAGGCCGTAGGCCAGGTACCCCAAGGGCCCCAGGGCCAGGCTGGAGGAAAACCCCAGACCCCCCCGGCTTTCCTGCCCCATTTGCAGCTTGGCGTAGACCTCCCCCGGCTCCAGGCTGTAGCCCACCTCGAGGGTAGGGGCCAAGGCTCCAGGGATCCCGTACACCCCGGCCTCGAGGCGCCCCTGGGCCAGGGCCAAACCCAAAATGAGCCATCCCGCCCACCCGATCCTTTTCATGCCACCACCTGCCTTTGGAAGCGCACGGAAGCCAGGAAGAGGACCAAGGTGGAAAAGTGGTCTTCCCCGCCCCGTTGGGCCCCAAGAGGCCGAAGACCTCCCCGGGGCGCACCTCGAGGCTCACCCGGTCCAGGGCCTTGACTTCACCAAAGCTCCGCGTGACCTCATCTGCCCGCACCATACTTACCCTCCCCCGCAGACAGGCCCTCCGAGAAGGAAGCGGGCCATCAAGGGGTCCACAAAGGCCAAGGCCATCTCCTCTTAACTCCGGTGGGCAAAAGGGCCTCCTTGCGGCCAAAGCGCCGGAAGAGGTTCACCTCGTTCACCCCGGATCTCCTTGGTGGTGGCCCAAAGCAACCCCCGATCCGGGTCCTTGCCCCAGGCCCGCTCCCCTGGCCCCGCAAGCAAGGGCATACTTGCAGGGCGAGCCTACCCCTTCCCCCCGCCCCGGTCAAGGGCGGGGATGTGGCATACTCAACCTAGGAGGAACAACCATGACCCTACTGGACCGCCTCAGCCGACTCATCCGGGCCAACCTGAGCGACCTCTTGCGCCGGGCCGAGGACCCGGAGAAGATCATCCAGCAAGCCCTGGAGGACATGAGAGAAGCCCTAAGGGAAGCCCGGGAGCAGGTGGCGGCCGCCATGGCCGAGGGCAAGCGCCTGGAACGGGAGGTGGAAAGCCACCTCAAGGAGGCTTCCCTTTGGGAGGAAAAGGCCAAGGAGGCCCTGAAGGCGGGCCGGGAGGACCTGGCCAAGGAGGCCCTAAAGCGCAGGAAGCGGGCCCTGGATCTGGCCGAGGGCTTCCGGCAACAGGCGGAGGAGCAGAAGGCCCTCATCCAACGGCTCATGACCCAACTCAAGGCCTTGGAAGCCAAGATTGACGAGGCCGAGGCCCGCAAAAAGCTCCTCCTGGCCCGCAAGAAGGGGGTGGAGGCCGCGGAGGCGGTGCGGCGGATGGAATCCAAGCTGGATGCCCACCCGGCCCTCGAGGCCTTCGAGGAAATGGAGGCCCGCATCCTTTCCCTGGAGGACCGGCACGAGGCCCTGAGGGAGCTGGATGGCCAGGACCTGGACAAGGAGCTCGCCGCCCTCTCTGCGGATAAAGAGGTGGAGGAGGAACTCGCCCGCCTGAAGCGGGAACTGGGCCAGGCCTAAAGCCCCATGCCCCTCCTCCTGGAGCTTTTGCTCCTCCTCGTCGTCCTGCTCCTCCTGGCCCTCCTCCTGCGGCCCAGGCCGGCGGGGCTGGAGTGGACCAAGGCCCAGCTGAAAAGCCTGGTGGACTGGGCCGAGGTGGAGCGGGCCCTCCGGGCCTTGGATGCCCGGGAAAGGGAACTGGAGGAGGCCCTGAAAGCGCCCCACCTTTTCCCGGAAACCCGAGGACGCCTCGAGGCCGCCCTTGGCCAGACGCAAAGGCAGCGGGCCCAGCTCCTGGCCCTCCTGGAGAGCCTGGCGGCGGAGCGGGCCCTGGCCCGCAAGGACTTGGGAGCGGCCAAGAACCTGGAGGAGCGGCTCGCCGCCCTGCGGGAAGTGTTGGCCAACCTACGGGAAAGGGGGGAGTAAACTCCGTATCATGAGGCGGTACGTTATGGCCCTTGCCCTCCTCCTGGCCGCCTGTGCCCCTCAGGTAACCCAGGCCCCTAAGGCCCAGCCCCTCCTGCAGGAAACCGCCTTCTACCCCGCCACCACGGGGCTGGAGTGGGTCTATGTGCCCGAGGGGGAAGCCCTTTCCTCCCCCCCCTACCGGGTGCGGGTGGAGGGCCCAGCCCTGTACGAGGGGCAGGAGGCGGTGCGCTTCCGCAGCTTTGGCCGGGGGGAGGACCGGGTCTACTACCGGCAGGTGGGGGCTTTTGGCGTGCGGCTTCTAGGCTTTCAGGACCCCTCCGCCCGGGTGGTTTTCACCCCCCCCATCCTGGAGTACCCCCCGGAGGCCCTCCTGGCCCCGGGCCACCGCTGGGGAGGCAAGGTGACGGTGCGGGTGGAGCTCCTCACCCCGGGGGGACGGGAGCCCTTGGCCCAGGGGAGCCTGGGCTACGCCATGGAGGTGCTGGAGGAACGGGAGGTGCGCCTGCCCGCGGGGGTCTTCCGGGTGTATAGGATCCGCCAGGTGTATCAGGATGAGCGCGGCCAGGATGCGCGGGAGGTCTGGTTCGTCCCCAAGGTGGGGGAGGTGCGCACCCGGGAAGGCCGCGTTCTGGTGGAGAAGAATTTTTAGGGGGAAAGATGGTACTGGACAAGGTGAACAGCCCCGAGGACCTGAAGGCCCTGAGCCTCGAGGAGCTCCTCCAACTGGCGGAGGAGATCCGCAGCGAGATCATCCGGGTAACGGCGCAAAACGGCGGCCACCTGGCCAGCTCCCTGGGGGCGGTGGAGCTCATCCTGGCCCTGCACCGGGTCTTCCAGTCCCCCAAGGACCGCATCCTCTTTGACGTGGGCCACCAGGCCTACGCCCACAAGCTGGTCACCGGCCGCAAGGACCGCTTCCACACCCTCAGGCTGGAAGGGGGGCTTTCCGGCTTCACCAAGGTCTCGGAGTCGGAGCACGACGCCATCACCGCGGGGCATGCCAGCACCTCCTTGGCCCACGCCCTGGGCATGGTCCTTGCCCGGGACCTGGCGAAGGAGGACTACCACGTGGTGGCGGTGATCGGGGACGGGGCCCTCACGGGAGGGATGGCCCTGGCCGCCCTCAACAAGATCGGGGAGCTGGGCAGGCGGATGCTCATCATCCTGAACGACAACGAGATGAGCATCTCGGAAAACGTGGGGGCCCTCAACAAGTACTTCAAGGAGCTCCAGATAAGGAAGTGGGTCCAGGACGCCGAGAAGCTGGGCCGGAGCATCCTGGAGCACATCTCCTCCAAGCTCTTCGGCCTGGTGGACCGGGCCAAGGAGGCGGCCAAGCTCCTCCTGCACCAGGAGAACCCCTTCTACGCCTGGGGCATCCGCTACGTGGGCCCCGTGGACGGGCACGACCTCAAGGGGCTCATCCACATCCTGGAGCACCTGAAGGAGCTGGAGGGCCCCACCCTGCTCCATGTGGTCACCCAGAAGGGCAAGGGGTACAAGGTGGCCGAGGCCGACCCCATCTACTGGCACGGCCCCCCTGGCTTCAACCCGGAGAAGCCGGAGAAGGTCTCCAAGGGCTACTCCTGGAGCCAGGCCTTTGGGGATGCGGTCACGGAGCTGGCCTATTTGGAGCCCCGCCTCTTCGTCCTCACCCCGGCCATGCGGGAGGGTTCGGGGCTGGTGCGCTACTCCCTGGAGCACCCGGAGCGCTACCTGGACGTGGGCATCTGCGAGGACGTGGCGGTGACCACGGCGGCGGGGATGGCCTTGAGGGGCCTGAAGCCCATCGTGGCCATCTACTCCACCTTCCTGCAACGGGCCTACGACCAGGCCATCCACGACGTGGCCATAGAGAACCTGCCCGTGGTCTTCGCCATCGACCGGGCCGGGGTGGTGGGGGCGGATGGGGCCACCCACCACGGGGTCTTTGACATCGCCTATCTGCGCACCATCCCCAACCTGCAGATCGCCGCCCCCAAGGACGCCCTGGAGCTCAGGGCCATGCTGAAGAAGGCCTTGGAGATCGGGGGGCCCGTGGCCATCCGCTACCCCCGGGACAACGTGGAGCGGGCCCCCGAGGGGGTGTGGCCCGAGATCGCCTGGGGCAAGTGGGAGGTGCTGAAGGAGGGCACGGAGGTCTACCTCTTGGCCTTTGGCAAGACCCTGAAGTACGCCCTGGAGGCCGCCGCCGAGGATCCCAGGGTGGGGGTGGTGAACGCCCGCTTCCTCAAGCCCCTGGACAAGGAGACCCTCCGGGCCCTCGCCCGCTACCGGCTGGTCACCGTGGAGGACCACCAGAAGATGGGGGGGTTTGGAAGTGCGGTCCTCGAGGCCCTGAACGAGATGGGCCTGAACCCGGAGGTGCGGATCCTGGCCCTCCCCGACCGCTTCCTTGAACACGGCCCCATCCCGAGCCTCCACCGCCAGGCGGGGATCGACGCGGAAGGGATCCGGAAGGCCCTCCGGGAGATGGGCCTCCATCCCGCCTATGAGCGGGCCTGAGGTCCTGCGCTTTGCCGCCAACCTGTACCGGGTACCGGCGGAAGGGGGGTATTTCCTGGTGGACGCGGGCCTTCCCTGGGAGGCCGGGCGGCTCCTGGCCCGCCTCAGAACCCCGCCCATTCTCCTCTTCCTCACCCACCACCACACGGACCATAGCGGGGGGGCGAGGGCCCTTTGGGAGAGGTTCCGCCTCCCCCTCCTGGCCCACCCCCGGGAGTGGCCCTACCTGACCAAGGAGAAGCCCCGCCCACCCCTGCCCATCCCCCTCCTGGGGCGCACCCTGGCCAACCTGGCCCCGCCCCTTCCCCGGGAGGCCCTAAGGCCGGTGGAGGAAGGGGAGGAGGTCCTGGGGTGGCGGGTGGTGGAGCTTCCCGGCCACACCCTGGGGCAGGTGGGGCTTTTCCGGGATGGCCTCCTCCTGGCCGGGGACGCCCTTAGGGGCCATGGCCTCCCCCCCAGGTTCATCAACGAGGACCATGACCTGGCCAGGAAGACGGTGCGCAAGATCCTGAGCCTGGGGGTGGAGACCGTCTACCTGGGGCACGGGGGGCCCCTATCCCGGAAAGAGGTGGAGGCCTTGGCCCTTAAACTGGGGGTATGAAAAAGCTCCTCGCCCTCTCCCTCCTGAGCCTTTCCGCCCTGGCCCAGGAGGTGGTGGTTTACCCGGGCTTCGCGGAGGTCAAGGAGCCCGTGCTCCTTCCCCCTTCCGCCTGGGTCTACCTGGCGGGGGAGAAGCTTTCCCGCATGGTCCCGGGTTCCTTGCGGCTTCTTGGGGTGGAGGAAACGGGGCGGGTCCTCCAGGGCACCGCGGTCCTTTTCCGCTACCGAGGGGAAGGCCCCGCCACCTTGCGCTACCTGTACACCGGGCTTTCCGGGGAGGTCTTTTACACCCTGGAAGAGGAAAGGCTCACCCTCTGGGCCCGGCTCCGGCTGGAGGGAAGCCCCCTGGAAGCCAAAAAGCTCACCCTTTTGGCTGGGGAGGCCCCCCTTCCCGGCCTGGCCGAGGCCAAGGGGGTACCCCTGCGGGCTTTGGCGGAGGCCCCCTTGGGGGAGAACCCCTTTGGCCTCTTTCGCTACCCGCTACCCCCAGGCCGGCTGGAACCCGGCACCACGGAGCTCCCTGTCCTTACGGCCCAGGTGGACCCCACCCGGCTCCTTCGCCACCAAGGCCCCTTCCGCACGGACAGGTTTTTGGCCCTGGAGCGGGGCTACCGCCTTAGGGCCCCCTTCCCCTTGGCCCCGGGGAGCCTCGAGGTGGTGGAGGGAGGCCTCTTCCTGGGCCAGGCCCTGCTTCCCGCTACCCCCCAAGGGGAGGTGGCGGAGGTGTGGCTGGGACGGGACCTCGAGGGCCGGCTGGAACGGCAGGTGAGCCTCTTGAGCCAAGGGGAAAAGGAAGCCACCTACCGCGTGGAGACCCGCTTGGCGAACCCCTACCCCTACCCCATCGCCCTCCTCCTCTCGGAAACCTTTCCCCAGCCCTTCCGCCTGGACTTCCCCGAGGCCACCCACCTGCCCCAGGGCTATCGGCTGGAGGTGGCCCTTAAACCCGGGGAAGCCCGCACCCTGGTCTACCGCCTCACCCTTCCCCGCTAAGGACATCTGCCCCCATCCCCAGGCGGCATCCTGGAGGCATGAAGCCCGACCTGCACCGCTTCCCCCTCCTGGTGGCCTGGGAGATGACCCGGGCCTGCCTGCTCGCCTGCCAACACTGCCGGGCCTCGGCGGAACCCGACCCCTTGCCCGGGGAGCTCACCACCGAGGAGGGGCTGAGGCTCTTGCGGGAGCTGGCCACCTATACCCCCAAACCCATCCTCCTGCCCACGGGGGGTGACCCCTTGGCCCGTCCCGACCTTTTCCTCCTCCTGGAGGAGGCCAGGCGCCTGGGCCTCAAGGTGGGCATCACCCCCGCGGTCACCCCCAGGCTCACCCGGGAGGTGGTGGCCCGCTTCAAGGAACTCGGCGTGCACCAGATGGCCATCTCCCTGGACGGGGCTAGCCCGGAGCGCCACGACGGCTTCCGGGGCGTTCCCGGCACCTTCGCCCGGGCCCTAGAGGCTTTGGAATGGGCCCGGGAGGTGGGCCTCATGACCCAGGTGAACACCACCGTGACCCGGAGGACCAAGGGGGAACTCACCGGCATCGCCGAGATCCTGGCGGAGAAGGGGGTGGTCACCTGGGAGGTCTTCTTCCTGGTCCCCGTGGGCCGGGGGGCGCTTTTGGAACAACTTACCCCGCAAGAGTATGAGGAGGTCATGCACCTCCTCTATGACCTTTCCCGCCGCTACCCCTTCAAGGTGCGCACCACCGAGGGCCCCATGTTCCGCCGGGTGGCCGTGGAGCGCCGCCAAAGGGAAGGTGGGGAGGACGGCGCCCTGGTAGGAGAGGGCCGCGGCGTGCACCTTTCTGACGGCTTTGGCTTCGTCTTCGTTTCCTCCACGGGAGAGGTCTACCCCTCGGGCTTTTTGCCCCTACCCGCAGGGAACGTGCGGGAAAAGCCCCTTCTGGAGATATACCGGCATAGCCCCCTTTTCCTGGAGCTGCGCAACAAGGCCCTCCTGAAGGGGAAGTGCGGGGTCTGCGAGTACCGGGAGCTTTGCGGGGGAAGCCGGGCCCGGGCCTGGGCGGAAACCGGGGACCACCTGGCCTCGGACCCCCGGTGCGCCTATATCCCCAAAGGCCAAGGACAAATGCCCCTGGCCTAAAAGGAGGGGGGTTCCCCATAATGAAGCCATGAAGCGCCTCTTGCCCGCCTTGCTCTTCCTGGGCCTTCTGGCCTTTGCCCAAAGCCCTGGGGCCAAGCTCTATTCCGCCAACTGCCAAAGCTGCCACCAGGCCACGGGCCTGGGGCTTCCTGGGGCCTTTCCGCCCCTCACCCACCTGGACAAGGTGGTCCAGGCCAAGGGGGGGCGGGAGTACCTGATCCGGGTGGTCCTCTACGGCCTGCAGGGAAGCCTGACGGTGGAGGGCAAGACCTATAACGGGGTCATGCCCCCCTTCCGCCAGCTCAAGGACCAGGAGGTGGCCGACCTCCTGAACCACGTCCTCACCACCTTCGCCAAATCCAAGGCCAAGCCCATCAGCGCCGCCGAGGTAGCGGCCCAAAGGGCCAGGGCCAGATCTCCCCAGGAGGTCCTCAAGTCCCGTCCCCCGGTCAAGTAGACCGGCGTACTCCCTCCCCCCGGGGCCCTTGGGCCCCGGGCACCTTTTCCCTGGCCCCTGACAGGGGATAATGGTCTTGCCGTGGAGCCTGGGTTCCACCTCCTCTACGCCAGGCGCCTCGCCTGGCGCCACCGGCTCCTTTTGGCCATTCCCCTGGCCCTTTTGGGCTTTCTCCATCCCGCCTTCGCCCTGGCCTCTTGGCTTCCCCTTTTGCTACCCCCAAGGCTTTGGGAGAGGAGGGCCCTGAAGGAAATCGCCCGGGTCAGCTTAGCCTACCCCACGGCTTTGGCCTATGGGGAAGCCTCCCTTTGGCAAGAGGCAAGGAAGGTTCGGGCCGAGGCGCCCCCTTTTCCCCTGGGCCTTCTCCTCCTCTACCTGGCCATCCTTCTGGCCGCCCTGTCCTGGGGTGCCTGGGGTGCCTGGACCCCCGAAGCCCCCAGCCCCCCATGGTCCCTTCCCATAGAGCGCCCTCTAACCCAAGACCAGGAAGGGGCGTCCAGACCAACGAACCCGGACCCGGGGGCCAAGGCCACCCCCACGCCCACCGAACCCGGTGAGGGGAAATCCCCCCTGGCCCCAGAAGCCCCTCGGGAAAGCCCCCTCCAGACCCGAGCGCGGGGCAAGAGGAGGGCCAGGGGACGGGGAGGCCCAGGGGGCAAAGGGGGAAACCCCCCCCAAGGCGAGGAGATAGGCCCAGGGGCCCGCAAGGAAGCCAGCCAGGAAGGGCCAGGCCCGGAGGCCTCCGCCCCGGGCGCCTCCGGATCCCCTCCCCAGGCGGGGCCCCGCCATCCCGCCCATGCCCCTGACCCCGCCCCGGGGGAAGGACTCCTCCCGCCAGGGCAGGGGGGAGAAGGCCAAGGCCTTCCCTCCCCCTGGCGGGAGGGGCGCCCGCCGGAAGGGGTGCGGCGCGGGGTGGAGGTCTACCTGGAACGCACCCCCCTGCCGCCCGAGGCCCGGGAGCTCCTCAGGAGGTACTTCGGCGGGCCCTGACCTGTTCCAGGGCCTCGGCCAGGCTCACCGGGCCCACCTCGAGGCGGTCCGCCATGGGGAAAGCCCCCATGGAGCCCCCGTGGCCGAAGCGGGCCCCCACCCGCAGGTCCACGTCCTTAAGGAGCTCCCGCATGAGCTGGTGCTTGTTCCCCCCCTCCATGGCCGCATAGGGGTTTTCCCGCACCTCCAAAAGGCGAAACTCCTCCCCCTCCACCCCATAGATGGCGAAGCGGGGCGCGTGGCCGAAGGGGCCAGGGTAAACCTTGTCCTCCTGGTTCTTGGCCAGGGCGATGGCGATCCTCATGTCCCCAGGATACACCCCCTGGGTAGGAGACCAGGGGCTCAAGGGGCCCGCCACTCCCCGCTCTTCCCACCGGCCTTATGGAGGAGGCGCACCCCCGAGATGACCAGGCCCTTGGAGGCCGCCTTCAACATGTCGTAAACGGTGAGGGCGGCCACGGCGCAAGCGGTCAGGGCCTCCATCTCCACCCCGGTTTCCGCCTTGGTGCGCACCGTGGCCTCGAGGCGCACCCGCCTGGCCTCCCTTTCCAGCTCCACCTTCACCTCCACCCCGGTGAGGGGCAGGGGGTGGCAGAGGGGGATAAGCTCCGAGGTCTTTTTGGCCCCCAGGATGCCCGCAAGCTGGGCCACCATCAGGGGGTCCCCCTTCCCCACCCCGCCTCCTTCCAGGGCGGTCAGGGCCTCCTCCGTGAGCTCCACGTAGGCCTCGGCGGTGGCGGTGCGGTAGGTGGCGGGCTTTTCCGTCACGTCCACCATGTGGGGTTTGCCGTCCTTAAAGTGGGTGAGGTCCATACCCCCAGTTTAGGGCCTACCCCCCAAAACCCATCCCACCCACAAAGCGGAGGATGGGCTCCCGCAGGAAGTAGACAAAAACGAGAACCAAAAGTTGCAGCCCGATAAACGGAATCCCCCCCAGGTAAATGTCGGCGGTCTTCACCTCCTTGGGGGCCACGTTGCGCAGGTAGAAAAGGGCAAAGCCAAAGGGCGGGGTGAGGAAGGAGGTCTGCAGGTTCACCCCCACCAAAAGGCCAAACCAGAGCTTGTCTATGCCCAGGGCCTCGGCCCCGATGGCCAGGAGAGGCAAGGCGATGAAGGCGATCTCAAAGAAATCGATGAAGAAGCCCAGGAGGAAGACCAGGACCATCACGAAGAGGATGAAGCCCACCTCCCCGCCCGGCAAGCGGGTGAGGAAGCCTTCCACCCAAAGGTCCCCGTTTACCCCGCGGAAGACCAGGCTGAAGAGGGTGGAGCCGATGAGGATGAAGATGACGAAGGCGGTGAGCTTGGCCGTACCCTCCATGGCCCCATAGAGCACGGGGAAGGAAAGCCTGCGGTTCAAGGCCGCCAGGACCAAGGCCCCCACCACCCCCATGGCCCCGGCCTCCGTGGGGGTGGCCAGGCCGATCAGCACCGTGCCCAGCACCAGGAAGATGAGCACCAAGGGGGGTACCATGGAAAGGAGGGCTCTTCTAAGCAGAGGGTTTTTGCGGATCCAAGGAAGGAGCACCAGGGTCCAAAGGGCTAGGGCCAGGAGTACCTCCAACCCCTCCGCCCAGGCGGGCAAAAAGCGCCCCATGGCATAGGCCCCCACCCCCACCAGGAGGTAGGAAAGCAAGGCGAAGGCCGCCTGAACCTCCTTGCCCGCATCGGGCCGGGCCTCGAGGGGCAAGGCTGGGGCCCACTTGGGCCGGAAGAGGGCCACGTAGATCACGTAAAGGAAATAGAAGCCCACCGTAAGCCCGGCGGGGATCAGGGCCGCCTTGTACATGTCCCCCACGCTCACCCCCAGCTGGTCCGCCAGGACGATGAGGACCACGCTGGGGGGGATGATCTGGGCCAGGGTGGCGGAGCCCAGGATCACCCCGCTGGCGAACCGGGGGTTGTACCCGTACTTGAGCATGATGGGCAAGGAGATGAGCCCCATGGCCATGACGCTGGCGGCCACCACCCCGGTGGTGGCCGCCAGGATGGCCCCCACGAAGACCACGCTCAAGGCCAAGCCCCCCCTTAGGGGCCCAAAGAGCTTGCCCATGGTATCCAGGAGGTCCTCGGCAAGGCCGCTTTTCTCCAGGATGATCCCCATGAAGGTGAAGAAGGGAATGGCCAAGAGAAGCTGGTTGGACATGATGCCGAAGATGCGGTCGGGCATGGCCCGTAGGAGAGGGGCGGGGAAGATGTCCAGGGCTATCCCCAAAAAACCGAAGACGATGCCCACCGCTCCCAGGGAGAAGGCCACCGGGTACCCGGAGAGCAGGAAAACCACCAGGGCCAAAAACATCAGAGGGGGCATGAGGCTTTCCAGGTTCACTCCACCACCTCCGCTTCCTCCTCCACCAGTTGCGTATGCCCCGTGAGGTAGGCGATGCGCTTGATGAGCTCAGAGAGGCCCTGCAAGGCCAAGAGGGCGAACCCCAAGGGCAGGGCCAGCTTGATGGGCCAGCGGGGCAGCCCCCCCACGTCGGGGGACATCTCCTTCCCCAGGAAGGAGTTCAGGGCCCAGGGCCAGGAGAGGTAGATGACCCCCACCGCCATGGGCAGAAGGAAAAGCAGGGTCCCCACCACGTCGATCCAGGCCTGGGTGCGCTTGGAGAAGCGCCCGAAGACGAGGTCAATGCGCACGTGGGCGTTGTGCTTGAGGGCGTAGGCCCCCCCCAGGAGGAAGATCAGGCTGAACATGTACCACTGGGCCTCGAGGTAAGCGTTGGAGCTATAGCTAAAGCCGTAGCGCATGATGGCGTTGCCCGCAGAGAGCAAGGCCACCAGAAGAACCAGCCAAACGGTGATCCTGCCCACGGCCTCCGTTAAGGCGTCTATGGCTCGCGAAAGACCCAGGAGAAAGCGCATTCCCAACCCCCCTTGAAACCGGCCCCATCCTACCCAGGGCGGCCCGGGTTGTCAATCAAGGTGGCCTTCAGGAGGGCTTTTTCTGGATTACGCCAAGCCCTAGCGGGCCCGGCGGATCGGGGCCACCAGGAAAGCCCCCAGGAGGAAGAAGACCCCCGCGAGCAAAAAGAGCACCACGTACCCCAGGCCCTCCCCCCTGGCGTTCAGGAGGTCCAGGGGCCTGCCGAAGGCCCCCGCCAGCACCTGGGGGACCACGATGGAGGTCTGCCACAGGCCCATGTCCGTGGCATGGGCCTCGGGGTCGCGAAGCACATCCGCCACCAAGGCCCAGTCCACCGCCAGGTAGACCCCATAGAAGAAGCCAAAGCCAAGGGCCAGGAAAAGCAGGACGTCATAGCGAGGGAGGAGGAGAATAAGGGGCAAAAGGAGCCCCAGCCCCACCCCCGAAAGGTAGATGAGGGGTTTGCGCCCCAGCCGGTCCGAGGCCCGACCGGCGGGAATGCCGGCCAGGGAAGCCCCCAAGGAGATGAGGAGGCCCAAAAGGGCCACCGCCTGGAAGGGTTCCCGGGCGAGGGCCCGCCCGAAGGCCTGGAAGGTCTGGACCACGTCCGCCAGGTAATACTGCAGGTAGGTCTGGGCCAGGTAAAACCCCAGCATCACCAGGAAGCGGGTGAGGTAGACCAGCAGGAAGTCCCGGTCCCCCCAGGGCCTCACCATGGCGGCCCAAAAGGACCGCGGGTTGGCCCTTAGGGGATGGTCGGGGATAAGGCGCAAGCTCAAGCCCGCCCCCGCCAGGTTTAAGAAGGCCGCCAGGTAGGCCTGAAGGGGCAAGGGAAGGAGGAAGCCCACGGCGCCCCCCAGGATCTGGCCGGAAACCTGCAACACCCCCATGTACCCTGAGGCGGTGCCCCTTTCCCCCCGGGGCACCAGGTCGGGAATGAGGGCGGAGTAGGGCCCGGTGGCCAGGTCGTCCGCCACCTGCAGAAGGAGGTAGGCCAGGAGGAGAAAGCCGTAGGTGGGGGCGTGGACCAGAAGGAGGAGGGCCAAGGCGGTGAGGAGGCTTCCCAGGAGGAGAAAGGGACGGCGCTGGCCCAGGCGGTCGGAAAGATAGCCCATGAGGGGAGGACCCAGGATGGCCATCACTGCCCCTAGGCCAAAGAGAAGGCCCAGCCGTGTGGCCTTTTCCTCCGGGGGAGAAAGCTCCGCCACCTTGGCGGGCAGGATCACCAGGAGGACCAGGAACCACTTGAAACTGGTGGCAAACCAGTAGGCGGAAAGGGAAAGAAACCAACCAGGCCCGTGGCGCATGGGCCCTACCTTACCAGACCGTGGCCTCGGGCACCACCAGGAGGGGGAGGGAGCTCCGGTGGGCCAGGACCTCCACCATGCGCCCAAGCCGGTGGCGCCAGGTGCTCTTGGCCTTGGAACCCAAAACCAGAAGGTCCGCCTCCCGGGCCTCGGCCAAGCGCAAAAGGTCCAGCTCCTCTTCCCCCTTGGACACCTCCACCACCCCCGTGGCCTTCAGGAGGTTTTCCAGATGGGCCTTGGCCCGGTCCAAGGCCTCCGCAAGCCCCAGGGTTTCCGGATCCAGATAGGTGGGGAAGCAGCACCCCCCTTGCCCGCTCACCAGGTGCAGGCCGAAGACCTCGGCCCCCAAGGCCCTGCCCCAGGCCTCCGCCATCCGGAAAGCGCTCAGGCTTGCGGGGCTATCGTCCAGCCCCACGGCGATGCGCCGCACCCCCTTTAGGGCCCTGGGAAGCAGGAGGACGGGCACCTCCCCCCGGTGGAGCAGGTAGCGGGCCAGGCCTCCCCGGGCCAGGGCCTCGAGGGCATCCGTTCCCCGCTGACCCAAAAGGACCAGGCGGCTTTTCAAGGCCTCCCCCGCCACCACCTGGGCGGGAAACCCCCTTAGCACCTAGCCCCTCAGGCCCGTCTCGGCTAAAGCCTCCCGCACCCCTTCCTCCACCAGGCCCAAGGTGGCCTCCAACCTGGGCGCCAGATCCGGGAACCGCCTGCCTAGGGCCTCCAGGTAGGGGGTGGGCACCACGTGCAGGAGCTCGGCGGGAAGCCCAAGACCCTCTTGGAGGAAGCGGGCCGTTTCCACCACCACCCGAAACGCCTCCCCCAGGTCCACCGCCGCCAAAAGGCGCATTTCGCTCACCTCCTGGCCCCAATATAATCCTTACGTGCTCTGGCTTCGCGGCCGCACCCTGGACCTATCCCAGCCCCGGCTCATGGGCATCCTCAACCTCACCCCCGACTCCTTCTCCGACGGGGGCCTCTATCTGGACCCGGAAAGGGCCCTGGAGCGGGCCAAGGCCTTGGTGGCCGAGGGGGCGGATCTTTTGGACCTGGGGGCCGAGTCCACCCGCCCAGGAGCGGAGCCCGTGCCCGTGGAGGAGGAGAAAAGGCGGCTCCTCCCCGCCCTGGAAGCGGTCCTGGAGCTGGGGGTACCGGTGAGCGTGGACACCCGCAAGCCCGAGGTGGCGGAGGAGGCCTTGAAGCTGGGAGCGCACCTCATCAACGACGTGACGGGCCTCAGGGACGAGCGCATGGTGGCCCTCTGCGCCCGCTTTGGCGTGGCCGCCGTGGTCATGCACATGCCCGTGCCCGACCCCAGGACCATGATGGCCCACGCCCGCTACGGGGACGTGGTGGCCGAGGTGAAGGCCTTCCTCCAGGCCCAGGCGGAAAAGGCCCTGAAGGCCGGGGTGCCCCAGGTGGTCCTGGACCCCGGCTTTGGCTTCGGCAAGCTCCTGGAGCACAACCTGGCCCTCCTCCGCCGGCTGGAGGAGATCGTGGCCCTGGGCCATCCCGTTTTGGTGGGGCTTTCCAGGAAGCGCTCCATCGGGGAGCTCACCGGGGTGGAGGAGCCCGCCAAACGGGTTTTGGGCTCCGTGGCCGCCCACCTTTTCGCCGTCACGAAGGGGGCCCGGATCCTCCGCGTCCACGACGTGGCCGCCCACCGGGAGGCCTTGGCCGTCTGGAACGCCCTTGGGGGGTAGACGTGGGAGAGATCGCCCTTTTGGGTCTGGAGTTCTACGGCCGCCATGGGGTGAGGCCTGAGGAAGGCCAGTTGGGGGCCCGGTTCGTGGTGGACCTCTGGCTCAAGGTGCCCTTTGAGGGCAAGGGCGACCGGCTGGAGGAAACCGTGGACTACGCTGCCGTCTACGCCCTGGTGGAGGAGGTGGTGCGCCACCGGCGCTTCTACTTGATCGAGGCCCTGGCCGACCACCTGGCGGAGAAACTCCTGGAAGCCTTTCCCCGCCTTCTGGGGGTGCGGGTGCGGGTGCACAAACCCCATGCGCCCATCCCCGGGGTCTTTCGCGACGTGTACGCGGAGACGGAAAAATTGCGTTCTTAGCGCCCCCTTGGGCTCCTCATCTTGCGCTCATGGGATGGCCGTGGTAGGATACCGGCGCCCGAAAGGGCTAAGCCGAAACGGGTATGCCTCCCCCACCGCTCATTGGGGCGGTGGGCTATGAACTTTCTCACGCGCTTGAGCTAAACTGGAGGAGCCCGGAAAGGGGCGGGTCTATTATGGAAAGGGTAGCCATATTCATCGACGGCTCCAACCTGTACAAGGGGTTGGTGCAACACCTGGGGCCGGACTATCGGCTTAACTTTGTGGAGTTTATCACCCTTCTCACCGCCGGGCGCCGGCTTTTGCGCGCCTACTACTACAACGCTCCCCTCCCCCCGGAAGACCCGGCCGCCAAGGCCCACCAGAGCTTCCTCAACTACCTGAAGCGGGTGCCCTACGTGGCGGTCCGCTTGGGAAGGCTGGAAAGGCGGGCGGATGGGTTCGTGGAAAAAGGGGTGGACATCCAGATCGCCATCGACATCCTGCGCCTGGCCTACGCCGACGCCTACGACGTGGCGGTTTTGGTATCTGGGGATGGGGATTTCGCCGAGGTGGTCCGGGTGGTCCAGGACATGGGCAAGCAGGTGGAGAACACCACCTTCCACGCCCTTTCCTCCCACCGCCTGGCCCAGCAGGCGGACCGCTTTTACCCCCTGGACGACTTCCCCTGGGAGCGCCTCCGGGCCCCCAGCATGCCCCAAGCCCCGAAAGCGGCGAGTAAGCCCCGGGCTAGAGGAGTTCCTCGGGGCGGAAGAAGAGGGCGATCTCCCTGGCTGCGTCCTCGAGGCTCGCGGAGCCGTGGATCACGTTCTCGTCGATGGTGGTGGCGAAATCCCCGCGGATGGTGCCGGGGAGGGCGTCCTTGGGGTGGGTGGCCCCCATCATCTTGCGCACCTCGGCCACCGCGTTTGGCCCCTCCAGCACCATGGCCACCACGGGACCCGAGGTGATGAAGCTCACCAGGCCGGGGAAGAAGGGCTTCTCCCGGTGCTCGGCGTAGTGCTGTTCGGCCAGCTCTTGGGAAATCCGCATGAGCTTCAGGCCCACCAGGCGGAAGCCTTTCCGCTCAAAGCGGCCCAGGATCTCCCCCACCAGGCCCCGCCGTACGCCATCGGGTTTCACCATCACGAAGGTGCGCTCCATACCTCTAGGAGTCTAGCAGGTTTAGGGCCTTTGGAAGTAGCCCAGCAGGATATAGGCCACCACCACCACCCAAAGGAGCACCAGGAGGGCATCCCGCCAGCCCAAGCGGGCCCTGGGCCGCTTGGGCTCCAGAACCTGGGTGGGCAGCTCCTCGGGCT
Source organism: Thermus amyloliquefaciens (assembly GCF_000744885.1). Taxonomy (NCBI): domain Bacteria; kingdom Thermotogati; phylum Deinococcota; class Deinococci; order Thermales; family Thermaceae; genus Thermus; species Thermus amyloliquefaciens. The sequence continues at coordinate 13,747 of NZ_JQMV01000003.1, read as the reverse complement.
CCTCCCCCAGCTTGAGACGCACCGGGGCTCCCTTTGCCGCCTCGAGGGGCAGGGCATAGGGGCGACCCCCCGGGGGAAGCTCCCCGGGGATTGCCACCACGATGGCGCTCACGTTATCCGGCCCTCCCCATTCGTTGGCCAAGGCCACCAGGCGCTTGGCCGCCTCCTCGGGAGGAAAACCCTTTAGAACCTCTCCCAGGGTTCGGTCGTCCAAAACCCCCGAAAGGCCATCGCTACACAACAAAAACACGTCCCCCGGTTCCAGCTTGAGCCCCATGAGGTCCACCCGGGCCTGGGGGAAGGAGCCCAAGGCATTGGTGATCACGTTGCGCCAGCGGTGGGTCTTGGCCTCCTCCGGGCTTAAAAGGCCCTGGCGCACCCTCTCCGCCACCCAGGAGTGGTCCTCGGTGAGGAGGGTAAGCTCCCCTTTCCTGAGGAGGTAGGCCCTCGAGTCCCCCACGTGGGCGATGAGGGCGTAGGGCAGGTCCAGGACCAGACAGGTGGCCGTGGTGCCCATGCCCCGGTTCTCCGGGCGCTGGGCCTCCTGGTGGATGCGCTCGTTGGCCTTTTCCAAGGCGTGAAGGAGCACCCGCGGGGACGGCTCCGCCTCCTTCAGGTGCTCCAGGATGGTCTCCACGGCCAGCTTGGCCGCCACCTCTCCCGTGCGGTGCCCACCCATGCCGTCGGCCACCACGAAAACCCCGCCCCAGGGGGTAAGGAGGTGGCCCACGGCGTCCTCGTTCTTGGGCCGCTTGAGGCCGGGATGGGTCTCCAGGGCGAAGGCCAAGCCGGGCACAGGGGGATTTTACCGCAAGCCCCTTCTACCGGGTACGCCTCCATGTGCAGTCCTTAGGGGACGAGCGTTGGGCTGACGCCGCCATCCTCCTTCGGGTGTTCGTGGATACCTCGGGGGCCAAGGCCTTGGAGTTCCTCCTTGGCATGGAGGGCGTGAGGCTCACCAAGGTCCTTCCTCTCCGAACCCCCCAAGGCCCCTTAGCCCTGCATAGCCTTGACGCATACCGCATACCGGGCTAGATTGAGGATAGCCCGGGCCCTTAAGCCCGGCCTTTTGCTTTTGGAGGGCGCCATGCGCTTTGAAAGGATCGCCCCCTACACCTACCGCATCCCCCGCCAGGGGAAGATGCGGGTGGACGCGGTTTTCTTCGCCTCGGAGGAGATTTTAAAGGACCTCGAGGGGGAAAACTACGCTTCCCTGCAACAGCTCATGAACGTGGCCACCCTGCCGGGGATCGTGGAGCCCGCCCTGGCCATGCCCGACATCCACTGGGGCTACGGCTTCCCCATCGGGGGGGTGGCGGCCTTTGACCCGGAAGCGGGTGGGGTGGTGAGCCCAGGAGGCGTAGGTTTTGACATCAACTGTGGGGTACGCCTCCTGGTTTCCTCCCTCACCTTGGAAGACCTCCTCCCCAGACAGAAGGAGCTGGCCGACGCCCTCTACCGCCTCATCCCCTCGGGGGTGGGGAGCGAGCGGAAGGATGTGCGCTTTAGCAAAAAAGAGCTCAAGGAAATCCTGAAGGAGGGCGCGGGCTGGCTCATCCGGCGGGGCTTCGGCTATCCGGAGGACCTGCGCTTCATTGAGTCCGAGGGCCGCCTCCCCTGGGCCAACCCCGACAAGGTCTCGGAAAGGGCCTTTGAACGGGGAGCCCCCCAGATCGGTACCCTGGGAAGCGGGAACCACTTCCTCGAGGTCCAATACGTGGACCAGATCTACGACGAGGTGACCGCCGAAGCCTTCGGGCTCTTTCCCAACCAGATCACCGTCCTCATCCACACGGGAAGCCGGGGCCTGGGGCACCAGGTCTGCCAGGATTACGTGGAGAAATTCCTTAGGTCTGCCCCTCGCCACGGCATAGAGTTGGTGGACAAGCAGCTGGCGGCGGCCCCCATCCATAGCCCGGAGGGCCAGGACTACCTCCAGGCCATGGCCGCCGCCGCCAACTTCGCCTTCGCCAACCGCCAGCTCATCGCCCACTTCGTGCGGGAGGCCTTTGAGGCCGTGGGGTACACCCCCAGGGACCACGGCCTGAGGGTGCTTTACGACCTGGCCCACAACAACGCCAAGTTTGAGGAGCACGGGGGGAGGCGGGTCCTGGTGCACCGCAAGGGGGCCACCCGGGCCTTCGGCCCCGGCCACCCGGAGATCCCCCCCGAGTACCGCAAGGTGGGCCAGCCCGTGCTGGTGCCTGGGGACATGGGCCGCTACTCCTTCGTGCTTTCGGGAACGGAAAGGGCCATGGCGGTCTCCTTCGGCAGCAGCTGCCACGGGGCCGGGCGCAAGATGAGCCGCCACCAGGCCAAACGGGTGGCCCGGGAGCGCAACCTGATCAAGGAGCTGGCGGAAAGGGGCATCCTGGTGCGGGCCGCCACCCGGGCCACCGTGGACGAGGAGATGCCCGAGGCCTACAAGGACGTCTCGGTGGTGGTGGAGGCGGTCCAAGGGGCAGGGATTGGCCAAAAGGTGGCCCGCCTGAGGCCCCTCATCGTGGTAAAAGGATAAGCGCCCTCTAAGCACCCTCTCACCGCCATCTGGTCCCATGGGGGGATGAGGCCTTTTGGGGCTTACCCGTTCAAAACCCTCGCCCTTTCCCTTTTCCTCTCCCTTTCCTTGGCCCAGACCCTGCTTCCCGCCGGCACCTTTGGCCTCTCCTTCCGGGAAGAGAACGGGGCCTGGGTCTACGAGGGGGAAGGGGTGCGGCTCGTGTACGTGCCGGGTGTGGGCTGGGCCGAGCCCCGGGAGGCCACCCTCCCCCCGCCCGAAGGGGAAAAGGTTCCCCTCGAGGCCCTGAGGTCTTTGGGCTATTTCCGCACCCCCGAGGCCGGGGTCCGGTTTGCCCCCCAAGGCCGGGGCCTGCGCCTGGTCCTGGACCTAACCCAGCCCCACCCTGGCCCGCCCCAGGACGCCCAAGGACAGGAGCGCCTGACCCTCCTTCTCCCCTACCTGGCCCCGGGAACGCTCCAGGTGGCTTGGCCCAAGGGAGTGGAGGCCAGGGTGCGGCTTCTGCCCACGGGCACGGAACTGGGCCTTTTCGCCAAGGGTAAGCTCCTCCGTTACCGGCTTTTCCCCTTGGAAAACCCCCCTCGGCTCGTCCTGGACCTTTACGCCCTGGAGCCGGAGGTGCAGGAGCCCCTGGCCCCCGGGATCCGCTACCGGGAAGTCTGGGCCTTTACCCCCGAACCCTTAAGGCTTCACCTGGTGGAGGCGGAAGGGGGAAGGCTCATCCCCGTGGGCCGCCCCGGGGTGAGGGCCTTGCCCAAGGACCTTGCCCAGGACGCCCTTGCGGTTTTGAACGGAGGGTATTTCGATCCCCCAAGCGGCACCCCCATAGGCCTTTGGGTCCAGGACGGGGTAACGGTCTCCTACCCCTACGGACGGGTGGCCCTCCTCTGGGATGGATTCCGTTTCTTCCTGGGAAAACCCAGATTTGAAGCCGTGGTGCGCGGGCCAAGTGGGGAAAGGGTGCGGGTGGGCATCAACGCCTCCCGGGCCCGCTACACCGCCCACACCGTTCCGGGAAGGGTGGGCCGGCAAGGGGAAGAGGTGGCCCTGGTGCGCGGGGACAAGGTGGAGGCCATCCTGCCCGCCCCCCAGGACCTCCCCCCTGGGGCCTGGGCCCTGTCCTTTCCCCAAGGAGCCCCGCCCTTCCCCCTGAAGCCCGGGGACCCCCTAAGCCTCTACGGCCGCCTGGACCCCCCTTTCCGCTACGCCCTGGAGGCCGGCCCCCTCCTGGTCCAGGAGGGCCGGTACGCCTTTGACCCAGGCCAAGAGAACTTCCGCGACCCAAGGCCCCTCCAAGCCGTAACCCCTCAGGCGGCGGTGGCCTGGACCCGGGAGGGGAGGCTTTGGCTCTTGGTTTCCGAGCCCACCACCCCCGGGGTCCTGGCCCGCGCCCTCCTCTCCCTAGGGGCCTGGAACGCCCTCCGGATGGACGGGGGAGGATCCGCCCAGCTTTGGGTCAAGGGTAGGCTGAGAAGCCCCCACCAGGGCTCCCCAAGGCCGGTGGTGAGCGCCTTGGCCCTCTATGCCCCGTAAGGAGGCTCCGCCCACGGGGGCCTTAGCTCACCCGCTCCACCCGGATGAGGTTGGTGGTCCCCCGCACCCCAAAGGGCACCCCGGCGGCGATCACCACCCTCTCCCCCACCTGGGCTAGGCCACAGGCCTTCACCTTCTCCAGGGCGATCCGCACCATGTCGTCGGTGTCCTGGGGGTCAGGGGCCAGGTGGGGGAGAACGCCCCAGACCAAGGCCAGTTGCCGCTCCACCTCGGGGTTGGGGGTGAGGGCCAGAATGGGTACCCGGGGCCGGGTCCGGGCAATGCGCCTGGCGGAGCTTCCCGTGGCGGTAAAGACCACGATGGCCCGGGCCTCCACCGCCTCCACGATGTCGTCCGCTGCCTGGGCGATGGCGTCCTGGGTGGTGGGGGTGGGGGCCGGGCGGAGCACGTTGAGCTTTTGCAGGAACTCCGGGGAGGACTCCACCGCCCGGGCGACCCTGGCCATGGTGGCCACCGCCTCCACCGGGTAGGCTCCGGCGGCGGTCTCCGCGGAAAGCATCACGGCATCGGTCCCGTCAAAGATGGCGTTGGCCACATCTGAGGCCTCGGCCCGGGTGGGGCTGGGGTTTTGCACCATGGACTCCAGCATCTGGGTGGCGGTGATCACCGGCTTGCCCGCGGCGATGGCCTTGAGGATAAGGCGCTTTTGCACGATGGGAACCTCCTCCAAGGGCATCTCCACCCCCAGGTCCCCCCGGGCCACCATGATGCCGTCCGCCTCCTCGAGGATCTCCTCAAAGCGGTACACGGCGGAGGGCTTCTCTATCTTGGCCATGAGCCGGGCCCGGGAGCCGTGCCGGGCCAGGTAGTGCCGGGCCAGGAGCAAGTCATCCCGGGTGCGCACGAAGGACACCGCCACCCAGTCCACCCCCAGCTCCGCCCCCAGGGCCAGGTCCTGGATGTCCTTCTCCGAAAGGGCAGGGAGGGAGAGGTCCGAACCCGGGACGTTAATGCCCTTGTGGTCGGAAAGAACCCCACCCAGCTCCACCACCGTGTGGATCTCGTCCCCCTGGACCCTCTCCACCCGAAGGCGCAGGCGGCCATCGTCCAAAAGGAGCGCCTGCCCCGGGGCCACGTCCTCGGGAAGCCCCTTGTAGGTGATGGAAACCCGCGTTTCGTCCCCCTCCACGGGAGCCCGGGTGAGGACGAAGGGCTGGCCCACCTTAAGCTCCACCCGCCCCTCCTTGAACCGGCCGATCCGGATCTTGGGCCCCTGGAGGTCTTGGAGGAGGGCCAAGGTTTTGCCCAGCTCCCTCCCCACCTCCCGCACCCAAGCCACCCGCCGGCGGTGCTCCTCGTGGGTGCCGTGGCTGAAGTTCAGGCGGAACACATCCGCCCCCGCCTCCGCCAGGGCCCGGATGGTCTCCTTGGAGTCGGAGGCGGGCCCCAGGGTGGCCACGATCTTGGTGCGCCTAAAAGGCTTCATAGCCTAGAAAGCGCGCCGCCTGCCCCAGCTCCTCCTCAATGCGCAGGAGCTGGTTGTACTTGGAAAGGCGGTCCGAGCGGGAGAGGGAACCGGTCTTGATCTGCCCGGCGTTCACCGCCACCGAAAGGTCGGCGATGAAGCTGTCCTCCGTTTCCCCGGAACGGTGGCTGATCACCGCCCGGTAGCCGGAACGCTGGGCCAGACGGATGGCCTCCAGGGTCTCCGAGAGGGTGCCGATCTGGTTCACCTTCACCAGGATGGCGTTGGCCACGCCCCGCGCGATGCCCTGGCGGAGCCTTTCCGGGTTGGTGACGAAGAGGTCATCCCCCACCAGCTGCACCTTGCCGCCAAGCCGTTCGGTGAGGAGCCGCCACCCCTCCCAGTCGTCCTCCGCCAGGCCGTCCTCGAGGGAGCGAATGGGGTACTTCTCCACCCAGGAGGCCCAAAACTCCACCATCTCCTCCGAGGAGAGGACCCTCCCCTCCCCTTCCAGGTGGTACTTGCCGTCCCGGTAAAGCTCGCTGGCCGCGGGGTCCAGGGCCAGGGAGACCTCCTGCCCAGGGGTGTACCCAGCCCGCTCAATGGCCAGGAGGAGGAGTTCTATGGCCTCCTCGTTGCTCCGCAGGTCCGGTGCGAAGCCCCCCTCATCCCCCACGTTGGTGCTGTAGCCCCTCTCCTTCAGCACCCCCTTCAGGGTGTGGAAGACCTCGGCCCCCACCCGCAAGGCCTCGGAGAAGCTGGCCACCCCCCCAGGAACCAGCATGAATTCCTGGAAATCCACCCGGTTGTCCGCGTGCTTGCCCCCGTTGATGACGTTCATGAGGGGCACGGGCAGGACCACCCCCTGGGCCCCGCCCAGGTAGCGGTAAAGGGGAAGCCCAAGGGCCTCCGCCGCCGCCCGGGCCGTGGCCAGGGAAACCGCCAGGATGGCGTTGGCCCCCAGGTTGGACTTGTTGGGGGTCCCGTCCAGTTCCAGCATGGCCCGGTCCACCCCTTCCTGGTCCAGGGCGTCCCGGCCGATGAGCTCGGGAGCAATGCGCTCGTTGACATTCTCCACGGCCCGCTGGACCCCCTTGCCCAGGTAGCGCTTGCCGCCATCCCGTAGCTCCAGGGCCTCGTGGGTCCCGGTGGAGGCCCCGGAGGGCACCATGGCCCGCCCCCTAGCCCCTCCCTCCAGCTCCACCTCGGCCTCCACCGTGGGAAAGCCGCGGGAGTCCAACACCTCACGCGCCCGCACGCTGACGATTGTGGTCATGGTTCCTCCTTTGTGGAAGCGCTTCACGCCCCTCCTGGATAAGAGCTTACACCCGAAGGGGCACCACCACCGCCTGGTAGCCCTCCCCCACCATACCGGGGGCAACCTCCTGGGGACGGAGGAGGCTTGGGCTCGTGGGGCCGGAGAGGAACAAGGTGGCCTGGCCCGAAAGGGGCGAAAGGGCCTCCAGAAGGTAGCGGGCATTGTAGGCCACCGCCAGGGGCGTGCCCTCGAGGCGCACCGGGATCTCCTCCCGGCCTTTCCCGTAATCCCCTTCGGCGGAAAGGGAGGCCCTGCCCTCCTCAAACATGAGGTCCACCCGGTGGTTTTGCCGGTCCGCAAGAACGCTCACCCGACGCAGGGCTTCGCGGAGCGCCTCCACCTCAAAGGTGGCCTTCAGGGGAAACTCCTTGGGGATCACCCGCTCGTAATCGGGGAACTCCCCTTCCATAAGCCGAACCGCCATCCGCACCTGCCCCTGGGAGGAATCCGCAAGCCCCCCCGCGGCCAAGCCCAGGATGCCCGGGCCTAAGGCCAGGGCCACCTCCCCCTCCCCCATGGCCTTGAGCACCCTCACCATCTCGTCCACGCTGCGGGCGGGCACCACCGCCTTCTTGCTGAAGGGCTGGGGTTTGGCAAGCCCATAGAGGGCCAACCGGTACCCATCGGAGGCCACGGAGCGCAACCCCTTCTCGGAAAACTCCAGCTGGACGCCCCGGAAGATGGCCCGGTACTCCTCGTTGCTGGCGGCATAGCGCACATGGGAAAGGGCCCGGTAGAGCTCCTCCACGGAAAGCAGGGTCTGCAAGGGGTAAGGCTCCGAGGGTCCCTCGGGGTTGGGGAAAAGCAGGTCCGGGTAACCCTCGTCGGGCGCCAGGCTCAGCCGGGTGCTGAAGGAGCCCGAGGAGAGAAAAAGCTCGGCGCCAAAATCCAGCTCCACCTGGTCCCCGGGGAGGCTTCGCACCAGTTGGAAGAAGGGCTGGGCTGGAACCAGGAACCGACCTTCTCCCTCGGTGAAAAGCGGGAGGCGCACCTCCAGGTCCACCTCCCCGTTGGTCCCAAAGAGGGTCAAGACCCCCGGGGAAAGGGCCAGGCCCAGGTAGGTGAAGAGGGGGTTGGAGCTACGGGTGGGGATGACCCTTTCCAGCAAGGAGACGCGCTCGGTGAACAGGTTTTTAGGAACGGTTACCTTCATTTTCCCTTCCTCCTCTTACTGCTTTTACTGAGAGCTTTAAAACTTTTAAAGGATAGTAGCCGTAGTAGTAGGGGCTGTGGATATGTGGATAAGGGGCGGTGAAGGCCGTTGGGAACGGCAAACCGCCTGTGGAAAAGCCCTGTGGATAACTGGGCTTGGCTTGTGGATAAGCTGTGGATAACTGGCCAGTTATCCACAGGCCCCCAAAGGGGGTCAGTTGTCCACAGGTTATCCACACGGTTATCCACAGGAAAAGGGGGGTTATCCACAGGGTTATCCACAGGTTATCCACAGGGGTCATGACAGGGCCTCTTTCAGGCTGCGAAGGAGCCTCTGCACCTCCCGGTCGCTTTCCGAAAGTTCCTGGACCTTTTGGATGGCATAAAGAACCGTGGTGTGGTCCCGCCCCCCGAAAAGCTGGCCGATCTCCGGTAGGGAGGAGCGGGTAAGTTCCCGGACCAAGAACATGGCGATCTGGCGGGGTAGGACCACCTCCTTGCGCCTTCCCCCGCCCAGCAGCTCCTCAGGCCGGAGGGAGAAGTATTCGGCCACCTTGCGCACGATCTCCTGCGGGTCCACCTCCGCCTCCCTGGAGGCGAAGATATCGGAAAGGGCCTTGGTGGCCACAGCCCGGGTGAGCTCCACCCCGTTTAGGGAAGCGTAGGCGATGGCGCGCATCAGGGCCCCCTCCAGCTCGCGGATGTTGGAGGTGACTTGGCGGGCGATGTACTCCAGCACCTCCTCGCTGATCCGCAAACCCCGTTGTTCGGCGTTCATCTTCAGGATGGCGATGCGGGTTTCCAGGTCGGGGGGCTGGATGTCGGTGATGAGGCCCCATTCGAACCGGCTTCGCAAGCGGGCCTCGAGGGTCAGGATGTCCTTGGGCGGCCGGTCGGAGGAGAGGATGATCTGCTTGTGGGCCTCATACAAGGCGTTGAAGGTGTGGAAGAACTCCTCCTGGGTGCGCTCCTTACCGGCGATGAACTGGATGTCGTCCACCAGGAGGAGGTCCACGGAGCGGTAGCGCTCGCGAAACTCCGTCATGCGGTCCTCACGGATGGCGTTGATGAGCTCGTTGGTGAAGGTTTCCGTGGACACGTACTCAATCTTCAGGTGGGGGAACCTTTTGGCCACGGAGTGGCCCACGGCATGCATGAGGTGGGTCTTACCCAGCCCCACGCCCCCGTAGATAAAAAGGGGGTTATAGGCCCTTCCCGGGGATTCGGCCACCGCCACCGCCGCCGCGTGGGCCATGGAGTTGTTGGGACCCACCACAAAGTTCTCAAAGGTGTACTTGGGGTTGAGGTTGGGTTTGGGGGTTTCAGGGGTAGGGGCGGTTTGGAAGATGTCCTCCTGGACCGCCACGCTGGGGACCACCTTGAGCTCAAACCGGGGAGGCTGGGCTCCCAGGAGGCCCAGGGCTTCCTGGATTAGCTCCGCGTAATGCCGCTTGATCCAATCCAGGGCGAAGGAGGTGGGCACCGCCAGCTGGAGCACCCCATCCTGGATCCCTAGGGGGCGGATGCGCTCAAACCACGTGTGGAACTCCACCTCGGTGATGTTGCGGCGGATGTGCTCCAGGATGTGTTGCCAGATGGCCTCGTGGGTCAAGGCTACCCCCCCGCGTTTCCGGAGGTACATTCTACGCCAAGGCCTTGGGTAAAGTGGAGGGTGGGATGCGCTACGACGTGGTGGTGGTGGGAGGGGGACATGCGGGGCTGGAGGCGGCCTGGGCGGCCGCGGCCCTGGGGGTGCGGGTGGCCCTGGTCACCATTAACCCCGAGCGCATGGGCATGATGCCCTGTAACCCGGCGGTGGGCGGACCGGGAAAGAGCCAGCTGGTGGCGGAGCTCACCGCCCTGGGGGGGCTTATGGGCCGGGCGGCGGACGCCACCGCCATCCACACCCGGGTGCTGAACCGGTCCAAGGGGCCGGCGGTCCAAAGCTTGAGGGTCCAGGTGGACCGGGACCTCTACGCCCTTAAGGCCCAGGAAATCCTGGCGGAGAGGCCCATCCAGGTGATCCGGGGGGAGGTGGCGGGCCTCTGGGTGGAGGGGGGAAGGCTTCTTGGGGTGCGCACCGTGGATGGCCGGGGGATTGCCGCCAAGGCGGTGGTGGTGGCGGGGGGCACCTTTTTGGGCGGGGTGGTTTGGTACGGGAGGCGGTCCCGGCCGGCGGGGCGGCAAGGGGAGCCTCCCGCACGCTTCCTCTCCCAGAGCCTGAGGGCGGTGGGCCACACCCTGCGGCGCTTTAAGACCGGCACCCCGCCCAGGATCCGGGCGGATTCCGTGGAGTTTGCCGAGTTGGAGGTGGTGCCTCCGGAGGTCCCCCCGGGAAGCTTCACCGGAAACCCCGGTCCCCATGCCGCCAGGCTCCCCACCTGGCAGACCCGGACCACCCCCAGCACCCACCGCCTGATCCTGGAAAACCTGCACCTCTCCCCTCTTTATGCGGGGGATATCGTGGGCGTTGGCCCGCGCTACTGCCCCTCCATAGAGGACAAGGTGGTGCGTTTCGCCGATAAGGAGAGCCACCTCCTCTTCGTGGAGCCCGACGGCCTCGCCACCAGCGAGGTGTACCTCCAGGGGTTTTCCTCCAGCCTGCCGCCCGAGCTCCAGGAGGCCATGGTGAGGAGCCTACCGGGGTTTGGGCGGGCGGTGATCCAGCGCTATGCCTATGCGGTGGAGTACGACAGCCTGGACCCCACGGAGCTCACCCGGGGGCTCCAGTCCCGTTTCCTGCCGGGGTTGTTCGCTGCCGGGCAGGTGAACGGAACCTCGGGGTACGAGGAGGCGGCGGCCCAAGGCCTTCTGGCCGGCCTGAACGCCGCCCGCTTCGCCTTGGGTCTTCCTGAGGTTCACCTGCCGCGGGAGAGCGGCTACGTGGGGGTGATGGTGGACGACCTGGTGGGCCGGGGTACGGATGAGCCCTACCGCATGATGACCTCGCGGGTGGAGCTCCGCCTCATCTGCCGGGCGGATAATGCGGACGAGCGCCTGGTGCCCCTGGCGGTGGAGTGGGGCCTGAGGCCCAGGGAGGATCTAAGGCGGGTGGAGGAGAAGTACCGCCGGGTGGCCGAGGAGCTCCGGCGCCTCGAGGCCTTGCGCCTGGATGGGGTGAGCGGCCTGGTGTGGCTGAGGCGCCCGGAAAACAGCTACTGCGCCTTGGCGGAGCGCTTCCCCCCGCCGGTTCCCTTGAGCCCTGAGGAGGCCTACCAGGTGGAGGTGAGGGCCAAGTATGCGGGGTACATTGAGCGGCAGGAGCGGCTACGGGAGAAGCTGAGGGACCTGGAGGCCTTCCGCATACCCGAGGGCCTGGAGTTTCCCCGGGTTCCCGGCCTTTCCCGGGAGGCGGTGGAGAAGCTTTCCCGGGTGAGGCCCCGCACGGTGGCGGAGGCGGCCCGGGTTCCCGGGATCCGGGATTCGGACCTCACGGCCCTATTGGTGCACCTGAAGGTGCTTGCCCACTAGAGGGGGATGTTTCCCGTGAAACATAGGGGGCGGGAATGGGCTTGAGCCCTAAGGGCGTCCAGCTCCTTCTGGAAGGGGCTAAGGCCTTGGGGTTGGACCTCGAGGCCCACCTTCCCGCCTTTTCCCGCCTCCACGACCTCCTGGTGGAGGCCAACCGGCGCACCAACCTCACCGCCTTGCGCACCGAGGAGGAGGTGGTGGTCAAGCACTTCCTGGACTCCTTAACCCTCTTGGCCCTGCCCCTGTGGGAGGGTCCCTTGCGGGTCCTGGACCTGGGCACGGGGGCGGGGTTTCCCGGCCTTCCCCTGAAGATCGTGCGCCCGGAGCTGGAGGTCACCCTCCTGGACGCCACCAAAAAGAAGGTGGCCTTTGTGGCCCAGGCGGTGGAGGCCCTGGGGTTGAAGGGGGCCCACCCCCTTTGGGGCCGGGCGGAGGAGTTGGCCCACCTGCCCCAGCACCGCGAGGCCTACGGACGGGTGGTGGCCCGGGCGGTGGCCCCCCTTTGCGTCTTGGCGGAACTGGGCCTTCCCTTCGTGGCCCTGGGGGGGTACATGGTGGCCCAGAAGGGGCCGAGGGTGGTGGAGGAGTTGGAGCCTTTGCCCAGGGCCCTGGCCCTCCTTGGAGGAGGCTCGGTCACCGTCCACACCTTGGTGCTTCCCGTGGCCCAGGAGGAGCGGAACCTGGTGGTGATGGCCAAGGAGGCTCCCACCCCAAGCCGGTATCCCCGGCGCCCAGGGGTGCCCGGGAAAAATCCTTTATGCTAGGGTCCAAGGTGTTGCGGCGGATCGCCCTGGTGAACCAGAAAGGGGGGGTGGGTAAGACCACCACCGCCATCAACCTGGCCGCCTACCTGGCCCGCATGGGGAAGAGGGTGCTTTTGGTGGACCTGGACCCCCAGATGAACGCCACCAGCGGCCTGGGGCTTAGGCCGGAGCGTGGGGTGTACCAGCTCTTGCAAGGGGAGCCCTTGGAGGCCTTGGTGCATTCCGTGGACGGCTTTTCCCTCCTACCGGCCACCCCGGAGCTGGTGGGGGCCACGGTGGAACTCCTGGAAAGGCCCACGGCCCTGGGGGAGGCCTTACGGGACGAGGGGTACGAGATCACCCTTCTGGACGTGCCACCCAGCCTCTCCGCCCTTACCCTGAGCGCCCTGGCGGCGGCCCATGGGGTGGTGGTCCCGGTGCAGGCGGAGTATTACGCCCTGGAAGGGGTGGCGGGGTTGCTCTCCACCCTGGATGAGGTGCGCACCCGGCTGAACCCGGGCCTTCGCCTGCTGGGCATCCTCATCACCATGTACGACGGCCGCACCCTCTTGTCCCAGCAGGTGGAGGCCCAGCTTCGGGCCCACTTCGGGGAGAAGGTGTTCTGGACGGTGGTGCCCCGCAACGTGCGCCTGGCGGAGGCCCCCAGCTTTGGCAGGACCATCGCCCAGCATGCGCCCACCTCCCCTGGGGCCCACGCCTACCGCCGCCTGGCCGAGGAGGTGATCGCCCGTGTCCAAGAAGGCTAGCGGCTTAGGAAGGGGCCTCGAGGCCCTCCTGCCCAAGGGAACCGGAGGCGTGGTCCGCCTCCCCCTTTCGGCCATCCGGCCCAATCCCCACCAGCCGCGGAGGAGGTTTTCCCAGGAAGGCCTGGAGGAGCTGGCCGCCTCCATCCGGGAGAAGGGCCTTCTCCAGCCCCTCTTGGTGCGCCCCAAGGGGGAGGGGTACGAGCTGGTGGCCGGGGAGAGGCGCCTTCGGGCGGCGGAGCTGGCGGGCCTAAGGGAGGTCCCCGTCGTCATCCGCGACCTCACCGACCAGGAGGCCATGGAGGTGGCCCTGGTGGAAAACCTGCAGCGGGAGGACCTCACCCCCCTGGAGGAGGCCCGGGGTTACCAGGCCCTCTTGGACCTGGGCCTTACCCAGGAGGAGGTGGCCAGGCGGGTGGGCAAGGCCCGCTCCACGGTGGCCAACGCCCTGAGGCTTTTGCACCTGCCAGAGGAGGTGCTTCAGGCCTTGGAGGAGGGGCGCATCAGCGCGGGCCACGCCCGGGCCTTGCTCATGCTGGAGCCCGAGGACCGGCTTTGGGGCCTGAGGGAGATCCTGGATAAGGGGCTTTCCGTGCGGCAGGCGGAGGCCTTGCGGGAGCGCCTGGTGCGGGGGGAGCGCAAGGTCCAGGAACCCTCCCCCCTTTCCCTGGAGCTTTCCCGGCACCTGGGCCTGCCGGTGAGGGTGGTGGGGGGAAGGAAGGGAAAGGTGGTCATCCACTACCGTTCCCTGGAGGAGCTGGAGGCCCTGTTGGCCCGCCTGGGTTACCAGGCATAGCCGAAGAGGACCCGCACCGCCCCGTG